>JBBSBM010000036.1:0-63356 GCA_038251275.1 Aggregatilineales bacterium
ACATGCCATTTGGCGTGGCACAAAATCGCAATTTGCGCCGGTGAAGCACCGCCCGCTAATAAATCACGAATTTTGTCGTTGATAAAGGTGGCTTCGCTGGCTGAATCGGCACAGGCAATCAAGGCAGGTAGTGGACCGCTGCCCAATTCATAGGAACTAAAATCCGGTTCGGCACGTTCCTCGGTGGATCGCAGTGTGTCGTCGGCTTCAATTAAGCTATGAGCCGCGCGGCTGATCTCGCGAGTGGAACGAAACGGCACACGCAAAATACGTGTCCTTCCGACGACTGATAACCCTTTTTGCAGCCAATTGTAGGTGTTAAAAATACTCTGCGACGGATCATCACAAATCAGCAAATCACCGTTGGGTTTGAGCAGTGATAAGGTCAACTGCATCCACGACGGTGCGAAGTCCTGCCCTTCATCAATCAAAATCGCGTCATAGGTTTGCCGCATCGGATGGTTGTCATCATTTAATACCGCTAAAGCAGCAGTTGCCACATCATCCCAATCGTAACCGTGGGCTGCTTGATACATGCGGTAGTGGTTGAAGAGTGTGTTGATGATTTCACGGCGATTGTGTTCCAGCCGTTGTCCCCGCCCACTGCGATCAGCTTCGAGATAACTGTTATCATCCAACAGAGCCATTTCTTTGCGCCACGCGAATTCAGCCGCCACAAACTCAGCAGATAAACCTAGTGACGCAAGAGTTTCACGCTGATATTGTCGCAGCCATTCGCGCGTTCGCAGCGGGTCACGCCACTGATCGCCCAAAATCATCCGGCAAACTTTATGAAAGCTGGCAACCATCACCTGCTGATCAGACAAACGCAACCGTCCTTTAAGGTCACGCGCCAATTCAACGTTAAAGCTCATCACCAGCAGTCGCGCCTCTGGATACTGGCTCATCAAATGCTGCGCCCGCCGGATCAAGACCAGTGTCTTACCGCTGCCAGCCACGCCGCGCACCAAACGCACACTGGCGCTTCCAGGAATATCCTGCGTTTCATCGGACATCGGTTCGTATTCGAACAAGGTTAGCTGCTGCGGATGAACGGCATGAAGCGGCTCATTAATCAAGCCGTGTTGTAGTTCCGTTAGCGTTCCGACAGGCCAACCGTTTTCATTTTCAACCAACAGTGAAGGATTGAGCACCTCGCGCACGATGTCCAACATATCCAGTGATAGTGGCTGTTCCAAGGTGAACTTCCACGGCAGGTTGCTTAGGGCTTGTTGCAATGTTTCAGAGTTCCGCAGCAGTTCTTTACCAATAACCGTGTTACGCGGCCAGATGCCTTTTTTCTCAAACTGCTCGATTACCCGCTGGCTGATTCTTGGTAGCGCGACCATGACCTGCCAAGGAAATTTAAGCCGCTTGCGCCCTTTGTACTGCTCCCATAATTCAACCCGCTGCTCAAATCGGCGATTGAGATCATAAGCGTAACGCTGCGCCGTCAGTACCGGATTTTCGTGGCTCATCGCCGCTCCTGTGCTGCGAACTGTGTGGATCAACTGCTGGTCACCACCCGTGATTTTGACCCAGTCCTTAACCTCAATCACGATCACACCCAGCAAAGCTGCCACCACCACAAAATCCGGTTTACTGCTGTGTCCATCGGCTGTGTTGAGTTGGGGTTCATAGTGGAAAAAGAACTGTTTACGTGGCAGTTCACGCAGCAGTTTGTTGAGGAGTTTTTCACCATTGGTCGGTGTGGCGGTCAGCGGCATAGTTGACTCAAGTATTAAAGTTAGAAAATGGTTTGCCAAGCACGAGTATAGCAAAAATTACAAAAAGAATACATCTGTTCTAGGAGAGTAATTTTCTACGATCTTAGGAAACCAATAAATTGTGGCTTGAAAACGCCAGGAAGTGCGCTACAATTTTACATGGTTGGCCCCGTAGTTCAGTGGCAGAACACCCGCCTTTTAAGCGGAGGGTCGTTGGTTCGAATCCAACCGGGGTCATACACGGGAAAAAGCGCTCTTGAGGCGCTTTTTTCTTGCCTAGCGATGTTCGAATCCAATCAGGGTGTTCGTAAAAGATCATTTTCCGATTGAGAGGATAAATTTACTTCAATAAGGAGTTTTCTGTTCTCAAGTTTGCTCTACCGAATCGACTAAGTCAGTTATATTTGGTTCAAGTCCAAGTAGAATCCCCATTCTTGGCAAAAATTTCAACATCAAGCCTAGTAAAACAGCACTCCTTCTTTACCTGACCAGACGGCTCGGTTCAGCACGTGATAATACTTGGCATAGTTCTTCTATAGGCTACTATCATTATCCACGGCGCTACACTTGCCGTTCCCTTCCCTATTGTCGAAATTGCGCTTACTATCAGCATTTTTACTTTGTCCATGTGTTGATGGCATAAATCAGTGGCGCAAATTCCGCTAACATTGCTATCATCCATTCTAGTAGTTTAAGCATCTTCAACCTTACATGGCAATTAGGCCTATTCGCTTATTCTGTCTCTCCCTTGTTATATACAAAGCTCATCTTAAAGATATTTGTTGCATATATTACAAAAGGAACATAAAATATCAGGGAATCCTAAATGTGCGCGAAATTTTTATCTATCCATTAATAGAAGATTGAATCGCTGCTCGTCACTGGATTTCAAATTTGGTTATAGATATTCACAATTCTGTGGAGAAACACTCTTTGGCAACGAAACTTGAAGATCGTGATTGGGAACTCCTACTCGGACGTATAAAAGATGGGAAGTGTACGCCCATAATTGGTGAAGATGTTCACAGTGAAACAGTACCTCATTACATAAAAACAGCGCGTAAATGGGCCGATGAATCTAATTACCCAATTGTAGGTGCAGAAGAAGATTTAACGAGGGTTTCTCAGTTTCTATCTGTATATCGTGACCCCATGTATCCCAAAGAAGAACTTATCAAAGAAATAAAGCCAATTAAGCCACCTGATTTTTCTCTTCCCGATGAACCACATGCTGTATTAGCAGATTTACCCCTACCAATCTATTTAACAACAAACTTTAATGGTTACATGGAAATGGCGCTGAAAAGTCGCAATAAAGATTCCAAACGGGACTTTTGTAGATGGAATGAGACAGTTAAACATCATACATCCGTTTTTGATGGGATCAGTATTTATGAGCCAACCCCGGCAAACCCTGTCGTTTTTCATCTTTACGGATACGATAAATCAGCAGAATCTTTAGTGCTCACTGAAGACGATTATCTCGACTTCCTAGTTAATATTTCTAAAGATGAAAGTATTGTTCCGCCACGTATTCAACGAGCTATCGCTAGCACATCTTTAATGATTGTTGGATATACATTAGGCGATTGGAGTTTTAAGGTTCTATTTCGAGGACTGATTAGCTCTCGTCAGAGCCGAATGAATCGAATAAGTGTAACAGTTCAGCTTCCTCCTGTCTCTGAGGATGCTAATGATCCAAAACAACAACGACTGCAAAAATATTTTGACGATTATTTTGGAGGCGCAGGCATTAGAGCTTATTGGGGAACGACCAAAGAATTTACTACTGAGTTAAGACAACGATGGAGAGATTTTACGGATGCCAACTAGCAATTTAAACCGGGATCCATATGTTGGGCCGCGCCCATTTGAACGCCAACATCGCGACCTATTTTTTGGTCGTAACCGCGAGGCAAACGAGCTTTTGTCTTTTGTGTCTGCGAATCAAATTGTTCTAGTATATTCACAATCTGGGGTTGGCAAAACGTCGTTGCTTAATGCGGGACTGATTCCACTCCTTGAAAAGGAAGAATTCGAAGTTTTTCCTATTGCGCGTGTCCGTGGTCTTATACCAAACACTATACCCTATGAGTCAGTTGACAATCCGTATGTCATGAATACCCTGATAAGCTGGGTACCGGAAAACACTGATCCAGCAACTCTCCTCACAATGTCGATTAACCAATTTCTGCAAGAACGTCCACATCGCAAAGATAGCACTGGCTTTGAACTGCCGCGAGTAGCCATATTCGATCAGTTTGAAGAATTTTTTAGTTTTTATCCTGATCGATGGGAACAACGTGAGATTTTCTTTGAACAACTACGTGATGCGCTTAAAACTGACGATCTTTTTCGCGTAATTTTTGTCATGCGTGAGGATTTTATTGCCCAATTTGATCCCTACGTAGCGATCTTGCCAGGTCATCTGCGCTCGCGTTTTCGTCTCGAACCAATGTCTCTTCAGGCAGCCTTAATCGCGGTTATTGACCCTATAAAAAATACAAATCGTTCATTTGCACCTGGAGCGGCGGAAAAATTAGTTGAAGAACTTACAAAAGTTCGGATTGAGACACAAGATGGTGTTACTCGCATTATTGAAGGTTCATTCGTCGAGCCAGTTCAACTCCAAGTGGTTTGTCAAAATCTTTGGCAGCATCTTCCATCTGATATTTATTCCATCGACCAACAACAGATCAAAGTTTTTGGAGATATAGATCAAGCGCTTTCAAAATTCTATGAAGACTGTATATCTAATACAATCCAGAAAACGAACGTTGACGAACAGTCACTACGCAAATGGTTTGAGGAAGTATTAATTACACCCGCAGGAACCCGGGGAACCGCTTATTATGGTCGTACTGAAACGGGCGGTATCCCGAATACTGCGGTCAAAGAGCTTGAAGATCAACATATTGTCAGGGCCGAACTTCGCGCAGGAGGACGATGGTATGAACTCACGCACGATCGCTTTATTGAGCCTATTCAGACGTCTAATGAGGCTTGGGGAATACAGAAAGAAGAATCCCAACAAAAATTACGAGAGCGCACATTAAGAAAACGATTACAAACACAACTATTATTCTTGGCAATTTTGGCTTTATCTTTAGCATTTGCCATCGGTTTGTTCGCTTATGCCTCTAAACAGCGTAAGTTTGCTGAAGAACAAGCTGTGATCGCTGTTGCTGCCCAGGCGACGGCTGCACGTAATGCTGATCTTGCGCACAGTATCGCATTAGGAAGCCAAGCATTGCAGCAATTATCTAATGACCAACCAGAACTTGCAATTGCTTTAGCATTAGAAGCAAATCAGATTGCCTCACCACCTCCATTGGCGTATCAAGCACTGCTTGATTCAGTTACATTATCAGATATTCGTTATCGCCTAAGAGGTCACCAAAAAGCAGTAAGAGCAGTATCTATTAGTCCCGATGGACATTTTATTATATCAGGATCGGACGATAAAACATTAATATTGTGGAGTGCAGACACAGGTGCGAAAATTCGTACGTTTACTGGGCAACAAAGTGAAATTGAAAAAGTTACATTCAGTCCTGATGGTGCTTCAGTAGTATCAGGAGGACTCGATGGTTCGATCGTTATTTGGGATAGTAGAACAGGTGCGATTAACAACCGACTTAAAGGCCATTCGAGTCAAATTACAGGTATTGCATTTAGTCCCGACGGCAAAAATATTCTTACGAGCGATACAACTTCAATTATTGATTGGGATACTCAGACATGGGAAGAAAAGAATATTTCTTTATACCCTCAAAATACTGAGATTATGATTACAAGTATGGTCTATGGTCCTAAAGATAAAACGGTCATTTATGCAGGTATTTTACAATCGGATGTACTAATACGGGTTATTGATTTTAGCGGCATCAATGAAACGGAATTATTTGAGAGCAAGGCTAGCAGCCCAATAAATTCCATGGATTTCAATGCCACAAGGAATCTAATTCTTACCGGTGCCGATGATGGATATCTGCAACTTTGGGATTTGACAACAAATAAGCAATCTTTACCTTTCCGTAAATACAATCATCAAGTTTATTCAGTTAAATTTGGCCCTGACAATCGATCAATACTTTCGGCTTCTTGGGGAACTTCTCCTGTATTATGGGATATTGACACGTTAAGTGTTGTAAGAGATCTTCGTGGAGAAACAACTGGAGCAAATTCTGTTGACTTTAGCGATGACGGCAAATTTGCCGTAGCTGGATCTGACGACAAAACAGTTATTCAATGGGATATTCGTGGCAGCAATGAATTGAAATTTTATACAGGGAATACTAGACCAATTACTGCTTTGAGCTACCAACCTGATGGTCAAATGTTCGTATCTGGCGCAGATGATGGTCGCATTATCTTATGGGATGTTTTTACAGGTAAGCAAATTAGGAGTTTTCTCACTCAAACCAACAGTGTCAAAGGACTTGATTTTAACCAAGATGGTAGTCAGTTACTCTCAGGTGGTGGTAATGGTAAAGTTGATCTTTGGGATACCAATCAAGGTGTGATTATACGTAGTTTTGGGGGTAATTCAGGAACCGTACTACATGTTGATATTAGTGAAGATGGAAAATATGCTGCCTCAGGGGCTGATAATAATACAGTTACGGTGTGGAATCTTAAGACTGACGAGATATTAGCTCAGAATAGCAGTAACCATACAGATGTAATTTGGTCCGTAAAGTTTACGCCTGATGGTAAATATTTGGTTTCTGGATCTGCAGATCATTCCGTTGTGGTTTGGGATTGGCAAGAGAACAAAATATTTCATCGTCTTGATGGTCATCAGGTACGTGTCAACGCAGTAGATGTTTCTCCAGATGGTCACTTGATTGCCTCAGGGTCTGGAGATGACACAATCATTTTGTGGGATCTCGCAACAGGTAACAGACTTAAAACGTTACAAGGACATCTCAACTTTGTTGATGATGTAAAGTTCAGCCCAGATGGTAAAACCTTGTTATCTGGATCAGATGATAACACTATGATTTTGTGGGACGTCGAAACCGGACAACCTCTCCAACGTTTTGTAGGTGCGAATGGTTGGGTTTTAGCGGTAGCTTATAGTCCAGATGGTAAACAGGCGTTATCTGGCTCATCAGATGCTAATATTATTGCATGGGATATCGCCCCATATCCTGAGGGGTTATTTCTATGGCTACAACGAAACCGGTCTGTTGCAGATCTAACTTGTGACCAAAGAATACTGTACCAAATAAATATTCAGTGCAATTCTCAAGGCACTTCCCCTTCTCGAACACCGTTTCCTACACTAGTACCCACATTGACTCTACTACCAAGTCCAACGCTTAATTTGACTCAGATAACCGCAACATCGAGCCCAACAGCTACTCCTACAGCAGCACCACAACCCTTTGTTGAGAAAATACTCGCGGCAAGTGGAATCGATATGAATTCCGGCTATCAAGTTGTACTACGTGATAAAATAACAGTCGATCTTACCGGAAAATCTAATACGATTGATTGGCAAACATTAGGAGGCACATACGAGAATTTTGCAATTGGAACAACTTTTCAATGGGGTACAGGTTCACCAAACGATCAATGCGGTCTCATATTCCGAAATTCTGCTCTTGGTTCATATTACACCTTAACAATTGACGGGAACGGTAATGTTCAATTTAGTCCAATAATTCAGGGAAGTTATGAGAATTCTACACCAATAGGTCCTGTAAATTTACAAGTAGCGAAGGGCACAAATAATCAATTATTGCTGGTTGCAGTTGATGATCATTTCTCAGTATTTATAAACGACGTTTATGTCGCTCAGTTTAGTGATCGTCAACTTACCAAAGGTGAGCTAGGAGTATTGGCGGGAAGCTTCCCCAAAAGTAATGAGTGGACATGTACATTTACCGACACTTGGTTGTGGAATTTTGCTTTTTCCAAACCACAAGTTGCCTCGCCAACCCTCACGCCTACCCAAACACCCTCGCCAACAGCAACTCCGGATTCTGCGGTAACGGATCAGTTGGCATTGGCTGACATTCAAATGAGTGACGGTTATCTCGCTAATCAAGTAGCGAACACAGTTCCACTCGATAACATGAATAAGAGACGAGTCTTCGATAATAAATATCACAACGCAGTCATCCACACAGTCATCGACTGGTCAAATAATAAGCAGGCTACATGCGGATTGATAATTCGTGAACACTATATTCTTGCTATTGACAAAGATTTATATGTCAATTTGTTCGTTGACGGAACGAGCGGCCCTAAAAGAATAGGCGAAATAAGATCAGATGCTATCTCTGCAAAAAGCCCAAACCAAGTGATGGTAGTCGTTATTGATAACAGCTTAAGCGTATTTGTTAACGGGAAGTATGTGACCCAATTCGATGACCCTCAGTTTAGTAATGGTGACTTTGGAATTTACTCCGACACTCAACAGGATCCGGGCTGCAGCTTCAACGACACTTGGTTGTATGATCTTGCTTACAATACTCCGCAGATTCTACCCTCGCCCACTCTTACGCCTACGCTAACACCCACTCTAACGGCAACTCCCGAACCTGCTGTAATCGATCAGTTGGCATTGGCTCACATCCAAATGAGAGACGGTTATCTTGCAGAGCCGATGAAGGATTTGGCTCATCTCAAAGCCACCAGTGATGGAAAGCTTACTGCAGAATTCTTCAAAGATAAATATCACAACGCAGTCATCCATACATTTATTGATTGGTCAGCAGCCCAACGTAGTGAGTGCGGACTAATAATTCGTGATGGCTATATGCTTTCAATTGACACCAATTCAAATCTCAATTTGTATGAACTGAACTCATCACAGGTTTTTGATAAAGTTGGTAGTAAGCAATCAGTTGCTATCTCTGTTAAAGGTCCGAACGAGGTAATGATAGTTGCTATTGAAAATAGTTTTAGCGTGTTTATTAACGGTAAATACGTAACTCAATTCAATGACACTCAGTTTAGTGATGGTGTATTTGGTGTCATCTCCCTTACCCAACAGGACCCGGGCTGCAGCTTCAGCGACAGTTGGTTGTATGATCTTGCTTACAATACTCCGCAGATTCTACCCTCGCCCACCCTTACACCTACGCTAACACCCATGCCAACGGCAACTCCCGAACGTGCTGTAATCGATCAGTTGGCAATTGCGAATATCGACATAAGTGCCGGATATCTTGAGCGGATGGAGGATGTGATTCATCTCAAGCTCGTCGACAATAGGAAACTCACCTTCATTCCCTTCAACAATAAATATCGCAACGCAGTGATCCATACGGTCATCAATTGGGCAGCAGATAACTCCAGTAAATGCGGACTGGTAATTCGTGGCGGTTATATCCTTTCAATTGACACCAATTCAAATCTCAATTTGTATGGACTGAACTCATCAGGTGTTTTTGGTAAAGTAGCAGTCACACAATCGGATGCTATCTCTGTTAAAGGTCTGAACGAGGTAATGATAGTTGTTATTGAGAATAGTTTTAGCGTGTTTATTAATGGTAAATACGTAACTCAATTCAATGACAGTCAGTTTAGTGACGGTGTTATTGGTGTCATCTCCCTTACCCAACAGGACCCGGGCTGCAGCTTCAGCGACAGTTGGTTGTATGATCTTGCTTATCAAACCCCTCAAATACTGCCCTCACCAACGGCGGGATCCACGCCAACCGCAAATAAGCCAACTCTCACACCGACACCAACGCCCTAATCTAATTAAGTAACGCCTGATCACAGAGGATTTACGGATAATCAGTATGGTACGTTTTTTCATCAGTTATAGTCGAGCAGATCGCTTATTTATTGATCTACTTTTACCTTTGCTTTTGCCTGTTTACGGCAATGACTGTGTATGGTTTGATGAGCAAATAACAGGAGGTGCGGACTGGTGGAAATTGATTCTGGAAGAGGTTAGCAAATGCCACATTTTCCTAATGTTAATTTCGAACGAATCTTTAACATCGTCTTATTGTCAAGACGAATGTAGAGAAGCAATCCGTCTTCAAAAACTCATCTTGCCTATTATTGTTCGTCCAAAAACAGATACCTGGGAAAATATTGCAGAAGATATAAAACAAACTTTACAAAAGATAAACTATATTGATCTTTCACAGGGATTTACCCAGACAAAAGCAGTTACAAGCTTTTATAGTTCAATTAATAAACTTATTGAAAGAACAAATCCATCCGTATCTGCAAATCATTCAGATGCGCCGCTTGCTAACGACGTAAATGGTGCTATCGCCTCCTTTTTTACTGAGTATTCAAAAAATAATTGGTTAGCCGCAAAGAAAGCTCTGAGAATAGTCCGTAAGTTCAAAAACATTCCTGTTTTTTTCGATGTCGATGAATATACTGACCTATTGCGCCAACATGAGGCTATGGATCAACAATATAAAGCTCTCCATATTATGGCCCAATATGAGGCTCCTTCACGAGTTTGGGAGGCTATTCAAAAATTTCAAACTCAATATCCTGATTATGATCCTGAAAAAATCTTTGATGACTTTCACCCAGATAACAAAAAATATAAGCAGATTGAGATAATTGATATTTTACCGAAACCTTTTGAGTGGTGTGAAATACCCAATGGTTCAGTCACTGTCACCGACGCTTCATCCTTCAATCCACCCGGTAGTATTGGAGGCCAATTCGATGTAGCCCATTTCGCAATTAGCAAATATCCCGTGACAAATGCTCAATTCCAAGCTTTCATCGAGGCGCAGGATGGTTATCAAAATGATGTGTGGTGGATTTATTCATCTGAAGCGAAAAACTGGCACATTAATAACCCAGTGCCTAAAAATACTGCTTTCGTTGGAGATGATTTTCCTCGTACGAACGTCTGTTGGTTTGAGGCCGTTGCATTTTGCAATTGGATAAGTACAAAAAGTGCTCAAATAATCACGCTTCCCACGGAAGAACAGTGGCAACATGCAGCACAGGGAAATAATGAGCTCACTTATCCTTGGGGTAATGAATTTGATCAAAAATTGTGTAACTCTAAATCAAGAGGTGTTTCGCCCGTAACATACTATAAGGATGTGCCAAGTCCATACGGTGTATCTGATTTGGTTGGAAATGTCTTAGAGTGGTGTTTGAATAATTGGGCTTCTGGAGACATAAATATCGAACATGGCTCACGTCGCGTTTTGAGGGGTGGTTCTTGGCATCGTACTAGCAACGAGGAATTAATGTCCGACTACCGAACATGGAATTCTGCGGATTTCCGTAGTGATAATCGGGGTTTCCGAATAGTAAAAGCCTAAATTGCTATCTTCAAAACTGGTGCTTGTATATGTTAGGATGATCAACACTCATAAAAAGCGGCTCATCCGCTGAGATTGAACTGATTCAGACATAATGAGAAAAAAAGGATGGTAGCTCATGATTGAGAAAAACTCCGACCAAAGAGTAAGCCATCATGAGTACCATTCCCGAAAGTGTAACTGAGGAACAGTTTCGAGACTACATCTTGCCGTATTTGATAACAGCCCGCCGAGGTTATGTGAGTAAAACACCCTTGCATGGGATATTTAACCTGATTTTGTACCGTTTGCATACGGGATGTCAGTGGGATCGGTTGCCAGTTTCGCGCGAGGCGAGTGAGCGTGAAAGACGTAATGAGCCGAGTTGGCAAGCCGTCTATGATCATTGGCGCAAATGGAGTACAGATGGGAGTTTAGGCAGGGTTTGGCAAGGCAGCATTGGATGCATCAGGGATCAACTGGACTTGGGACAGATCAACTTGGATGGTAGCCACGCGATTGCCAAAAAGGGTGGGGAAAGTGTAGCTTACCAAGCCCGCAAAACGCGCCAAAACCAGTAACAACTTGCCTATAACCGACAAAAACGGCTACCTGATTGCTTGCACGTACATTATCGCGGGTAACCATAATGATGCCTTCAACCTTAAGGATCATCTTCAGAGCGCTTTTAAAACCATGAAAGACTGGGGATTAGTCATTTCGGGCGCTTTCTTCAATGCCGATAGCGCTTTTGACACCAAAGAGGCTCGAAAAGTCTGTTTCAATCATCAGGTTGTGCCCAACATGGCTGAAAACAAACGCAATCGTAAATCGGTCAAACGTGGACGCAAGCGACTTTTCAATCCAGATGTCTACAAGAACCGTTTTGTGAGTGAGCGTTCTTTTGCTTGGATTGACAAGTTTCGTGCCCTTTTGCTTCGCTTTGACCTCAAGGATGCTCATTTCTTGGCGGGTCATCATCTCGCCTTTGCTTTGATTAACTTACGGCACTTGTTTGTTTTAAATGTCTGAATCAGTTCATAATCTAAGCATTGGGGAACGAGCAACGGGACCAACGCCGGAAAGACAACAATAACAATGGACTTTGCTCCGGTGTCACTATTCATAGAGAGCGGACGACGTAAGAATCCAGGATGTTCCTGCCCTATTAAGCGGGCGAATATTCAAAGGTGCTGCCTGTTCTGGCAACCACACGATGAACGATTCCTGCTGTGCCAGGATGAATGAAACAACTTCGCTTCAAAGTTTAATGTAGAATTGCAGGGCGGAGAACAGGAAAAGAGATCATGTCAACCCGACAGAACGCTAATCCAGAGTTACAGCCTAAAACAGAACGTCGGCTCTTTGGTACGGAGTATAAACGCCGTATGGGTTGCCGAAGCCCAACAATGTCAGCGTGGCGAGTTAGGGTGTTGTTACGGGGTGAAGGCTTTACGTACAACCAGATTGGGGATTGGCGCAAAGTTCATGCCCAAAGGCCCCTCGACAAGAAACGCGGTCCTGTCACCAACCCGTACTGTGCTGAATTACGGCGTCTTGAAACTGAAATGCCCGATTGAAGCGTCAATTGGAACGTGCGGAGGTGATTATTGAAGCGCAAAAAAGTTAGCCCACCTGCTGGAAGAGGGGTATCGCGAGCGAGCTTGCCCGCAAAATTGGGATGAAAAATGCCTGTGAGGTTCTGAATGTGGCTCGGAGTCGGGTCTACCAGCAACGCCACAGCCTTCCAACACCGGAACATGCGCTAGCGGCAGAGGAACGAGCAGAAGAGCGGGCGCTGCTCAACAGTGAACGCTTCATATATTGTGCGCTGCGTCAGGTGTACGCTGCCTTGTTGGATGAGGGACAGTATCTGTGCCACTGGCGCATAATATATCGCATTTTGGCGGCATACGACGAGGGCGTAAACGTCGCCTCGTCTGCCGCTATCTGATCTACACCGTACTAGATATCTTTAGCGGTTATGTTGTCGGGTGGATGATCGCTGAGGTCGAGAGCAGTGAGCTGGCAAAGCAGTTAATTGCCGAAACGGCTTGTAAGCAGAGAATCCAACCTGACCAGCTTACGCTGCACGCCGACAACGGTAGTCCGATGAATGGCAAACCCTTGCGCCAACTACTGCTGGATCTGGGGATAACCAAAAGCCACAGCCGTCTTCATACTTCCGACGATAATCCGTTCAGCGAGGCGCAGTTCATAATGATGAAATATCGTGCTGATTATCCTGAGCATTTCGGCTTAATTGACCAGGCACGTCAGTGGGCACACTGTTATCTTATTGGTATAACAACAACCATTCTTATTCCGGGCTGAACCTGATGACACCGGCGCATGTTCATTATGGCGAGGCAATCGTCCTCCAACAGCAACGACAGGCGGTGATGGCAAGGTCTTCTCAGGCACATCGAGAGCGTTTTATGCAGGGTTTATTCATCGTCAAAGTTGATCCCACTGTAGTCTACATCAATCCGCCCAAACCAGCCGAGACTCTTTCTTAATCTTTTCACCAAGTTATTTCAATATCCTTGACACATACCGGAAAACTCCAATTCTGTTTAGCTCTGATTTAGGCAATGTTTTACCATTTCTATTGAAAACCAACGGTCGTGATATTAATAGGCTATTGTCATGCTCAGTCTAGATTGTATGTAAATTTGCACAAATAAGATAAAACTTCTATAATTATTTTTTCCATAATAAATTTATAAAAAACTCAAAATGTTTCTTTTATCAACGAAGTCATTTCCAAAATCGATCAACCATTAGTGAAGGTCTTGGAGATTGGTATGAAGGACGAATTTCAGGAATCTAGGGCTCACGCAGATGCTCAATCGACACCGAGCACTAATCTAGCAAGCATTTCTCTACCCAAAGGTGGCGGGGCTATTCGCAGCATCGGCGAAAAATTTACAGCCAATGTCGTTAAGGGGACAGGAACGCTGAGTGTGCCGATTGTCGTTAGTCCTGGACGCGATAGCTTTGCCCCTAAACTCGCCCTGAGCTACGACTCCGGCATCGGGAATGGCATTTTCGGCTGGGGCTGGAATCTGGCTTTACCCACTCTCACCCGTAAAACGGATAAAGGGCTGCCTACTTATCAGGACGAGAATGATGGAGATGTGTTTATCCTCTCCGGAGCGGAAGATTTAGTTCCTATCTTTGATCCGATAACGTTGCAGGCTATCGACACGCCACGCACGGTGGACGGCATCCGCTATCAGGTGCGGGCGTATCGACCGCGTATTGAAGGGCTTTTTTCCCGGATTGAACGCTGGATGAATCAGAACAGCGGGGAAATCCATTGGCGATCTATCACGCGAGATAACATTCTCACTCTGTACGGGCAAACGCCGAACAGTCGGATCGCTGACACTGACGAACCCCTACGTATTTACAGTTGGCTGATCTGCGAGAGCCGGGACGACAAAGGCAATGTCATTATCTATGAGTATACCTCTGAGAACTCGGTTAGCGTTGAGCAGCGTGCAGCCCATGAGAGCAATCGCATGGAAAAGAGCCGAAGCGCGAATCGCTACATCAAACACATAAAATATGGCAACCGCCCCTCACATCTGGTCGAGGCGGATTATTCGCGAATGGAATGGCATTTTGAAATCGTTTTTGACTACGGCGAGCATGATGCTGACCGTCCCGCGCCGGGAGATACTGGCGACTGGTTGTGCCGTCATGATCCGTATTCGACCTACCGCGCTGGCTTTGAAATCCGTTGTTATCGGCTGTGCCAGCGGATTCTCATGTTTCACCACTTCCCCGATGAAGCGAATGTCAGGCGGAACTGTTTGGTACATTCGACCGACCTCGTCTACCGAAGCAATCGCGGCAACGCGGAAGACCTGCGTAAAGGCCATCCCATCAGCTCACTGATCGCCTCGATCACTCAGAGTGGTTACCGACGAGAGAGCGACAGCGCCACCAGCACGTATTCCAAAGCCTCGATGCCGAGGTTGGAATTCCAGTATTCCGACGCGGTGGTTAGCCACGAAGTCCAAGAGATAGACTCGCAAAGCCTAGAGGGAGTCGGCGCAGGAGTCGATGGCTCGCGTTATCAATGGGTAGATCTGGATGGCGAGGGCATCTCCGGTATCCTGAGCGAGCAGGAAAATACGTGGTATTTCAAGCCGAACCTTGGAAATGGGACTCTGGGGCCAATGCGATCAGTTGCGCATAAACCGGCCGGAGCTTCGCTAGGCCGGGGGTATCAACTGCTGGATTTAATGGGGGATGGTCAACTTGATCTGGTGACGTTTGGAGGGAATTACCCCGGTTTTTACGAACGTACTGTAGACGAGGACTGGCAACCGCTCACTACGTTCGAATCACTGCCGCGTTTGAACTGGAGCGATGCAAACCTGCGCTTTGTTGATCTGACTGGAGATGGTCATAGCGATGTGCTGATTTCTGAGCAGGATCGTTTGCGCTGGTATCCATCGCTGGCGGAGAAAGGTTTTGGGCTCCCCTTCACCGTTCCGGAATCCCGTGACGAAGAGCAAGGCCCAAAACTGGTCTTTGCTGATAGTATGCAGTCGATTTTTGTCGCAGATTTTTCTGGGGACGGGCTGGCGGATTTAGTACGCATCCGCAACGGTGAAGTCTCTTACTGGCCGAACCTAGGCTACGGTCGTTTTGGCGCGAAAGTGACGATGGATAATGCACCCTGGTTCGATAACCCGGATCAATTCGATTCTCGGCGGATTCGGATCGGCGATATTGACGGTTCGGGCATGAGCGATATCATTTATCTGAGCGACGATGATATCTATCTTTACTTCAATCAGTCCGGAAATTCGTGGAGTGACTCGCAAGCCTTAGGGAGCTTTCCCCAAGTCGACAGCCTAGCGACCGTAGCGATATCCGATCTGACAGGCAATGGGACATCGTGCCTAGTATGGTCATCGCCGCTGCCTGAGAACGGACGACGGTCGATCCGCTATGTGGACTTGATGGGCGGAACCAAGCCCCATCTTTTGACACACATTATCAATAACTTGGGTACTGAAACCCACTTGACCTATGCATCCTCTACCGAATTCTATCTGGCTGACAAACTCGCAGGGACACCTTGGGTCACGCGGTTGGCCTCCCCAGTTCACGTGGTCAAACGGGTGGAAACCTACTGTTTTCTCAGCCGCAATCGGTTTGTAACCCGCTACGCCTATCATCATGGCTATTTTGACGGGATCGAGCGTGAGTTTCGTGGCTTCGGCATGGTTGAACAGTGGGATACCGAAGAATTCGCTACCCTCAGCAGCGATGGCGCTTTTCCAACCGGGGACAACTTTGACCTTGCCTCGCATGTGCCACCGACCCTGACAAAAACGTGGTTTCATACCGGAGTGTATGTTGACCGCAGCCGAATCACGCGTTTTTACGAGGATGAATACTATCACGAACCTCAGCTCTCCGAGGCGCAATTGGAGACCATGCTACTGGAAGATACAATACTGCCCGTCAGCATCGCGCTCGATGAAGAAGCGGAGGCCTGTCGCGCGCTGAAAAACTCGATTCTGCGCCAGGAAGTTTACGCGCTCGATGGGACAGCTGAAGCATCTCAGCCATACAAAGTCACAGAGCGCAGCTACACGATTGAGCCTGTGCAGTCACGCGGGCCAAATCGCTATGGTGTGTACTTCGTCCATGATCGTGAGACGATTGAGTATAACTACGAGCGCAAGCTCTATATCGTTGACGGTCAGCAAGTCGCTGACCCGCGTTTGATCCATTCCATGACGCTGGCTGTTGGTCCTTATGGAAATGTCTTGGAAAGTGTTTCCATCAGTTATGGACGACGATTTGATGACCCCGATTCACTGTTGACGCCTCAGGATCACATCTGCCAGAAGCAAATGCTGGTGACGTTCACGCAAAATGCCTATACCAACGCTGTCTCAGAACCAGATGCTTATAGATCTCCTCTGGTATGTGCTGTTCGTACCTATCATTTGATCAAAGCCACACCACAGGCGCAAGTTCCAAAGATTACGAACCTGTTTAGCTTTGACGAGATGGCGAGATATATCATGCAGGCGAGCGATGGCCAGCATGACATCCCCTATCAGGATATTGAAGAAGCTGGCGCAGTCGAGAATCATCCTTACCGTCGTTTGATCGAGCGAGTATGCACGCGCTACCGCAGTGATGATCTCTCCGTACCGTTGAATTGGGGCGAGCTTCAGTCGATGGCGCTGCCCTTCCAGAGTTATAAGCTCGCTTTCACACCTGATCTATTAACCGCTATCTATGACACGCGCGCTGACACTGCCTTGCTGCGTAACGACGGAAAATATGTCGAACTGGATGGCGATGGGAACTTCTGGATAAGCGGGGGGCAAGTGCGCTACTCCGAAGACATCAACGATAACACTGCAACGGAGCTGAATTTCGCCCGGCAGAATTTTTTCCTGTCTCGCTTGCAACTCGATCCGTTCGGGCAACCAACGATACTGCACTACGACACCTATAATCTACTGCTGCTGGAAACAACCGATCCTTTGCAAAACAAAGTGACTGCAGGGGAACGTGATCTGGACGCTGGTGCGATTACGCCGCGAAACGACTATCGGACGCTTCAGGCAAGCCTCGTCACCGATGCGAATGGAAATCGGTCGCAGATATGCTTCGATGCGCTCGGTATGGTTGTGGCTTCAGCGCTGATTGGCAAACAACACGAAGCTGATGGGGCAGCGAAAGGTGATTTAATTGACGCGGGTTTTGTGCTGGATCTTTCGACGCAAGCTGTCGAGGATTATTTCACTGCCACAGATCTTTATGCCGCGGCAGAAACGCTGCTGGGTAGCGCGACGACACGCATCCTTTATGATCTGCTCCGTTTTCAGGGGACACGTGACGCTTGGCCGGATGACCACGCCAAGTGGCAGCCCGTCTATGCAGCGACGATTCAGCGGGAAACTCATGTCAGCGATCTTCAACTCGGTGAGCATTCTCATCTACAACTGAGCTTCTCATATTCCGATGGCTTCGGACGCGAGATTCAGAAAAAGATGCAAGCGGCGGATGGCCCGCTTGTTGACGATGGTCTCATCGTTGCGCCGCGCTGGCTGGGCAGCGGTTGGACGATCTTCAACAACAAAGGCAAGCCCGTTCGCCAATATGAGCCATTTTTCAGCACAAACCACGATTTCGAGTTCGCCAACAGGGTTGGGGTCAGCCCGATTTTGTTCTACGACCCGGTTGAGCGGGTTGTCGCGACACTGCGGCCCGATCATTCCTACGCGAAAGTCGTTTTCGATCCCTGGCGACAGGTCACATGGGACGTAAACGATACCAGCGGCCTCGATCCACGCCACGATCCGGACGTTCAGATGTTTTTTGTTCATCCTGATGGTGCATCTCGATTATCGCCTGAGGACTATCTTCCCAGCTGGAATGATCTGCGCACCGATTCCGCCAATGCAGTGAAAGCCAATCAGAAATGGTCGGATGCGCGAATCCTCGATGCAGAGAAAAAGACAGCCGAGAAGACATCTATCCATGCGGCGACTCCCTCCACAGCTTGTCTGGACTCTTTGGGACGCACATTTCTCACAGTGACGCATAACCGCTTCAATCGTGAGAAACCGGACAACACGAGCGAAATCATCGAGGAAAAGTATCCCAACCGGATCCAGCTCGACATTGAAGGTAATCAGCTCGAAATACGGGATGCCGTCGTGCAAAACGGTGATCTTCAGGGGCGGATGGTGATGCGTTACGGCTATGACATGCTTAGCAACCGCATCTATCAATCCAGCATGGAAGCTGGTCAGCGCTGGATGCTGAATGACATCAGTGGTAAATCGATCCGTACCTGGGACAGTCTGGGACGCACTTTCCGAATCGAATATGATGCCTTGCGCCGCGTTACGAATACCTTCGTTACTGGGGCTGATCTTGCCAACCCAAATAGCGAATTTCTCGTCGAGCGCATTGTCTACGGCGAGCAGCACCCTGAAGATACACTGCGCAATCTGCGCGGGACGATTTGCCTGCACTTCGACCAGGCCGGGATGATCGTCAATGAAAATTATGATTTCAAGGGCAAGTTGCTGCGATCATCGCGGCGGTTAGCGGCGGACTATAAACAAGTTGTCGATTGGCACGCAATCAATGCAGTATTCCCTGCAAACGGGAACGAGAAATTTGACCTAGCTGCTCTGCAAACGGCTCTCATTCCATTCTTGGAAAGTGACACGTTCACCAGTCGCACCTGTTACGATGCCCTGAGCCGCGTGGTACAGACGATTCCCCCGCTGAGTGGGCAGGCTGGCGCAAAACGCAGCGTGATACAGCCCAGATACAGCAAAGCAAACCTGCTTGAGGGGGTGGACGTTTGGCTGGACGTGGCGAACGATCCCACCGGATTGTTAGACGCAAGCGCTGTCCCGCCGTCGCGTGTTGGGGTGAACAGCATCGATTACAACGCTAAAGGACAGCGCCTGCACATCGTCTATAAGAATGGGGCGGCGACCCGATATACTTACGAGGAAGAGACGTTTCGACTGATCCGCCTGTACACGTATCGGGGCGCAACCTTCACCGATGACTGCGAAGACGACGCGACGCTCATCGCCGCACCGTTTACACCACCGCTCGGCAGATCGTGTGGGTTGCAGAACCTGCAATACGTCTATGACCCGAACGGCAACATCACGGTGATCCGGGATGATGCTCAGCAGACAGTTTATTTCCGGAATAAACAGGTCGAGCCGAGCGCCAACTACACCTATGATGCGACCTATCGATTGATCAAGGCGGAAGGGCGTGAGCATCTGGGGCAGGTAGGCAACGCGCCCATTGCACATTCCTACAATGACGCCCTTCGCATTGGGCTAGAGCATCCCGGTGACGGCAACGCGATGGGAACGTATATCGAGCGTTATGCCTATGATGCAGCGGGCAACTTCGCAACGATGGTGCATGTGGGCACTGATCCTGCTAACGCAGGTTGGAAGCGCAGCTACAACTATCAAGAAGCGAGTCTGCTCGAAACAGGCAAGCAAAGTAACCGGCTGACGACTACCGTCGTAGGCAGCGGCACCGAGACTTACAGTACAAGCGGGAACGGCTATGATGCACATGGAAATATGCTGCGAATGCCGCAACTAAGCGTCCTAAGCTGGAACTTCAAAGATCAATTGCAAATGACACAGCGCCAGGTTGTCAATGGAGACGAGTTAAACGATCCTGAGGGTGCGCAGCGAAAGGGTGAGCGCACCTACTATGTTTATGATGCTGGTGGACAGCGGGTACGCAAAATCACCGAACTTCAGACCGGACAAATTAAGGATGACCGAGTTTACTTAGGAAATTTCGAAATTCACCGCCATCGAGTGGTGAATCCATTCGTGCGTGAGACATTGCACATCATGGATGACCAGAAACGCATCGCACTGGTGGAAACGCGAACTCAGGGGAATGATCCGGGGTTGGCAGAAGTCATTCGCTTCCAGTTCGACAACCATCTCGGATCGGCTTTCTTAGAACTGGATGATCAAGCGCAGATCATCTCTTACGAGGAATATAGCCCTTACGGCAGCACCACCTATCAAGCTGTCCGCAACCAGACAGAGACGCCGAAACGTTATCGCTACACAGGGAAAGAACGAGACGATGAGAGTGGCCTTTATTATCATGGCGCGCGTTACTACGTGCCTTGGTTAGGCAGGTGGAATAGCTGCGATCCAGGAGGGATGATTGATGGACTAAATCTCTATCGATATGTGTTAAACAATCCTATGCGATTGCGCGATATTAATGGAAGACAATCGGACGATGATATTCAATTTACAGCCACTAGCCCGATGCGTCGTGTTGAAATGAAACCTCACGTTGATGAAGTGAGCGCCGTCAAAGGTGATCTCGCAGGAGGCGTGGCAGGCTCTCCATCCGATCTTACTAACAAACAACTTCTTGACCCCAGAACAAATGTCCAATCAAAAAGTAATTTCGTTAGCAATGCGCCAGATAATCCTCGTCCACCTGTCTCTGCTATGGAGAATCCAGTTGAAGCCGGAAACCGACTGCTTACCGGCAAGTTGTCAGAGGTGCAGGAAATGCACCCTCTGGCGGATGACGCGACAGCGCGTACTGCGGCTGGCGAGCGCACCAATGGCATATTGCGCGAGAACATGAAGAGAGACCAGGCGATTCGCGCGGCTAACGCGGCAGTAGGCATCAATCCCGATACATTGGCCGCTGAAAATCCCCCTGGAGTACAGCAATTTCCTAAGACAGGTAGTGTGCATATGTCGCCTGGGGATGCTGACGTGAGTGGGGCAACTGGCAGGGTTGTGGATGGGCCTAATACGAATGCGGTGCTAGCAAGGAGAAATGCCAAGACTCCAGCGTCCACCCCACCTGTTTCTGGAGGAACTGGAGGTGGAGGCACAGGAGGTTTGGTGAATAGGTTGGGAAATACAGCGGGAGCGCTCGTCAGAAATGCAGTGCCTGGAGTTGCTGAAGCAGAAGATGCTCTAAGAATAGGAGCGGTCTATGTAGCTGGATCAGGATTCGTAAGGGCAGCCGCTGCTATGGAAACTGCCGCTGCTGCTGTGCCTGTTGTCGCGGGTAGTGCTATTGTCGGTGCCGTCGCTGGCAATGCCGCAGAAGCGGGTGCGAAAGCTTTGGGAGTGAGCAACGAAACCGCGCAAAAGACCGGAGCAGTCGCTGCAATCCTTACAGGAGCAGGCACAGGGGCACTCATAGGCGCTCCAACCGGAATAGGTGCGCCCATCGGTGCGTTAATTGGCGGGGTTGTAGGTTTCGCGGGGTATTATTTCACTAGATAGATTGGCTAAACAGTGGTTGAAATCATCTACGCATTCATTTGAGTCAAGACTATAGTCAATTGTTCGCTAAGTGTCAGCTATTAAAGGATTGCATTCTATGAATTCTTTCAACCGTGAACTTGGATTTGCAATGGTGGGTGAGGATGTTGCTGCGCTGCATCAGACCTTGAAGGCGCTCAATTTCGCGATTCCCGACGACGAGACGAACAAGCATTACTTCGGAGCGGGTACGCAGGAAGCCGTCAAGCAGTTCCAGAGCCAGCATCAGCTTGCGGCAACGGGCGTTGTGGACAAACAAATGGCAGAATTACTGGCGACCGGAAGCAGTGCCAGTGATGCACATCCCCGCCAAGTCAGCGGTGCGGTGCTGACAGAAGACAATCAACCTACTGCACAGGCTAGGGTACAGGTTTTCCACGCGGACGAGAATGGTCTCAACCTGCTCAACGAGGGGACAACCGATCATACAGGCAGCTACAACCTGAATTACGTCGCGCCATCTGCCAAAAGTGTCACGAACCTGCAAGTGTCGATTGTCGATAGCAACGGTCAACATGTGGTTACGTCGCCGATCAAGCCGACTATATCGCCGCAGGAAACGATTGATCTCAAAGTTCCGGGGAACGTTCAACTGCCGACGATCACTTTGCCGCAAGTACCAGGCCTGCCAACAACTCCGCTGCCGACAACGCCAACTGTGCCGACAATTCCGTTGCCCCTGCCGACGAATCCGCTGCCGACAATCCCATTACCGCTTCCGACAACGCCGCTGCCTCTGCCAACTGTACCCCTACCGACGATCCCCGCGCCCCCAACGCTGCCTAACCCGGTCGACTCGAACAAGGTGGAAGGGAATCTCTATTTTGACTATGGACTTCCTGCATCAGAGTTGAAAGTACGCCTCTACAATCGAGATTTCGGGACGACTGGTACACTTGTCAAAGAGGTTGTTAGCGACTCGAACGGTTATTTCAATATCGGCTACGGCATCCAGAGTGGCGTGGCCAATATCGAGATTCGCGTCGTCAGTGCAGACGGTAAAGAAGTTTCGCTCTCGGATCCAAAATACAATGCAAGCACGCACGAAGTCCTGAATTTGATTGCTCCGGCTTCGGTCAAAGATCAAGGTGCAGAATTTGACCGCCTCAGCGCCGCGTTGAGCGCACATGTCAAAGACGGGCAGCTTGGCACCGCAAAGCAGAATGCAAATCAGCAGGACATCACGCTGCTGCATCAGGCGACTCAGTGGGATGGACGCCTAATCGCGATGGCGGCAACGGCTGAGAATCTTGCAAGTACCTTCAACCTGCCGAAAAACGTGGTTTATGGTCTGCTCCGTGGCGGTCTGCCGTCTGATCCTCAGCAGCTTGCCAATATAGGTGAAAAAACGTTTGAGACGGTGTTGAATAAAGCCGCTAGCTCTGGAATTGTCAACCTGGACGCCAACGACATTGCTGAGGTCAAGAAAGTCTATGTGGCAAACGCACGACGGCTTCGGCTTCAAGCGCCGCTGCCGGGTAGTGCCACGACGGTTTCGCGATTGATGGACAGCACCGGGCTAAGCGGTGACGACCGTTCCAAATTCGAACAGGCTTTTCTGACGCATCAAGAAGCAGGGACGAACCTGTGGGACGAAGCCGCCAATGCAAATCTCGATAATAAGCAGATCAGCCAGCTACAACTTCATGGCAAACTTGCTTATCTGACCCTGAACAATCCCGCAGTGATTCCGTCACTGAAGGGGGTCATAGGTGACTCTAATGAGCTGTCAACGCTGGCGGTGAAAGGTTTTTACGACAGCAACATCTGGACAGGGCATCTGAAGTCGCTGGTAAACGGTGAGCAAAAACTGGAGACGCTGATTCCTGCGGCGTATGATGGCGGTACGGTGGATGATCGCCTGTTGGCTTATGCCGACGACCTCGCTAAGAAGGTGCGCCTCGCTTACCCCAACCATGTGCTGATGGCGCGGATCGACGCCAACGAATTTCATCTCGGTAATCAGCACGATGCGGTTAAAGGCGGCGTGACGACCTTCATCAAGAACGCTGACAAACATGATTTTGTATTGGGGAAAACGCTGATCGATCCGTTTGTACAGCAGTATAGCGGTGACCTGTTTACAGGGATCGATGCGAGCCAGCAGCAAAGCGTCGTGGACAGCGTGAAAATGCTTCAGCGCGTTCATCAAATCACACCCAGCGATGATGCAATGCAAGCGCTGCTCGCCAGCGGCCTGACTTCGGCTTACAACGTGACTGCTTACAACTTTGAAGATTTTATGATGTATTTCGGAGGGAAGTTTAGCTCTTCGGAAGAAGCCTCGCTTGTTTATCGCAAGTCAAAGCAAGTCACTACTGTTACCTACACGATTTATGGGTTGGCCAAGGGAGCGGACAGCGCGCCGCCTCTGTATGCCCTTTCAGGAACTCAGGAGCAGCATCAGGCGGCGAAGGAACATCTGCATGATCAGTTGAAAAATTACCCGACGATGACTGCACTTTTTGGCTCGATAGATTTTTGCAACTGTGAACAATGCCGATCGGTGTTGAGTCCAGCGGCCTACCTGACGAATTTATTTCAGTTCATCGATCCTTCTGATGATGTATGGACAAATTTTAAGAAGCAGTGGAAAAAGAATCACAACGGGATCGATTATCCGTATGCTAACCCGTACATGGTGCTCACGGCGCGTCGGGCTGATCTACCATATTTGCAACTGACCTGCGAAAACACCAATACGGTGATGCCCTACATAGACATCGTGAATGAAATCCTCGAATACTATGTGGTCAAGGGCACCCTCGGCGCGGATGCCGTGCACGACACCCCCAGCACAGCGACCACGCCCGAATTGCTGGCAGAGCCAGAAAATATTCTGCCAGATGCCTACGATAAGCTTAAAAGCGCAATCTATCCGATGGCACTGCCTTTCGATTTGTGGCTGGAAACGGTGCGACTTTTCTTCGATCACTTTAACACACCGCTATGGCAGGTGATGGAAATTTTCCGTACTAGCGATGCACTGTTCAACAGTAACGGAACACCGTATCGAGCTGATTTCCTAGCAGAATATCTAGGGCTATCCCCAAGCGAGTATGGGATTTTCACTTCAGCGAGCTGGGTGACGGATTGGTACAAGCTGTATGGGTATGACACGAGAGCCGATGCTCTTGTTGGCCTAGTGAATGGGAAAATGCTGGCAGATCGCCTAGAAGTAAGCTATATAGACCTGACCCTGCTGATGCAGACCCATTTCCTCAATCCCAATCTGGAGGGATTAGCAATTCTGTATAAGCTCGGTCTTGAGGCCGATAGTATGCTCCGCTACAAAGGTCAAGCTGGTTTTACGCCGTTCACGGCCGAAGAAAAACAAGCGTTTGAGGCTCGCCTGACGGCGACAACGACGAAGTATCGAGATGCCGGATTTGCGGATTTCGACGCTAAGGCGCGTTTAGACGATGCCTGGACGAAGGGCGACTTTAATAAGCTGCTGGTCTTAAGCGATGTTGCTGCCGGATGCAGTTTCGAGGACGCCACACTGTGCTACGTGGATAACAGTGCGGTCGATTCGCTGCTGCTGCTGAAGTTCAACCTTTTTGTTCGCCTGATGCGCAAACTTGGCTGGAGCATCGACGAAGTCGATCAAGCTCTGAAGGTTTTCCTCCCTGCCAGTACACAGCCACTGACGGCGAATAATATCGGTAATACGTTCCGTACCGTCCTGATTTACATGGCACGTCTCAAGCAGCTTGACTCTCAGTTGCAGATTGGCAAAAACAGCCGCCTCGCTCTGGTGACGCTGTGGGGCAACCTGCCGACACAGGGTGCAAAATCGCTGTACACACAGTTATTCCTAAAGCATAGTATCCGCAAAAACGATAACGCCTTTGACGATCCACTTGGTCAGTACTTGACAAAGAACAACGTTTTCATCAGAGATCACCTGCCGACTCTGCAAGCTGCTCTGAATGTGAGCGAAGATGAGATCGAGCAGATTTGTCGTGATGTGCAGTTGGACATCGCGACTGCACCGCTCACATTAGTGACTGTTTCGCTGCTCTATCGTTACACAATGCTGTCCAAAGCGCTTCGTCTGAAAATCGAGATGTTCATCTCGCTGAAGGCGCTGGCACATATCGATCCTTTCGCGACTATGAAAGCTGATCTCCTGAGCGACATCAACGACGATTATCCTTATTCGCAGACGCTGGCTTTCATGGAAATTGTAGGTAAGGTCAGCGCCAGCAGCTTCAAGATTGAGGACCTGAGTTACTTACTGCGCCATGAATTTGACCCGGTGGGCAAATATCGTTTCGACGAAGCTGGCCTAGTTGAATTGTTCCGGACGCTGGCAAATGGAATCCATCAGATACAGGTGGATCAGGCGCTCCCGATAATCCCCGGTACCCTGAGCTATGATGTGCTGCTGCAAAAAATGGCACTGGCACTGCCGCCCAACGTGGTTGAAATATTCAGTGCGCTGTGGCAGGGCAGCGAGATCTACGCGGGCGACCCCAAAGCTCTGATCGAGAGTTATTTTGTCGATTTTCTTATTCCTAGCGACATTGCCAGCCTATTTGCTCCACTGCCGACCAACAGCGCCAATGCACAGCAGGATGCGCTCACGCGGCGGCGCGCCACGCTTGAGGGAGCATTCCTGCCTCATTTACAGGCGCAGCTAATTCGGCAGTTGGTGCATCAGACACTCACGGCCGATTTGAGCGCTGCAGCTCCGATGATGGAAATGCTGCTGACCAATTCGGCGCTGCTGAGCGATCCCACTATACCTCAAACGACACCCCTCCTCGACGCCTTCAGCGCATCCGGTCAGGCCGGAGTCACAGTTGCGTATTACATAACGGACGATGAGACGGGAACGCCGATCAATGCTCCGGCGCTGACGACGGAACTCAGTAGTGCTGGTCAGCCAAGCGCGAACAGTGTTCATTTTGATGGTTACCTTGAAGTCCCTAGCACTGGCACCTATCAGTTCTTCATTCTCCTAGACAAGCAGAACGCTAATGCTGTGCTTCGCTTCAGCGATATGCCTAACGCGTTGATTTCAAGTACTGCAAATGCGGATAACATCACATTGAGCGGATCAATCGATCTTAGCGCGGGCGTGCCGTATCGATTTACGCTGGATGGACATCACCTCGGTGGCGGCAAAATTATGCTTCAGGTACTCGGCCAGAGCCTACCGCAGGGATCACTCAGCCGTTTGATCCTGCATCCGGGGGCGCTGGTCGATCGTGTTCGCTCATGCTATACCCGGCTATCTAAAGCGCTTCAGGTGATCACGGGTTTGAATTTGAGCGTGCGCGAAGTCCAGTATCTCTTGACACATGGCGACGATTTTGATCACGTGTCGCTCAACGAACTTCCGACTGCAGCCACAACAGGTGAAGCGCCGAGTGCTACCCAAACCCGCTTTGCGCATTTCCTGCGCCTGATCGATTACGCAGCGCTCAAGAGCAAGCTGGCAGCTAACTCCGACGATCTGATTGATATTTTTGAGCGTGGGCGGATTTTCCCGACCCCAGCCAATGATGCGGGGACCACGCAGGCTCTGAGCGATTTGTATACGCTCCTCGCCAATGTCACGCGCCGAAATCGCATGTTGATTGAGGCGGTCGCCAAACAATTCGGCTTCTCGGCGACTCCGTCGCCTGTCGGCAGCCCCACGCCGATCAGCTTTGCCAACGAGAAGGGGATTGCACGGCTGTGGGAAGCTGTCCAAACTCTTTACAAGCTCGGCATCTCCAGTGGCCCGTACCTGACACCCAGCACCGTAATCGCCTGGACGACGATTCGCATGGCGGATAAGGATACGGCCTATAACATTGCACGGAACCTGCGCGCGGTCGTGAAAGCGCAGTATGAAGCAGACGATTGGCAGCTAGTCGCCCAGCCCATCTTTGACCATCTGCGCCAGCGTCAGCGTGACATGCTAGTGACCTACATTATGAATACCAACCCCGACCAGTTCGACAGTGTTGACCGACTTTACGAGTATTTCCTGATCGATCCGGCAATGGAACCTGTTGTACAAACATCGCGCCTGCGGCTGGCGATCGCCTCAGTGCAATTATTTATTCAGCGCTGCCTGCTGAATCTTGAAGTGAACGTCAACCCGGCAGCGATCATCGATGCTGATCATTGGCCATGGATGAAACATTACCGTGTATGGGAAGCAGGTCGAAAGATTTTCCTGTTCCCAGAAAACTGGTTAGAGCCCGAATTCCGCGAAGACAAGACGGATTTGTTTAAGGAATTGGAAGGCACGTTGATGCAGTCGGATATTTCTGCGGAACTGGTGGAAGACGCCTGCTACAAATATCTGCAAAAGCTTGAACAGCTTGCTCGGCTGGACATTATTTCGACCTATACCGAAGAAAAGACCGCCGACCCCGCGTCGAATGTGCTCCACGTCATTGGGCGAACCTTCAGCCTACCTCATAAATATTTCTATCGACGCTATGCGCATGAGATGTGGACTCCCTGGGAAGCCCTAGATTTGGACATTGAAGGCGATCACGTTGTGGCGGTTTGGTGGCGGGATCGGCTCAACCTGTTCTGGGTAAATTTCTTGGATAAGGGCCCGAATGTCAGCGCCCCGGGGGAAAGCACGGATAAGACAAAACTCACCGACATGACGGTCGGCCAATTGAATACAATGACCGGTGCGGTCGTTAAATCCAAACAGGTCGATGTCCAGTTGAATTGGAGCCAGTATTACCAAGGATCTTGGTCAACACGCGAAGCCAGCGGTTTCGATGCCGCTCAGTTTACGGCAACCATTTTGGGATCTTTTGAAAGTAACGCCGTAAGCATCCACACCAGTGTTGAAGCGGGCGAGGATGGCGCAGTACTCATTCATCTGGTCGGCGGGGGCTTCAATGTCGCGTTCAAAGTGGTCAGCAAGCACGCGCCTCCGGAGAATGGGACGACGATAGCGCTTCCCACACCCATTTATTCTGCCTCTGAAACGGTTGCGGGGCGTTATCGAGGAAGTGGTGAGCTGACGGTCAATTATGTCGAGCGGATTGAAAGTGTCGATGGGGGCCAAGCAAAGATTACGAATAATCCTACTGCTCACATTTTTCAAAAAGGTGATGGTTCCTTCCTGCTAACTATAGGCAATTCTCCCTCCTATGCCCCCGACGATATCGCGCCGATAGTGACACCTTTCTTCTTTTCCGATCGCCAGAACACCTTCTATGTTGAACCGAGCCTTGATGAGGTGACGACCGACGAGTGGACCCCGTGGCATGTGCCATCGAGCGGGAGCACGCAGGTCTTCATCCCCGATCCCAATTTCTGGGAGCACATCAATCTGATTCCAGCGTTCCCAATCAAGCTCCCGATACCAAGTGGTCCTGATCCGATTGATCCCTACGCCCACTTTACGTTCCAACGTCAAACCGATTGGGTCACCGATCCGATGACTCTGGTTCAATACGATCAGGGCTTTATTGGGGAGAGAGGAGGACTGGATGTGACGACTGTTATGGTGGGTACTCCACAGATAGGGCCGTTCAACACGAATGTGAGAGTTTCAGCGGGAAGCTCCCTAGCCTTGGGGACAACGCTCGTAGTAAATCGAAATGCCCTTGATGTAAGTCGCAACGGAATTTTGACGACAAGCAAAATGGTGAGTGTTGTCGGTAAGGATGGACTGAACCCGGCGCTCTTGGGCAGCGTCCAGTACAGCAAAGATACGGATTTTAATGTAGGTGTAAATGGCGGTACATTCGGGGTCAACCTGTAACTAGCGAAAAGCAGTGGGGAGTGCGGCGATTATGAATAATCGTATGGAACAATTTCATTATTACTATGACAAGAACATGAGTCGTTACGGTTACGGCACGAATGGGAAACCGAAGACCGTCACTAAGCATTTCATTATCAATGAGCGAACACCCCATTACAAACTTTTCGCACACTTTCATCCCTATTGCAGGCAGTTAATCCAGCGCTTAATTCAGAAGTCGCTGCTCGGGCTGGAGGGCGCGGATACTGAGTACATACATAATCCTGATGGCAGTTTTGTATTACTGCCAAATGGGAAACCAAAACCAGTTTTGTATGAAGATTTCATGCCTTCAACTTACAATCCGAGCGATTTGGTTCAGCAACCGTACCCAGTTAAAGACCTAGATTTTAGCTCCAGTGGTGCTTATGCCGTTTATAACTGGGAACTATTTTTCCATGTGCCGCTCACGCTGGCGATTCACCTGAGCAAGAATGGTCGCTATGAAGATGCGCTAACCTGGTTCCATTTTGTCTTTGATCCGACGGATGATAGTGATGGCCCGACTCCAGAGCGCTTCTGGAAGGTCAAGCCATTCCAGTTCACCGAGGTCAAGATGATAGAGGATATTCTTGTGAACCTATCAACTGGAGCAGACCCCCAGTTATGGCAGGACACTCTCAATAGCATCAACGCTTGGCAGGACAATCCGTTCCAGCCACATCTGGTCGCCCGTTACCGCCAGTCGGCTTACATGATTAAGACAGTCATGGCATATATCGACAATCTAATTGCTTGGGGAGACAGCCTATTCCAGTCCGACGATCCTGAGAATGTAGATGAAGCTGCTTTACATTATATTCAAGCAGCAAACATCTTGGGTGCGCCGCCGCAGCTTATCCCGCCGAAAGGCTCAGTACAATCCCAGAATTATGCTAGCTTACGTACTAAACTGAGTGCATTTGGCAATGCTCTGGTTGACATTGAAACCGCGATGCCGTTCGATACTGCGCCACATCCGAATAACGCGGTTGGCAACAATCAGAATGTCAACCTGCGCAGCCTAGGAACAGCATTGTATTTCTGTGTACCGCCGAATGACAAACTTCTTGGCTATTGGACGACAGTTGCGGATCGGTTGTTCAAGATTCGGAACAGTCTCAATTTTCAGGGAATTTTTAGACAGCTTCCTTTGTTTGCCCCGCCAATTGATCCGGCACTCCTTGCCAGTGCTGCCGCACTTGGCTTGGATATCAGCGCTATCGTCAATGGCCTAAATCAACCGTTACCACTGGTGCGATTCGTCACACTTCTGCAAAAAGCGACTGAAATTTGCAATGAAGTGAAATCACTAGGCAATAATCTGCTTTCGGCTATGGAAAAGGAAGATAACGAAGCTTTGGCGATCCTACGCGCGAAGCACGAGAGCGCTATTTTAGAATTAACCGAAGCGGTCAAGTATGCTCAGTGGCAAGAGGCAATCAAGGTACGAGAAGGGTTGGAACAATCGTTGGATAACGCCATCCAACGGTATATTTATTATGAGCGCCAACTGGGGAAACAGCCCAGCGAAATTAAGATACCTGAGCTTGAGGCGCTCGATAACGAGGGCCTGCTTGCGATGAAATTCAAAATGCAAGAACCCAAAGTCCCTCTTCACGATATAAACATCCAGCTTATGCAGCCGATTGTGCCGCTGCCTGGTGGTCTTAAGCTAAGTCCATCCGAAGCTCAAGAACTTGACCTTCTGGAATTTGCTCAAGTTTTGCAGGACAGTGCGAGTGCGGCTGACCTTATCGGCTCGGTGTTGAGTGTGATACCTGAGTTCGGTGGTCGGATTACGCCTTGGGGGCTAGGAGCAAAGATCGATTTTGGCGGACAAGAACTTTCGCGGGTTATGTCCTTTATGTCGAGCGTGGTCCGCACGATGGCGAGCAGGATATCGTATGAAGCCAATAGGACTGCTAAAACAGGTTCTTATCTGCGGCGTGAGCAGGAATGGACTTTTCAGAGCAATAGCGGCGCTGGCGAGATCAATTCAGCGTTCAAGCAGCTTCGCGCCGCACAAATTCGCGAGGCGATTGCCGAACGAGAATTGAAAAATCACCGACAGCAAATCACAAATGCGCAGGATATCGAACGATTCCTAAATGCTGACGGTCAGGCGAAGAACGGTAAGAAAGCGAATCAGGCACTTTACACATGGATGCGGCGCGAAGTCAAAGGTTTGTACGGACAGGTTTTCCAGTTTGCTTTCGATATTGCGAAAAAAGCCGAACGCGCCTTGCAACACGAGATCGGAGATACCGGCCTGACCTTTATCCGACCCGGTTATCTGACCGGAAAAGAGGGACTGCTGGCTGGTGAGAAACTGTTTTACGACATCAAGCGGATGGAATTGGCCTATCACGATCTGAATGCGCGTGAGTATGAACTAACGAAGAGCGTGAGCTTGCTTCAGCTTGATCCCGAAGCCCTGCTCCAACTGCGGATGACAGGTCAGTGCAGTATCTCGCTGCCCGAAACCTTGTTTGATCTGGATACGCCCGGACAATATTTCCGACGGATAAAATCTGTAGCGGTCAGCGTCCTCGGCGTAACCGGACCTTACACTAGCATCAACTGTACGCTGACTCTGCTTAAAAGTAGCATTCGCATCAACGCGCTGCTGAATCCAGAAGATGGTACTTACACTCGCCGGCCCGACGCGGATGATTCTCGATTTAGTGATCATTTCGGCAGCAATCAATCCATTGTGACCAGTTCGGCTCAGACAGATAGCGGCTTATTTGAGACCAATCTGCATGACGAACGCTATTTACCGTTCGAAGGATCGGGTGTCATTAGCAGTTGGGCCCTGCAACTGCCTGCCAACCCTAAAAATGGGGACCCGATGCAGTTCGACTATAACACCATCTCGGATGTGATCATACAGGTGCGCTATACTGCGCGCGAGGGCGGCAAACTGCTGCGCAGTGGCGCGATGTCGAATCTTAAGACATTGATCGAAAACGCGGAGATGGCTGGATCGGTAAGGCTGTTCTCGGTACGCTATGAGTTCCCGACTGAATGGGCAAAGTTCAAGAACGCCGCTGTCGCGAACACGTTTATCGAACTTTCACTCCCACTGCGAGAAGAACACTATCCATTCTGGAGCCAAGGTCGGCTGGCTGTGATCACCCAGGCCGATCTTTACGCACGCACGACGGAAACGGCTATTCGCGTCGCTTATAAAGCCGATGGCACTGGTGATGCGGACGGCTCGATAACTAATGATAAACTTGGCGGCCTACTTGCTATCTCGCTCGATCACCAGCCGAGCGATCAAAAGGTTCCGATTGGCAAGTTCACAATTTATCTGGAAAAGAATACTCTAATTGACTTATGGCTTGCGGTGACGTGGGGCAAAAACGCGTAATTTTGTCGTTAGGGTATAATCACCATAAATTCCTCTAGAAGTTTGATTTACATATGTATAGAAAGTATGAAAAATGCCACATTCCTTGAAAATCAGGATCAACTTGGTTAGTGCTGAAGAACTCACTGACCAGTCGAAAGGCTATGTGGCTCGCCAGTCTACGAAACTTCATCTACCTGCTTAGCGCATATAATGAGATAAAAATGGTTATGAACGAAAACTCAGATCAGTTATGGGGACAATTAAGCTATTACTTGAACGAAGATTGGGACGGAAATTTTGCTAGGTTGTGTCAGATGCTCGGAGAAGAGCCTGCATTCAAAGAATTAATAAAACGGGCTGGTGAAGGATCTGTAGATTCCATCATAGCAGGTCATTTATTATTAAACTCCCCTATGGGCAACAAGTTCCTAGAATCGTGGTGGAGCGACAACCTTGATGAGGCCCTAGATACTATACTTGAAACAGCAGTGGGTGGTTTCAGCGTCTATGGGAGCTTTCAAAACAAAGCCATTCTTTGGATCGGCGAGCATAAAAAAAATATGCCTGAGAAGTCCGCCCACAAAGCGGCGATAACACTAGAAAAATATCTTCTGGATAATGAGAACGATCAGTACCGATCATCTATCGAATCCACGCTTGGAAAACTGAGTGGGAGTGAGCAAGCGAATGAGAAAAATTTGATTTCTGACGACAAGACAAGAAAACAAATTTTTATAAGCTACAGCCATAAAGATAAACGATGGCTCGAACTCATGCATACCTTTTTAAAACCATATTTGCGGGATTACCAACTGACTGTATGGGACGACACCAAATTACAGCCGGGGGTTAAATGGAAAGAAGAGATAGAGCAAGCATTGGCTTCTACTAAGGTAGCTGTTCTCCTCGTCAGTGCGAACTTTCTGGCTTCTGACTTTATCACGATCCAAGAATTACCATCGCTTTTTAAAGGGCCTACAGTACTATGGGTTGCTGTTAGCGCATGTCTTTATCAACAGACACCTATCATCGACTACCAAGCATTGTATGACCCTGCACAACCGCTCGACACACTCAGACCCGCGAAGCGCAATCAAGTTCTCACAGCAATTGCTACGAAAATCTGGTCAGCAGCAGAGGCAAATGATGATAACAAATGACACTGTATGACTTCAAAGCCTATGAGACACGAAATTAAACGGTCTTTAGAGGCATTTTTGATTGAATTAGAGAATTCGCTTAAGCTTTTCAAGTGTCCCTTATGCTTTCCGGTGTTGACGCCATAAAATTATTTGGTTATTCCAGCCGCCGTACAGTTCAATGAAACCAAATAGAGATTTACTGTGAGGATTGGATTGACTTTATGGTGACGGACGATTCATAAATACAAAACGACTTTTAATTGCTCTATACAGCTACCAATTATCACAGGCTGTCTTATTCCTATACAAGTCGAATACCACTGAGCCGGCTGCGAGAAGGTTCATTTCGGGGAGTGGTTATTATCTGATGTACGCAATTGGTGAGATCGTAGGGACAGCATGTGCTGTCCCCCATAGGCAGCAAGTTAAGCGGGAGAGTGATCGAAATTCTGCCAAAGCTGGAAAGCAAGCGGCCTTTTGCGTCGTTTGGAGCGAGGCGAAGCGCAGGCTAGCTCACGGTTAAGCAAACGAAATAGGGAAGGGAAGGATGTGCAGCGAACAAAGGCTTGGTGGAAATGCGCAATATGGGAGCGGAGGATGCGTAAAGCATCCAAAGCGCTCAAACGATGAGGTTGCCAGCCCGCTACCAACAAGACCCAATGGGCAATGAGGATACCGAGGAGTTTGGCATAGCCCTCACATTGCTGGCGGATTGGATCAGCGCTGCGAGACACTAAGACCTTCCCATGCGACTTCCAGAGTTTGAAGAGTAACTCAATCTGCCAGCGAGTACGAGCCAAGATGTGGGCTTGGTCGAAAGACAAATCGGGGATGTTGGTCAGGTAAATCGTCCAATCTGCGACCTCCTGTTGACGAGCTGACAATGGTCGTTGGTCGAGCCGCGCTTGCTCTTTCAAGCGAGCTTGTCGTTTGGTCAGAGCTTCCCCAGACAAGGGAGCGGCTCGTAATTCCACGTGCATACGGGCTTGACCGCTCCCGATGTATACGGGCTGACTGAGTACCTCGCTTCCAGTCAGTAGTGTTTTCAAGTCGATCTGCTGTCCCTCAAGGTCATACAAGCGGGTGCCAACTTTGTAGCGGACAAGCCAATAAACACCTTGCTCACTCCAGTCGTGCAAGCGTTTGATCTTGAAGAATCCCAAGTCGTTCAGCTGCAATGCACCTTGAGGTAGGGGGTAGTCAATAACCCGTGCACGCTGGTCATTCTGTTTCAAATCCATCAGGCACGTTTCTAATTGTCCTTGCTGGAGTTCGAAGCGCACCCCCATCTTTACGCCGTAGTTGTCCCACACCAAGCGCGTACAGTCAGTAATATATATCCCTTTAAACTGCGGCAGAATGCAAGCCGCTGTTCCGCTCTGTACCACATGGCTCATCCCTGCTTCCAGCAAGCTGCACATGAAAATTACACTATTTAACGTGAGTTAGATACTGTTGGCGAACTAGGAAGGTGCAAGAGCGGCAAAGCGAGAGGTTCGGGTTTTGGCGAATGGTACCTCATTGAACCAGCAGACGAAACGCAAAATATTGGTGGCAGCAGCTGACGCCACATTTTGAAGGTGTGTTTTTTGTAGACCGCAGTAACGCGCATGGCGCAAGCCACAGTTGCGGATGACCTGCGTGAAAGTGCCTTCAATGCCCACTCGCCGTCGGTAAATGGCTTTAAAGTCTGCGGTTTGCTGACGTTGACGCATGACTTGCAGCAGTTCATGCCGTTCGGGCGGATAGCGGAGCGTCATGCTTCGTCCAGTTTTGCGGGCTGTTGTGCAACGTGAACGCATTGGACAACCCGCGCAGGTCTGCTTGGCAAAAAGAACCTGAACAACACTTTCGCCTTTGGCATCTTGGCTCAAATTCCAACTCGAACTCTGTTGCCCAGTCGGGCAGATAACTTGCTTGGCTTCCCAATGGATGGTGAAAGCCGAGACGTCGTAAGCGAGTTCACTTTTCGCCTGCCAACTCGGATCATTGTGAACCGGACCGACTAATTCAATTTGGTGCTGGTCACGACTGTGAAGAATACGTTTTGCACTCACATACCCCGCATCCACTAACTGTTGGGCAGGCAAAAGGTCTCTGGCAGCAAGATCCGCCTGGATGGTATTTAGGGCATGGTGATCTTGTTCAATAGCTGGAACAGTCTCGACTTGGGTAATGAAGTGTGGGGAATCGGGATCACAGGTTTCTGTCAAATGCACTTTGTAGCCCATCCAATCCCACCCCCGTTTGCGTCCATAACGCACTTCGGGATCATAAGGCGAGCGGATCCATTGACCACTGGGTGGCATGTTGTCGGGAGTACGACGCTTCACAACTTCCTCATCCAACCAATACTGCTGTACCCACACTTGCCGTAACAACTCGACAGCCGGAATGTGGGCTAGCCAGGGCAAGGAAGTCGCTCTGTAGAGAGTGTTGAGCAACAGATAGCCATCCTGCCCAACCTGTTGAGAAAGTAAATGACGTTCTGCATTGCTCTCAGGTAAGCGGTATTCTTCAATCCGTTCTCCATAGCGCTCAAACCACTCTGGCTGTACGTGTTGCAGCAGCCATTCAGGAACGAGTGTTGCCAGCGTATTCAAAGCGTAACGCATGCTTTCTCCGACCAATTCCAATTGATCCAACTCTCGCACCGCACCGATGATGGCGGTGGAGTCCGTTCGCTGTTGCCCTCTGCTTTTCAGTAATCCCTTTTCGGTTAGTCGCTTCAGCAACACATCTAACAACAGTGACCCGTTTGCATGGTTAACTAAACGTGTCCGAAACTCGCTCAAAATAGAGTAATGGAAACCGATATCGGTCAGTTCTAAACTCAGCGCATATTTCCAATCTAGCCGTGCTCGAACGGCATCCGCCGCCTGTCGGTCGCTTAAATTCTCAGCAAATTGCATCACGGTAACCAGTGCTAAACGCCAAGGACTGAACGCAGGTTGGCCTTCTGACGAATACAGATCTCGAAACAAATCGTCTGTATATAACTCACCCAACTCATCCCGCATTTGTAAATAGAGGTTCCCTTTGGGAAAGGCTGCCTGTGCGATCCGTTTGGTCGCTTTGGGTACCGACGGAATGGCTTTTGGTTTGATGCTCATTGCTCACCCTCTGCATTCGTCTTTTTTGGACTCTTTTATCCCTCTTTTTCCCTAGTTCGCCAACAGTATCGAGTTATGGATAAGGAGATGCCTCAAGGGGAGAGATCGAGTAATCTCTTCGGTGACTAAACCAACCGAGAGGCATCGAAAATGAGTTTACTGGAACTATACTGCGCTGTCGATGATTTCTGCATGCAAATGGAGGACGAGCAAAGAGAAAGATTGCTGGGCGCGGGCACACAACGACGACAACGAGCCGGGCAATTGAGCGACAGCGAAGCACTGACGATTATGATCCACTTTCATCAAAGTCAGTATCGGACGTTCAAAGCCTACTACCAAGAGCATGTGCAAGTGTATTTGAGAGCTGAATTTCCACAGCTCATCAGCTATGGGCGCTTTGTGCAACGGATGCCACGTCTGCTGGGCTGGTTGTGCCTGTATTTGTTCAGCCGCTTTGGGCCGTGCAGTGGGATCAGTTTTGTGGATGCGACTTTTATAGCAGTCTGCGACAATCGACGGATCAACCAGCATAAAGTCTTCAAGGGTATCGCTGCTCGTGGCAAAGGTTCGACAGGCTGGAGTTTCGGCTTCAAACTGCATTTGGTGGTGAGTGATCGTGGTGAACTATTGGCTGTCTATCTCACCGCTGCCAATCGACATGAACTCAAAGCCTTGCCCAAACTGGTCAAACGCCTCTTTGGTAAACTGTTTGCTGACATGGCCTATCTCTCTCAATCGATGTTCGAGCAGCTGATGGAACAAGGCATTCAACTCATCACCAAACTCAAATCCAATATGAAAAACAAGCTGATGCTCATGACTGACAAACTGCTCTTACGCAAGCGTTCGATCATTGAAACCATCAATGACCAACTCAAGAACATTTCCCAGATTGAGCATTCACGCCATCGCAGTCCCCTTAATTTCCTGGTCAATCTCGTTTCTGGTTTGATCGCTTATACCCATCAAGCCAAGAAACCTTCCCTTGATCTGGCTCAATTCCCTCGTTTGGAGAACCTTGTTTATCCATAACTCACGTTATTTAAGCCAAACCGTTGATCTAACCCTTGCAGGCTCACCGCCAATCCCGCTTGGCTGGCGTGGTGATGCAGTTGCTTCCGTGTCCCCTCTGGATGAGCTAATCCTCCTAGCACCAGTGTTTGGGCGAACCCCGCCCCTGTCACTTGCCGTTGTCGTTGGATAAACCCTGTTTTTTTGCCAATTCATTCGCTTGCTCACTCAGCAAGTGTTGCAGTTTGTGACTTAATTCTGCTATTGTTGTCATCTGAAAGAGCTTTTCCTTGTTTGTTTTGGTTAACTCAAAGATTAGCTCTTTCCTTAACTTGCTGCATATGGGACAGCATGTGCTGTCCCCTTGCGCATTGATCGCCATTAACGCACTACTGTAGTTCCCACAATTTTTAGGCGTTAACTGCTTTTTGAATATCTTCGTTCGTAATCCAGCCGAGGGCTTCTTCATCGCGGCCGCCATTTTTTGTAATGATGACATCTTGGCAGTTCTTATTGTTCATCGGCAGTGTCGCATCTTTCAGATTCGCACTTTCAGGCAGCACTGCAATACTCTCAATTAACACGTTTGTGTAATCAGGATCCTGATAAAGATCTAATAGAGTAGGCTCAGGGGCAGCAGCGTCAGCAGCGGCTTTAGCGACATCAGCAGCAGCGGCAGAGGTAACACCAGCGGCTTTAGCGGCGGCGTCAGCAGCAGCTTTAGCAGCAGCAGACTTGGCAGGAGTGTCTACAGCGACTTTAGCGGCGGTGTCAGCAGCGGCTTTAGCGACATCAGCAGCAGCGGCAGAGGTAACACCAGCGGCTTTAGCGGCAGCGTCAGCAACGGCTTTAATAGCAGCAGCGTCAGCAGCGGTCTTCTTGTTCCTAAACGCGTCAATCGTACTCCGATGAACAACAAAAACAGGATGTCCCTGATCATCCAATATTGGAATACGACTCCATTTTTGATTTCGTGCTTTCGCCGCTGTATCTAGATCATCAAGCATTTTGGTTAGTTTTTGAGCGCTGAAAGCATCCGCACGAGCGCCTTTGGCTAACGAAATAGAAAATGTATTATCATCGAATTTTAGCATCGTGTCAGTCACCTTCTTTGATGCTAAAATATCTTCACGGTTAACACCGCCAGCGATATTACTGCCCTTTTCGGTGGCAATTACTGTATTTTTGGCCGCGCTTTCATAATTCTCGCGCCCAAAATAGAATGCCATAATTGTGCCGACCCATGTGCCAAGTAAAGGCAGTACGGTTGACATAATTTGCGTCGTCGCAGTGGTTTTATTTGCGGCATTCAAAATACCAATAGCCGCAAGCAAAACAACGCCGATAATCGAAACCAGAACAACAATGAACGCAAGGGATGTACGTGGATTATTGGACGTTTGTTGATTGCTAGTACCAGAATTGGGGAAAAGTCGCTTGTAAAGCGCTATGATTACAGCAATGCAAACCATAAGTAAAACGACACAAACAAAGATAGCAGCAATGACAGCAAGAATGTTTAGCAGATCTGGGCTGGGAAATACATTTGTTTCAGCCAGAAGCGGTATAAGATTCATCGTAAATTCCATTTCAATTATTTCTTATTTATATTAGCGTGAGAATATAAATTTGCAAATATTATCCATAGTAATGGGTAAATTCGGCGCGCAAATAGACTTGCACATGCTGTTGATAGTAGGCTTTGAAGTTGCGATACTGGCTCTGATGAAAATGGATCATAATCGTCAGTGCTTCGCTGTCACTTAATTGTCCGGTTCGTTGCCGTTGGGCTATCCCACTCGGTAATAAGTATCCAGTTTGGCCTTCCCATTGTTTTGCAGAAATCATCGACAGCGCAGAACAGTTCCAGTAAACTCATTTTGGATGCCTCTTGGTTGGGTTTGGTTACCTGAGAGATTACTCGATCTCTCCCCTTGAGGCATCTCCTTATCCATAACCGACGTTAATTAGCACACCCATATCTGACGTATGTGATATTGCCGCTCAAGTGCCTAAATTTGAATGTTTTTCCTTGCTTACTGTACAGAACTTATCAGTATATCCTCTCTCAATCGCTTTCACATTTATCCTGTACAACTGCAATCGTGTTCATCACTACTTCGCACACCTCTGAACAGTGTACATCGGCCTCGTGCATAGTCGGCTTGTATGGCTCTGTATATGGCCTTTAATCATGACGGTATCCTTATGGTGTAATGATACTCTGGCCTGTATGTAAACTGAACACTCGGCTATGCTGTTATTCATAGTCAATTGAGTTGAGCATCAACCAAGACATTCACAGATGCCCATATAATCGAGGCCGCATCGTCTGCCATTTTGAAAATATTTTCAAAGAGGATGCTGTTTTGAGTAGCTTTGGCCGTTTTATGACATAGTTGGGTGCTGATAGGGTAGGGCGCACACTGCCGACACTATAAAGGCCAATCCCTTTGACATTTATGCTTCTAAACACCTTAGCTATTGCCATTGATGATATAGGCAGAAAGCGGCACATGACTCAGAATTACATTATAATATACTCATTCTGTATCATCTCCAACTGGAATACATGTAAAATCTTCCTTAATAATCGTTGTGAGACACCTGACCCTTGTAGGCATAATTAATGAGTGAGGATAGTCTATGCGTATCTTTGTCTCGTCATCATTCGAAGATCTTAGAGAACATCGAGCTGCAGCCATTCATGTGCTTAGGCAGCTGGGCCATGAAGTATTAGCGATGGAAGAGATGATTGCTGGAGCGGAAGCGCCACTCGCCAAAGTATTGGAAATGGTCGACCGTAGTGAAGCCTATGTTGGCATATTTGCATGGCGATATGGCTACATACCTAGCCAAGCCACTCAGCCGCAAGTGCCGCAGGCAGATGGCATAGCTTTGAAGAACGAAGCAATCGATGGTAAGACATCAATCACACACTACGAGTATAAACGTGCTCTACAGCGCAAGCTGCCAGTCATGGCTTTCTTGGTTGACGAACATTATCCATGGCCGCCCCAATTTATCGACGGATTTGATAAGACTCGTCCACAAGCCCCAAAGAATGCCGACAACATCCGTTCTCTTAGATTGTCACTTCAGCAAGAAAGAGTCGTATCGTGGTTCACAACCCCAAATGACTTGGAAGCGCGCGTGAGCGCTGCAGTTACGATGGCTGGTCTCACAAGCCAACTGGATTTGCAACCTGCAATGGCACTTGATCCCAATACTGGTACTGGCGTGGCTGAGAACTCCTTCGCAGACATAGGAATTAAAAATGCCATCATTGATGCGGGCGATCACCTGCACGCACTGAAAATCGATCTTGCTACAACTTGGTGGTCTACTCGCCTTTACCTAATCGCAACCCTAGCCCAACGCATTACGCAGGTCCGTCGAATTATCGTGGTTGATACTAGGACTACCACGCTTCTAGAGCTTGCTGAGGCCTCTCCATCTAATCTAGGGCAACCAATCGATGAACGCTTTATTGGGCAGCTCTCAACCAGCGCAATTATATCCACAATTGGTTCAAAAGTGCCCGCACTTCGCGCATTCGAGGAGTGGCTAAAGTTACGCTCAAGTGAATACAGTAAAGTGGATACCGAAATTGAGGAAATCCTTAAAGGCTGGAGTGATAAGTTCAATGAGGTTGAACAACACACACACACAAATGAGGAGATAAATAAAGTCGATCTCACGGCTGAGCTACTACGCCGCTGGTTTGGGGATGCCATGCTGCAACAGCCGTTGCACATCGCCGATATGCAACGGGCTTCGGCAGTGGATTTACTTCGACTCCTCGATTACCCGAACGACTATGTACCTGTGCTCACTCGCCAAGACCCTACTATTGAAGGGCAGCCATCAACAGAACGCGTGAATATAGTAGACAAGGATGCGTTGAACGCACGGCTGGCACGTAACTATCTAGTTGAATTGCTGGACCGAGCGCGCATCGTGTGACAACTAACTTGATTTGATCAAGTTAGCTAATATCCAAAAATGCTCTCACTGCTCAGACCGAATTGCCAAGGTGATGACACCTGTCACGCCCGGAACATTTGCGAAGTCAAGTAGTGCTTGACCGAGGTAAGCCGATGAATCAGCCCTAATATCCAGGATAGTGCCGAATCCGCTAGCGTTTCCAATCACAAGTTGTAAGGCATTCGATAGTGACAGGCTGCGAAGAGCCTCTTCATTCACATCTTTACCTTCAATCAAAACCAAACTTACTACCATCGTGTTTTCTCCTAGTTACTATCAGTTTCAGACAACAAGCTTGATAGGAACGCTTCCTAGTTCGAGATGACCTTACACTCCATGATTGAAGCGAACGAGTTCAGCTAGCGTATCAAATTAGTACCGACATCAGCATGAACTAAGCACCGACCCCTAAGTTTTGTGAATATGAGCAGACATTTTTTCTAGAATCGGATATCTAGTGCCGAATTGTAGATAGCATTGACATAATCTTGAGCTTCTTGGGCCAAAATCGTAATAATATCTATTAGTGTCTCACCATCATCATCCGTAGCCATCAATTGGTTAAAGAGAAAATCATCCAATATTTCCTGGCGACTTGTAGTATCTAGATAATCAGGGTCCACGCCATCCGGTCCTGTCACAAAATGCAAACTCTCAAGGGCTCCGATGGCTTGACTATCAGGGTCAACCCTGTCATTGACCACACCGGTTACGTTTTCCTGAAAATCATGAATAGCATCAATAGTATTTGGTCCACTTAATCCATCAATGTTGATGGGGTTTCGGCCATTTTTCCCACGCCAGTCATTAAGTAAAATTTGGACGTAGCGAACATCGGCATCATTGTTAATACCATTTTTCCCAACACTTTGAAAAAGTGGAGATCTTACAAATGGCAGCAGCCCCTGTGCTCCGGTTGCTGCTCCTGCGATAAATACAGGGTGACGCGCCAATACGATCATTAACAGCATAAATCGCAATGCAAGGAATAGGGCTGCTTCTTGGACCGTCTGATTATTGATTTCAGCACAGAATTTATAGGTGATTAGCGCTTCGCTGAAAAGTCCCCAGCGTAGAAACCACTTGATTGGGACGCACGCCCAAGTACCTGTGTATATTAGGGTTTTACCATTTGGCGAATACCAAGTGCCCTTTGCATACATTATCTGTTGACCAGCAATCAGCTCAGCAAAGTTATTAATCTTTTGCGCCCCATCTCGCCTTCCCGTGGGCGACTCTGACTTGATCTCATAAAATTCACGGCGCATGGATGCGCTTGTAATAATGTCTGGAACCATCGATTTATCACCGTCACGTGCCTTTCGCATTTGGCACCAGTCCTTCACCGCCGCCTGATCGACAATAGGGTTTTGTTGTTTTAGAAAACTGGCTAATGAATCACATTTGTCATCAAGGATATCAAGGAACTCTGTTGCTCCCGGTATAGGGAAAATAATGGGGAGACGTTGTTCTAGTTGCCTTATTTGCTCTTTATAGTCACTGTCAATATGTGCTTCAACCAAAATTCCTATTTTCGATAAAATCTGTCCAGCCACACCTGTTTCAGTGCCATAGGCTTGACCACCGTAAAAACATTGCTCCATTTCATTCCCCTTTAATAACTAAAAATTATCGTAAATAGTATTATAACTACAGTCGTAATAATAGTCTAATATTTGAGAACTATATGAGCCAGATTATATCATTTTCCACTTCCCACCACAGCATATTGCCGAAGAAGTATTTATTCAAATCAGTAGTAAGTTCATTCTTATTTGCTACCATCTGAGCCAAAATCGCAGTTGTCCGTTGGCTGATGAGGTCGCGCTCGATTTTGGCAACGCTAGCAAATGCATTGCTTCAAACTTGCATAATCATCGTTCTGCGAAAAATTATGATTTGTAGTTAAAATCTTTAGAGTAATAGATCACCCATCAATTTTCTTGGCTTTATAAGCTAATACAAGTTCGTTCGATTAAAATATTTTTAGTCTCGATATTCGTGCTTCTGAAGAATCGCTCCAGCACTTCATTGATGTCGCTGAAATGCGATGTTTTAACCGCAAAATAAAAATTGGTAATTCACTGTAGATGTATTATCCTTTATAACACAAATGTAGTGCTGTCTTCTCGATCGCTGGTTGTTTTGGCGCGCATTTTGTCATCGCGCATAGGAGGATTTAATTGACCAAAATAACCTTGCTAGATGTCATATAGCAGCGTTTCGGTATTGCCGTCGATCCAGATTCTAATGGCGGTCAGATCCTCAACCTCCAGCCAAGATCGCCCTTCGATGTCCAAGCATTCAGCGGCGAGGCGGACGTTGCACCACTGACTTTTGTGCCAACTGCCAGCGGCGTTAGTGTGCTTGCCGCTCAGGTATCCGATGTGATAGTCTTCAATTTACCCGCTGGGCCGCTGGACTTTACTTTAATTCCTCCTGATGCCGGTCATCCGTCCCCGCAGGTAAAGCTAAAACTGCTATCGTTTACAATAATCCTTGTGAAATAGCCTAAACGTTATATCAGTCATCCAGTTTGCCCACCATGCTTTGACGGCATCTTCATCCAAACCAAATATTTGGATCGCATGAAAATTTACGCCACCTTCCACCTGGTCTTCAGCCCCAAAGGTGCTGAGCATCTTCTGAGTATTCTGATCCAGCAGGAATGGAATGACACCGCCCACACCGGCAGGCCACCAACTAATGTAAAGTTCGCCAGGAGGAAATCCGCTGTCCACTTTCATCGCTGCATGACCCGCATTAGCATGGAGAAGCCCTGGCCAAATGAAAACTGTAATCACTTCGTATCTCCTTCTCAAAAGTGCGGGATTTACCGCTCGATACGAGCAGTTTCGTAATGCTCAATCACCCCTGCGAAAGCTCTTCCATCACATCAAAACGAACCGTACGCGCCGGAGGATTGCGCAACGACTTGCGCTGGCGCTGGAGCCACAAGACGGGGGTGCCTTTCACGTCGCGTGCTAGTTGCCAGCGCCGCTCGATCTCAATGCCATTGGATGGTACAGTCGATGGGTTAACTTCATGCAGCTTTACTATGCCATCCTCGTGAACTAGAAGAACTTCAGCCTGTGGGTAAGGCATTGGTCGTGGCGTTTTTTGCGCGAGATTTGCGAAGCCATGCTGCACAAACATCCGCGTGTCTAAATCAAGCTCATAGGGATGCCAATAGGGGACAACACCCGACGATGGAATATAAGCGTACTGCTTGGCGACATCACGATTAACATTGAGTGTCCCATTATTGAGCAGCATTGCAGGGTCCGCTCCTTCATCTGCGAAGGTCGTATCCAGTCCACCTATTCGCCGTTCAACGGCCCATAAGCGGTTGGAATACTCATCAATGCCAAACTGTACGTTCTCTATCGGAGCGCTTTCCAGAGGGTTGATGGCTGTCAACCACAAGACTAACGACTGCGGTCGCAGGCCAACGGTGCTGAACAGTGACCACTTATCGGGTGGCTTCAGACCAGACCACTCGTTTTCGTGATAATGGCGACCGAAGGAGTCGATCACTTCCAGCTCCTCAAGCGTGACCACTTGTGCCGACTGACCTTCCACCGGAAAGAGAAACCAGTCATCACTGTGCGAATAGATCAGATCAACCAGTAGCATGGTCGAAAAGTGAGCCGTGTCCGGCGGATAGCCGCCAATATCAACGTCTGCATCTTCGATTTCCCACCAGCGGCTGTGCGGCGCTCCTGGGTATTCCAGGGGGGCAGCGTAGACAATGCGCGCTTGCTTAGGATCACCAGCGGGAGCGTCTGCCGGGGGTGTTGCATCCGCTGAGTACCAATCGACATGCCCACCGCGATGTCGGTTGAGCGTGAGTTTGCCCTCTTCGCATTCGAAGGGTTTCGTTGTCTGATAAAATAATTCGGAGGAACTCCAGGTGTAAGGGCCTTCCTGTGGAGGGCTATCGCTGCCGAAATTCAGTGTAATGCCGAAATCATCGTGGAGTTTTTGCCGTTTATTCCACAAAGCCAATCCATCGAATTTTCCACGCATCCGCTCATAGGGTGGCGCTGGTGTACTGAAACGCAGTTCGACGGGCAAATCCGCCCTGTCATGAAGGTTTGCCTGCTGCGCCATGCGCTCACCGATACGGATGCGTCGTCCCATTGTCCACCAGTCGTCTTGTTCGGATTCGACAATTGCCTCAGCGGGCGTAATTGCCGGGTTAAAGCGATCCAATGGCTCCACATCCTTCATAGGGTGGATCGGCGTATGACGGACGGTATAAGAGACAGCAACAGGCGAGGATGCATTTTCGCCCTGGTGTTCGCCCATTTGCCATTGGCGGGCGAGAAACCAGACGGGATCATGAATTTCAGCCGCAAAACCGGCGTTCAGATTGCGTTCATCCGGGCTGGGTTCCAAGCGGACAAAATGATCAAATCGGTTCGTCATCGTGTTGCCTTAAATTTTAACATGAGTGTCATTATCAAGTCGGACGCCGGTACTTGGAGTACCTTCAAACACTGTAGAAGGGACGAAGCCATTTAAGCCGCCGTCAAAGCGCGCGGCTCGCGCATGTGCGAGTTCGCGGGTTTCGATTAGAGTTTGTAGCAGTAGATCATCAGTCAGGCGTATTCCAGTCTGTGGCGGGACGGCAATTAAGATAGTCTGTTGCGGGCGCGCGGCAGGGGCGTTGAAACCAAATGCCGCTGTTGTCGAACGCCCAGCCGTCGGGATCATTTCCGTCCAGCTATCCATAACTCCGACAGCGACCTCCGTGTTTGCTAAGGCATTAGCTGATACGTAGGCAGCGATGAAACGTGGCATTCGCAGTATTTTGTCAGCCTGACGTGCCACATTGAGCGCTTTGACAGCGCTTGTCAGCCAAGGATCATCAGAACTGCTGCTCCAGGAGGTTAACGATTCTAGGGCAGGGTCAAATTCGGTTTCCAACTGCCATGCTTCCAACTTCGCCAGTTTCTCGCGCACAGTCGCGACAACCGACAACCAATCCTCGTTCAACTCTGGATGAGGAGTAACCGTCGTTTTTGCCTGTACCAGCGCCGCGTTCATGACACTCAACACAGCGAGCTTACCATCTTGCGACGCTAACTCGGCTATCGCCAGCGCAATGTCGTGCGGGAAGCGCAGCAACCTTTCCTGAGGGACACTGCCTACAGCATCCGGCGCGATAACCTGATCAGGATCAGGTGCGCTGTTCAAGCGATTGGTCAGCGCCGCTGCTGCGGTTGCGGTCAGCATGTCGAAATCGGTTAAATCGGCGGGAGGCGCAGCTGCGAATATCATACGTAAAGCCGCTGCACGTATAGTCGCGTCGGCGCTCAATCCCACGCCCCAGCGTAATGCCGAGCGCAGGCCATTTTTTCGCGTCGGTGCATCCGCTGCATTGAGCAGATTGATTACCTGTTGAGCCGCTTCTCTTATCAGACGATAGCGGTTCAACAATTCTATCCGCACGTCGTTGTTCAGGGCAGCCACCCACGTTGCAGCTTCCGCACTGCCTGCTTCCTGCACCATCAAGTCACTGGCGGAAGCTGGCTGGTTTCCCAGCACCATCACGATTTGCCTTGCCAACGAATGACGATCCTTCGGCGTGGCAACCTTTGCCTGGGGTAGCGTTTCTAAATCCGCGTCCATAAAGTCCATCCGTGCCTGACTGCGAGCAACGACAATCTCGCCCAGCACGTCATCCGAGAAGCTCGCGGTATCAATGGGTAGTAGATCAAGCTCCGCGAGCTTCACATTATCGACTTGCTCGCGCTGTTCACCTGCATTCGTCTGCCATGTCCACTGAACATCCCATGTCCATTCATTTGCGCCGCCCAGCGATTGCTCCAGATAAAGCGCGACTGAAGGATCGCTCAGTAGGGCAGGGCTGGTTGAGGCATCAACAACCGCTGGCATTTCCGCGCGTGGGATCATCATCAGCACATTGGTCTTGAGGGTATAGCCCGCGTTGGGGGTATCGACGAACTCCGTCGTGGGCGGCTGAGCGAACCCAGAAGCAGCATCCATCGCAGCCCCAGCAGTACCGGAGTGCCCGGTCACGACTTGATGGACAGCTTCGGTCATCAGCAAATCCCCATATACGTCGAAGGCAGCCTTTATTTGAGAGATGCTGGCCTTCTGCTCATCATCAAGTGCAACAACGTCGTCGAGCGCGCCTGGCTGCATAGCAGTGTAGCCGTTGCAGGGCGTGTTAGGCGCAGGGTTGGCACGTGTAAGGTGCAAACGCAGCGGGAATTTTTTACGCGCTGCCTGAATGCCGGCGTGTGTGCCAATAATCTGTTCGACATGCCGCCCTAGAATTTCGTATATGTGGCTTCCCATCCGGGCTTCTTCCGCAAATTCATTGGCAAGGCGAATCAGAGCCGAGTCCAGACTCATACGCCATTGATTCGTCTCATCGGCATCTCCTTCGAAGGATGAGGATATGTATTTGTCGCGCAGGATGATACTTGTCAGCGCTTGGGAATAGGAGGGACTATGCAACCGACCAGCCGTTGTCGGGCCGGGACTTCCCACTATCGGGCCGTCTACCCAACCATAAATTCCCATCCGAAATGCTGCCGAGGGCTGTTGCCGAGATGTGCGTAAACGCCGCCATGCCATCCCTGTGAACCAGGGATCGATGCGGAAGGCTGCTGTGTCCAGCGTCGCTCGTAGGGTTCGCTCGATACTGCGCTTGTGTGAGGGGCTAAGCTCCATGCGATAAATGATCTCTTGTTCTTCAAGTGGGTCGGGGCCTTCGATTAAGAACCCATCCAATTCTTCAGCCAGTATGAACAGAGCATTGGCGGCGTTTTCAAATAGTTTCATTGTATGGGAATCATTGGGGGCAAATCGCTGACGCAGGTTCTCAATCTGAGTATCGCCGTTGTTCTGGGTAAAATTGTTGAATGTGGGGGGATTTATGAGTGTAGCACCAGCCACATTGGTTTGCCCAACACTAGCCTGTCCCACCTCATAGGCATAAATCATCAGACGCACAAGCAGACTATCAGGAAGAATATTATGCATGGTCTCGATATAGACGGTAGAGATGGGAGTACGGTTCTCCAGATCCTTCAGAATATCCGCAATCTTAATGTGCGGCATGCGGGTAGCTTCCACTAGAGGAAGACGTAAGTAATCATAATAGCCTAACGAAAGATATGGTCGAACCGGCTCGCTCTGCATGAGATCGCGCAGGTCCTTATAGGGTCGCCATGCCACATCCATAAATGCTGGAATGTCCTCTAGAGGTAGAACAGGATCCATATAGCTCGAATACAGCATCGCATACAGTTCAGCAGGCAGGAAATAACGGTACAAATACTGATGGGTCACTCCGTCTCGACTGAGCAGTTCAATCAGATGATCGGTCGTTTTCAGGTCGATTTTGTTTTGGTTCCGTGCGAGGTTTGCCCACCCTGGACGCAGATTAAGCAGTAGCTCAACTAATGGGGGTTCCACCTGCTCAGCAAACTCTCCATCGCTGGCGGTAACCGCCCACCGGCTGAACGCGGACACTGGAAGGAGACCATACGGTTGCTGGTCAATACGAATCGGTGGTAAGGGTCCTTCTGGGAACAGGTTCTCGGACGCCCATAACCCAAGCAAGTCGTTTCGTTCTCCCCACTGCCATAAATCACGAAGATAATGTCCCCATAGGGCAGACCAGAGTGCCTGCACCATTTGATTGCTGTAAAGGGGTGTATCTCTGAGGCCAATAGTCACGCCAGATAAATAAGGTAGCACGTAAGTGTCGCCAGTGAGGGACAGCGAAAGATCGGCGAGGCTGAACGGATGAAAAGCTTTATAGTCGTCTGGTGCTACCTGCGCTTTGACGCGCTCCTGAGCAACAAGCAACCAGATGTCGGCATCCTTATCCAGCGGCGCCGCTGCCTGCCCATGCACCGTATTGGTAGGCACTCCAAGCGGCAAAATTGCCATTTCGCCTGTGTTGATTTTGCTACGAAAGTGCTCAGCTGGTGACTCTTCGCTGCTGCCTGCGACATAAATCGCTGTGATGTTAGCGGCGTTGCAGTTCGGCGGCAGAGGACGTTCTACACCTAAACCAACCGCCACTGCGCCCTCCCAGGTGATCCACCATGCCTGTTCGTCATCATGCATAGGAGTGCTGCCGTCCAACACCCCGAGCATCTCTTTTTGTTGCTTAATATCAATTTCCAGTAAGTCGGTCTTCACAGTCATCGGTTCGAGTGGTTGGGGTGTGGGATCATCGCCAAAAGCGATCCAGATGCCAATCTTTTTAGGGAACCCTCCAACATGATTCGTCATGGGCAGCTTATCCAGTACCAGTTCTGCCGGAACTTCGACGGTAGGTTCAGTAGCAATCGTCTCCGGCGTAGGCAAAAAGGTTGAAATGAGCCAAGCAGCACGTTGTGGCGAAAATCGTCCACTGAAGCGCTGCCAGGCAGCTTTCCCACCGTCAGTTGTCAGCCATGTGTGTAGCGGTTGTGTCGGATCGGGGATGCCAGAGCGGATGTCCCGCCATAATTCGTTCAAACTCTCGATTTCGAACGGGGTGACATTGGGGTGATCGCGGCGGATTGAGGCTTCATCCGGGATCACACGCAAGAAGAGTGTATGCGTATCGTCGTCAATCAATGTTTCTATACGTACGGGCAGAAGCACACCCACGTCATCGTAAGGGTAGGGACGTGGCGGAGCATTACTCATAAGCCAGTTGCGGTGTGCAGCGATTACCATCTCGGCAAATGCAGCTTCATTAGTAACGGAGTCTCGCACCTCTTGCAAAAAGTGCAGCGTTCCACTGTGTTCTTCAGTGGCAAAGCTCATCGTCAACGCATTGATTTCTGGGGTCGTGACCGGGGCCTCGCCTAAAGCTGCTAAGGTCGGATCTTTCTGAATAGTTGGTAGTGGACCTAGTCCCTGCGCCTTCCAGTTCCAGAGCGCGACGGCAGTTTCGATTAAGTACGTCCGGTCACTGACTTCCCATTCTTCGGCAGCCTGTAATTGATCCAGTTCATTCTGTAGTTGAGGAATGAGATCTGCCTGTCCCTGCTCAGGGGCATTGTTGATCGCTCGGTTTAGGCGCTCGACTCGTTGCTGTAGGTAAGTGGTCATTCTGCTATCCTAAAATCAATGAGATTCAACGGTAAGGCCCTTCCTTGCTAACTCTGCACCGTCGAAGACGACGCGGGTATGGTGGTCAATCGTGAGTGCGCCAAATTCTGCACCGTTATTAACTACTGGATTTGTACTGTTGCGGAAGCGCAGCTCGCTCGGTGGTTCATCCAGCACCAGGTTATATTGAGCCAGCTCGTCTGGGTTTACGTCAAAGCCGAAAAAAACGATATCTGGCTCGATACTCCCCTGAAAAATCGGGCCAAAATCGCGCCGCTGGCTGCGATCTCGGTTGCTGTCATCAATCTTCAAGCCGGGAGGAGCCTGCAAGTCTGCATCCGTTTCACGTTTGGTCAGGTAGACAACGGTGGAAGGATAGCGGCGGAATAAATCAGTATGAAAAACCATCACTACGTCGCGTTTACCGCTAACATCACCCGGCTTGATCCATTGGTGGCTGAGATCGCCGAGTGGCTTGATGGTTTCCCACTCCTGGATGGGCTGAATATCTGGCTCACGCTGCTGTGTTTCATAATTGAACGCGCCCCAGAACATCATCAATGGCGTACTGTAGCGGTCAATCGGCAGGTTGCGCCAGTGCATTTCGTTAATGTACTGTGTGTTGACCCCGACCATAAAAGCGCTGATGAAGACAGGATTAGTTTCCATCGCAACGATCGAGTCCTTTTGCAACTGCCCAACACCGGGCAGCAACCATTCCTTGTCATACTCCTTGAGCAGCATCCATGTCGCATAATCTACACTGATTGCCACTTCTGGTGGACTGAAATCCGGCGGAATATCAATTCCTTTGATCGTGTTAGCGATGCGCCGGATAGCAGGCGCGTTTGGATTGTAGGGATTAATCGCATTCTGCACAATTTTGACAAGCTGATCTAGATGAGGCTGGGTATAAGGTGAGGGTGGCTGCGGAAGCACTATATCAACCATAAAGCCAATAAAATCGTCGACCTCCATGCCTGTCAACGGTATCTGGAGCGACTCCCCTGCGCGTTGAATGCTGTCCCTGTTCAAACCCGCCTGGAATATACTACAGCGTCGCACAGCGGCAATAAAGATCTCCAGAGTGGCAGGCTGACCACTGAACTGTCCCAAAAAAGTCATGACTTCATCGTTGTTGCAATCAAGGTCAAAATTTTGCCAACCCTCGACAACCTCCGACTGCACCTCGTTGTCCATAATTCGACCTTCAAACTGTCTCAGGAAATCGATCAGGTCGGGTGGAAGCGGCCGCATTCCTGGCAAGTCTCCATAAACAGGAAGCCCTTGTTCATTCGCTACGGAATCCACATGCGGGAGTCCGGCTGGTGTTTGTAGCGGTTGCAACGGTGGCTTATGAGCTGCCGTCAGCAAATCATCAGCTCGGAAATGTCCACCACTAGTATGCCGACTGCGCGCAGTTCCATGCCGAAAGACGCGCTGTGCTGCACTGGAGAAATAAGCACTAGAGAGTACACTACCATTAAGAGCTGTGTCCAAAACCGTTCCCGATTGCGTGCGCATTCGCCGCATCGTGGATCCGAACAGGCGTAGTTGACGCGCATCACCGATGGGCAGCCGGCGATCCCAGAGCCGACGTGCGGCGTTTAATCCCATTGCCAGGTTGCCAATGCGCTGCAAGGCGGCTCCGGCAGAACCCAACTGAACGACTGCCGCATTAAGGAGAGCCTCTTGCGCTTCAATCGCCGTCCACAAGCCTAATCCTGCGTCCCCACGATAGCGCGGGTCTTCGTTCAACTGCTTGCCCCAACCTTCCTCTTCTAAATCAGGCAGCCAGGGAAGCCCGTAGCCCGGAAGTCCGATGATCTCACGTGCCGGCACATCTGGAGGACGCGGCTCGTCAGGTATCGCGTTGTTGAGGAAATCGAGATCAGTGCGGGAGGCAGAAAGTGCCTCTCCACCTTCTGGTTCAGCAATAAGCGAAGAAATCGCACCACGTGTTTCCAGGACAACTGGCTTATCTTCAGCGTCCAGCACACGGGGATTGAACAAGCTTGCACGTCCCAAACCGAGATTGGGGCGCGGCACGATCGCTGCTGCTAACGTCTCAAAATCACCTTTTTCTGCCGTCCAGAAGCGCCATGAATAGAACACCTTCAATGCGGTCGGCCTGCGGTTTGCATCCATATCCCACATCGCTATGCCGTCATCGTTGAACGCTGGGACGAGCGCCGCAACATATTCCGTCTGCGGCTTCAACCCGGCGCCATCCTTCAATCCGCGCGGGGAGATCAGGCGCGCAATTGGATTGGGGTCATCTTCTCCTTGCTTCTGGACATGCGCCCATTGCCCTGATTCAGCCAGTCTGTGCTCGGCATACACGGCGTCCTGGGCGGTGAGGGTATCCTTGTTGATCTGAATCTCTTCCGCCGTTCCGACCAGCAGCGCTAACCAGGGTCTCAACCCGGTGTTCGGAGGAGTGGGGTTCACTTCAGGTGTGTAGCGCCAGGGTAAATCTGCCTCACGGAAATCGACATGGACGAGCTTAGTAGTCTCTGCATCACGTGTGAGCGGGGCGGGAGCCATGTGCAGGATGACACCAGGTTGCACCCCTGCAATATCGCGGGGGCCAATCAGGCGATAATCAAGCGGTTGCGAGTTTGATCGACCGCTGGTGGTTTCGGTGAGCGATAACGTCAGGGTGGCTTTGAGTCGGCCTGACTCCACAGATGTCGCTGTCTCATAGAGGTTGGAACGATACCAGGGATAAAAGAGCAAGTCTGCCACAGTTTAGACTCCATCCAATACGACAAGTTCTTCGGTCGCCGAAACTGCAAAGCCGCCGCTTCGACGCGCGGATTGGAAAGCATTGGCTTGCGATGTGGACTCTACACCATTCATTGCTTGTCCATTCGCCGAGTACGCTGTCCAGGCTTCCTGGCTCACGCTGACTTTGGCAGCGCCGCCGACAATCGGCGAAGTCGTGCCGCGCTCATAGATCATTGTCATGACTCCTGACGCCAGATAAAGCTGAGTCACAACCAGATCTATGAAAACGTTCCGAGCGGGAACGTGGACGAGTTGGATGCTGAGATCGGGTTTTTCTTCATTGCTCAAAGGCGAATAGCCAGAAGCAATATGAATGCCTGACGGTAGTGTTTCAAACACGGTCGTGTTCAGTGACTGGGATTGATTGAGTTCGAGAAATGTTCCCAAACCAAACTGATCGTATTCGGGAGGCGGAGTCGGCGATAGATTGCTGCTTACCTGATATGACTCTACCTGCTGCAACTTGTTCCCTTGGAAGCGTTCGAGATTAGTTCCCAGTGGAGCGAGTTTTTGCTCCCAGATAAAACTGCCAAGTGGGGATACCAGCACAATGTTCGCATCGTTAATGTGACCGGGGCGAAGCATCACGGTACGATCCTCGCCCTCAACACGCAGATTCTGCACCTTAATTTGTTTAAAGAGTTCGTCGAAAGCGGTGGCGAGTACAAAGGCTTTGTCGCCGTTACTATCGCCTAGAGTAAAGGTTGCACTACCGGAGATTTTGACGAACAAACATCGGATAGACGCGCTCGCGTGAATCACCAATGGGCCAGGCCCTACCATCGTCCCACTGACGTGAGCGCTGGCGATAGAGATTCCGGCTGCTTCTAAGTCAAAACCAGCATCGATCGTTGCCTCAAAATAGAACGGCTTGAATTGAATCAACGCATCGAACTTGAACCAGCCGTGAGCACTGATGGGGCCAAGTTCCAGTCCAGCTTCGACACTCGAACCAATCTGGAAGGTATTCGTCGTAAAGGCGACATACATCTCCAAACGCAACCAAATGTCAGCTACGACATTCATCGAAAGCGAGGCACCCACCCGCGCGATGCGTGGAATGTTCATGGGTTCGGGATGGAAGTTCGGGTGGAAACCGCCCACGCTCAACGCAAAATAGGATGGAGTTCCATAAGCCAGACGAAATACCATGCCACCTGTGATGCTGATGATACCAAGCACGTGTGAGTTCACGAGCGCAGCGTCAAAGAAGATTAGGTTGGCGGTGAAGTCGATCCCGCCGATAAAGTCCATACGCAAAAAGATCAGAGCAGCAGATTCGTCGAAGCCAATGAGGACACGCGCTGAACCAGCAATGAAAATCTTGCGTGGTCCCGGCAATTCGATAAAGACACCTAAATCGAGCCGAACAATATACATCCAGCTCAGTTGAAAGGTCGGTCCGACGATGAATACGTCTGGCTCTGCCGGGAAAAATGCAGCAAGATCACCCAACAAAGTCGGTGCATTCTTAACCGGATCATCGCAGAACAAAACATTTCCGCTTGCGCCACTCGCCAGCCGCTCGCGTAAGAGATCAGTATCGGCACGGCGGTTGATGCCAATCAACCCTCCAACTCCGGTAATCATGAAGCCGAAGCTAAGTTGGATGCCACCGGGAAACCGCACGCCGATTACGGCGATGAAGGACATCTTGCCATTAATTTCTTCAATAATTCCGAAAGCAAAGACACTGAAAAACAGCAGCTTCAAACTCAGTGCCCCGGCATAGCGCTGGTGCCCCGCACTCGTATCAACTGAGAGGAAGCCACCGCCCTGAATGAAGCCTGCGTCGATTTGGATGCCGATGCCGTTCGGCGGAAGCACCCCAAAACTCTTGCGCTCAAAGTTGCCGAACCAAGAACCAAACCCATCCATGATGGCATGAATGGGTCCAAACTGTGCCGTTGCCGAGGCGCGCATTACAACGCGCCACTCTGAAGAATTTGGCTTCTTTTCGACCCAACCGGTGACGCGCTCAATTGTCAGATTAACGCTCGCCGTTCCAAGTGTCAGATCAAGCGGCACAACGATAGATGGTATTAGAGCCAGCACGTTCGGATCGTCCAGTTTCGCTTGAGTTTGAAAGCCCACCCCCTGCAAGTACGAGATCAACACATCAGTGGAGAAGCTTATACTCGGCGGGATTGGCAACGCGGCAGCGAGAATTTTTAGTGCGTTTATGGACAAAACCAACGTCACCTGCTGCAAAGCAATCCCCACACTGAACAGTGGATTATTTGCCTGCGGCGCATAAAAATTCAGGCTCAAGCCAATACGTCCGATTTGTACGTTCGCGTCGGCGCTACCGATTAGCAGCTCCGGCTCACCGGGAGATGGCACTTTTCGCACTTGAACGGTGAAATCGCCTGAGGACCCATTTGCGTGATCCCAACCGCCGTTGTGGTACGCGAGCTTGAATGTGCCGACTCCGCTGACAGGCGACACAAAGCTCAATTGCCAACCACCGCCGAGGCCAACAGTAACTCCCGTGATATGCTGCACATCGGTCAGATGCAGCCCTAGCTCAACACCTTCAGGAAATTTATCAGCAGGCGGATTGAAAATATTCGGAGCGCTCACCTCAAGATAGCTGGCACTGTCGCGCGTTCCGAGCAATGGCTGCGAGGCGAGCAAATCGTCGATGGTCAAGAAGGACGTGCTCGGGACGGGAATCTGAATATATAGTGGCGAGCCAATCAGCTTATTGACAAGGTCGTTAAGATTAATGGGCGTCGCCGGCTGGGGGAGTGAAAAGAAGCCGTTGCGTGCATATTCTAGTGCTAGGAGTGCTTTTGGCGAGAATACGAGCAGCATCAGAAAGACCTGCATCTGCTTGAGGCTGTCTAGATTAGCGATTTTGCTCAGCCACCAATTTGGATCGCCGACAACTGATGCCGGATTGCTCATTAGTGTATTGAGCTTGTGCCAGTCTATCGTGAAGCTGTTGACCTGTGTGGTATCCCCATCATATTTCGCACCGACGATCCCGATCATAGCTAAGGCTTCGGCAATACGCGGCGCATGTTGCTGTAGAACACGAACAATCAGCGTATCCTTTAGCGTGTCGCCTAATGCCTCAAGTTTGTCAACCCAAGTCGTTAAATCGTCCCAACTAGATACGTTGAAGGAGAGCAAGTCTTCGAGATTTTGTCCAGCAAAAACACTAGGTGGTGGACTAGGATCACCTGAAGCCGCGTTTTTCAAAAACTGAGTCAATGTCTCAAGAATAGACACTGCTTCTCCTCTCAGCATGCATTATTTTTAGTTCATTTCAATCAGCAACGAAGTTAGAAAGCGGAAAATAGAATATTCAAAATATACATAGTCAAATTAGAAAGTACATTTTAATATTATTTAATTGACTTTACCAAATATGCAAGCGATTTGTCAACTATAGCCACCGAAATTGTGATTCACAAGCCAACCACTCGCGTATTCGCGACCATGAAACCGAACGATGTATTCGACGAAAACCATGAGATGCTGTGACGTGAAATGCACAAAGAAAGTGCATGGTGGCATTAATGCTCAAACTGAAAAGCTATGCTCAGTCTGCGGTGTAGCCAACGATTTGAATAGCAAGTTCAAGCTATCAAAATACAGTTTGCCTAGAAGGAAATTTCGTGTTTAAACACCAATTTGTTGATCCTGCTAAAATTCCTTATAAAACTCTGGATAGCGGTGATGCAGGCAGAACATGCAGATCCACGTTCCAGTGACTTTGGACAATGGCATTGGAAAGAACTTGTGGCGCATTTTGCCGATTGGCTATCAGTACCGAGTACAAGCTGTCGTCGGCTCCGAAGTCATTCCGTCCAGCGGTGACCAAAGTGGCATGATTTTGGTTGTCGGTATCAATCAGCAGGACACGATTATTTGGCGTTCCAGCGCGACGAAGCAAGCCTGTCATGCTGAAAGCGATGTTGGAGGCGGATGTCGATTTCCCGACACGCCTTTGTGCTTAGTGAGCGCAAACACGCGAGTCATACAAAACCTCCCCCTGACAAATGACGAATGGTTCGCCGAGAGGCTGCCGACCCTGCTACACTTCTGTATAAGGGTCGCACTATCGACACCAGCGAAACTTTTAGGCGGGTTGGGGGAGGGGATGATCTCTGTCAGGAAGTAGCTCTCCCCAGTCACCATAAGGTCATACTTAGAGGTGGTTCGAGAATGAAATTAAGCGCTGACGTTGAGGGAAAGCGATTTGGTCGAGGAAGTCAATGGAATTTGAGGGAGAAAATGTTCGAATAAAGTTCCTTCAGAATCACATAAGGGAAAAAACGTCTCAAAAACGAGATGCTTTTTCACTTTCGAACTAGAACGTAGTTCGAATCACTTTCGGAGTGGATCGAAAAGAGTTAATGTTTAATCAATTTACTTTCAATAAGACTGGATCTGAAGTTCGATTACTTCCTCCTTAGGATCTCTCTAGCGCTACTTAAGGCACTTTGTTTCTTGCGTTTGTAGGTTTAAATCCTATTTATTAAATCCATTGAAGCAATAGATCTTAAGCCAAAATGACTTTTGAGCTAAGTTCAAGTCCAGTTGGATCATGTAAAATAATGATTCCTTTATTCTTTATTAGCTTTGATTAGCAGAGGATTTATGTCACTTTGTAATGAGGTTAGTAATTGTATATACACAAACAATTAGTATATAATTTATTGAGTGGAATATGATTTTTCCTGTGGAGCTAACCTTTACCCTCCAAAACGACACACCAGCTTCTCTAAAATCAATGTCAGTTCTATAACGAAGGCATCTGACGGTCATACCGTTCATTAGTGCATCATTCCTCGATAAGATGAATTGAAATGTGCAGTAGCCTGCTCAGAAAGAATGTGTATGTCTGATTTGACTTTGCTTGATGTTGTTGCCCAGCGCTTCGGAGCCAATATAGACGCCGATTCCGACGCGGGGCAAATTCTCGGTTCCCTCAAACGCACAGTCGACCTTGGTGCTGAAGGCCCCGGTGGAAATGCAGAAGTCGCTCCGCTCAGCTTCACACCGCCAACGAGCGGCGTTAGCATACGAGCATCAACGAACAGTGATGCGGTCGTTTTCAGTATCCCAGCAGTAGAGACCCCTTCACGATAATTCCACCGGATGCTATATATCCGGCTCCAGTGGTTCAACTTAAGTTGATGGAACTGGATGTAGTGCTCCATTTCTACGGGCGGCGCAAGTGAATGAGGAAGGGTTGCTCACCTCAATCACTGATGATGTGAAACTGTATACATTTAGTCATCGTTCCTGCGCTGGTGAACCAATATTGTATCAGAGCTGTCGCATCATTTCGAGATACGATGGTGAATTACGAGGTGCATCCAATTGATATTGACTTGGATGCTACCCACGCTGGGAATAGCGAAAACGACTGGCAGGTACTCTTCGCAACTTTATTTATAAGTTGAAGTCTAGCTTCGCTCACGAGCTGGCAAAGGATAACGACAATGCCTCTTCAATGCGCACGATTTTCCGGTGATCCCGTTTTGGAAGCTTGTCTCAATGGGCAGCACAGGATACTTCTGAACGAAACTGGCCTAGCAGTGAAGAGGGTTCAGGCGGCGCTGAATCTGCTTGGCTTCTCTGTTGGGCTAAGCGGAGAAGATGGTATTTTCGGCAGCGCTACAGGAGATGCTGTCACTGCATATAAAACCTTCAAAGGGCTCTCGCCAAACGACCCAGTTGTAGGGTCAGGGACGATGGCGGCGCTCGACGCGGACTTGTTCTCTGATCCTCCGGCGCTTGATCCTGCTTTTGGGGAATTCAGCCCGTTTGTAGCCGCTCACACACTTGAACCATTTGTCGCCCTCGAATTGGTGGCGTTCGTGAATGCCCCACTCGATTCATGGCGTCACATGCTGGGGCGCTTTGCCCTAGCGAACCTGCAATCAGGTCGTCTCTTAGGCATTGTGGCAGGGAGTCGAAGCAATGACCTTCAAGCGCGTTTTCTCATTGATGCCGCTCCAGTACAGGCCGATGGTAGGGACGCGCCGACTTGGTTCGCACAAATGACTCAGACGACCAACACACTTGGTTTAACGCTGCACTTCCTGACAACAGTGGGTTTGACTCATAGCTTAATTCTAATTTCAGACAACACAATTTTGGGAAAAGGCACGTTTGAAGATAGATCATCTGGACGAAAATGCCCGATAGCATTAAACGGTGCGATCAGTCACGAACTGACGCACGCTCGCAATATCGACAATCTTGGTCCGATGGAGTCGACACAGGATACAGACAGCGGCACTTACATCGATACGGCCCTAGCTCAGGCGCGAACAGGAGCAGGTCCAACGACGACAGCTCGAGTGCTAATATCTTTTGTCGAAGAGATGTGCACGCGCCATGTTCACTGGGCGGTGCAACAGGAACTGGCTGGAACTCCCGCGCGAATCGACCAAGTGACTGGAGAGGAGTTCGCGCTTGCCGCCGATGAATATTTTACCCGTTATGCAGACATCTTTAATGACAATGGCTACATAACCGCAATCGATACGCGATCCATTCAAGATCGCTATCGCCAGTTAGCCTTATGGATGAGCCGCTGTCAAGAATTCTCAGTCAACGACGACGCTAACGTTGAAGCACGGACACATCAGTTGTTTGCAGCCGCGGAAGCATGGTTTGTAGCTCAGTCACAAGATCTTGAGATTACAGATGCGCAGGCGGATGGGCTGTTTCCACTATTGAAAGACTTTCCTCCCTGAAAATTCTTGTTCATATTCCACACGAATGCCGCGTGTTCAGAGCATGATTTGTCAGAATTTCAGGAAAATGAATATTGTGCGTTTTCTTCTGGTAGCTTACTTTTGAATAAAGGTAAGCAAAACTAGGAGAGCTAATTTCAGAACATAGCGAGGGAATTCCATATGACTGCTATCGAAGACAAATACAATATCTTGTTGGGGAATGGACTGAACTTGGGGGCGACTGTCGGAGGAGAAGACAGCCTATACGATGGGGGCACACGGCAGGTTTATGAATTTGGAAGCATTTATTTTCACCCCCGACATGAAGAAGCATTTGAATGTCATGGGCTCATTCTCCAAACGTACGTGGATATGTTTGCGGAGCAGAGCGGTTTGGGTTATCCGATATCCGACGAAATGGATAATCCATCAGTGGTCGGAGGTCGGATGAACAGTTTCGAATTCGGTCCCATCACTTGGGACCCAACCAATGGAATTAATACGGAACTCAATGCTGATCTCGAAGCGCTTCCCCAAGTGATCGTCAAAGTTCTGGATACTTTCCCGATCAACCTGACTCAAGATAATACCATGAGTTTGGAACAGTTAATCAATTCGTTTGGTTTACCGGGTGGCGAGGTCGTTACAATCATTGCTGGCTTGGTTGGCGATTTGGTATTTGGAAGATTACTTTCTTCAGTCAGCTCGGAGGAAGTCCAAGACCTTATCAATCAGGCTCAAATTCAGGATGCCAGTTATAGCCCGCCGAATTTCGATAATTTTCTGGTTATCGACTGTCCAGACGGGTTCGATACCGACAGTCTAGCTAACGCCCTTAGTCAATGGGTTGATGTTATCGAATACGCTTACACTGCATCGGTCGCTGTCGACCCGGTTGTTGGTGCGGGCAATCCACTATTTAGTCAGCAAGGCTACCTAGATGGTATTAGCGGGATTAATGTACAGGCGGCTTGGCAGCGTGGCGCTGATGGAACAGGGACGCGGTTCATTGATCTGGAACAAGGATGGTTTCTTGCTCATGAAGATTTGCCTAAAGGCATTCCCTTGCTAGACGGGATAAATAAAAAGGCAAGCTTCAGTCACGGCGCTGCTGTGCTTGGGGAAATTATTGCAACGGATGATAACAGAGGAGTTGTAGGCATCTCTCCTCAAGCTAATTGTCGGGTGATTTCTTATCATCATCCTAAAGAACCGTTTAATTCTGCTAAATCAAGAGCGCGAGTTGCATCGACAATCGTAAAAGCTTCACATGCACTCTCGTTCGGAGATGTGCTGCTGCTGGAAGTACAACTCAAGGGGAAAATTAATGGCATTGCGGTGTTCGTGCCAGTCGAAACGGATCAAGCGATTTTTGAAGTAATTCGATTGGCAACAAAAGCAGGCGTAATTGTAGTTGAACCGGCTGGCAACTTGAGCGCTAATCTGGACGATTTCATCAATGCGAGTGGGAAAAAAGTCTTGTCGAGAACGGTTTCTAGCGAGTTCAAAGATTCGGGAGCAATCATGGTTGCAGGATGCCGATCTATTTTCCCACATTCGCGCTGGGTAGAACCTACACCTCCGGGTGGCTCTAACTTTGGAAGCAGAATCGATTGTTACGCCTGGGGAGAAAATGTTGTCACGACTGGGAATGAGGCGCAACCGACACTCGTCAATGGATATTGGACTGCACCTGTGTTTTTTAGAGGAACTTCAGCAGCGGCCCCCATTATTGTCGGGGCTTGCTTGCTAATACAGCATCTTCAGATTCTCCTAAGGTCACGCTCGGGAATTGTAGGTAAGCTAAATCCGTTTCAGATGCGTCAATTGCTGAGCAATCCACAAAATGGAACTCCTTCCTTTCTGGTAACCGATCAAATCGGCGTTATGCCAGATTTCCAAAAAATACTTATAAATGAGTATTTTTGAATAGGGTATACCGCGCCATCCATAAATGAGCTAACAGGGTTGGGAAGCGGATCACCATTTGTAAGTCGGATATGTTTTGGAGTTAATTGGTCGCATTTTATCCAAGTAAAGCACAATTGTCTCTTTTCCACAAAATGTGCATCAGGACTTTCGGTGAAATAAATGCTATTACAACTGCCGTAACTTGCCTTAAGAAGTACTCAACTGATCATCTTTTCTGATATGCAGTATAGTATTTCAATTTGGAAGAGACTAATGATTAATAAACGCCGCACATTTTCCGGTGATGTATCTCTTTCCGTCATCGTAGGCATAATCATCTTTTTCGGATTTTGACCAGAATGTCCAATTCTCTGTTAGAGCTCGAATGATATAACCCGCCGGATTCTTGCGTTCTTGGTCTTTTGCGTGCTGAACAACTTCGTCGACTCGTTTGTGGCCGTGCTTCTCGATGAGTTGCTTCGCTTTAAGGTATTCAATCCCGAAATTTCCGAGTGACACGAGAATTTCTTTTTTCTCTTCTCTTTCAGTTTCCACAACAGCAACAGAATAGCTGTTGTGTTGTATAGCTTGATGGTTTTTATGCTGTTTTGTTTGTGAGTCAGAGTCTGTTATGGATTG
>JBBSBM010000037.1:0-63077 GCA_038251275.1 Aggregatilineales bacterium
TTGATTTAGTCGATCGCCATGACCGCCACGATTTAAGCATCTTTCGCTGGGGATGGGATTTCGTTGAGCGCTGTTTAGCCCTCTCTGACCCTCTTCCCATTATCTCCCCTTCGAACCTTTGTTTAGTGTCCGGTAGCTAGACCTTTTTCTTCTCTCCTCTTTTCTCTGTTTTTCCTATAAAATAGCCTTTGTATCGCCCCCTTGCCCTGTTACTACGGGGAAAGAGCTGGGGTTAGGGGTATTGATTTTGCATCTTCGGCGGATCGCTCCCGTTTATCCGCTGCAACGACACCCCAAATTGCACAGCGGTGGCATCACGGGAGCGATCCGCTGCATTTGTGTCATTTCAGCGGTATCAGCCCAGCCAGCCGCCAGCACAAAATGACGATTCAGCGGTTTGCTCCTGTATTCCCGCATGTCATTTCAGCGGAAGTAATGCAATTTATGCAATAATTGCAGCACAAATTGCATATTCATTTATTTAAGGTGGAATGACGAATTCTGGTGACGGTGGCCCCATCATGCCATTAGAATCAAGTGTAGAGATGACAATACTGGTCACTACCTGAGGGTAAAAACCATCCCATTCGACGCTGTTGGTGTTCCATGGGAACTCTTGGTTAATAATGAGTGAGCCGGGATTACGTAGACCGATTTTATAGCCAGTTGCGCCGGGGATTGGCTCCCAAACGAGTGTGCGTTTCGTTCCTGTTCCGGGTCGTAAAGTAATGTTACGGGGCGGCGGTAAACCATCGGCTAGAACAGTGGTGGCGGCAAGTATGGATTGGGTTGTGCGGCGCAAATAGGTCGCTTGTACATCGCCGATTACATCCTGTGGCGTATGTTGGCGACCGCGATCTTCCAATGACTCGATAAAACGTATGGCTGGAAAACCTGCCTCACTAAAGGACATATGATCACCATATCGTCCAACGCGGTCTTCCACATCTTGCAACTCAATGATCATGTCGGGTGTCATGGTAAAGTCGATCCAATAGACCGCCCTAGCGAGTTGGCGTGATGGAGAACTTTCTGGTCCAGCCGAAAAAATACGCATGTGGTTATCATCAATTTGACCGTTGGGGCCGGTGCTGCTGCCGATGATGTCCATATTCAACATGTAATTGAAGGGAATACTACGGTATTGGTTGATAAATGCTTTACTACCCATACGTCCAACTTCTTCCGCAGCAAAGGCCACAAAAAGAATGGTTGCACGATGTGGACGTTGAGACAAAATGTTCGCCATTTCAATGAGCGCGGCGATGCCAGAGCCATCGTCATTCGCTCCCGGAGCCGGATAAGAACCATCATTTGGATCAATTGAAACACTGTCATAATGTGCGCCCAATACAATGATCCCACCGCCGGTAGCATTACCCGAAATTGTCCCAATGATATTGCGTTGGGTAGTGTTGACCCCTGCCCAATTCAAATTAAAAGGTGTAGCGACAACTGAAAATCGTCCCTCGGATTTGGCTGCAATCGCATCAAACTGTCCACGTACATAACGGTAGGCAGCTGCTACACCGGAATTCGGTAAATCAGGTGAATTCACATGCCGAGTACCTAAATCTTGCAGCGTGGTAATGTGAATAAATAAGTGGTCCGCATCAACCTGATTCAGCAAAGCATCCATATTGGCTTTGGCAGTTAGTGGACTAGACTGATTTGAAGATGAGTTATTTTGTGGTGTTTGGACAGGCGGGACAGCCGTATAATAACCAATAGTGGCTTGTAGGGTGTCTGTCGGCAGCGGCACCAACGTAGGAGGCTCATTATTGTTCGTCAAATTACAGGCAGCTGCCACCGTAAGAACGACGATGAAAAGAACCCCGAGGGGTACGAGAGATTTAGGCTTCATACAGACGATTTTACCACAGGGTCATGATAAACTCCCTTAAGCACAGGGGAGCCGCAGAGCAAACGTATCACAAATTCAATTTAGGGTTATAAACACAAAAAGGGGCTGCACTTGCCGCAAATGCGCTGTGAGAGCATAATAAGGTCTTGCCTACCATTAATTGATTTAATTCGCTGCTGAACATTGAAGGAAAAGTTGTTTTGACCAGTTTGAAAATGATTACCCTAGCTCTTATCCTGCTAGTGACCGCAGGATGTGGAGGCGCACCTGCCGCTACGCAAGAACCCGTGTCGAATACGAACCCTACACCAATTGTAGTCGTCCAACCTACAGCGGGTGAACTGCCCACAAATGAGGCAGGCGTTAAACTCGTCGCTAAAGTAAATGGGGAAGGCATTACCCAGCAAGAATTTGATCAAGCATTGGATCGTAAAGTACAAGAGGTTGATGCTGCTTCACCCGATGCTTTACGCAATGATGTACTCAATCAACTAATTGAAGAGCGCCTCATTATTCAGGGGGCACTAGCTCAAAATATGATTGTCACCGATGCTGATGTACAGGCTGAACTTCAAGCACAAATACAACAAGCGGGTGGCGATGCGGCTTGGGAGGTATGGCTTAAAACTAACCATTATACAACCGAAGAATTCCCTCAGATTTTGCGGACATCGTTAATTTCTAACAAGGTTCGCGATTCGTTGACGGCTGATTTGGAGGGGAACGTCAAACAGGTTCATGCACGACATATTTTGCTGCGTACAGAAAGCGATGCAAAAGATATTTTGACCAAGTTAAGTGGTGGAGAAGATTTCGCATCACTAGCCGCCCAATACTCTCAAGATGAGACAACCCGTGAACGCGGCGGTGATCTGGGTTGGTTTACGCTGGATGAATTATTAACTCCTAAATTGGCTCAAACCGCATTTAGTTTACAGGTCGGACAAATCGCTGGGCCAGTGGCGACTGAATTAGGGTATCATGTGATACAGGTGATGGAGATTGCTGACCGTGCGGTTGAACCTGAACGGCGGGTATACATCGCCCAAATCCGTTTCGATAATTGGCTGCAACCACTTTATGCCAAAGCCGTTATCGAACGTTACAGTGGGTAAACTCAAGTTAGTCTTTTGAGTGTCATAAAGAGGGGTAACACAATGGGACAAAACCGGATTTACAATATGATTAGTATCATTTTTTTGGTGTTGTCCTTACTAACGGTTATTTGGGTTATTATGCGGTTGCTGGGTCCAGCAGTTGCTTAGGGGGTAAGCATGGGAGAAGGCAAAGGTACTATTTATAATATGATTAGTTTGGTCTTCTTGTTTTTGACCGTGATGGCGATTGTATTCGTCATCATGCGGTTGGCAGGGCCGCCTGTCGAAAGACAAGAGGCCGCAGTCATATTACCGACAGCGGTGATATTGCCGACTTTGACCCCTAGCCCGATCCCCACAACAGGATTACCCCCAACATTTACGTTCACACCGACCGATACATTGACACCAACTAATACCCTGCCACCGACCGCATCCCCAACGGTGTCGCCAACCATTACTGATACACCTGCTCCAACTGAGACACCAACCATTACTCCAACGGCCTCTATCAGTCCAACACCTTTGCCGACCGAAACACCAACTGGTCCTACACCGACCCTTGCACCTACCCAAAACCCATATTTATTTGAACTCCGTCAGGGTCAGGTTATTTTGACGCAAAACTTCGCCAACACAGCTGGTTGCGCGTGGCAGGGATTGGGCGGACAGGTCTTTAATACTGACGGTACACCTTTAAACGGCCTCAAAATTCACGTCTTTGGCACGAACTTTGATCGCACGGTTGATAGTGGCACCAATTCGCTCTATGGGCCGGGTGGTTGGGAAATTCCAGTCGATAACAAAATCAGCGCGCAAACCTACTATGTGGAATTACTGAGTCCCGGCGGAACGGTCGTATCGGCACGGATACAAGTCACATTCCCATCAGACTGTGCCCGTAATGTCGCATTAGTCAATTTCATTCAAACACGCGCCACATAACGATATGAGCGACGATCAAACAACAGGTGGAGTACGACGCTTCGGGCGTAGAGATCGCAAACGATCTCTCGATTCACGAGGATCGTTGTTCCCACCTGAAGATTTGCCGCCTGACATCGAGCAGGCCGAAGATGATTCTGAGTCAGCACCTATTTTAGAAGCCGATACAGTGGAAGTTGCTGAACCGACTCCGGCAGTTATAGCCACGCCGAAAGTTCAGCCACCGAAAAGTAAGCCATCTGCCGCTAAAAGTTCGCAGCAGCAGCCTAAACATGTGATGGCAAATTTGTTGACCATCGTATTTATGCTTGGAACCATCGGATTGGGTGCGTTAGTTATAATGATCGCCCAAGATCCCTACACCCCGTTAAATCCATTTCCACCTTTTACACCGCTGCCGATTGTCATCACGGCTACATTTATGCCGCCAACTGCAACACCTCCGGGAACAGTTGAACCGACGGCAACTTTTACGCCATTAGCAGTGGAAGCAAATAGTTCTCTAAACGCGGATTTCAGTTTCAAACTTGCTCATGAGCAGCCTGTATACGCACCGAACGCTAATGAAAAAGGCTGTAATTGGTCGAGTATCGCGGGAACGGTAACGGATAGCCAAGGTGGAGCGCTGGATGGATACCGGATTAAGGTGACAGGTAACAACTTAAATGAAACTGTATTTAGTGGTGCTGCATTGACATTCGGTGCCGGAGGATTCGAGTTATTCTTAAATGGAACACCGCAAGCGCAGACTTACAGCGTGCAACTATTAGATCCACAAAGCAAGGCTTTATCACCCATTTACAATGTAGCGACTAAAGAAAGCTGTGACCAAAATGTAGCTGTACTGCAATTTATTCCACAGTAATTGTTGTGCTTAGGTTTGGCTATAGATCGGTAAAAAGACGGTGAAAGTTGTGCCTTTACCGACCTGACTTTTGACCGTGATTTGGCCTGAATGCAAATCCACAATTTCCTTTACAATGCTCAAACCTAGCCCGGTTCCGGGAATGTTCGTTTGACCAGCATGTTCCCCACGGTAAAAGCGGGTAAAAAGATGCGGAATATCCGCATCACTGATACCCATACCTGTATCCTTAACCTCAAGCAATACAAGGTTGTGATCAGTATCTGAAGTGGTTCGAACACTGATGCTACCATTGGAGGTGTAGTTGATTGCATTGGCAACAAGATTAGTGACGACCTGCGCCAATTGGTTAAACTCTCCACGAACTTCTGGTATCGGATCGTTATGGAGTGTGAGTTCTAGCCCCGCAATTTCGGCGCGTGGTTGGAGTGCTATAACAACTTGTTTGACCACATCATTAAGATCGACCGCTCCAAAAGCGATTTTGTCGTGACCTAGTTCAAGACGTGACAAATCCAAAGTGGCGTTAACAAAATTAGTTAGCCGTTCCAACTGTTCTTTTAATCCTAAAAGATAGGCAGGATGCTTTTCAGGCGGGCTGTGTTGAAGCAAATATACCCGTGTGCTTAGAACGGTCAAAGGGGTACGCAATTCATGAGTCACATCCGCAATGAATTTGGTTTTAAGGCGATCCAACTCCGTCAGACGTTCGTTTGCCACTTGTAGTTCAAGGGTACGTTCAGCAACGCGCTGTTCCAAACTGGCATTCAGTTGTTGTATTTTGGCCTCAGCCTGTTTGCGATCATCAATATTTTCGACGGTTGCAATCGTTTGCATCTGGCTCGAACCGGGAAATAGCGATACATTGAGCCTCACCCAAACATACTCACCATTTTTACGCTTGTGACGTTTTTCAATTTGGTAAAAATCGTTTTCACCATTTATTAATTTTGTGAGTTCAGTGAACGAGGTCTTAAGATCATCAGGATGGGTAATCTCACTAAAGGTCATTTGTGCAAATTCAAGTTGTGTATAACCAAGCAACTCCTCAAGAGCAGGATTGACAGAGATCATATAACCAGCGGCATTGGTCACAACGATGCCGACCTTTGCACCCGTAAAAATCGATCTAAAGCGGGCCTCGCTGGCTTGGAGACTGACTTCGGCACGTTTAAGGACGCATAGATGGCCCAAAACATTAGCATAAAGCGTCAGTAATTCAAGTTGGTGAGGTTGAGCAGGCTCCTGTGAAAAATAGTGATCGGTCGTTAGGCCACCAATAATCTGTTCACCCTCGATTAGATGTCCCATTGCTTTCCAACCATGCCCAACTGATTGAGAACGGTCATTGAAAAGAGCCGTATCTGGTTTAAAATAAATTTTCTTCTCGTGGATTTGAAGCAAATCTGTTAATTGGGGCAGAATTTGGCTCGTTGGGGCACGAACATTTCTTTCATCACGAATACTACCGTCTTCAGCAGTCCCATAAGTACCTATAGTAAAGTTCGGATCGTTTGGATCAACCAACCACAAGCCCAACCGTTCGAAATGCAATCGACTGCGCCCCATCTCAATCGCTCGAAAGCAAAAATCATCAAAGTCTTCAATACGAGAGAGTTCGATGGTTATGTCTTGAAGGGCTTTTAAATGGTCTAGAAAGACGCGAGCAGTTTCTTCACTCTTCCGAAGTGCATTTTGTGCTTGGACACGTTCGGTAATATCAATATTGATACCCATTATGCCGAGCTTAGTGTTTTTGTCAGTAACAGGGCTTGTGACCGCGTAAAAGTAACGTTCTTCACCGTTGAAAATATAGCTCACATCACGTGTGACTGTCTCGCCAGCAACGACACGTGCATTACTGGTTCGCCATTGTTCAAGGACTTCCGTTGATACGTCCATATCCTCGATCGTCGTTCCCACCAATTTGCCCCGAAGATTGACGGATTCCGGTGTCTGAAAAATACAACGTCCATCAGCGTCTCGCACCCACAAATCAAACGGAACATTGTTAAAAATCGTTTGAAGGAGCGCTTCGCTACGCCTTAAGGCAGCTTCGGTCTTTTTTTGATCCGTTAAGTTGGTTATTGATGTAATGATACCGGTGCTGAGTTCTCCATCACGCCGCAATGCACCGTTGACAAGGACATCAATTGGATCACGTCCATCACGGTTAAAACGCGTTTCATATACTGTGCGAAAATCAGCGGTCAGACGTAAGGAAGTATTACTCACCGTGGCTCGTTCGTCATGTGATAAAACTGCATTTGGAATTTTGCCAATAAGTTCTTCCGGGGTATGACCCAACATTTCAGCATAAGCAGGATTCACATATTCAAAACGGCCATTCATGTCAGTTACGGCTACACCTTGTGCCATAACGTTAATGATTTGGGCTATATAATCTCTTTCGCGCACCAACTCCTTCTCAATGCGCTGTCGATCTGCAACAATAGCGGCTATCACCATGGCACAGATCGTAATGAGGGCAATAAAACTCCAGAGGAATATCAAATCTTCATGTATATCCACATATGAAACCAACTGCAATTGTTGAGAAATGTCAGCGATCGCAACCAGTGCAATGATAAAACTAATGCTAGAGCCTCCCCTAACACCAAAGCGAAAAGCGGCCCACAAGATGAATGGGATAACCAGATATTTGAGGGCATAACCACTCGTTGAGAATAAAGTATTTTGGAAAACCAACCCACTAACGACTACAACACTTATGCATAAAAAGGCAAACTCAAGCCACTTCGAGAGATTTTTGGAGAGGTTATAGTTATTCCACCAGAGCAGGATTAGCGGTGTCAGTATCAAAATACCAATCGAGTCCCCCATTGTCCATTCCAACCAAATGTATGGGGCATTTGATGGGGCGGTCGCATGACTGACGACTAGGGCAAAGCTCCCAAAAATTGAAGAAACGAGACTACTGACCAACACACCTGCCAACGCAAAGGTCAATACATCTGCGATCCGGTCAAAAACAATGTGAATAGGAGTAATGCAGCGCAACAAATAAGCTGCAATAAGCGGTCCCAGAGTATTGCCTATTGTGATGATAAGTACTGCTGAAAACGGGATACCGGTCGTGATATTGACTAAAAGTGCGCCGAGAACGATACCGGGCCAAAGGCGTAATCCACCTAACAATAAAGCAGCCAGCGCAATTGCAGAAGCGCCCCACACGAGCGTGACATTTTCGTGAATCATAGCAAAACGCAAGCCAAAACGTCCCGCAATAAAATAAGACAACGCCAAGACCGCGATTACAAAAGGATAAGCTAATACTCTATTACGAACTGAAACGTGGCTTACCATCAGCTTGGCAAAACGAGATAATATAGTCAGGTTCATTGCATAGCCTTAGCTTATGTTAAAGTTATTTCATTACACTACGGATAAACTGATACGCATAATTAATTGTAATACGGTTTAACTGGAACAAGATTATGGAGTAGAACAGCGCAGTTATAGTGGATAATGTTTGAAAATATACGGCAGCAGGAGAACGATTAGATGCCCGATTTCATACCCGGATTGCAATTAAGTGATTTATTTTACCATGAAGCCGTCAGCCCGATTCTTGATGCACATTTTCCCGGCTTAGCCTATAGCGCGGCGTTAATTGGCAGTGGATCAGAGGTACTCGGATTCGATACAGCGATGTCCAGTGACCATCATTGGGGACCGCGGGTATTATTATTCCTCAACGAGCAAGATTACGAACGCTACAGCCAATCTATTCATACGACTCTTGCAAACGAGTTGCCATTTACTTTTCGCGGTTATCCCACCCATTTTACTGTACCAAACTCCGAAGATCACGGTGTGCAACTCTTACAGGAAACAACCGCAAGGCCGATTAATCATCGTGTCCAGATCATGACAATCAAGCAGTATATAAAGAGTGAGTTTAATATTGATTTCGGTCAGTCGATTGAAGCGGTCGACTGGCTGACGATTCCATCACAGCGGCTGCGGGCATTTACGGCTGGCAAGGTATACCATGATGGAATTGGTCTGGAAGCTATACGCCAGAAATTCCAGTATTATCCACAAGATGTTTGGTTGTATATGTTGGCGGCAGGTTGGACACGCATCGGGCAAGAAGAGCATTTCGTGGGGCGAACTGGTTATGTTGGAGATGATTTGGGTTCGCAGGTGATTGCGGCACGGTTAGTAAGAGATTTAATGCGCTTATGTTTTCTAATGGAGAAACAATATGCACCCTACCCCAAATGGTTTGGAACAGCTTTTTCACAATTGGTCTGTGCTGAACAATTAACGCCGATTTTGCGCTGGGTTATGCTGGCAGAGTCATGGCGAGAACGGGAACAGAGTATAGCGCAAGCATATGAGACCGTCGCAGAAATGCATAATATGTTGGGCATTACCGAACCGTTGCCGGCAAAAGTTTCAAACTTTTGGGGACGACCTTTCAAGGTGATACATGGTGAACAATTTGCGAGTGCAATCAAAGCGCAAATTCAAGATGAGACAGTTAAACGCATTCCAGTCGATATTGGCTCAATCGACCAATTTTCAGATTCGACCGATTTGGTCGAGCATACGGAACTACGGGGGCGGCTCAAGGGTTTATATAGTGTGAGGTAAACATACGAGTGATCGGTAGATGCGTAAAAGGAATTAATATGAGCGACCCGCAGAGCCAACAAGAGATTGTCGAGCAGATCACCACTATTCAACTTGGTGTTAGTGACGACATTGCAAGAATGTCTGATGCTCAATTTAGCAGTGGGTCAACTAAGGCTTGGTCAGCAGCAGATTACCTCAAGCATTTGCTCTTGAGTGTGAAACCTGTAGCGAAAGCAATGGGCTTTCCGGCGAACCGTTTGGAGACCCTATTTGGACTTTCTCAACATGGCTCAAGAAGTTATGCCGAGGTAGTGAGCACCTATCAGAAACGATTGGACGAGGGCATTAAGGCCGAAGACTATGGCAAGGTTGTGCCGAATTTTTATCGCTTCCCAGAAGGCATTGGCAACGAACGTGATTTTTTGGTCCAAAGCTGGAACGAGACTAACCAGCGATTAATTGATGCTGCTAACGGTTGGAATGAGACCGAATTAGACTCTTTGCAGATGCCGCATCCGGCTATTGGTATGGTCACGCTGCGAGAAATGTTGTTCTTCACGCTTTTCCACAACACACTTCACTGGCATGATATTCAACATGCGGGAGAGTTATGAAGGCTCGTGGAATGGCAGCACTTATCAAACAAAAACTGATTAATGTTTTGACGTTCTCTATTTTGGCTGCGTTGCTGCTAATCGCGCCTAAAACAACACAAGCACAAAGTGGAACCTGCGGCGTTGTGGATGCCATCGATTATCCCATTCCAACGGAAAATCTTGTCAGAGGCTATGATGATTTCGGGTTGTTCCGCAAGAACTTCGGTGGGAATCATACAGGAGTGGATCTGGACTTCGACCACTGGGGTGATCCGGTCAAAGCTGCGGCGCGTGGACTGGTGACCTATTCTGATCCGCTGGGCTGGGACACTGAAAAAGGTGTGGTTATCCTTTCACATGATTTTCCAGATGGCAGTAGAGTTTACAGCTTATACGGGCATGTCGAGGAAACAGATACCATTAAATTACCACCTGTAGGAACATGTATTGAACGTGGTCAAGTCATTGCGGCAGTCGGATGGCCTTCGCGGGGCAGACCGCATTTGCACTTAGAATTCCGTACTATTTTACCGCGCGAGGGTGGCCCCGGTTATGTGAGTAACAATCCCTTGGACGATGGATGGTTCAATCCACTTGACTTCGTCGCTACATGGCGAGCAAAATTAAGCCCCGCTTTTCTAAAAGACATTTCATTTGATAATGTAGCGAGCCTACCACCAACACAGATGGACAACGGTGCTTATCTGACAGCCAGCGGTTCGCTAATCAGTGCCGTAATGCCTCCCGACCAACCTCTGTGGCAAATCCAAACAGATAGCCCAATTGATGGTATCACTGCGCTTTCCGGTGATCGTGTGGTGGCACACAGCGAAAGTGGGCAAACGGTGACGCTCATAGGCGGGCGTTTCGGAGCCGTTTGGAATATCGCCAGCGCAAATACCCCTTTCGTGACGCTCGGTGAACGGCTGATTTTTCTAATGCAAGATGGAAGTATAAATGCTTACGACGCGGCTGGAACCTTAATCTGGACACTCCCTGATAGAGGTCAAGTAGTCTATTTTGGTGGAAACGGCAGTGAAGTAGCTGTAGCCACACGGGAAGCAGATGAAGTCGTCTGGCAAACATTGAATGCGGAGGGACAGGGGCCAAACGCAGTCAAACTCAAAAATAATCCATTGGTGAACGTTGAAGCTGATGGCACTTGGTTGGTACTCGACGGGGAAGATTTGATGCGAATTACTGCCGGACAAAGTGAAGCTATTGCCACGTTATCGGAAGTGACAGGACGTGCTGCACAGATGACCAGCGACACGATTGGGAATGTCTATTTATATATGGATGACAGCGAACGGACTTTAACAGCCCTAGGTAGTGATGGAAACGCTCGCTGGAGTATCCAATATCCGCGCGAGATACGGTCTGATCCGCCACTACTAGCATCAGGCAACGGATGCTTGTTGTATACGCTAGATGTGGATGGAATGCTCAACGTTTTCAACACGACGGATGGCAATTTAGTGAACCAAATCGGGTTATATGCTGGTGGCAGACGGACAACTAATCCTCATGGACGATTACTCAAAGTAGATGCGGCTGAACAAGTGTATGTCGCCAGCGGATTTTTGTCGCTGCTGGTCTTCGATGGTACGAAGTTAGGTGGAAAAAAGGATTGTTTAGCGGGTTAGGAACAATTCGTGGGTGCATACCTAGAAACATAATTAGCGGGTAAAAAGGGAAATCAACATGCGGATTGAAGCAGATTTTGAATGCGGGAATGCGATTATCGACAAGCTTACAGAGACTGAGGCGCATCTGTCAATCCGACCGGACAGCAACGCAAAATATTTTGAGTGGTTTTATTTTCGGGTAACGGGTGAAGCGGGCATTTTGCGCACCTTCAACCTGACTAATGCTCATGCAGCGAGTTATCCGCAAGCATGGAATGGCTACCGCACATTGGCGTCATATAACGGAATTGATTGGTTCCGTGTACAGACACAATACGTTGACGGAATTCTGAGCTTCAAACATCAGGCGGAACAAACCAGCACCGAGTACGCGTTCTTTGTGCCCTATTTCGAAGCGCAGCGTGAGAAACTACTAGAGGATTGTGCCAAAGTTGGCGAACGGAGGACGCTACTCACCACAACGGGTGGACGGAAGATAGATGTGATTGTATTCGGAGATAAAGCCGCTACGAAAAAAGTGTGGGTGTTTTCGCGGCATCATGCAGGTGAACCGATGGCGGAATACTGCATCGAAGGCATTATGCGGCGGCTAGCGGATGCACAAGACCCGATGGTACAACAATTATTTGCGGCGGGTATCGCATTTTATTGTGTACCGAACATCAATCCAGATGGTACAGCAATGGGAAACCTACGCGCGAACGCTGCTGGAATCGACATGAACCGTGATTGGAAACAAACAGTTGAGCCAAAATCGATGGAGGTTGCAGGATTAGTAAAAGCGCTGGAAACTGAGGGCGTCGATTTCTTCCTCGATTTGCACGGTGACGAAGAACATCAATATGTTTGGCTGGTGCAGCCACATCCTGATGTAGTTACGCAAGAAGTCGCACCGACACAGGAATATCTTGAGGCTTATGTGCGTGACCGTTATGCAGAATATGGGCCAGCGCCAGAAAGTAACAGTCCGTCACTGGCGGATTCAGGCATGGCAGTTGACTTCGTAGCATGGAAGTTTAAATGTCCTAGTTTGATCGTGGAACTACCCTTTAAGGACACGATTGCGGCAAACGGGGCATTTGACAGCTTGCAGGTAGCGGGGTGCGTAGCATTCGGGCGCGACTGTGTGGATATGATCGCTGAAGCGATGATCAGTCAAAAGAATTAAGATTGAGCGAGAAATAGCCTTAAGGTACTATGCCCACGTAAACGGTAAATTCGAGTATAGTAAAATTAATACTCATTCAACCAAAGGCTATTTCTATGAATATTGCAGTTATGCGTGAACCGCGCCGCGTAAACACGATTAAGCCCGGTCTAATATTTTTAGCGGCAGCTTTCATTCTTATTCTGCTCATGCTGGCGGTGGCATTTATTGGACCTAACGCCGAACTCAGCCGTCGTATCAACCCAGTGGCGCCCCCGGCGCAGATGGCAGTTTTCCAAACAGCACCAGCGTCACCCTTATTAGTGTGGGTGGCTAAGGGAGCAGCACCGGGTAAGCAAACCGCATCTGAACCGGGGCAATTGGCTTACGTCAGCGCTAACGGTGCGGCCGACACTGTACTTGAACTGCCAAAGGGAACCTCACACGTCCAGTCTTGCGGCGATACGCCTATGTCACCTGATGGTAAGCTGTATGCATTCTATGTGGGACAGGATGCAGGCAGCCTGTACGTGATGCGAGGAAGTGACAAACAACCCGCAAAGATTGGTGACATACAACCTTTAAGCTGCTTGGGAAACGGGACATTTCAGTATGCTCCCGGCAGCAACCGCTTCGGTTACATTTCCTACGAAGGTGATGCAGCCAAGAGCGAGTTCGCTGATGGTTTCTTGCATATTATCAATAGCAGCGATTTCACCGAATTGTACAAGTATGAGAATGTAACAGCCTTCGACATTACGGATAGTGGTGCGGCATTCGTCAGCTTCTTTACGAATGACAAGAACGAAGCCGATGAAGCGGCGGTCATCTGGTGGAACGGAACCAGCCAACAAGAAGTGGCAACGCTGAAACCCGCCACCGAAGATTGTAAGTTCACAAGTGCGTCGGTGACAGTACTTCCGGATGGTAAGTTAATGTTGGTGCTGGGACACCGCTGCAAGAAGGGTGATACCACTACTAATTGGCAACTTTACTCGGTTAATCCGAACGATAAGAGTGCGACACTGGCGGCCAACGCTTCACTAAAGGGTGCATTTGCAGCCTATACGCGCAGCAACGGCATTTTCCTATCACCTGATGGGAAGCAAGCACTTTTCACTGTTCCAGATGGGATAACGGCAAACACCGTTGGTATGAAGCGGGTGAACCTTAGTGATTTGTCGATCGCAGATGTGATTGATAAAGAAGTGGTCACACCAACTTTGAACGGCAACGCGAACGCCTATCCGCGCGTATCTTCAGATGGCAAGTGGCTGGCGGCAGTCATTACTACGCCTAATGCTGCTAACAGCGTCTATATTTGGAGCCTAACCGATCCGTCAGTTGCTCCGATTATGCTGAGTGCCGGTAGCAAGGGCGATACGGTTTCCAGTATGGAATTCACTCCTGACAGCAGCAAATTGATAGCCGTGATGGGTGGCGATAATAAGGCCAATAATTCGCTGGTGTCTATCGAAGTAGCAAGCGGGCGTGACTCGCGTGTTACACGTGGGCATTTTGACAAGGGATTGACGATCTCGGCTGACGGCAGCCAAGCTGCCCTGCTCGATTGGCAAATTCCGGAAGATACTAAGCAGCAACCGTATCTGAATCTGGTAAGTGTTAACCTGAACGATAGTTCGACCGCTACCCTTTATACGGGTGCGGACATTGTCGACGGGAAAACAACCAATCAGCGCTATGCCTTCCCAATGGCGTTTGTGGGCGGCGCAGCGAGTGGTGGTGCAGCGGGGTAAGAATCACCCGTTAGCCATTTATGAAATCGTAATGAAAGCAGCTCCGGTTTGTGCCGGGGCTGTTTTTATTCCAGAATAGGAACTAAAAGGCATGAGTAAGCGTCTCTTTTGCAAGGCTCAATAAGATGGAGGCAGCATATGAAACAAATGCGATGGTTAGTAACGATGATGATTGGTTTATTGGGGTTAATGGTTGTGCCGGGGGTGGCGGCCTGTGGCGGACTATTCTGCCAGAATACACCGGTTGACCAACTAGCGGAACGGATTATTTTTACGGTTAATAAGAACGATACGATTACGGCCTATGTGCAGATTAATTATACGGGTTCTTCGCCGGATTTTAGCTGGGTTGTACCTGTACCGAGTGTACCTAAGGTCGATGTGGCAGAAATCGCGAGTTTTAATGAGCTAAGCAATTTAACTTCGCCCGTATTTATTCCCCCATTGATGCCTCCATGTGCGCCCATTGTTATGCCAATGGCAGCAATGGCCGAAGATGGGGCTGTTGGCGGAGGCGTGCAAGTTTTAGCATCGGGAACGGCGGGGCCATATGCTTATGATGTGGTGACAAGCTCGGAGCCGATGGAACTCATTACATGGCTAAGGAAGAACAAATACCGCATCACCGAAGAAATGGAACCCCTGATTAAGGTTTATACCGACGAAGGTTTGATCTTCCTAGCCATGAAGCTCCGACCAAACGAAGGTGCGCAGGATATTCAACCGGTGGTGATGACCTATAAAGGTGTTCATCCCATGATCCCGTTACGGTTAACGGCAGTAGCAGCTAACCCGAACATGAATATTATCACATGGATTCTGGCGGACAAACAGGCTGTTCCAACGAATTATGCCCACCCAACAATAGACGATAAAAATCTGCGTTCGAACTTTGGAAACGGAAATGGGACGAATTATTTACAGGTAGTTGACCAGACTGTTGATTTGTATAACGGACGGGCGTTTATCACCGAATATGCAGGGCCAAGCGAAGCACTGGCAGTGACCGCAAATGATAAGTTGGTCAAGCAACTGTTAGCGGATTATCCATATGTAACGCGAGTGTTTGGACGGATTTCACCGGAAGAGATGACGGTTGACCCAACCTTTAAGTTAGAGGATGCGCCGGATGTTTCGAATGTGCATAACCTCTCCAAGATGGATGACAAAACGTTTTGGGCGTGTCCTGATACCGACCAGACGATTAAGGTTAAGTATGATCCAAACGCCGTGCCGGAAGGATTCAAATAGTTTCAAGTTATAAGGGGCAAGTTACAAGATGAATACAAGTCGTCAGCTATCGGCCTAAACAAATAGCCGAGTAACATTCGGGTAATAAAATCGAAATGCAAAATCTGCAATAGTTGTTGCAGATTTTGCATTTAATCCGCTGAAATGACAGGCGGAAACACAGGAGCCAGCCGCTGAATCGACATTTTGTGTCGGCGGCTGACACGGCTGATACCGCTGAAATAGCACAAGTGCAGCGGAACGCTCCCGTGATGCCACCGCTGTGCAAATTGGGGTGTCGTCGCAGCGGCTGTAAGGGAGCTAGTCGCCGATAATGCAAATGCAGATTGAACCGCCAAGACACGAAGGACGCAGAGAAAAGAGGAGAGAAGAAAAAGGTTTACCATAGATACCATTGTAGCACAAAAGTTCTCATTTGATAGTTCGGGTTTACAAACTTTCCGAGCCGAAATTGAAAAAGACTGAAAGAGGCACGCCTCTTCCCTACTTCTTCCGTATCAGTTTGTCGAATGGTTACGCCTGTAGAAACGGGCTTCGCTGCGGATAAAGTCGATGGTGGCAGCGATGGTCGGATCGAGGGCAGTATCGGGTGGCACATCAAAGATGGCATGAGCGTTGAGATTGGGTAAGCCTGTGAGAAATGAGACCTGTGCCATTCCAATTTGTCCGGCGTGGACATCGGCGAGTTGAAGAGTGTTCGATGCGATGTGGGTCGATGATGAAGGGGTGAGATCTACAGTGAATGATGACAACGGCACAAGAGTCTGAGAGCCTTCCCTACGGGTGGTCAAGTCCAGATCATTTTGATGTAAGGGGTTTTCGGGATCGATGAGCGCCATGCCGAGCAGATTATCACGCAGTCGGATGCGGGATTCAGGCGTGAGGGCATCTGTCACATTAGCGGCGTGATAACCCATAGCGTCAAGGGCAATCAGAGTGGAACGTCCAGCAGTGGCGGTGCAGTGCCAGATGTCATGCGAACAGGTATGACCAAGATCGAGCAGGAAGAAACGCGGCGTTTGTGGCTGAACGGCACACAACATGACATCTGATTCGTCAATCGGAAGTGATTTTAAGTAACGCAGGAAGGTTTGCATACGCGGCAAGCTATCGAGATCGCCGTTGAGATTAGAGGTATAGAGTATGTGGAGGGGATTGGGCATAAGAATACCTGATAATTAACCGCTGAGACATAGAGAGTAATCAGAGGGCGCAACATGTTGCGCCCCTACAAAGGTGTTTTGGATTATTAGCGGTTTTTCCATTCGGGTTTGCGCTTATCGACGAAAGCTTTCATACCTTCGGCTTTATCTTCTGTGCCAAAGAGCAGATAGAAATTGCGCTTTTCATAGCTCAAACCTTCATGAAGGCTGAGTTCTTCAGCTTTGTTGACCGCATCTTTGATAAGCTTGATGGCTGCACCGGGCATGGTGGCGATTTTCTCGGCGAGTTTGACGGCTTCGGCGAGATACGTATCTAAGGGATAGACGTGATTGACAAGGCCATATTGCAAGGCTTCCTGCGCAGTGAGTTTACGATCTGCAAGGGTAATTTCCATCGCAAGGGCTTTGCCAACAGCGCGAGTGAGGCGCTGTGTGCCACCTGCACCGGGCATGATGCCAATACCAACTTCAGGCTGACCGAATTTGGCGGTTTCAGACGCGATAATTATGTCGCACATCATCGCCATTTCGCAGCCGCCGCCGAGCGCCCAACCGGAAACGGCAGCAATAATCGGCTTGCGAATACGGGTTAGGCGAACCCAATCGGTGAAGTCCGCACCAGCAAACATCGTCACTGCGTCGATACCTTCCATCTGTTTGATGTCTGCTCCAGCGGCAAAGGCTTTATCACTGCCTGTGAGGACAATGCATTTGATGGAGTCGTCAAGATCATAGGCTTCCATCGCCTCAAAGACTTCGCGCGTCAATTGACTGTTGAGGGCGTTGAGTGCCTGTGGACGATTGAGGCGAATTAAGCCCACACCTGCGGCTGGTGATTCAACCAGAATTGTTTCGTAAGCCATTTTTCTCATCTCCCGTTTATGTGAAGTTTATATTCGCTCAATATATTCAATCTAAAATACCTAACAAATATTAGGTAGGTGATATGAAAGCTGGATCTGAAAACACTATTTCCGCCCGCGAACGGGTTTTGAAGATTGCTGAAAAGCTATTCTGCGAACGCGGTTATGCTGCAGTGACGCTGCGTGATATTGCCACCGCGCTGGATATTAAACAAGCTTCCCTATACTACCACGCACCGGGGGGTAAAGAGGAATTGTTTGTGCAAGTCACCGAACGCGGATTGGAACGGCATCGGTTGGGTTTGGAAAACGCTGTTGTAGGTGCGGGTGACAGTCTACGCGAACAACTGAAGGCGGCGGCAGGTTGGTTGCTGTCTCAGCCAAGTATCAACTATGGGCGGATGCTGCAATCGGATATGCCAGCGATTAGTGAAAAAGAGGCAGAACGTCTGCGAGTCAGCGCCTTTATATCACTGATTGCGCCGTTACAAAAAGCTTTTCAACAGGGTGTTCCAGCAAAGTCGGTGGCGGCAAGTAAATCAGTACATTTAGCGGGTGCGTTTTTGTCGATTATCGAAGGGTTACAAAATTTACCGCCGAGTTTTTTAGGCGGTGAATCCAGAGAAGCAATGGCAGATTTTCTGATTGATACATGGTTGGATGGGCTGAGTAGTCGAGAGGTTATAGTCAACCGTTATCAGTTGACAGTGAACAGTAAAAGCAAAGGCAAGTAACGAGTTAAAAGAACGCCAAGGATTATCAGAGAAACCATTGAGTTTATTGTAAGCAGGAGGAATGAGAGTAAATGGCAACGATGAATGCAATGGCAGGGAAACAAGAACGGAAAGCGGAACAACCGCACACGGATATGCGGGCGATGTGGGCGGGGATTGTGTTCGCATTTGTGTTTACAGCGATTATTTATCTGGTCGGATCCTCGCTTGATCCGGTACGGGCGACGCTGCTGCCCGACCAAGGGGCAAGCTGGTATTACTGGAAGCTGCCTAATCCGACACTGGCAACTCATTTGAGCGCGTGGGGATTGTACATTGCACATCAAGTGTCATTGTGGGGATTGATCTGGTACGCGCAGACGCGAGTCAAAAAGTACACCAACGGTTTGCATCCGGTGAATATTGCGGCATTGGGTGTCAACGCCCTATTCATTGTGCTGCATCTGGTTCAAACACACATCTGGTATGACGGTCTGGCACAGGATGTATCGATCTTTTCATCACAGGGTTCTGTTATTTTGATGCTGATCTGGATCATGTTGATGGAGAACAACCGACGTGGCGTATTAGTAGGCAAAAAGCTGCCACTCGGTAAACGGGTTATCCAATTCGCAAAGAAATATCATGGGTACGTGTTTGCGTGGGCCATTACCTATACCTTCTGGTATCACCCGATGGAAACAACCAACGGGCATCTGATGGGCTTCTTCTATACATTTCTTTTGCTGCTACAAGGTAGTTTGTTCCTAACCCGTATCCATGTCAATAAGTGGTGGATGCTGGCGCAAGAAATCATCGTGCTGGCACACGGAACGATTGTGGCGATTGTGCAAGGCAATAATCTGTGGCCGATGTTCTTCTTTGGCTTCTTTGGCGTGTTCATTCTGGTACAAATGCACGGGCTAGGACTTTCCAATCGCATCAAGTGGTTATTTTTCGGCGGTTATGCGTTGGGAGCGATATTGGTTTATATCCAGCCTGATCGCGGCGTGACCAAGTTATGGCAGTTGGTGGCAATACCGAGCATTTATTACCTCGTGATGGTTGTGCTGGCACTGCTGATCGCAATTGGTATCTGGGGATATGACCGAATTTGGGGCAAAGGTGCGGCGAACCCGACGCCGATTGGAGCAGGAGATTAATTATGGGTTTACTCGAAGGCAAAGTTGCGGTCATTACGGGTAGCAGCCGAGGTTTAGGCTTCGCGATTGCCGAGGCTTATGGACGAGAAGGTGCGCGTGTTGTGCTGGCAGCGCGAACAAAAAACACTGTTGAGGAGTCGGTTAAAGCGTTACAGGCAAAGGGTTATAAAGCCAGCGGAACGGCCTGTGATGTTGGGGAATATGATCAAGTGAAGGCACTGGCACAATATGCAGTGAAGACATTCGGTAAAATTGACATCTGGGTGAATAATGCAGGCGTTGCAGGCGTTTATGGGCCGACGGCACATATTCCACGTGAACGATTCGAACGTGTCATTCGGACGAATATCAACGGGACATACTACGGGTCAATTGTGGCTATGGAGCATTTTCTAGCTCAAAAAAGTGGTAAGCTCATCAACTTACTGGGGCGTGGAGATGATGGTCCGGTAAAGTTCCAAAATGCTTATGCGCCGAGCAAATATTGGGTGCGAAGCTTTACACTAGGTTTGGCAGAAGAATATAAAGACAGCGGCATCGGAATCTATGCCTTTAACCCGGGTTTGGTCGATACCGATATGCTGCGGCAGGTTGACTCACTAGCAGGCTATGAGAGTAAATTAAAGCCACTGAGCACAGTCATTAGGCTGTGGGGAAACCCTCCCAATGTGCCAGCCGAAAGAGCATTGTGGTTAGCTTCGTCAGCTACGGATGGCAAAACCGGATTGGTCGAAAAAGTGTTGGGTCGTAAGCGTATATTCGGTGGACTGTTACGCGAAGTAGGTCGCCGATTAAGACGAGCAACGATGCCCGATACATCGCTCACAGTGACGACTGTACAGCCTACGATACCACTGCCACCCGCGAAGTAAATTTCAAAAAGACCCGCCTAAACAGCGGGTTTTTTATTGCTCGTGACGGGCGATGTTAAGTGGAAAAGGCATGCTTTCTCCCTACGGAAATACGATTTTCAAGTTGAACAATTAATCAGGCTCTCATATATGGAATGAGGTAAGCCTGAGCAGTATTGCGGCAGGGTAACCTCTACAAACCTAAAGCAAACGTTCATAGGACTCATCTACCAGCGCGATGTCGATGATATATCCGTCAACATTACTATTCTCTCATACCCTCTTACTGGCAGACACCCGACAATTAAAGGCGTTTGTGAAAAATGTAAAGTGGAGGGTATTTAGAATATGAAAAAGAAATGGGGATTACTCCTATTTTTAGCACTATTTGGCATCATAACAGCGGTCTATGCTGCACCCGTACAGCAGACCATCAGTGCTCCAAATCCAGTAGACTATAAACTGACACAAGTTGCGAGTGGTCTGAGCAAACCAGTGTACTTCACACATTCAGGTGATGGTACAGGGCGACAATTCATTGTTGAACAGTCGGGAAAGATCAAAGTGTGGCAGAACGGCACCGTAATGCCCACACCGTTTCTCGATGTGAGTTCATTAATCGCAACGGGTGGTTCTGAGCAGGGGCTGTTGGGGTTGGCCTTCTCACCTAACTATGCCCAGAACGGTCAGTTTTTTATTGACTATACCAACGCGCAAGGTGATACGATTATTGCCCGCTATACGGTTTCAGCTAGTAATCCAAATGTAGCAAACGCGGCAAGCGCCACACAGGTGCTATTCGTTGACCAGCCCTATTCTAACCACAACGGCGGCAATCTAAACTTCGGTAAGGATGGACTGCTATATGTGGGGATGGGCGACGGTGGTTCGGGTGGTGATCCACAGAACAACGCACAAAATCTCAATTCGATGTTGGGGAAGATGCTGCGAATTGATGTGAGCCAAGCCAACTTTCCGGTACAAATCTGGGCACTGGGAATCCGTAATCCATGGCGCTGGAGTTTTGACCGACTGACGGGTGATTTTTATATGGGCGATGTCGGTCAAGACATGTACGAAGAAGTGGATTTTTGGCCTGCTAATGGCGCAGTGGGTGCGAATTATGGTTGGAACATTTACGAGGGATTCCACAATTATAAAACGGGTTCGATTTCAGGCGCGATTTCGCCAATTGCGGAATATGACCACAGTCAAGGTTGTTCGATAACAGGTGGTTATGTGTATCGCGGGGCGAACATGCCCACGCTGCAAGGTTACTATCTATATGCTGATTATTGTAACGGCAATATGTGGGCAGCTTTCCGTAACGGCACAACATGGCAGTCAGCGCGATTCTTGACACCGGGATTCTCGGTGAGTTCGTTTGGTGAAGATCAAGCGGGCGAGTTGTATGTGATCGATTACAGTGGCAAAGTGTGGCGTATCGATTCCGTCTTAGCTGCGCCAACTAAGACAGCGATCACTCCAACGGTCACGCCGATTACGCCAACCGCAATGCCTATGACACCGACAGCAACACCAATTACGCCGAGTGCAACGGCAGTAATTCCCACGGCAACAATGGTTATGCCGACTGAGACAGTGGCGATTCCAACAGAAACTCCTATTACACCAACTGAAACAGCTGTTGTTCCAACATTTACAGCGACAATGACCATGGAACAACCGACACAAACGATTGAAGCTCCAACGGTTACGCTCACACCAACTCAGCCGGAAACAACTGGGGCAACATTGAAGGTTGATGTCATTCCGGCATCAGCAGATGTCGGGCAAGGTGTTCTGGCACAAATTAGCCTGCTGAATGTGACCGATATATATGGTTTGCAGTTGACCTGTCAAGTTGATCCATTAGTGTTGACTGGATCAGGATTGCTCAAAGGTGATGATTTCAACGACAGCAACAGCTTTGTGATTGACCAAGGCTATCAACCAGACGGCAGTTGGACGATTGCTGCCAGCCGATTAGCGCCGAATCCAGCGATTAATGGAAACATAGTTGCACTGACCTTGGGCTATACGGTTAGTGGCATGGGCGACAGCATGGTGGAGTGTTCGGCGTTAGCGGTTGATATTAACGGACTTGAGACCCCAATTGCAGTAGTCAACGGTGTGTTCATGGGCAATGGGCCGGTTGTCACAGAAGAACCGACGACCATGCCAACGGCTACAATTATGCCAACTATGACACTTGAACCAACACTGACCGAAACAGCGACACTTGAGCCAACGCAAACTGAGGTGCCGCTGCCAACCGCAACCAATATCACTGCAACGGGCAGCATCAGTGGTATCGCTGTATACCAGAGCAGCAAGGATGCAACTGGAATCACAGTTCAACTGCTGGCGGGTGATGGATCGGTACTACAAGAACAGCCTGTTGATTCCGAAGGCAGCTTTACTTTTGCCAACCTGCCAGCAGGTAATTACTCGGTTTCGGCGAGCGGTGCGGGTTTCTTGACGACCATCTTCAAGACAACTGTTGCTGATAACCAAGTCGTTGACACTGGAATCTTGACGCTGAAGGCAGGCGATATCGACGGTAATCAGACGATTGATCTAGCGGATGCCAGTTTCATCGGTGCGAACTTCAATCAACCGGTTCCACCTGCACCTGCGGCGGCTGATCTCAACCGCGATGGCACAATCAATGTGCGCGATCTGGTTTTGCTCGGTGCGAATTTCGGCTTAAACGGGCCGATTCTGCTGCCGTAAAACCCAGCAATAGAGGAAAGCTCTGAGAGCCTTCCCTACGAGAGAGACAGAAGATAATTATCAAAGAGGCTTGCCGAGGGTGAGCCTCTTTTGTTTCATGCGGTGGCAAGGGTTAGCGAGATCAATTACCATTGACGCATTTAGGAATACAGCTTAAGGAAAAGACACAATGATTGATCGTCCAGCGATGATTCGAACTGACGAGAGTAATGCATTTGCCCATGATACGATGCTGCGGCGTTTGCCGACAAACATCCGTGAGGTGGCAAAGCGCAATCCAGATTATCCAGCATTTATCCTGAATAATTTGGAACGACTGGCAGTTGAGATTGAGACTGATCAGCCAGTCGGGGCATTTAATCCTTTTTCGCCAGATGCGGACTTGTGGGCAGTTAGTCTGAAAGACCATGTAGGACATACATGGCTACGTACCGATTGGTTTTTTGCGGAGATTGCAGCCTACCGTCATTTGATTGAGACGGTGCGCTGGTGGGAAAACGGGCGGGATCCATTTGCGCCACAAAAGGCAAAGGAAATGAGCAGTGAAGCATTATGGGCGCTGCTGGATAAAGCCTTGTTGCTAAGAGATAAGCCCATTGAAGAACGGTTACAAACGTTAATTCATTCGGATTTGTGGGGAAACCGGATTGACCTGAGTTTCGACTCATCAATGTCACATGGGAATACGGGCAGTCATGACGATTTGTTGGTGGATGACAGCGAGGCGGCAGTTGAACATCTGATGCAGCAAAACGGCGATGTCCATTTTATTGCTGACAATACTGGAACCGAATTGGCGATGGATTTAGCGTTTGCAGATGCCCTGTTTGATACGGGTATTGGGCGAGTATTTTTCCACATCAAGTTGCATCCAACTTTTGTGAGTGACATCACAGTACCGGATATGCTGGTGATGTTAAAGGCGATGGCTTCAGGTGAGCATGGTAAGCCTATCGAAAAACTCGGACAGCGAATGCAAACGGCCTTAGACGAGGGGCGAATGCATTTAGCACCGGGAGCGTTCTGGAATAGTCCATATGTGCTGCGGGAAATGCCTGAACGACTAGCTAATGGATTCAAAAGTGCAGCGTTGGTGATTATCAAAGGTGATTTGAACTACCGGCGGATGGTCGATGATGCGTTGTGGCCGACTGATACAGCTTTTGCAGATGTGACCGCTTATTTTCCAGCACCATTATTGGCATTACGAACGATGAAAAGTGATGCGGTGGTGGGCTTGGCGAGTGGATTGGCAGAGCAATTAGACGGTGAAGATGCGAGATGGCGGGTGAATGGCAAACGGGGCGTAATACATTTTAAGAAGTGAAGACAAAGGATTTAACCACAGAGGCACGGAGAAAACAGAGAAAACCAGATGACGACATTGGAAATTGCGGTGACATCGGTTGAAGATGCGGTAAATGCGGCGGCAGGTGGAGCAAATAGTATTGAGCTGTCATATAACTTGGCGGTTGGTGGATTGACACCGGATCATGATGTTATAAAGGCGGTACGGGATGCGATCAAGATTCCGTTGTATGTGATTTTACGAATACATGCTGAGAGCTTTAGATACACCGAAAAACAGATCGAAGAAATGCTGGCGGATATTATGGGGATGCAGCGGCTTGGGATTGATGGCGTGGTATTTGGGACGGTAGATGCGACAAATGCGATTGATATAGCGATGATGACGGGGATTGTTGAGGCTGCAAAACCTTTGCCAGTGACATTACACAGGGCATTGGATGAAAGCCGTGAGCCAGAAAAGGCGTTGGAAGCATTAACTGGAATTGTGCCGAGGGTGTTGACATCAGGGCCAGCAGCAACAGCATGGGATGGACGTGAAGGTTTGAAGCGGTGGATTGAACGGTTTGGTGAACGCTATACGTTTGTCAGTTCAGGGAGTTTGACAGCTGAACAACTGCCTGAATATATCCAGTATGTGAAACCTGATACTGTACATTTGGGAAGTGCGGCGAGGACAAATGGCATAGTGGATGTGCAAAAAGTACGCCAGTTGAAGGCGATTGTTGAGTCAACCTGATAAACAGGTGATAACAGGCAACATTAAGAAAAACATTACTTAACCGCCGACAAAACATAACGTATAAACCTTCTTCGATTTATGGCTCCGGTAATGAAGTAAAAGTTAGAGAGAGTAGGAAATAGGTCACAAATTCTCAACATTTGTCAATAAAAACGGTCATCTTGACATTGAATCTATGTAGGTAATAAACGTTAGGGATCATTCGAAAATAAATTTCGATCCGGGTTATTACAAAACCTATCTGCGGAGATCAATCACATGAACGATTATGCGCCAGCAGAAATTCGGTTAGCACGGTTTTTAAGAATTACAGCACTTGTCAACTTCCTGCTTTATTTATACAGCTTGACCGGAGCCTACCAAGGCGCGAGTAATCCGATGTGGGTTGAACCACCACTGGTTTCGAACGCGGTTGCCAGCATGGCATTACTAGCCATATTAGCATGGTTCGCGTCAGGTGATGTGCGACGCTGGCGGACAATGATTCATGTGCTGATTGTGGGATTCGCGGTGGACGTAATGGGATTGATTATCATGATTCCTAGCCCGAAAGCAGCGGGACAAACGCCGATGTTAATTGGCGCGATGGCCTTCTCGTTGTTCTTCGGCGGTGTGCTGTTGTGGTTGGTGCGAGAAGCGCCCGCCCATGACGACCGATGGATGCCTTGGATGCCGGACAAGCCGCAAACGGGTTGGGAAAAATTTGGGCAGATTGTGTTTGTGGTAGTGGGTATTGCTTCACTGATTGCTACAGTAGGGCATTATGTGTTGTACTACACTGGCCCTGCCGCGATTGTCGATTTCTTCCGGCAGCCGCTAATGGTCGGTGGATCGGCAGTCAAGATCGGTTTGCTGGGTATCTGTCTGCTGGTGGCGGCGAGGGATACACGGCGACATGGTGACTATGTGAATGTGTTCATTCTCGGCAACATCTTCTCCCTGATTGCGGTCATTGTGACTCATTTGGGTATTAACCATTATGGTGTGGTGCAGTATCCAGCGTTGGGAACAGATAATCGCACCATGATGCTGGGTGCATTAGCAGTAGATGTGATTGCGATTAGTGCGTTCATCCTGCTCAAGATCAAAATGGATGAAACAATACTTGACCATACGCGCTTTTTCTCGCCGCTGCACTTCCGTGCGCTGGAAGCCATATCGGAAACTTTGATCGATGGCGAAAAGGAAGTGGTTGAGCCGGAACAGATTGTGCTGCGAACGGATGATTATCTCGCGTCGTTTCCATCCAAGCGACTGTGGCTGGCAAAAGTCTCGATACTCGGCTTAGCGACCATGCCCTTTTTATCGCTGATGCCGCCGATAAATTATCTCAGTCCTGAACTACGGCGCTGGTTCATCGACAAGCATTTTAAGAAAGATATTGTCGCTAAACGCGGGATTTATGCAGTCCTTCATGCGATTAAGCTCGACCGAATTATCGACATTATTGAAGGCATGATGCGCTTCAATATGCAGTTGACGTTTATCGGTTATTACAGCAATCCGGCGGTGCAGCAATCGATTGGCTACACAAAGTTTTCGAAACGTCCGGAAGGCAAAGGTGCAAAACCAATCCGGCGCTATCCCCCACTAAATGTGATGACGCCACAAGTCTTGCGGCAAAATGGGATTGATCGCCTAAGCGCCGATGTAGTGATTATCGGGTCAGGCGCGGCGGGGGGGACGTTGGCGGAACAATTGACCGCACAAGGGCGCGAAGTCTTGATGATCGAGAAAGGGCCTTACGTCCCGCAGGATACCTTCAGCGAGGACGAGGTCGATATGATCAGCCGTTTGTACAGTGACGGTGCGCTGCAAATCTCACAATCGCTGCGGTTTACAGTACTACAAGGAAGCTGTGTTGGCGGGACGACCGTTGTCAATAATGCGGTATGTTTCGATACACCGGACGAAGTATTGGAACGCTGGAATGATCCACAGGGGAATAACGCAGGCATCGACGTGGGCGTGTTCAAACTTGCACAGCAAGCGGTACGGGAACGGATGCAGATTAAGTCGATTAAAGAGTCAAGCAACACTCGCTCATGGGAAGATGTACTCAACCCCGGTGACAAGATGATCGGCCAAGGTGTGGATGCCTATCGAGCGGCGAACAGCGATGTACTCAATTACGAAGTGATTGATGCTAACATCACCGACTGTTTGGGATGTGGTTACTGTAACATCGGCTGCAAATATGGGCGCAAACTGTCGATGTTGGACGAAGTGCTGCCGAAAGTCCAGCAAGAACATCCTGATCAATTTCGGATTGTATCGGAAGCAGAAGTCAAGAAGCTTAATGGTCAAGGCGGCAAGATTACCGAGATCGTCTGCCAACTGCGTGATGGGCGACAGTTGACGATTGACCATCCTAACACTGTGATCCTGAGCGCGGGAACCATTGCCTCAAGTTGGTTGTTGATGCAAAGTGGCATCGGCAACGGACAGTTACCAATTGGCAAATATTTGTGCTTCAACATGGGCAGTCCGCTGCATGGTTTGTGGGAAGATGACCTCAAGAGTTTTGCCGGATTGCAAATCGGGCATTACATCAAACCGGAGAGTAAACCGGGATTCGTCTACGAAACATGGTACAACCCGCCGATTGCCCAAGCTTTGGCGATGCCGGGATGGTTGGATACGCATTATAAGAACATGCAGAATTACGCCAAGATGGCAGGCGTAGGTGTACTCATCGGAACAGAAAGTAACGCTTCACTTTCGTCGGCACTTTTCCTGCCGGGTGTACCCGATATTGTCTACACGCCGACCGATGGTGATATGCATAAGCTGGTGGACGCACTGGTGTTGCTCGGTCAGATTATGTTTCGTGGCGGGGCAAAAAGTATTTATGCCTCCACGCGGCATTATCGGAGTTTTGAGGGTGGCAGCGGCGTTTATTCGCCAGAGCAATTTGATTTGTTCGCGACTGATCTGCGGAAACTGGTTACTGACGAGCGCGATATTCTGCTCGGTACAGGCCATCCTCAAGGCGGCAACCGCATCAGCAAAAATCGGGGCAGCGATGGCGTGAACGGTGGCGTGATTAGCCCGGAGTTCAAAGTTTGGGGGTATGACAATTTGTACGTGTGTGATGCCAGTGTGCATCCCGGTGCGACGACCGTTAATCCACAGCTAACGGTGATGACGATGGCGCGCTATGCATCGCAGTTCATTCATTGATTAACCATAGAGGCACAGATAAAAGCAGTATAGAACCCCCTCCTTAATCCTCCCCCGCAAGCGAGGGAGGAAACCAATGCAAATGCAGTAAGGGGGATTTAGATTTTCGGAGGTACGCGATGGATGAGGTACTTGGTGCAGGGAACAGTTTGGCGAATTATATACTGGTGCTGGTGGCGGTGTATGGAGCGCTGTTTGTGGTGATGCGACACGGTCATGCGACGGTTGAATCGGCATTCCGTAAGACGTTTGTCTGGTTGTACTTCGTGTATGCGATTTCGGTGTTCATCGCGAATTACCTGCTGTACCGCGCAGGCGTGATGAGCTTCTTGCCGTGGTTGAACAACTTTTTCCACACCTTTATTTGGATTGGTTTGTGCCTCAATTTCTGCTACGCGGGATCATATAACCGTCCGTTGTGGGAACAGTTTGTGTTCTTTTTCATCTTTAGCTTCGTGGTCAAGCTGGCTGAACATGCCATCCTCGGTACGTGGGAGTTCAACAACTTCTTCGGTATCGCCGGCAACTTGACCTACATGATGGGCTGGAGTTTGGTGGACGGGATGACTCCGGTCGCTAACGCGATTGGCATTCGGATTGTGGCGCGGTTCGTCAATGGGTTAATCGTGCCTGAGCCGAAGGTTATCTGAGGTTTCGATGCGACAGAAAGCCGCACTATTTTCTTTATGCGCTGCGTTCGAAGTTTTCCACAACATAGGCATTAGCTTCAGTTTCGTTATCAAACCAGCGCACATTAACGCGACCGGTTGTAGCGGATAATGTGCGTTCAATGAACTGAGCGCCTCGATTTGAGCCAATTGTCAACTATTCAATGAGATTAGGATTGCGATAGGGGCCAAACAACGCGCCAGTCAGGGTCGCACCAATCGGGAATTTTGGATCAGACAAAATATCCACTATGACATACATAGCGTTCTGAGAGGATGACAATATATTGTTAATCTCTCTAAAACTCGCTCTTACATTTCGATCACTGACTTTGCTCAACCAAGTCATTTTGACTACATTTGCGTTTGTGTGTTCTACAATCACTGTCGACATAGCTCTCTAACAACTTCCTCAACGGATGTTGATATAAACTCGATCATAAAACAAGTATAAGATCAAAACATTACGAATATTACGAATTATTTGTGAAACTTTTCATTGATCCATTATGGCCTGTTATGGATTATTAGCTTTGGGAGGTTTGCCAATAATTTGGGAGGAGCAGTTCCCTACTCCCCATGTTATGCAATTAGCCGAGCGAGGTCTTGATGAAGGCATGGACATCGAGTTTGAGTTTGGCGAGCGATTTGATGTCGAGGTAAAGCATGTGTCCAGCCTCATAATCGGCGGTGTGGATATTACCGCGTAGTGAGGGATCAATATCCATATGTGCCAATGTGTATTGGGCGGCGAAATGCGGTGTTGCCAGATCGTAATAGCCCATTGCGACGAATACTTTGAGGAACGGGTTTTTAGCCATCGCACTGCGAAGCGCTTCGCTGGTATCGGCATATTTACCGCGTTCCCATTCCCAACCTTCATTCACTGCAAAACTCAAGGTTTCATAGGTCAGATCCGATTCATAGCCGAGTTCATTGCGGGCGTAGTCGGTCATGGTAGCAGTATACGGCGGTGTGATGGCTGACAACGATGGGTCAAACTCCGGCGCTTCGGTGACGGCTAAAGCGTCCAATCCGGTGAAGCGGCTGTCCAAACGACCAACCGTCAAACGCTGGTCACGTAGAAGTTCTTTACAGAAGCGGAAGATGTTAATTCGCAAATTGCTGTGGTCAACAAAGGTGGGCGTTAATCCGGTGAGATGAGCCAAACGATCAATGACGGTTTGTTTTTCCTCTTGGCTAAGGCGATCCCCTTTCATCAAGGCAGTGGTGTACTCGCTTTCGGCATACAGTTCGACTTCACCAAGAATCTCGCGCAATGGACGCTTTTGTAGGGCAGCCGGCAACATCTTGTGGTACCACGCTGTAGCGACATACGTTGGCAAAAACAGCGCAAACGGCAGGTCGTTGCCACGGTCAAAATCCGCAGTTTGGAAGTTTAAAATGGTAGAAATGAGGATAATGCCATTGAAGGCAATGCCTTTGTCAATCAGGTGTCCGGCGAGGCCAGCCGCGCGAGTTGTGCCGTAACTTTCACCACACAAGAATAAGGGTGATGTCCAACGGTTATAGCGTGTCAGATACAAACGAATGAACTCGCCAACCGATTCGAGATCACCTTTAATGTTCCAATATTTTTTATTGAGGTCGGGCTTTGCAGCGCGGCTGTACCCTGTGCCAACCGGATCAATGAAAACCATATCGGTTTGTTCAAGCCATGTTTGCTCGTTATCCACAAGCTGGTAAGGGGGTGCGGGCATCCAACCTTCATCCTGCATCTTGACACGCTTCGGCCCTAATGCCCCCAGATGCAGCCATACCGAGGCCGAACCCGGCCCACCATTAAAGACGATGGTTAGTGGACGTTTGCGGTCGGCTTCGCCATGTCCCAAGGTATAAGCGGTAAAGTAAATCTGGGCTTCGATTTCCTCTGCGGCGTTTTTAAGCGGCATGCGTCCGGCGACCGTCGTGTACTTTAAGGTACGGCGACCGAGTTTGATTTCCTGCTGGCGGACGATCGGTGCAATCTCGACAGGCGTGGGAAATTTCGGTGTGTCTTCGGCAGCGGGTTTCGATTCAGATGGTGTATCCATGTGACCTCATTTGAGCAAAAGCAGAATCAGAAAGAATATTGTGGAAGATTATAACGCAGCGGAGTTTCAACCTACATACAATTATAGATCTTATGTAACTACTCAGGTGGTATTCGAGGGAAAATTGCGTAATCAAGAGTAATTCATCTCAATCATCTGAGGGAGACTTCATTGCTCTTAATTCCAAAATAGATGCACATATTTTGGAAAATGAGGGAGAAAAGGGTACCTGAGTAGTTACGATCTTATAGCCAATTGGGGTTTTCTGCCTTTTGTACAGTACACAACAATTCTTTAATCCGTATCATTCATAAGATGAGAAACTATAAAGATCATTTCAGCACGAATCCTATTTTGAGGGTTCACAAAACATCATAAGCAGCCATAATGGTTCGCCCACTTCGCCAAGATGAGGGAAGTTGGGTGTAGTGTTCAGAACAGAAGTGCTATATAATAGACAGACTCGATAAGTGACAAGAAAGAGGGGGCAAGTGGTCGCGCAACGAAGCGAATTTACGGTTTCCAACACGTACCCATATAACCGTTCCAACCCCATCCGTTGGATATTTTCCCACGTCATGCGGTACAAGCTGTTCTTTTTCGCGACGGTCGCCCTATACATGACCGCATGGATTTCCAATAGTTTTTCACGAATTCTGGTGGGGCAAGCTGCTGGCGAAATCATCAACCCGACGGCAGCTAATGGACTGCTCAAAATATCGTTGGCGGTTCTATTTGTCTTGCTGTTGGATAGTTTGTCAGCGCTAGGCGGAAGCCTGCTGATTGAGACTATCGCCCAGCGTCTTACCCGCGACTCACGCGAAGAGTTATACATCAGTCTGCTCGGCAAAAGTCAGACATTCCATGACCGTCAGCGTGTGGGCGACATCATGGCACGCGCCACCGATGACATGAACCAGATGAACTTTATGATTAATCCGGGTGTGTTGTTCATCTCGGAAACGATCATGGGGTTGACGATTCCAGTCATCTGGATTGCGACCATTCGCACCGAACTGCTGCTGGTACCAATCATTTTTATTCTGTTTTATATCTTCACGGTTCGCTCGTACTCGCGGCGGTTGAATCCGGTTGTCAACAGCCAGCGTGAAGCTTTTGGACTATTGAACGCTGGCTTAGAAGAAACGATTTCGGGTATTGAGGTCGTGAAGGCCAGCGCACAAGAACCGTTCGAGCGCGAGAAGTTCCGCAAAAATGCCCGCAACTTCCGTAACTTTTATGCCAAGCAAGGGCAAGTCGAAGCGACTTACCTGCCGATGTTATTCTACGCCTTCGCGTTAGGTTTGGGTTTCTTACATTGTTTGCTGATGTACCAACAAGGACGGTTGAGTATCCCTGAGATCATCGCAGTAATGGGCTTACTCGGCACGCTGCGTTTCCCGATCTTTGTCTCGATCTTCTCGTTCTCGCTGATTCAGTTGGGTATCGCCAGCGCTAAGCGTGTGCTGCACATCATCAACACTGAATCGGATATGGATGAGAACGTCAGCGGCTATACACAACCGATGAAAGGTGACATTGTTTTCGACAACGTCAGCTTTGGCTACGAAGATGGCAGCGTTTTGGAGAATATTTCCTTCCACGTCAAGCAAGGTGAAACGATTGCGATTGTTGGACAAACCGGTTCCGGCAAAAGCACACTGACCGAGTTGATTAACCGCACTTACAGCGCGACTAGCGGACAAATCTTGATTGACGGTGTGGATGTCAACGATTGGAATTTAACAGCACTGCGTTCCCAAATATCCAAGATTGAACAGGATGTGTTCCTGTTCACGCGCACACTTGCCGAAAACATCTCTTTCGGTGCGCCGGACACGCCACGCGAACAAATTGAACAAGCAGCGAAGGAAGCGCAAGCTCACAACTTCATTATGTCATTCCCTGACGGGTACGAAACGGAAGTCGGTGAACGCGGAGTAACCTTATCCGGTGGACAGCGTCAGCGCATCGCTCTGGCGCGGGCATTCCTCAGCAATCCGCGCATCCTGATCTTGGATGACTCAACCAGCGCCATCGACAGCGCGACCGAGGATGAGATTCAGCAGGCGATTATGCGGGCGCAAGAGGGCCGCACGACCCTGCTCATCACCCATCGCCTGTCGCAAATCCGTTGGGCAGATCATATCCTACTGTTGGAAGGCGGAAAGTTGATCGCAGGCGGCAAACATGAAGAACTGCTGCGGACTTCTGACCAATATCGTCGTATCTTCGCCCGCTATGATGCCGCGCTGCCCCCTGTGGTCGCAGCCCAGCCATCTATTTAGTCACGTTAGACGGTTACATCATTCCGGGAGGAATTGTTTATGGGCTTCATCATGGATGGTCTAGATGCAGAGGAATACGACCGCAGTTATAGCGATGCTACACTCGTCAAACGAATCATCACTTACTTTCGACCACAGGCCAAGCGCATGGCGGTCATATCAGCAGTGATTGTACTGACGTCATTGGTCAACACTGGACTGCCGATCTTTATTTCGAGCGGGTTGGATGATCTCAAAAACGACTCGTCCACGGCAACCTTAGTCAAGTTGACGGTCGGGATTGTCATCCTAGGCGTTCTGGCGTGGATTTTTAACGCTATCCGTCAATGGCTTTCGGCAGAAGCCATCGGTAACGTGACACTTCAACTGCGCGAAGATGCTTTCGACGCGGTGGTTAAGCGTGACCTGTCATTTTATGACAATTACGCTTCAGGTAAAGTGGTGAGCCGCGTCACTTCGGATACCCAAGCATTCTCGCAGGTAGTGGCACTGGTAACTGACCTCGCCAGCCAAATCTTGCTGGTGATCTTGCTCATCGGTTATTTGATTATCGTCAATGCCCAACTGACGTTGATTACACTAGCTCTCGCACCATTCATCGTAGCAACCGCACTGGCCTTTCGTAAGATTGCCCGTGAGACCGTTACACAGTCACGGCGCATCAACGCAGTGGTCAGCTCGCACATTCAAGAGACCATCAGCGGCATCGGCATCGCAAAGGCATTCCGTCAAGAGCAAACCATTTATGGCGAGTTCCTTGATGTTAATAAGCAATCATATCGCGTCAACCTACGCAGCGGTTATACCTTCAGCAGCATCTTCCCGATTTTGAACTTGCTGGCAGGTGTAGGCACAGCGGCACTGGTCTACTTCGGGGGTGTGAAGGTACAGCAAGGTGCACTAACAGCGGGTGAATGGTATCTGTTCATTCAAGGTTTGGCGCTGTTCTGGTTCCCTCTGACAAGTATTGCTTCATTTTGGAGCCAGTTCCAACAAGGTTTGGCGGCAGGCGAACGGGTCTTCGGCCTAATTGATGCCGAAGCGAAAGTTGTGCAAACCGACAACAAACCTGTTGGTAATGTCAAAGGTGAAATCCGCTTTGAACACGTCAACTTCCGCTACACCGATGATGTTCCGGTGCTAAAAGACTTCTCGCTGACCGTCAAAGCCGGCGAAACATTAGCGCTGGTCGGACACACCGGTTCGGGCAAGTCGAGCATCGGCAAGCTGATCGCGCGTTTTTACGAGTTTCAAGAAGGCAAAATCTTGATTGACGGTCAAGACATTCGCACTTTTGACTTGAGCAGCTACCGTGCAAAATTGGGAGTGGTCACACAAAGCCCCTTCCTGTTCGACGGCACGATTATGGATAACATTCGTTACGGCAAGTCGGATGCCAGCGATGAGGAAGTACAGCGCGCAGCCGAACATGTCGGTCAAGGGGATTGGATTCGGACGCTGCCTAATGGTCTGCAAACGCAGGTCGGCGAACGTGGCGGCAGTCTCTCAATGGGTCAACGACAGTTGGTATCGTTGGCGCGGGTGCTGTTGCAAAACCCGTCAATCTTCATCTTGGATGAAGCCACCGCCAGCATTGATCCGCTGACGGAAACACTCATTCAGGAAGGCTTGGACATTGTGCTGGACAACCGAACCTCAATTGTCATCGCGCACCGCCTATCAACGATCAAGAATGCCGACCGTATCATTGTGCTGCGCGAGGGCGAGATCATCGAAGAAGGCACACACGATACACTGCTGTCCAATGGTGGGCATTATGCAGAACTATATAACACCTACTTCCGCCACCAATCGTTGGAGTACATCGAGAACGTGAAAACGGTTCTGAAACCCGCTTAAACTTAAATCGCAGGTAAAATTTTCGTACAGCATTGGATATGATTTACCCAATGCTGTTTTTATTACATTGAGTGAGCCATGCTAAAACAATTGCTAAGCGTCCTCGCCTGTGGATACATCTTGATGTTTTATTCGGAGCATATGTTTTGGGCGCATGTTCGCGCTTCTGATACGCTATTCGGCTACATCGCAACTTGGCTGCTCTATTCGTTTTTGGCCCTCGCATTCCTGAGCCTGATTGAGCATTTCAAAGTCCGCAATATCTGGGCGTTATTTTTATGCGGCGCGGTTTTCGGATGGTTGGCGGAAGGTGTCATCGTACAAACCACTTACGAGAGTCTGCCACTGTCGATCTCATTTACCGCTTTGGCATGGCACGCACCATTGAGTATTTGGGTGGGATGGTATGCCGTTCGTAAAAGCATTCAAACTGGCATCGGCTCAACGTTCAAACTCGCTATAGCTATCGGGGTATTCTACGGCTTGTGGGCGATCTCATGGTGGGGTGAACCCGGTGACGTCATTGCAACACCCATTGAGTTTGCGATGTATGTCATCATCACAACCCTACTGTTGATAGTCGCCTATTGGCTCTATCACCGGAATACACCTGTCGTTAAGGTAGGACGACCCACAAAAATAGTCGTCATCGCATTACTGCTGCTGTACTTCGTAGTTGTCACCGTTCCCGCCGCTCCGATTGCCCTGATTGTACTGCCCTTACTGTTGCTGATTGTCTACCTGACGCTGCGGCGCATTCCACAGGGTGAAAATTCTGTTTCAATACTCAATAACTCGGTTTATCCCCCACCCATTCGGAACTATCTCGCCCTGTTGATGATACCAATCGTGGCGACTTTTATTTACACGGTGGCATACGCATTCAAATTGGATTGGCATACCAATTGGCTGGTTTACTTGGTCACGATGCCGCTGGGATTCATGTTGTTCGGCGTGAGTCTGGTTAAAGTCTGGCGCAGCAAAATAGTCAGTGTGACATAAACAAGTTCTTGCAAGCATCTTCATCACTTCTGAACATCATCGTGCTACATTTATTCGGGTTTTCGCCACCGATGTGGGAAAATGCCAGCACATAGTTAACTTTGTGAATTCACGTATGAAAGATGGAACATTATGAAAATCATCATGATTGTCGATGAAAAGCTCAGTGCACAACGGCTGATAGCGGATTATTTGACAGCCAACAACGGACGTGAGGCGCTCTACGTATATCGCATGACACATGCTGCGTCCGCCGTATTTCACTCCTAAACCACTATTTCTACTTCCTTATCACCCGCCAAAAGTTTGTAAACTCGAACTGAATCGCGTTGACACAGATCGAACATATGTACTAAAATAGATATGGAAGAAAAACGAGGTAGGACTGCACTAAGTGGTGGACGGTGAATTTTACCCCCACACCAACCCTCCCCCGCAAGCGATGGAGGGAGCTAATACAAGTTTCAGGGTCATTAAACACACCTTTTTAGCGCAAATGCGATGTCCACCGTTTAGTGTGGTGCTACCAAAAACGATTTCGGAGAACGACGTATGTCCCAACTACCCACCAACACCACTCAAAATGTATAGCAAATATGGCAGCGGCAGGCACTTCCGAATCAGCGGTGGCATCAGCCGAGCCACCCGCTGCAATTGTGTCATTTCAGCGGCATCACGCGAGATTCCCGCCGACACAAAATGTCAATTCAGCGGCAACAGCCGAGCTATCCGCCGTGCAATTCAGCGGAAGTAATGCGAAACGTGCAAATTATGCAGCAAAAATTGCAGTTTCTGCAATAACGATCCGATAATCCTCGTTATTTCGACAGTGTATTCGGGTCAAAAGCATCACGGAAAGCATCGCCTACCGTATTTAGTGCCAGCACCAACAGGGTGATAGTCATGCCGGGGAAGAAGGCAATCCACCATGCATTACGTAAATAGCCACGTCCGTCAGAAAGCATCGCGCCCCATTCAGGTGTTGGGGGGCGAACACCCAAACCAAGAAAGCTCAAACTCGCGCCGGTGATAATCGCATCTGAAACACCGAGTGTGGTGATAACGATCAACGAACCGAGGATATTCGGCAGGATGTGCACGAACATAATCCGCGTCGGCACGGCACCAATGCAGCGTGCCGCCAGCACATAATCCCGTTGAAACAAGGATAGCGTTTGTCCGCGTGTAAGACGCGCATAAGTCGGCAGTGAAAATAGTGAGATGGCAATGATTACGTTGAGAATATTTGAACCGAGCAGCCCCACCAACCAGATAATCAAGATTAGTCCGGGGAACGCCAGAATCAAATCCATAACCCGCATAATGAGGTTATCGACTTTGCCACCGAAGAAACCTGCCATCAATCCCAACGGGATACCGACACAGGCCGCAAGCGTAATAGATAGGAAACCCACCTGCAACGAGATTTGCCCGCCGTACAGGATGCGCGTCAGGACATCACGACCTAACGAGTCCGTACCGAGGATATATTGGGCAGAGGGTTCGTGCAAACGATCCTTCGAATTACGCCCAATCGGATCATAAGATGTCAAATGTGGCGCAAGAATCGCCGACAGAACAATCAGGACAATCACAACCAGCGCGACTAAAGCCACACGGTGCCGCAGGAATTCTTTGACCGTCCGTGTATAAGGCGTGTCACGCGTGAACGACGTGTCGTCAGCCAATGAGGTAACGGTATTGGGCAAGGCGATTTCGGCTTTTTCGAGCATGTTATTATCGGAATTAGTCATAGCGAATTCGCGGATCGACATACACGTAAATGATGTCGGTGATTAAATTGACGAACACAAACGTAACCGCCACCAGTAAAACTGTGCCCTGTATCATCGGATAATCGCGCCCGACAATCGCTTCAATCGCCAAGCGTCCGACACCGGGTAGACCAAAAATATTCTCGGTAATAACTGCACCACCTAAAAGTCCACCGATTGATAAACCCACGATGGTTACAATCGGAATCAGCGTATTTTTGAGCGCGTGACGAAACACCACATTCCGTTCTGACAAACCCTTTGAACGGGCGGTTTGGATAAAAGCCGCGCCCAACGTTTCAACCATATTGGTACGTGTTAAGCGCGCGATCAACGCGGATTGTCCGATAGATAAAGTGGTCACAGGGAGGACGAAATGCTGCCATGTAGATGAGCCTTGAACAGGCAGAATCCGTAATCCGACTGCAAACACCAATATCAATACCAAGCCGAGCCAGAAACTCGGAATCGAGTAGAAGAAAACCACTACAACGATACTCACGCTGTCGATCCATGTGCCGCGTTTCACGGCTGTCAGAATACCGATTCCTAAACCAATGAGTGTTCCAACGGTCACACTCAAAAGAGTCAGTATGATGGTGAAGGGAAATGCTTTGATGATAACCCCAAACACAGGTTCACCAAATTGCACCGAACGTCCCAGATCTCCCCGAATAGCATTGGTCAGATAAATGAAGAGTTGTTCAGGTATCGGTCGATCTAAGCCCAAGTTTTTACGAATTTGCTCGATCAATTCCGGTGAAGCACGGTCACCCGCTAGAAGTGCAGCCGGATCACCGGGGATGGCAATACGCAGCATCACAAAAACAAGGATGGAGATGACCAGTACCAGAACGAGAGCGATGAGTGTGCGCCGAAGAATATATCTACCCATTCATCTGTCCGTTTGCAACCTACAGTGTATCCAAGCATCAAGGAAAATTATTCAATATTGTGTAGGGAAAAGGTTCGCCTTTTCCCTACACTTTTAAACATTGGTCTACTTATCGAAGTACGCATCCCAATATTGGAACGCCAAATCTGGTGTAATTACCCAGTCGTGCAGTTCGTTACGAACCCCCGTCAATGCAGGCGGGTCGACAAGGAAAATCCACGGTGATTGGTCGATGATATATTGGCTCAGTTCAGTGATAGTCTTGTAACGGGTTTCCTGATTCAGGTCGCTATCGGCCTTCTTCAGCAGCCCTGTCAATTCATCAGTCGAGAACCACGCACGGTTGCTACCGCCCTTACGCGACGGATCAAAGAAGTAAGTCAAAATGCTGGGATCGGAGTAGCCATAGTTCAGCAGGAACAAGTCGTGCTTTGCAGTGGTCGTTAAGTCGATGAGCGCACCACGATCCATTGGGTTAAGCTTGGTTGGGATGCCAACTGCACGCCATTCAGCGTCCAAAATTTCAGCGAGGTGCGTAAATTCATCCGAGTTACCGAAAGCCAATGGCACATCCCACGGCTTGCCATCAGGGGTTTCACGCAGGCCGTCACCATCAACGTCCTTGTAACCCAGTTCATCCAACATCGCCTTGGCCTTTTCAGGGTCATAGTGATATGACTTGGCATCCAAGTCTGGATTGTGTCCCCAGATGGTGGGAGGCAGTGGTTGGTAAAGAGGCTCAGCCAAGCCATCGTAACCCGAAGCATTCACTTCATCGCGGTCAGTTGCGTATGCGAATGCTTGACGAAGTTTCTGGTTATCCCATGGAGCTTTGGAGGTATTGAAGCCAACATAACGGATTTCGTTCAGCTTAGCTTTGTCGACCGTAATATCAGGATTAGCTTCAACATCTGCTAAGTTCTGGGTCGGAACACCCGCAACCGTCACTTCGCTCGTTTCCAACGCCGAGAGAATAGTCTGGTCTTCATTGAGGAACAAAATTTGCATCTCGTCCAGCAAAACAGGGCCAGCGTTCTTGGTCAAGCCTTTTGGTGCCCATTTGAAGTCAGGATTCTTTTCCAGCAGAATGTAGTTATTGGTATTCAGTTCCTTCAGCTTGAAGGGGCCAGCGCCTACCGGATTCAGGCCAAAGTTCTCTTTGCCTTCTTTTTCGTATGCGGTGGGTGAAACAATTTCTAATCCCGAAAGTGTGTAGAACAATGGCGCATACGACGAAGCCAAGTTCAACTTCACGGTGTAATCGTCAATAACATCAGTACTGATCAACAGGTCAATCAAGTCCGCACCTTGTGCCGCACCAGTGTCCTTGTTAGCGTACTTATCCAAATTGTATTTAATAGCTGCCGCATCTACTGGGGTGCCATCGGTAAAAGTGGCATTCTGAATCAGATGGATGGTCAACGTCTTACCATCTTCTGCAATTTCCCAAGTATCCGCCAAAAAGCCAATATAACTCAGGTCGGCTGCACGGGTGAACAGTGTGGAGAAAATAGCATAATGCGGCCAGCTATGCCACGCCGTCACAAACGGATCAAGCGAGGTATTCGACTGAGCATCCGCAACGACCAACCGGCCTCCCTTGTTGCTGTTATCCTGCGCGGCAACGCCGAACACCGTAGAAAGCAGCATAGTGAGGAGTAGAACCACTACAACGAGCGAGAGTTTTCTCTTGGATTGCATAACCCTTCCCTTTCATAAAACAATGACATATCCATTAATCGGGACAATATGGTGGTTTTCATCTCGCCAATAATCCGATCCTTTCCACTTTTCAAACGTCATTTATGAATGACCGCAAAGTATACCGATTTCGTGCAAGTTGTCAGCAAATCAGAAACTGTTTGCCGACTAACCGTGATAGTGATCGTAGACCAGCCGTCCAATTTTCCCGATGGCTGATTCGACTTCGAACACGCGTTGATAACGACCAACAGGATCATCCCAAACGGCTGCCGCATCCCAGAACGTAAAGACGGTCACAACGACATGGTTGTTATCGTCAATGGTCATCACGCCACTGTCATTGAAGTGACCGCCAATCGTGCCTGTTTTATGTGCGAAACGCACACCTGCTGGCAAGAAACGGGGTAAGCGTTGGTTTAGATTTTGCTTGTACAGGATGTTCATCATTTCGTCTTTGATTTCACCTTGAACGATTTCGCCGCTGTACAGCATGTGAACCAGCTTGCTCATCGCTTTGGCCGAACTCACATCGTTATCCGGGCCACGGCTAAAGGTCACACCATCGCGCACCACATCATGGGTATTTGACCATTCCTCAATCTCTTCCATCGACTTATCGTGAAGTTCCGGTGGAAATAAGCCCTTGAGCAGATTCTTGCAATCCATCTTCAGGTAAATGTTGTTCAGCCCCAACTCGTGCATATAGGCTTCAATCACCAACGGCCCGCCTAAAAGTGCCACATTCATATCGGTGGCGGTGTTGTCGCTGATGATAATCATGAGGGTCAGCAAGTCGCGGAAAGTTGGGCTAACTCCCGGCTCAAGGGCTTGCAAAATACCACTGCCAGCGCTCTTATCTTCAGCTTTCAAAGTGATACGGTCGTCTAGTTTAAGCTTGCCCTCTTGAAGCTGCTTACCAGCCGTTGCCAGCACTGGAATTTTGAAGACGCTCGCCATCGGATATGACTCATCACCGTTCACGTCAATCTGTTCACCAGACTCAACGTGCCAAACCGAAACGCCCGCTTCCATATCAGCGCCTTTAATCGCCGCTTGAATATCATCTTTTAATGTCATGCAATCACCTCTCTAAACTACAATGTCTAATCATCTGTACTAGGTTCAAACAGCCATTGGGTTTTCGACCATCGGATACTTATTGGTATCCGCATATTGATAGGGAATGTTTTTGAAGTCCGGTTGTACCGCACCCGGCGCGGAGATATATAGCACTTTTGCCGTGATTGGCGAAAATCGCCCGTAAAAGTGCTGGGTAGATTTAACGATTACCAGATTACGCTTCGTTGGGTCGACGCCAACATTCGTAAAAAGTTCAGGGCTAAACACTTGGCAGCGCAGTGAAATCAGCACAATGTCGATGCCGTTGACGCGCAACGCCACGGTATTGCCCAACGGATAATCCATACGAACTTCTTCCGAACCAAAGTATTGAATAGCGTTCTCAGCAATACCTGTTACTTCCACATGTAAATCAAGTGGATCACCGGACATTGGCCCCATTTTGCCGCCAATCCGCATATCCAGTTTTGCGCCCACACCGGCATCCATCGCTACTGAAACCGCGACCGGATCCCAAACACCGCCGATTGCCACATTTTCGATTTTGCGCTCCAGCAAACGCCGCAGCACAAAAGTCGAGTCACTGGGTGCACCGCCGCCTGAATTATCAGAGACATCGGCTAAAACCACTGGCGATTCACCAAAGGCCAAAGCTTCGTCGAGCGCGGCATCGATGGTCTGGTAACGGGGATAAACCGTTTTGCGCATGTCATACAATTCACGTCCAAGTGATTCGGCTAGTTGAGCTGCTTGTGCCGCATTATTGTCGGTCACAACTAACGTCTTCGCGCCCAAATCTTTCACATCACCCCAAGGGAAGCAGTGCGCCAATGACACCGAAAGCACGCCGTCTTTGCCTTCCAAAGCTTTCATTTTGGCGACGTAACTTTTCATCGGTTCGGCAGTCGGATAAAACAAGCCGATCATACGGCAGTCAAATGTGCCCATTGTCGGGTGAATTTTGCCTGCAACCGTGTCAGCGATCAGGTTAAAGAGTTCAAGTGCGCGGTCAGCCGTATCAGTATGTGGATACTCTTTATATGTGATAATGATACTGGCGTTGCTCACCATCTTTTCGGTGATGTGGCAGTGCAAATCCAGTTCAACGCCTATGGGAATATCCGCGCCGACAATTTGGCGTACTGAAGCGATTAAATCTCCTTCACAGTCGTCGTAACCGTCAGCCACCATCGCGCCATGCAAATCCAGCAACACCGCGTCCACCGGCAGCGAGGCTTTCAAATCTGCAAGAATTTCATCACGGAAGGTCTCATAGGTTTTGCGTAAGGTGATACCCGCTGGTTCTGCGTTCGCAATGATACTTTCGGCGACTTCCCAACCGCGCGACTCTGCCCAACGTCGGAAGAGTGCCACCGTTGAATCTTTGTAAGGTGGATAGGTGCTGTAATCCCCGTGCCGCGAGACGAAAAAATTCTTGTCGCTGGTGGGCATCGGTGAAAAGCTATTGGTTTCCGTCGCCAAACATGCTGTAAAAAACTTCACTCAAAAATCTCCTACGGTAAAAATTAATCAGCCTGCCCTGTCCAACCCGGCCCACGTACCACCTGCCCCGGCAGCGCTCCAGTATGTTCGCCATCTTTCAATACCTGCGTGCCATTGACGAACACATGCACCATCCCGCTTGCGAACTGCTGTGGTTTTTCAAAAGTGGCGTAATCTTGCACTTTGGCGGGATCAAAGATCACCACATCTGCGAAATAACCTGCTTTCAACGAACCACGCTCTTTGATGCGAAGCGCTTGCGCCGAAAATGAGGTCAGGCGGCGAACCGCATCTTCGAGAGTGACCAGTTTTTCATCACGCACATAATGACCGAGCAAACGGGCAAAATTCCCATAAGCGCGTGGATGCGGATTAGACTTTAAAAACACACCTTCCGGTGACATCGACTCGGCATCCGAGCAAAAGCTAACCCAAGGCAGTGCCACCTGCTTGCGAATGTTGTCTTCTGACATCATGAAGTAAATAGTCGAGACGCGCCCTTCATCCTCCGCAATTAAATCCATGATGGTGTCTTCGGGCGAAGTCCCACGAATAGCTGCCACTTCGGTTAGCCGCTTGCCCATGTAAGGTTTAAATGCCTCATTTGTAAATTCAGCTAGGAGAATGTTGTCCGCTGTACCCGCTTTCAACCACATATTTTCCCACTCGGTGGATGGTGTGTTCATCTCGGTTTTGATTCGTTTGCGGGTTTCAGGATCCCGTAGTCTCGCCCGCAATGCATCCGTACCACCATCATGCGCCCACGAAGGAATACAAGCTTCTAAACCTGTACCACCCGCCGGATACAGATACATATCAGCGGTGATCTCCTCACCTGCTGCGCGTGCTGCTTCCACCACACGGATTGCCTCATCCATCTTCGACCAGTTATCACGACCTGCAACTTTGAGGTGATAAATCTCAGCGCGAATTTTTGCCTCTCGCGAAATAGTCAGCATTTCGTCCAACGCTTCAAGAAATTGATCGGCTTCACTGCGAAGATGCGAGATATACAAGCCGTTGTACTTACTCACCGCCTTGGCAATCGCAATCAGCTCATCGGTTTTGGCGTAGCTGGCGGGCGGGTAAATCAGCGCCGAGGACAAGCCTACTGCGCCTTCTTGCATCGCCTCTTCTGCCAGTTCACACATCTTGTCAAGTTCGGCTTGTGTTGGCGGACGATCACCATAACCAATCGTATAAGCCCGCAGTGTTGCTGTACCGACGAACGAGGCGATGTTACAGGAGATGCCACGCTTCACCATGAAGTCGAGGTATTCACCAAGTGTCGTCCAATCCACCGAGTATTGAAAATCTTTGTTACCGAGGATGCCGTTAGGGTTTTCAGCTTTCATTTTCTCGCTGAGAGGCCCCATCGAGAAGCCTTCGCCAACCACTTCCAAGGTCACACCCTGCCGGATGTCGCCCTGCGAGCGACCATCAACGATCAACGATTCAACTGCCCAACTAAGCATGTTGATAAATCCGGGTGCAACCGCTAAACCCATGGCGTTGATTTCAGTTTCACCTTCAAATGATCCTGACGCCCCAATAGCTGAGATTCTTTGCCCATCAACAGCTATATCACCGATGAAAGCGGGACTACCGCTGCCATCGTAAATGGTTCCACCGCGAATGACTAAATCGTGTTTCGACATCGATACATCTCAACTTGGTTGATTTTTTATACTTGGAATAGTGTAGAGTATATCGTGTGACATAACTTGTGCAAACAAACCACAATTTTGCACAAAAAATTGCATCAATTAGATAATTTGGAATATTTCGACGTATGCGAGAGTATAATCAAGTTCGAAAATAGGAATTGATTATGACTGAAAATGCCCCTTCACAAGACATTTTGATGGTGATCCGCGAGGCCTATGCGGGCATGAGCGCCGGACAACAAAAGGTGCTGGAATTCTTCCTCAGCCGCCGGTTGGAAGCTGTTTATCTCTCGGCAGCCCGCATTGCCGAGTTGGTAGATGTCAGCCATTCGACGGTCGTCCGAACAGCACAAGCATTAGGTTTTGACGGCTTTCCAGAATTCCAAACCGCGTTACAGGAACAAGTTTCGGGGAAGATGAATTCGACCGGCGTTTACCAGCTTGGCGCACGTAAACTTATTAGCGAACTGCTCGAACAAGACGACAACAGCATGGGGTCGATTCTCGAACGGGTAATGCTCAACGATGCCAAGAACATCGAGAATATGGTCGGGCAGATTCCGGTCGCGGAATTTGAGCAAGCGGTTAACATGCTGCTTGAGGCCGAAAATGTTTATGTGATTGGGCTGCGCTCATCCGCACCGATGGCAATGCACTTCGCCATGAGCCTAAGGCAAGTACGGGGGAAATGCCAACTCTTACAGCCGGGAGTCGGCGATCTGGTTGATCAAATCGCAGCCCTCACCAGTCGAGATTTATTGTTTAGCTTATGCTTCGGACGTTACACCAAAGTGACGCTGCATGCGATGGATTACGCCCGCAAAGTCGGCGCACAAATCATTAGCGTGACGGACACAGCCGTTTCTCCTGCCGCCCGCCGTGCCGACTTAGTATTCACTGTACGTTATGGCGTATGGTTCTATGGTGCATCCGCTGCCCTGTTCAGCCTACTGAACGCGCTGGTGGCGGCAATCCTCGTTCAACGAAATGATGCCGCCCAATCGCGCCTTGAAACACTTGACACCGTCATCGAAGAATTTGGCATCTTCGATGATGACGATCCTCAATCGACGTAAGTACAAGTCTCACGCCACAACTGCTTACCCTGCTCCAAACGATCCGGTTGCACTTCCACGCCGATACCGGTTTCTTCCGGCACTGCCAATGTGCTGTTCTTGCCCAGCACAAACGGCGGTTCAGTGACATCAGGGTTGTAGTAGCGGTCGGTCGCGGAGATGTCACTCGGCAGAGTCACTCCCGGCAGCGAGGCAAAGGCCACATTCGCCGCGCGTCCCACGCCAGTTTCCATCATGCCACCAATCCACAGTGGTAAATTATTTTCTACGCAAATTTTGTAGATTTCCAAGCTGTCGACATAACCGCCCACGCGCACAGGCTTGAGGTTCAGGATGCTAATCGCACCGAGTTCAATCGCCAACCGTAAATCGCTGGGGGCTTTTATGCTCTCATCCAAACAAATGGGGGTTTTCATCATCGGTCTTAGTTTGCTGTGTTCGTAAATATCATCGTCCGCCAGCGGCTGCTCAATCATCAACAAGTTGAACTGGTCAAGCTGTTTGAGATGCTCGGCATCCTTCAGCGTATAGGCACTGTTGGCATCCAACATCATCACAATATCGGGCAGTGCGGCACGGACGCCACGCGCCAATTCCACATCCCAACCCGGTTGAATTTTGAGCTTGATGCGGCGGTAGCCTTGGTCGTAGCGTTTCTGAATAATCTTGACCGTATCTTCGACTGTCTTTTGAATACCGATGCTCACACCGACACTGGCATAACCTTTGGTGACGTTGCCTTCGGGTAAATATGACGAGAACAAATCCACCAAGCGCATGTCATTGACTTTTGCCAATGCGTCCCAAATGCCCGTTTCCAAGCCAAACTTGGTGTGATGATGTCCGCGCACTTTTTTCATGGCGGCTTGCGCTTCCTGTGGATTGGTAAACGTCTTGCCAACCAATTTGGGCATCAGGAAGTTTCTGGCGATGTGTTCGGCTGTCACGGGCGTTTCGGCGGCATATCCCGGCGCGACTTCCACCGTGATTTCACCCCATCCGCTGATGCCTTCCGAAGTGATGACTTCCACCAGCACTGTCGCCTTCACCGGATCGTTGCCAAAGCTGGTTTTCAACGGCTCAACGAACGGCAGGGCAATCGTATGCAATTGAATGTCTTGGATCGTTATGGATTTCAATATGTTAACCTCTACAGTAATTAAGATTTTCCCAATATGTACCAGCAGCGTTGACCATCATCGGCGAAGTCTACCGCTTGGTAGCCCTCGGCAAATGCACCTTTCATAGCTTGTCGTAAATTGACCTGCCACGCCTGCGCCTGCTCAAGATTCTCGCGTTTGAGTTTGGAGATTTGAAACGGGATTTCCACAAAATACCAGTTACTGTTCCACACCGATGGAAGCTGGACATGTGTCCCGCCCTCATCGTCACTCCAAAGTAAAAACTTTTCGCGCGGGAATTCGGTCACAGCAGGCACGGGCGGCGTATGTTCTGCGTTGATCACGGCCTCAGCCTGTAAATCCCAAACGGCTTCCATACGGTCGCTCGGCATTCCAGCGTTGATACCATCAGTCATTGTGCCATAAAAATTGACGTGATAAGTCGAAGCGGTGGCCTTCAAAATGTGCATGTTGAAGTTGGCGTTGCCCCGCTGCAACGGGTCGAATGTCCACGCAATCACTTTATACCCATGCTCTAGTGCCCAACGTCTTTGGGCATATTTGATACCTGTACCTATGCCTTTACCTTGATACCCCGGCACAACACCCGCCATATGCGACCACAACAACTTATCTTCACCATGCAGTGCGGCTAACCCCAATGAGAAGCCGACCAACTTGCCATCCAAATCTGCACGGATAACATTGCCACCACCGTGAATGACGGCGAACAACATGTTATGCGGCACAGCTTCACTGGCGGGCATCGACCACACCACGGTTTGCAGTTCAACAATTGCTTTCAGTTCTTCAGGGTCGTCTACAACGCGATATTCAATAGCCATAGTCTACTTTGTTATGTTATAAGCCAAGCTTATCTAATGGAAGTTGATTGAGATGGCACAAATAATCACACCAAATCGACCCATTCGTCAAGAAACTGGTCTTAGCCTATTGGACTCGCAGGCATATAAAACCCCGTTGTCTTAACGGGGTTTAGATAAGAGGTAACGATATTATGCAGGGAAAAGGCAGTGCGCAGCCTCCCTGTGGGATGCCTTTTCCTTGCGAAATTCAATTATCAGTCAATTGCCAATAAACCGTATACCGTTGATGGTGCATCCTATAGAACGGAATTAACTCAACGTCATTCGGTTTGCCAGTGCCTTGGGTATGGAAGGTCAGCGGCTTGCCATCAGTTGCTTGTATACTCGCCAGCACCGCATCACCATTCCCCACTAAAACTGGAACTGACGGTGTAGGCAAACGGTTGATGAGCGCCTCACGGGTATGATAATCCTTATTGTAAACATCAGGCATATCGTGAGTACCAAGCGCCCCAGCCAACACGATTGGCCCATATAATACCGCAACGGTATTCGAATCGTCGGGCAGCGCTTCCAGATACAAACTCATCGGTAGTTGAACATCGACACGGTCGCCATCTTGCCATTCCCGTTCAACGGTCACATAAGAACCGGGTAAAGCCTCAATCACTTCTGCTTTACCGTTCACCGCTACACTAAACCCTTTTGCCCATGCAGGATAGCGAATCTTGAGCGCCAATTGAACAGGTTCCATGCATTGGAAGGTCAAATGCGTAGCAGCTTCTTCGGGGAATGAAGTCTCTTGCCGCAGCATGACACCCTTCTCATCCCAAGTCAGCTCTGAGGCCATAAACAAGTTGACATATAACGACTCATCATCATGAAAATAAATGGTTTCACCGTACTTCGCGTGATTTTCCATGCCTGTACCAGTGCAGCACCAGAAGGAATTTTCAGGCGTGTTATAAACCTTCACATGACCGGGGCGCAGCGATGAGAAATACAACATCATCCCCGTTTTCGGGTCTTGTGAACCAAGGATGTGGTTGAATAATGCTCGCTCGTAAAAATCCATCAACTGAGCAGAAGGTTCCCAACCGAACAAATGCCGCGTGAGCTTGAGCATGTTGTAAGTGTTACAAGTTTCCGCCGTGACGCTGCTAAGATGCTGCGAGAAGCGATTGATCGGGAAAAATAATTCATCGTCGCTGTGACCACCAATCGCATACGAACGATACAGCGCCACCCGCTCCCAAAAGAAACGGGCAATTTCCTGATAGCGGTTTTCTCCGGTAAGTTCATACTGTCGTGCTGCACCAATCGCCTTCGGAATCTGCGTGTTAGCGTGCATCCGGTCGAGCCGATCTTCATGCTGCGCCAGCGGATCAAGTACCACCGCATCATTGAAAGCCAACGACAGTTTCAAATGCTCCGGCTTACCCGTCACGCCATACAAGTTCGCTAGTACTTCGTTCATGCCACCGAACTCGTTGAGCAATACAATCTGCATTCCTTCGTCCGTCAATCGGCCGATACGAAAGTTCAACCAATTCGCCATTTTTTCAAGGGTTGTGAGTGCCTGTTGATTGCCAGTTTGTTGGCAAGCATCAAACAATCCCGCCAGAATTTTGTGCAGCGTGTAATAGGGAGCCCAGACCGACTCTCGTCGCTCAACGCGCTCAAAAAATGTTTCGGGATAAGCCGACAAAAAACCGGAATTGTAACCCTGTGAAGGCATCGCGTCCTGACATTTTGCCAATTCACGAACGATGTAATCCGCACGCTTCTTGAAGCCTTCGTCACCTGTGCTGGCATACATTAACGAACAGGCTGACAAATAATGCCCCAAACTATGTCCGCGCAGTTCACCAGTCGGTGACTCCCAACCGCCATAGGGCTCTGCCTCCGAAGACAGGCCAGCAGTTACTCGGAAACTGTGTAAAAACCGGTCAGGTTCCAGTTCCAGAAGATAATGTTGGTCGCGCTCCATATTTTCTTTAAAAGAACTGTTCAGTAAACGTACTTGCTTCAGATCAAACGATTTTGCTTTTATCATCACTTTGCTCGATAAACTCAGTAAATTTCTTTTGGGTCCACAAATAAGCCTTATAAGACTGCCTCTATTAGTTTATGTTTTGGGTGCATTTTCGCGCTAGATGACAAGCCGTAGAATAGGAAGATAAATCCGACCTTTTGAGAACTAAGGCATCGACATAAATAAAAACCCCGCTGGATAAACGGGGCTTTCAAACTGATTCTAAGTTTGCACGTTCGGGGGTGGATTAGGGAACGGCGGCTCTGTCGGTGGCAGGGGATTTGGAGGTGGCTCCGGCAATGGGCCGGGCGGCGGATCCGGCATAGGTCCCGGTGGCGCAGGTGGGAACGGATCAGGTGGCGGGTCACCAAATGGCCCCGGAGGATTAGGTGGCATTGGCCCGGGAATGGGATTAGGCGGAAGCGGTTCCGGCGGTGGATCCATTGGTGGAATGATCGGGTTAGGCTCATTCATAATTGGCATTCGCGATTACCTCCTTGAATAATATCATCTAAAAGCGAATCGGATTTGTATACGGCTCGATTGGCTTCAAGGATGGGGCATTTATCAGTTACCCACAACCGCTACCTTTCCTATTGCTACTGAATTTTTAGGAACCCTTCATATGAACCGCTAAATATGAATAGCGAGTGAGCAACACTTCAGTTTTAGCCGAGAAGTTGTGTTTGCATAATCGGTTCTTCCTATTTTCGATGCGTACTTTTTTATCTGGAATTATGGCGGGTTGGCTCAAAAGCAAAACCAGTACATGTCATACACTTAAGATATAGTCCAAAGAAGTCTGGTTGGAATAAAAACAATCGGCTTTGTAGGAAATGATCACTATGATCAGAGAAAGGAATTTCAAAAATGGAATTCAAACAAGGTACAAAAGTTTACACCTATGATGGTAAAGATGTGGGTAGTGTTGATCGGGTCGTTTTAAATCCGAAAACGAAGGAAGTTACCCATATTGTCGTCCGTAAGGGATTTCTATTCAGTGAAGACAAAATTGTCCCACTGAGTCTGGTTGCCTCAGCAACTGACGAAAGCGTGAAGTTGCGCCAAGATGCAGGCAAGCTTAATGATTTACCACCATTTGAAGAAACACATTACGTCGGTCTGAATGAGGAAGAAACCCGTACAGCGGCATATCCGGCTGGTTTAGCAGCGCCATTCTATTGGTACGCGCCAACTGGTGGTTGGATGGGTTACCCCGATTACGGCGACAGTTACGCTTACCCGCCGCCATATCCGAGTGAAACAACCCAGAACATTCCTGATAACACGGTTGCCCTTCGTGAAGGCGCAGATGTTATCAGTGCCGATGGTAAACATGTTGGCAGTGTAAAGCGCATTTTCACCAAATCAGGAAGTGACCGTGCAACACACTTCCTAATCTCCGAGGGTCTGTTCTTCAAGGAACAAAAACTCGTACCGATTGGCTGGATTAGTGATGTTCAAGAAGACGAAGTTCACTTGAATGTCGGGGCAAAGTTACTCAATGAAGTGCCTGAATTTCATGAGAACCCGGCCTAGCCACGGCTACAGAATCAATAACGAGGGTTAAGGGCTAACGCTTGAAAAACCAAGCTAACTGACAACACTCACAATCTACGCAAAAAATCCCTACCAAATGGTGGGGATTTTTGTTGATCCAAACAGCCTGTTGCGTGTTGTGCTAATCAGTTGCATAATTTGCACACATGTTCTTGTTTGATTTGTGGGGCAAGCTGTCATGAGTGAACTACAAGCATTATTAGAGGTTGTGCGCAGCGGTCAATTTTTGATTTTAGACACTGAAACGACTGGCCTCGAACGGGGCGAAGTGGTGCAAATTGGGGTAATTGATGCATCTGGCAAAACACTTATTGACACGTTTGTGAAACCACGAGAACCGATTCCACCTAGCACAACACGCATTCACGGTATCACAAATCAGATGGTCGCCAAAGCCCCTCCATTTGAAACTGTTGTGGAAAATCTACGCCAAATTCTTACTGGTCAGCATGTGATTGTCTACAACGCGGTTTATGACCGCAAGATGCTACATCAGAGCGCCGAGGCGGCAGGTATCGAAAAGACCGATTGGCGAAGTATTAGCCATTGGTGGTGCGCGATGGAAGGCTTTGCCGAAGTTTATGGCGATTGGAACAATATGCGCCGTTCCTATCGCTGGCAAAAACTGGCGACCGCAGCACGATACTATAATTTGCCGGTGGTCGATGCACACAGTGCATTAGGTGACTGCTTGACAACACTAGCAATCTGTAAACGTATGGCAGGCATAACCGAATAACGTATTCACTCGCTATCACTCTATTGTGGTCCATACTACCCTTTAGTACAGTTTTTGAAACACAATCCACAGTCCGAGCGTATTACAAAGTAATCTACAACGTCACATCTTCGGAGGGGGATATGAGACAATTCAGTATTTTCGCTTGCATGATATTAGTATTAATTTGTGCAGCCTGTTCCAGTACAGATGCGGCTGATTCGGGAGAGACATTACCATCCGGTGATGCGTCACGCGGAGCAAGCTTGTTTACTCAGGCGGTTAACGGGGCACCATCTTGTAACACTTGCCACACACTCGATGGCAGCAATCTTGTCGGCCCAAGTTTGAAGGGCTTCGCAGTGGTTGCAGCTACACGCATCGAAGGCATATCTGCTACCGATTACGCGCATAACAGCATCATAAAACCGACATCTTATGTGGTTAGCGGATTTCCCAATTTGATGTACGGACAGTATGCTCAGCAGTTAACACCGCAGCAAACCGCTGATTTAATCGCTTATGTATTGACTCTTTAGAAGGGGAAAATCATGAATATTCTACTGGTTCTTTTACGTCTGCTGCATATTCTCAGTGCAGTTGCATGGATAGCAATCGGAGCGACGATGACGCTTTATATCGCCCCAGCAGCCGTCAACTCCGGCGAAACCGGCTATCGCTACTTGAAAACCTTATTCACCCGCACAGCCTTTACGAAGCTCATTCCAGTCGTTGCCGGATTAACCACTTTAGCGGGTCTTCTGCTGTATGTCGTCGGTGATGCCTCCAGCCATTTCTCCCAAACAGGTAATATGGTCTTAGGGATTGGTGCTGCTGCAGGACTTATTGCAACCATTCACGGTGGCGCACTCACGGGACGGTCCACGACAGCCCTCAACAAAGTTCTAGACACAGTTCCGGATGGTAATCAGTCCATTCCGTCAGCCACTCTCACCCAGCTTAACAGCCTCGCAACTACCTTACTCGGTCATGCCCGCCTCAGTTTGGTATTGATGGTAATCGCCCTCGTGTGTATGGGGAGCGCTCGTTATCTGTAAAAGTTAAGCAATCAAATCCATAAACACAAAATCCTCACTACACTGTGAGGATTTTTGTTACCCATAGTCTTAAGCTGAGATGGATTCAGGTCGCTTACGTTTTCTCGCGATAAATTCTACTGCGGTGTAGACGAAAGCACCCCACGCAATCCCAATTCCATAACCGGCAAGCACATCACTTGGATAATGATCTCCCACAAACAATCGGCTAAAACCGACATAGAAAATGAGCGCTACGGCTGTAGCAATTGCAATCGCCTTCCAAAAGCGCGTAGACATCTTGGGAACCAGCATATAACCCAGCAAGCCAAAACACAGGACTGCGCCAAAACAATGACCGCTTGGAAAACCGGGCGCTGTCATTTGATGCCAAACCTCAACAGCAAATACCGGACGAGGCCGACTGAAATAATTTGAGACCAGCAGCCAAATTGCCGCTTCACCACCCCACGCAATCAATACCATCCACAGTTCTTTCCAGAAGTGCTTATACACAAAATAAAGAACAAGTACCGCCCCGATTCCGACGATGATCTCTTGACCGAGATAATAGCCAAAGATCATCAACCCGCGAATCAACGGCAAGCTATTTAGACCAAGCACGTGGAAATCATCGACAATGTGTACATCGAACTGCAAAAGTTGCGGATTACGCGTTCGGACTCCAATCGCCAACACGCCAAAAAGCAGTGCCCCTAAAACAGTTAAAATCACACCAATAAGCGGCCAGCTACCTAACCACCCCGGAGAACGGAGGCCGCTTTGACGATTGACCAATTTCTCTTGGTGAATCGGTGAAGCAACGACTGAATGTGTTGTGTTCAAAATAGCCTAGCCTATCTTTTGAAGCGCAGCAAGATTCCGCTCACGCCTGAATAGATACCGAATGAAATCAACCCTAACGCTACGATGCCTAACAACACTGGACCAGCAGGTTGATGGAGAAGCGCAGTGAGTACACCATCAATACCTTTTGCTTGATTCGCATTATGATTTAAACCTGCTGAAAACAGGAAGAAACCAATTAAGGCGAATACCACACCACGAGCAGCCGTACCGAAACGACCCAACCGATCAAGCCACTTCCGCTGATAAGGCGTTAAAGCGTAGTGGTCAAACTGTTTATCGAAAGTACTGTTGATGCCTTGGAAAATCTGTATTGCACCGATCACAATAACGACTATACCCGCAATACCTACTACAACTGGCCCCCAAGAATTTGAAAGAATAGAGGCTGCGGTATTCTGAGTTTGTGTCGTCTGAGCACCATTCTGAGCAGCCGAAGCGCCACCGGTAATCAAACCGTATGTCGCCACTGCCAACAGCAAATACGACACTCCACTGGCGGCGAAGCCGATGCGTTCCACAATACCCTTGGCATCCCTGCCCTTATGTAGTGGATCAGCAATCGCTCGAATAAAACCCCACAGAGCATATCCGACTAAACCGATTAAAATGCCGTACAAAACCACAGCACCAAGCGGTGTTTTGCCCAAAGCCACAATCGCCCCTTGTGGATCATCCAGCGACCCACCGACACCAGCCACCACCTGAAACGCCAGCAGACCAATCATGCCGTAAACCAAACCACGCACCACATAGCCTAAGCGCATCAGGGTTTCCATAATTGGACTTGTTATTGCACCTCGTGCAGCATTATTGCCTGCTTGCTTGAGGTTTTTCGCACCTTCATGTATTTGCGTTCTCATGCTCATGACCGTACATCCTCCCAACAGCTTTATAAACCACTTTCGTTGTTAGCAATTGCGACCAAATTCAGCATCTGAAAAACGAAGCAGCCTATATACCGCGATCCAATTTTATTTCTACTCAACATCCTAATTCGTTGTGCATTCGTTTCCATCAGCTACTCGGTGGATCGTAATATAGGATAAAAGGGTTAATAGGAGAAATAACTTTTCCGTGAGCAAAGAGGCAGGGTTATTGCGTTGATTATTACATTACGAACGAACTTAAGGTTTCATTCCAACAAAAACGTCATACCATATAAAGTATGGACATAATCAAAAATTGCAATTCTGTTGCATTTACGAAGTCATCTGTCAGCGAGAATAAAGGCTGCCATCATCGCTAAATCGCCCGGAAAAAAGTGGCTAACTGCTTCATCTGTTTAAGATTCATCATCGGCGACTAAAGATAGTAACGATAATTAGCCACCTGTCTCATTCTTAAGCTAAAAATTTGTTATATAAGTATTGATACTCGAAAAAATTATGTAAAACAGCCAACTCAATTTAAGCTGGGCGATTGTGTCATAACAGGGTGTATATAAGGAGTTTGATTGGCAGTAATTGAGATTTTGCTGGTTGAAGATAATCCCGGTGATGTCCGGTTATCCTCCGAAGCTTTAAAAGAAAGCAATCTAATTTACGACCTAAATGTCGTATTAGATGGTACTGAAGCGATGGATTTTCTACGGCGGGTGGAAAATTATGCCCATGTTCCGCGCCCGGACGTCATCATACTGGATCTTAATCTGCCGGGGAAAAATGGGTTAGAAGTTCTAGAAGATATCCGCTCGGATCAGGAATTGAAAGAAATTCCAATCATCATTTTAACGTCTTCGGAAAATGATCTTGATGTGCTTATGGCCTATAAAAAACAAGCCAATGCCTATCTGGTAAAGCCCGCAAACTTAAACCTGTTTAATGAGGTCATCAACGCAATTGTCACTTTATGTCAATAAGAGCTGTTAGTTGTTTCTGAGTCTGTATGCTTAATTGTGGAGCAGGCCATTATTCGTTATCAGAGTTTACATAAATGCTCAGAATAGGTCACCGTTTATGCGCCGACTACTAGGTTCCTTTGAACGTTCGCTCTCACTCTTGAATGCAATTACGGATGGCGTCATTGCACAGGACAATAACGATCAGCTCATTTATGTGAATGACGCAATAGCTCACATGAGTGGTTATTCGTCGGCTGAGGCCATGCTGAATGTTTCCGTGAGCGAATTAGCAAATCGGCTTCAAATATTGGATGAGCAAGGTCAAGTTCTCACGATGACTCAGTTGCCGGGGCATTTTGCGTTGGCAGGCCAAGAAGTACCAGAACGTGAATTAAGGTATTTGAATCCAACGACAGGGGAAATATCATGGTTGGCAACCAAAGCACAACCCGTATTTTTACCCTCCGGTGAAGTTCAGTTCGCGGTCAGCATTATCCGCGATATAACCCAACGGAAGCAGCTTGAGGCACAAACAATTGAACTGCTGGCAGAGCGAGAACGTGTAAAGGTTCTACAACGCTTTGTAAGTGATATGTCGCATGACTTCCGTACACCACTAACAATCTTAAGTAACAGCCTGTACTTGATGCAGAAAAATACAGATCCTGATAAACGACAGGCTCACGCAGCCAAGGCCAAAAACCAAATTCAACGCATGGAAAAATTGCTAAGTGAATTACTTCAAAGTGCGCGTTTAGATGAAAACAAAGTCAGTTTTGAATTTAGGCTTCTGGACATGAACACTTTTCTAGAACCCATCGTTCAAGAATACACACCCGTCGCAGCCGAAAAAGAAGTTGAAGTGAAGTTTATGCCGGCGCATGATCAATGTACGGCTTGGATTGATGTGACGGAATTCGATCATGCAGTCAGGAACTTAATCGAAAATGCAATTGCATACACGCCAAATGGCGGCAGCATTATCGTTTGCACGGAAGCTCAAGATGAACAAGCAATTATTATCATTGAGGATACCGGCATTGGCATAGCCGCAAATGACTTACCCCATATTTTTGAGCGCTTCTATCGGGCAGATCAGGCGCGATCAACCCATACTGGCGGCAATGGGCTGGGTCTTTCAATTGTTAAACGCATTGTCGAAGAACATAAGGGAATCATTGACGTAAAAAGCACAATTGACGTGGGCACAAAATTCACACTCAGCCTTCCGTCTTCACAACCTACGTGGACTACGCCAGTGAAAATGAAAAAGCTGTTTAAACCAACCTCACGATAACAAAAACCTCACCACGCGATGAGGTTTTCCTTACGCCTGACAATCCAACTTCACTTCATCTGTCAGGTAGACTCACAATGTGACTTTTATTCAGATCCGTGGATTACCGGATACGCGCTTTCATCCAGTCATTGCTGTTATGGAAATCCGCGACTGCTGTGCCGGGATGCACCAGTTCGTCCAATGTAGCACGATCTGCATCATCCAATTTCTTATCAGCAATTGCAAGCGCGTCTTCAAGATGAGCCATCGTACGAGGGCCGAGGATGGGCGATGTAATGCCGGGTTGATCTTTGCACCACATCAGCGCGAATTGTGAAGCCGTCATACCGCGTTCTTGCGCCATTGCACCCATCTGCTTTGCAGCTTCAACACCCTGTTCAGTCACTCGATCTTGGAAAGTAGTACCCATGCGCAGTGCGCGTGATCCTTCAGGAAAATGCCCGGATGCCGAGCCATTCGAATTATAACGTCCAGCGAGGATGCCACCCGCCAACGGCGACCACGGCAAAATCGCGATGCCGTATTTCTGGCATAGTGGCACAAGTTCATTTTCAATCCGCCGATCCAGTAGATTATAGGGCGGTTGTTCGCTGATATAACGAACAAGATTGTAACGTTCGCTCTCAGCCAAACCTTCCATAACCATCCACGCTGGAAAAGTAGAACTACCGATATAACGAACCTTTCCCGCCCGCACCAGATCATCCAAAGCACGTAGCGTTTCATCTTGCGGAATCGTCGCGGACGGACGATGAAGCTGGTACAGATCAATATGATCGGTTTGCAAGCGTCGCAGTGAATCCTCACAGGCTTTCATAATATGGTAGCGAGAAATACCCTTGTCATTCTGGCCTTCATCGACGACACCATTCACTTTGGTCGCCAGCACAATCGACTCACGCTTGCCGTTGGCCTTCAGTGCCTTACCCAGCACCACTTCACTTTCCCCCGCGTTGTAGACATTAGCCGTATCAATAAAATTGACCCCTGCATCCAGCGCTCGGTCAATCATGGCAATCGAGTCCTCGGTATTCGTCACACCGCCGAAATTCATCACACCTAAGCACAAACTGGAAACCATCACACCGGTACGGCCTAAAGGTCGGTATTCCATCAATAACTCCTTTTAAGGTTCTATTTTTGCGGATCGACTCTATCTTAACGCGTCATACCATCTTCGCTAGTTCCCTTCTGGCATGGCCTATATCAACATGAACCTCTTCAGCTTAAAAATGATCTCAATGGCTCATTTCCTTTTAGGCCTTATGTTGGATACTAAATTGAGGCATTGCTTAAGAAAGGCACATCAAAATGGAATTCAAACAGGGAACCAAAGTCTACACATCAGACGGTAAAGATGTCGGTAGTGTTGATCGCGTGGTATTACATCCCAAAACCAAAGAAGTCACAGACATTGTCGTTCATAAGGGATTTCTGTTTACCGAAGACAAAATTATCCCTATGGGCTTGATTGAATCAGCGAACGATGAACGTGTGACCTTAGGTGGAACCGAGAGCGATATTACATCGCTGCTCCCATTCGAGGAAACCCATTACCTACCCCTAGATGAACCTGAAGCGGGCATCGCGGAATATCCGCTCGGTTGGGCATCACCTTATTATTGGTATGAGCCAATGGGTGGTGAAATTCCGTATGCCAACTTCGAAGCGGGAACGGGATACAATCACCCATACCGCAGCGAAACCGAGCAAAACATCCCTGAAGATACCATCGCGCTAAATGAAGGCGCACGGGTCATCACAGCGAATGGTCAGCATATTGGCAGCATCAAGCGGGTGTTCATCAATCCTGAAAATAATCAGGCGACGTACTTTATAATTGCCGAGGGACTCATTTTCAAAGAGCAAAAACTCATTCCCGTAAGCTGGATTCGAGAGATAAAGCAAGACGAGATTCGCTTGAATGTCGGCATGGCAATAGTTAACAAACTACCTGAGTATAAAGAACGGTACCCCGCGCCTCAGAATTAACTTGAGAAGCAGGACTCAACAAAAGGTCTGAACATAAATGTGTTCACCTTTCAATCTGCCAGATAAATATCCCAGTTACAAATCAAAAATCCCCACTCAACAGTGGGGATTTTTGTTGTGCCTCGTTTACAATCTTTAAGCCGCCTTATAAAAATGCGCCAAATAAACTCGTTTTGGCGAATTTATATACTACTTTTAGTGTCAAATTTAACCTCTTCTCCTATCTGAAATATGGGCGCCATTATGCCGCTAATTACTTATTAAACTGGATTGACTTATAATGGCGGGGAACACAAAAAATGCCTGATGTCGTCAATAAATAAGGTTGGTCTTTGGAACAAGATACAGTTTACCCAAGCAGCGCACTTCCAACGGTTCCCAATGCAAAACAACGCCGTGGCTGGTCGCTACCCACCTTTGGCCGACAACAGAGGCCAGAGCCTCCGGACGGCAATGGCGATGGTATCTATGCCTATTGGCAAATTCTCAGCACCAATCTATTTAGTTTTTTCAACATCATACTCTTCGCTGTCAGTATCGTATTGCTGCTATTTGGCCGATACAACGACGCCATAATTACAGGCATCACGGGTATTGCTAGCGCACTCATCCGCACGATACAGGAAGTGCGCGCTAAGCGGCAATTGGATAAAATCGCTCTTTTGGTGCGTCCGCAAGCCAATGTCGTTCGTAACGGGCAGGAGCAAAGCGTAGATGCCGTTCATCTGCTAACAGGCGAACTCATTCACCTGCGTAGCGGCGACCAAGCGCTGGCTGATGGCGTGGTGATAGGCGACAAGACAGCTGAAGTGGATGAGTCATTGCTCACCGGCGAAAGTGACGTAGTTCGCAAACAACCCGGTGATCGCATCTATTCTGGCAGCTTCTGCGTAGTTGGTGACTTGCTCTACCAAGCAGATGCCGTTGGCGCGAACTCCTATGCAAATCAATTGGCGGCTAGCGCGCGCACCTTTACACAAACCACAACGCCGCTACAGCAACAACTGGCTTTCATCACACGGTTGCTCATGTTACTGGCTATTTGTATGGCCGTGATGTTCTACGTTGGCGGCTATTTCCAAGAGAGTAGCGTACTCTATTATGTCACTGGTTCGGCGGTGCTCATTGGCCTCGTGCCATATGGGCTTTTTCTCACTGTCAGTTTGGCCTATACCTTAGGTGCAGTGAGTATTGCCCGCTATGGGGCGATTGTGCAGCGCACACATGCTGTCGAATCGCTCCAACATGTCGATGTGCTGTGCATGGACAAAACAGGAACATTGACCACCAACGCAATGCAATTAGACACGGTGCAGGCTTGGCAAGAGAGTGAACAGGCAGATGTGACGCAGCGCTTGGGCGATTTTGTGTGCAGCGCCGCGACAACCAATACTACGGCAACTGCCATCCAACAGGGTCTAGATGGTCGCCATCGTACGCCGGTGGATGAGGTTCCTTTTGCCTCGGCACGCAAGTGGAGCGCATTAGCTTTTGCCGACAGTGACATGCAGGGCATCTATGCACTAGGAGCCTATGAGATGCTCCAGCCATACCTAGACGAAAACGCTGTCTCCCCGGCGCATTTGGCACAAATGCAGCGCTGGGCCGAGCAAGGATTGCGCGTGCTGCTTTTTGCCTCCAACAGCGAGGTGAAAACATTGCATGATGCAACCGACAATCCTGTACTGCCTACATTGCAACCGTTGGCATGGGTTAGCTTGCGCGACGAACTGCGTCCTTATGCACTAGAGATGCTCCAAGAATTTGCACGCGTGGGTATCAGCGTCAAAATTATCTCCGGCGACAGCCCTCACACAGTAGCCGGCCTTGCCAAACAAGTGGGTCTAGTGGAACCCAAGCTAATCGCTGGTCCTGAGTTGGCAAAAATGAACGACACCGAATTTGATCAGGCCGCAGAAGAAGCTACGATTTTCGGACGAATCACACCAGAGCAGAAATCACATCTCGTGAATGCACTGGTGCGCCAGAGACATTTTGTAGCGATGATGGGCGATGGTGTGAATGACATCCTAGCCTTGAAACAAGCGAACCTTAGTGTAGCAATGCAGAGCGGAAGCAACGCCACTCGCGCCGTAGCGGATATGGTGCTTCTCAACGACTCCTATGCGGCACTAGCGCCAGCTCTACAGGAAGGGCAGCGCGTGAGCAGTGGTGTGATCAACGCCACCTATTTGACACTAACCCGCGCTTTTACTTATGCTTTTGTGATCATCGGTGTGCTCATGGCAGGCTTACCATTTCCATTTGAACCGGCGCAGACCGGTGTCACGATGATTACGGTAGGGTTACCGGCCTTGTTCCTGACGTTATGGGCACGTCCTCGAACCAAGCAAGAACCATTGTTGAGTTCGTTTGTGCGCTTTGTGTTGCCGACAGCTATCTGGACCACGCTTATTGGTGTGACGCTTTTCGCCTATGCGGACGTGCATGTGAGTGAATTTTTGCAAAATATGTCTATCCCGCCATCGGTCATCCATGTTTTCGAGCAGTATACAGGCATGAGCTATGCGGAAGGCGAAACGTTTGGCCTCTCGGCAGCACGCATTTATTCTCAGACCGCACTTACCGTCTTTCTCTCTATTTGCGCGCTGGGGATGCTATTATTTCTTGAGCCACCGTTCAAATGGCTAGCTGTTTGGCGAGATGTTAGTCCGGATCGTCGCCCCGCCATACTCGGTTTTGTACTCACTGTCATCGTCCTTGTCAGTCTGTATATACCCGCTGTTGCAAATTACCTCGGATTGATCCCACTGGAAGGAAAAGTCTGGCGCGACATTATCGTGGCTCTCGTGCTTTGGGGTTCTGGGCTTTGGTTGCTCTGGCGCAACCATTGGATGGACCGTTTCTTACACATTGGCACTTAGACCAATATAGGGATTTTCCGACGGTTATCTCGGTATATGAATATCTAAACAAAAATCCCCGCTGGTCGCAGGGATTTTTATATGCCTAGGTTACGACCTATAAGCCGCCTTATCGAAAGTGCTAAATAAGCGCGTTTTGGAGGATTTATGTCCCCTTTGGAACAAAACTAAGAATTGGTCTTAACCCGATTATACGAACACACAAAGTGTCAGAGGCGAGCAAGCTGCTCAAAGGCACAAGGGGATAGCCCAAGGCAGAATGCCGCCGCTGACGGTTGTACCAAAGTTCAATATACTCAAAGATGGCCTGCCGAGCCAAGGCTCTGGTGTGGAAAGTGTGGTCAGCACATTTGCGTTTCAAAGTCGCCCAGAAGCTCTCTTTCATGGCGTTATCATAACAACGACCAACAGCACTCATGCTGAATTGGATGTGAGCCTTTTCCAGCAGCGCTAACTAGACATGACTGGTGTATTGGCTGTCTTGGTCGGAATGATGCAATTCCGCTGAGCCACGCTGAGCCAGCGCCATGCGAAGAGCATCACAGACCAGCAGTTCGGTGAGCCGTTCACTCATGAACCAACCGACAATGCGCCGGGAGTAGGTGTAACAACAAGCTGAACGCTTCTTGTTTGATCCATCCCGTCTCACCCCGGGATTGTACAACTAATAAAATGGAATCCTCAGGGTAATCGCATCAAAATAGAGAAGAAGCGATAATGAGGCAAAAAGGGAAGCCTCATGTCGGACAAGCTGAAAATCAGTATCGAAGCGTGTTTCGAAAAGGTAGCCGATCCACGGGTAGAAGGGCGATGCGACCACAA
>JBBSBM010000038.1:0-63003 GCA_038251275.1 Aggregatilineales bacterium
TCGGCACCATCGCCACTACCACACCGCGCGGACGCGCGCCATTGCCGGCTTGGTTAATCGACATCTGCTGGCTTGTGGTGTGGCCTGATTTCTCCTTCACCTGTCTTCACTTTCCTTTGTCCCTAATTACGAAAGTTATCTTATATTCAAAATCACGCCCAAAGTCCTGATGCTTGCTACAAGTGGATTGCTCAAATCGCTAAGCGTCCAGATTTATTGGGTGGCATGCCAACGCGCCTGTCGCAAATAAATGATCCGACTATCAATGCTTCCCAAGGTGAGGACGTAACCGCTCTTTATCAAGGGTTTGCCGAAACCTTCCAAAAGCCCAATACAATTACATTTCCCGGTCAATTTGGTGGCAGTGGCAATTTCAGCACCTATGTAGAACCGTTATGGTTGAATAAGGCCTTCGACAACTACGTTTTGGAAAATGGCGATTTGGATGCTGATCTAGCTGAGGCTGAAACATTTGCCAAAGCCTATAGGGAATGTGCCAGTACGATACCGGAGATGGATCAGAGTCTCGTTATGACCCCTGAGGAGTCAAAGGCATACTATAGGCAATATGTTGATTGTGTGGTGAAAATCGATCCGAGCATGAAAGCTCAGTTCAGCTATTACTATGAAGAGAGCTAATAAGGAATTTCACTGCAAATCAGAAATAGGCAAAGAGGAAATGGTTTATCTTTTCGCTACCAAATCCTGAAAAGTTTACGATGAGTTCTAAAACATCGTAGTTACAGCCAACACTGTAACTGCGATGTTTTATTTTTTCACGAAAAATTATTGCTATTCTGGAGCAATAAAGGCAAACTCCTGATTAGGAAGATTTGGGTGTGTTTTAATAATTTAGAGGAAATATGACATTTCTTGCTATAGATATTGGCAGTTCTTCGGTACGGGCAATGTTGTTTGATCGCGACACAAACCTGATTGAAGGCAGTGTAGTATCGCGCAAGTATAATTTTGACGTGACGTCTGAAGGTGGTTCGACTGTTAATGCTGATTTCTTGAAAGGGCTAGTAGAACAATGTCTGGATGAGGTGCTTATACATCCATTAGCCAAGGATATTCGGGCAGTCGGCATGGATACGTTTGTTGGTAATTTGATAGGTGTTGATCGAACAGGGAAGGCACTTACCCCGATTTATACCTATGCGGATACAGAGAATAGCGAAGATGTAGAAATCCTTTCGCACACCGTGGATTTGGATCGTGTGCATCAGCGCACGGGCTGCCGGTTACATACAGCCTATCATCCGGCAAGATTACATTGGCTGCGCCGTACTCAACCTGAATTATTTACCTCCGTCAATTGCTGGATGGATTTCGGGAGTTATTTATTTGATGCTTGGTTTGGCAAGACGGCATGTAGTTATTCGGTTGCTTCATGGAGTGGGTTACTAAATCGCCAAGCGTTGGCGTGGGATGCGGAATGGTTAGCGTTATTGGGGCTAAATCAAGATCAATTTCCGCCACTTAGGGATTTTACGAATGCACAGTCCAGTCTAATGCCCGCTTATGGTTCACGCTGGTCTGTTTTGCGCGATATTCCATTTTATCTGGCAGTGGGTGATGGAGCAGCAGCGAACGTCGGCACAGGCGCAACGACACCAAGTACGCTTGCGGTGACGATTGGCAGCACTGCGGCGTTACGCATTTTATATCCATCGGCTGAACAAGTGCCGTCTGTGCCAGAGGGATTATGGGCTTATCGGCTAGATAAAGATCATCATTTGATTGGTGGGGCAACCAGTGAAGGTGGGAATGTTTTTCAGTGGCTAAAAACCATGTTTCCATCACTGGATTTCGAGCGTGAGCAGGCAAATATATTGGATCGTAGTGCTGATTCGCATGGTTTGACTTGCTTGCCGCTTTTTAACGGTGAACGCAGTCCGGGATGGAACAGTAATGCAACAGCGACTGTACATGGAATAAGGTTTTCAACGACTCCGACGGATGTATTTCAGGCTGCACTGGAAGCAGTAGCCTTGCGACTGGCTCTGATTGCGGGACAACTGCCTACTATTCCCGAAACGATAAATATTGGCGGAGGGGCAGCGTTGTCATCACCCGTGTGGGTACAGATGATATGTAATGCAATTAATCGTCCGGTAAATCTGGTACAAGAGTCTGAACCGACGGCACACGGAGTCGCATTGTTATTGGCCTCTGTGGTTGATCAGATACCGCTTAGTGCTTATACACCTGTATACTCGCGCACATTTACCCCACAGCCGGATAATGTTAGTCGAATGAGGGCCGCTGGTGAACGGCAAGCTGAACTGTATCGTAGGTTATATGAGGTAGATTTGGACTGATAAAACCCTGATTTTTCATATGGCATTTGTTGCAGATTTTGCCATACTTCCGCTGAAATGGCGGGCGAGATTGAGGGAGCAAGGCGCTGAATCGACACCAATGGCTGATGGCTGGCCCGGCTAATGCTGCTGAGCGCCGCGATTGGGTCACGTGTGTCCGCCGCGTCGTCGGTGTTGTGTCGTTGCAGCGGTTGTAAGGGAGTGATCTGCCGAAACTGCAAAGACAAATGCAATATGGATTAACCACAAAGCCACAAAGGGATTACGAGAGATTTTTAGCACAGAGTCTCCAAGACACAGTGACACAGAGATTAATACAGGATAGCACGAAAATTCTCAGAATAGGTTACCAAAATGTAACTCTTTCATGACGATTTTACTAACCATTTTGAGGGAGGATGCCGACGCGAAAGGTTGATATGGTGTTAGAAAGTGGTTTGGAGAGGAATTTAGACTATTTGACAGGTTACTAGAGCCAATCATGGTTCATAGAACGGGAGTCAAAATGCGAAAGGAAATTATTATAGACGGGATTGTAAGCAAATTCGCTAGTCTGTTCATGAAAACACTAACAAGAGCATTATAAGAATGCTCTTTTGTTAAGCGGATAATGAGACTCGAATTCGTGACATTATCAAACCACCGTTTTGCCGGTGGTTTTGCGTGAGCATGAACCTATGGTCTAGCTAGACAGTCATATCCTGACAACCGGCCAGCGCCTGCTGAAAGTGCTGCCAATCCTTTTCGGGGATTTGTCCTGAGAGTTCTCTTTCAATCCGTTCGGCAGTGGTTCGCACTCCCTCTTCCAATGTTTTTCCTTGAGCCGTCAGGTGAATTTTCACAGATCGCCGATCACGCGGATGGGCTTGACGCTCAATGAGTCCCTTCTTCTCCATCCCGTCGAGAATAGGCGTGAAGGAAGTTGCAGGTCGTCCAACTGCTTTAGCCAACCGACTTGGCATTTGTCCATCTTCTATATATAACAGTTGAAGAATGTGCGCCTCAACCACCGTCAGCCCAAGCGGCTGATATTCCCGTTGGTATAGAAGATCCATCCGCCGGAACGCGACATCCACATTGCACCAGAACGATTCTTCAAATTGCAAGCTAACCATTCTTCACCTCTGATAATAACGAACTTTTCATAGACGACCCTCATATGATATATAAGTTTCGATAATGGGGAAAGTTATGATCCAGAGATTCGTAAATTTTCATGTCGACGATTGGCAAAGACCTAATCAACTGTTGCTGGTCGGGATGCAATCGTAACGAAATGGCCGAGGTATGTTTTTGAAGTGGTTGAGGCATTGTACCAGCGGTTAGATCAAAAACCTTGGTACTTAGAATGAGACGACTCCCAAGAGGGGGCATTTCATGTATGGAAATGCTTAAGCGGGTAAGGAGACTCGAACTCCTGACATTTTGCTTGGGAAGCAAACGCTCTACCAACTGAGCTACACCCGCATTCAAAGGGAATTATAGGAGCATGGGCGAGGGATGTCAAGAATGGGGACTATGGTCTTAGGGTAGGACAAGAGTTGAGTCTCGGCAGGGGTTTGAAGAGGATAGTATAATGCGCCTTTTGTGCGTGTGGTCAAAGAAAGGCGCTAAATCGGGTGAAACGTTGGCGCGTCGGTTTGCTGGGGCTGGTTGTCAGTTTAGCAGCCATTTATTTCATTGCGTCGCAGGTGAACCTCAATCAACTTAAAGATGCGGTTGTGGGCGCACGATACATCTATGTGCTGCCGACAGTGGTCTTTCTGTTGTTGGGATTGGTCACCCGTGCTTTGCGTTGGCAAGTGTTGCTGAGTGGTGATTTATCCCTTCAGCGCACGTTCAGCATTATGAATGTAGCTTATTTGGTCAATGGTGTGCTGCCGCTGCGTATTGGCGAGGTGGCACGAATTTATCTTGCTACAAGGGCAACCCCACCCGTTCCAGCTATGAAAACGGCAAGTACGATCATCGTCGAGCGCATATTGGATTTGTTAGGTGTGGTCATTATGGTGGTGCTGGCGTTGGTTTTGGCAGGGAACGCTGTGCCTGATCTTATTCGCGCATCAGCTTTGTTTAGCGGCGTGGTCGCGGTAGTGGGATTTGGTGTGCTGGTTGTTCTGGCAAAGCAGCGTTTGTGGGCGCGGGATTTATTAGCACGAGGGCTGCGACGGTTAGGTCGACGTGGAGAAACTCCTCTGGCGGTTCGGGTAACGACATGGTTTGAGCATTTTCTAGATGGGTTGCAACCGCTGACTCAATCCCGTGCTTTGTTCGCAGCGCTTGGTTGGACGGTCGCCAGTTGGGGATTTTCGGCAATTGCCGGGTATATATTAATGTTCACCTTCTATACGCAGGCCAGTTGGGCAGCCACCTTGTTGTATATTGCTGCTGCTGCGTTTGCGATTGCTGTGCCTGCTGTGCCGGGAAATTTGGGTCCTTATGAAGGCTCGATTTATCTGGCAATTAGTGCGCTCGGCTATGCCAATCCGGCTGGAACAGCAGTGGCCTTTGCGGTTCTGGTACATGGCTTAAATCTGGCGGTACATGCCAGCACAGGAGTGATTGGATTTATTCAAGAAGGTATTTCACTGGAACAACTTTCACGCGGCGTACAGGAAATGCGCCAGTCATGAAAGGGGAGACAGATCAAAGCATGTCGATTGCTGAACAAGAAGAGCAGAAAAACAGTATCGAGCGCTATGTAGAACCAGAAATAAACAGCAGCAACGATGAACCTAAACTCAAGATTCTGATGTGCTTGCTGTATTATGTGCCACATCGTACAGGTCTGACAATTCATGTTCAGCGTGTTGCAGAAGAATTGGCGCGACGCGGACATGAAGTGACTGTCTTGACAGCACGATATAAGTTGGATTTGCCGCGTGATGATGAAATGCACAATGGTGTACGAGTGGTGCGGTTAGCGACTCCGCCTATTCCGATCAGCCGAGGGCTAATTATGCCGGCATATCCATGGGCGGCACTGGGCTTGATGCTGCAAAGTGATGTGGTGTTTGTGAATACACCAATGTTGGAAACAGCATTGATTAGTGTGTTGGCAAGTTTGACGGGTCGCAAGGTGGTTGCAACCCATCACGGTGATCTGATTTTGCCAGCGGGACTCAGCAACCGAATTATCCAGAACACGATGTTCGCGATGTTTAAGTACATGGCGAAGCGGGCAGCGAGATTGATTGCGTATAGTCAAGATTATGCTTATCACTCGTATTACTTAAAGGACTTTAAGGATAAGGTCACGCCGATTTATCCGCCTATCCATATGCCAGCGCCCAATATGGAACATGCCTTGTCGCTGCGAGCAGAATGGTCAAAAGATGGTGGGCCAATAATCGGATATTCTGGACGTTTCGTGCAGGAGAAGCGGCCTGATCTGCTGATTAAAGCATTGGAAGTTATTAGCAAGACCTACCCGAATGCGCGGATTGTTTTCTGTGGTGAATACGAAATTGCCTATGAAGATACGTGGGAACGGCATCAAGATTTGGTAGCCAAGTATCGTGATCAACTTATCTTCCTCGGTCTTCAAAATGATATGCAATACATGGCGGATTTTTATGCCGCTTGTGACGTGTTGGCCTTGACCAGCGACAGCGAGTGTTTTGCGTTGGTGCAGGTTGAGGCGATGCTGAGTGGAACCCCTGTTGTGATGACCGATACTCCCGGTGGGCGTGTGCCTGTGACTGTTACTGGAATGGGCAAGTTGGCAAGCATCGGCAGTTGGCAGTCGATTGGCGAGTCGTTGGTCGAGGTTATCCGTAATCGCGAAAAATATGTAAAGCCGCGCGAGTTGATTGAGGATATATTCTCGTTTCAGCGAACGGTCGATCAATATGAAACAATTTTCCGACAGTATGCACGCCGTAAGCAGTCATAATTCCTGAGCAGTTTATTCGCTTTACCTTAGAGGCAAAGATCATAAGTGGTTGATTTAGCGACGATTGAGCATATGACGCAGAATGAGGCCGATATGGCCTTTAAGAAGCGCGTCCGAACAATATTTGAGTGGATTGCCCCGCGCGATGATTCGGTGATCCTTGATTGTGCCTGCGGACGTGGGTTTTACCTCAACATGTTTCGCTATGTGAGTCAATGTAAATTGGTTGGATTGGAATTGGATTGGCCTGTTATCGAGAAGGCCAAAAATAATGTCGGTCATTTGTCGAATTTGTTACTGACAAACGCCAATATTTACAGGCTGCCGTATCCTGATAATGCTTTTGACGGTGTAATCCTTTCAGAAATCCTCGAACATATTGACCACGATGTTGATGGACTAAAAGAGGTTTATCGGGTATTAAAACCGGGCGGTGTGGTTGCAATAACAGTGCCGAATGCCAATTATCCCTTTTGGTGGGATCCAATCAATAAAACCCTTGAAACCGTGTTTAACACGCACATCGGTAAAGGCTCGTTAGCAGGCATATGGGCGAATCATGTACGGTTATATACGGCTGATCAGCTTCGAAAGAGTGTACTTGCTGCTGGATTTGAGGTTGAAGAAGAACGGGCATTTACCCACTCAAGCTTTCCGTTTATTCATAATTTAGTATATGGATTAGGTAAACCCCTTTTGGAAGCTGGCGCGCTGCCAAAATCAATGGCAAATGCGGCTGATCGCACAACCTTTGATAAAAATGATGGCAGTTTGTTGAACCCGATGAATTTGGCACTGAGTGTGCTGAACTTTTTTGACAGCCCGAATACGATGAATGAGCCAGCGGGACGCTCGACCGTCAATTTGTGTATTAAAGGGCGCAAGAAATAGCGATCTCGCAAGAAATGATGTAGTGTATCAAAGTGCGTTGCCTAATATGTTGTTTGTGTCACACCTTTGCGGCATATCTGACGTGAAACTTACCACTCTATTACAGAAGTAAAGTGCTTGAAAATGACCTTTTCATCCGACCGCGATGAGCAACAGTTACCGCCTGAAAATCAGGTTTCATCCGACACTATTGAGGATGAACTGCCTCTATCGTTAAACACCGAAGAAAATCAGCAGGTTAGCGATGTAGTCGAAACGATGCCTGTTGTTGCGATTGAAGACCTCACATTAGCGGAAATGTTTGGTCAAGTGCTGCGTTCACCTGCTCATACGTTACGTGCGCTGCGGCAGGTGCTTAGTACCCCTCTAGAAACAGACAAACCTAAGATTGGTGCTTTTTCTGAACAGAAAGCTGCTGCTTGGCGACCTGTTAGAAATCGTTCAACACGCGTCGTCCGTAAACTTTCTGAGGCTGAGCGGGTTGCACGTCAGCGGGACGTCTTTTTGCTTAGTACTCATTTAGTCGCTTTCATGGTTGCTGTTTTCGGCAATTGGATCATGGCGACCGAGCGGACGGAAGCTACTGGGTTGGCAGGTGGGCTGCCATTTTTATTAGCTGGATTTTGTATTTGGATCGCAGGTGATGTTTTCAGCGCGTGGCCGTTGCGACGAGCGCATCCGCCAGAGGAAATTGAAGAAATTGATGTCTTGCCCGCAAGCCCGTTCAGCTTTCTGAAGTGGGATTTTGACTTTTTGCCGTTAGCGCTGCGGTTTTTGGGAGTGGCGTTGGCGCTTACAATGAGTGCGATCACGCTTTCGGCGACTTCCAATAATCGCTTTACTACACTGGGCGTCATTATGTGGTTTGGAAGTATCGCGCTGTGGGTGATTGTCCTTGCTCCACGTGAGTGGAACGTTACCGCGTTTGTAACTTCGATACGTGGAACCCGAATGCCGCGTGGTTGGACTCTACTACTGTTGCTTGGAATCATGTTTGTGGCTGTGCTATTCCGTTTTACGGATTTGACAGGTATTCCATCCGAAATGACCAGCGACCATGTTGAGAAAATACTGGATTCGCAGCGGATATTGGATGGCAATCCACAAGTGTTTTTCCCAAACAATGGTGGGCGCGAACCTATACAGTTTTATTTGATGGCGATTTTCTCACAGATACCCGGCTTTGGAATGAATTTCTTTACCCTCAAAATTATCACCGCGCTTGAAGGGTTGATTTGTATTCCAATTTTGTGGTGGATGGGGCGTGAAATCATCGGTGAAGCTGAACCTGAGCTTGGCAATGTGGTTGGGCTAATACTAACGGCACTTGTAGCAGTTAGTTATTGGCATACCATGTTAAGCCGCTTGGGATTGCGAATAGTGCTAACCGTTATTTTCACGGGGCTATTGGTGATCTTTTTGAGCCGAGCCATGCGTTACAACCGTCGGGGTGACTTTATCAAATCCGGGTTGGTTTTGGGTGCTGGTGTATATGGTTATCAGGCGGCGCGTATGCTGCCTGTGGTGGTGATTGCAGGTGTATTTATAGCTATTATATTTAGCTTGTTTCGGCGTGGACGACTTGAGCAGATTACGCGATATAGTGCGAATTTAGTGATATTGGTTTTGATTTCCTTAGTGGTCTTTGTACCCATGGCGGGTTTTGCCCGTGATTATCCAGAAGATTTTTGGCGACGCACATCTGGACGCTTGTTGGGTGACGATACCGTACAAATAACCAATGCCGATGGGCAACTGGTTTCGCGTAATGCGACTACCGAAGAACGCACTGCGGCTTTCCAGAAAAATGTAGGCATTCTCGTCAATAATGTTCGCAATGCGTTACTCATGTATAACTGGAAAGGCGATGTGGCGTGGATTACCGCCGTGCCGAACCGACCTGAAATGGATGTGTTTACAGGAGCACTATTGATTGTTGGGTTAGGCGCTTGGGGGGTGCGAATGGTGAAGCGGCGTGATCCGGCGGATTGGCTTATGCCTGCCGCACTTTTTATAATGTTACTCCCTTCTGCACTTTCGATTGCTTATCCGATTGAAAATCCGAGCGCGACGCGTACCAGTGGCAGCTTACCGGAAGCCTATCTTTTCGCGGCACTACCACTTGCGTTGGTATGGTTGACGTTGTGCCGTTTATTTCCTAAATGGTGGGGCAGGGTAGTAGGTAGCGTTGCGGTCGGTGCAGTATTGCTGATTGCTGCCAGCGCCAACTGGAACACTTATTTCGTCGATTTCAATCAATCTTATACGGACTCATCGCCAGCCCCTTATACCGAGGCGGGGCGATTCTTACGCGGATTTGCTGACAGCGGTGGTAGCTTGGGCAATGCCTTTATGATTGGCTATCCTTATTGGTGGGATTATAGGGCAATGGGAATTGAGGCTGGTGTCACAGATTATCCAAATGGAATTTACAGCCGTACGGATGTGCCAGCATTCATTAAGACCGCGTCGGAGCGTGCTGATAAGTATCGACTTGATCCTGATAAGGACTTGTTATTCTTCTATCATCCGGCGGATACCGATTCAGAGGCTGACTTGCAGAAATGGTTTCCTGCGGGAACCAAGCAACTCATCCATAGTTATAAACCGGGTGATGACTTCATGGTGTATCGAGTGCCGAAATTGGGTGAACAAGGTTTAGTAAATTTTGTAGCTAATGTTCAATAAACGCCACGTGGTGAGGAAATGGATGCGGCGTGGTGTATACACGTCGGTTCATAGTTGTTGATAGATGTTACAAACAGAACTACTTACCAAACGCAGAATATGCGTCGCTAAAGGGTAAATATGGTAGAAGCAGTTGTGAGTCCGGAAAATAAACGCACGTTGGGGTTGGGAATCAGCCGCAGCGATGTTTTGGTTGGGGTACTGTTAGCTCTGGTTTTGCTAGGTGGCGGCTATTTCCGTTTCATCGGGCAAAATTGGGATGAGTACACCATCTGGCATCCAGACGAACGTTTCTTCACCAATATGACTTCCGAACTCAACGGGCCGCAGCGCTTTACAGACGATAATATCGATCCGATTGCTGCCCAAACTGCAACTTGCCTTTCCCGTTATCCTGAGTCCGGCGGTGTTGGCGGTTATTTCGACGCACAGTGTTCGACCATGAATCCCAATAATGTAGGCGAAGGTTTGATGGCCTACGGTACGTTTCCTGCATTTTTGACACGTTGGACAGCGGACGCACTTGCCCAACTGAAGGGCGATCCGACGATAGCTGGTTATTACGGTGCGCGTGGAGTTGGGCGTATCATCTCGGCCTTATCGGAAATGTTGGTTATCCTAGCGACATTTTTTATTGGCTTACGATTGCACGGAAAATGGGTTGGGTTACTGGCTGCGTTGTTGTATTCCTGTACGGTGTTCTCGATACAACAATCCCATTTCTATACGGCTGATGCGGTTGCTGACCTTATGGTCGTACTGGCGATTCTTGGCGCGGTCTGGGTGCAGACAGACGGTAAACTGAGTTCTTATATTTTCTGTGGGATTTTTTGTGGGATGTCCCTCGCGAGTCGTGTAAATACGGCTCCGGTGATGGGGCTTTTATTTTTGGCAGCCATATTACGGGGAATGCCCTTGCTTGATGGGCGTTTGTCGTGGAACGAACGCGGACGAATATTCGCGACTTGTTTTGTCGGCGTGATGGTCGCGCTCTTTCTGGCGCTGTTGATGTTCCGTCTGTTTAATCCGTATGCCTTTACCGGATCGGGATTTTTTGGCCTCAAACCTAATTTTCGCTGGCTACAGGATGTCGGTGAAGCCCAGCATCTTGTCAGTGGTGAGGCCGAATCGCCCCCTAATTGGCAGTGGGCAGGGCGCACATCCTACCTTTTCCCATTCACCAATATGGTGCTGTGGGGTATGGGTATCGGGTTAGGACTGGCCGGTTGGGCGGGTTGGTTATGGACGGGCTGGCGCTTGCTGAAAGGCAAAGCGGGAGCAGTTCTGAATATTCTTCCATTCGTATGGATATTGGTGTATTTTGGCTGGCTGGGACGCATCTGGGTTATGACGATGCGTTACTACTTTCCATTGTATGCTTCGATAGCAGTTCTTGCGGCATGGTTGCTGGTTGAACTGGTGCGTCGGGCAAATCGCGCCGATATAGCATGGCGGAAGTTAGCCACCCGCGCATTACTGGTAGCCGTTGCCGGATTTACAGTGTTGTGGGCGGTCATGTTCACCAACATTTACCGTCACATGTTTGCACCGGCTCAATCCACCAATTGGGTGACTGAAAATTTGTCTTCCGATTTCACGATGAAGTACGATGACGTAACCGCGCCGTTGATTAATATATCTGTCTACAACCGTCCCGGTGGAGATGACACTCCCGTTGAGCAGATTGCATCACGCTACGAAGATGGGCAGATTTTCTTACAGAGTTTCGTTGCGCCCGCTGACGGCACGGTAACAAAAGTGTCCTCTCTGCATCTGGGCGACCCCAATGATGCACCGAGTACGAAAACGCTAACCGTCAAGATTGGCCTTCCAGATACTAATAACGTGTTGGCTGAAGGCACATTAACCTCTGAATTCAAACGCGATGATAATGCGCTTGGGGATGCTTACGACATTCCATTGAGTGAACCTGTGGTATTGGAAAAGGGGAAAAGTTACAGCTTTTCGGTTCTGGTTACAGGTGGTGCATTGATTAGCTCCGGGCCAGTGATGGCATGGGAAGGGCAGTGGGACGAAGTTTCATTACCGAAAATATGCGCCATGCCGCCCGGTTTCTCGATGAGTGATGAGATGGCTCCTAGCAACCTGAGTGTCAGTGATTGTACTGCTCGGGATGTGTGGGCAGGTCAATTAATCCCACAGCAGCTCCAAATTTATTGGGAAGACGACGCTGGCAAACGGGCGATCATGCAACGCGGCCTTGATAACTCAGACTATCTTGTTATCTCGACCAACCGCCGTTATGACTCACAGGCCCGCATTCCTTACCGTTGGCCCATGACCATGCGCTTTTATGACGCATTATTCAATGGCTCATTGGGTTTTGAAGAGATAAAAACTTTTCAGGAAACGTATCAACTAGGACCGCTGCGGGTTTCTGACCAATATTTGCCTACTTACACAGGACCAAAATGGCTGAACGAATTTGAAGCGGAAGAAGCCTTCCATGTTTATGACCATCCGGCTGTGTTTATCTTTAAAAAGACCAGCGCTTATAGCAAAGAAAATACAGAGCGGATTTTAGACAGTGCGCCGTTGAATCAAGTCAATACGGCACAGACTCGTTATGCCTGTCCTGAGATTTCAACGACATCACCCATTGACTATTACTGCGATCCAGAGTTGGTTGGCGTTATTCCCCTTTATTCGGTTCCCGCCAGCAAGATTCCAACTGCATTACAGCTCCCACCCGATCTGGCAAAGATGCAGTACGACAATGGCACATGGTCAGATCGCTTCCACAGCGAAAGCATCATCAATACGCAGCCTGTTGTCAGCATCATTGCGTGGTGGATAGCGATTATTCTATTTGGTTGGGCAGTTTGGCCTCTACTATTCACATTGCTTCCCGGTTTAGCAGACCGAGGTTATGCCTTTACTAAAGCAGCGGGATTACTCTTAGTAGGGTGGTTGGCATGGTTTGTTTCCAGCGCACAAATCCCGATGTGGTCACAAGGTGGTGTTCTGGTTGCTCTATTATTGATGGCAGCATTGAGTTTGGTGATGGGCTGGCGAAAACGTGAGGAGTTGTCAGCTTACATCCGCGAAAATGGAAAGCGTTTGTTGTGGATCGAAGTCATTACACTGCTGACATTCATTCTCTTTTTGATTGTGCGGCTCACGAATCCTGATTTGTGGCATCCTTACATGGGCGGTGAGAAGCCGATGGACTTCGCCTACTTCAATGGTGTGCTGCGAAGTACGGTCTTCCCGCCGATTGATCCGTGGCACGCAGGTGGCTATATCAATTATTACTACTTCGGTTATGTGATTGTCGGTTCTCCTGTGCTGCTGCTAGGAATGATGCCGTCGATTGCCTATAGCCTCATTATTCCAACACTGGCTTCATTGACCGGTATGGGCGCTTTCTCGGTAGCATTTAATGTGGTGAGCCGCTGGCAAGAGAAGGTCAAAGTCAAAGCTGCTAAACCTCAGCCTTCACCAACTCCCGTACCGCAGGAACTGCCAACACATGAAGTATTTGATGAGCAACTGGGAATGATGGTTGCAGTTCCAGTGGAAGTACCAACACCACCGGTTGAACCGCCTCCTGTTACTGTTGTTGAACGGGTGCGTGTCGGAAATCCTTGGGTTGCTGGAGTAGTTGCATTGTTGCTTGCGGTTGTATTGGGCAATCTGGGTACACCGCGTGTATTTTTGAACGAAGGTATCCTCAAAGCGGGTGGCTACCAACAACCGGGTCTTATTCAGCAGCAATTGATGCTCGAATATCGCACGCGTACGGGTACGGATGCCACAGGAGATGATCTTAATAAAATTATTCTCCAAGCCGCTGATGAGTCTAATTCATTCGTCTCTAGTTTAATACGCGGCTTAAATGGCGGTGTAAATAATGCGATGGCGCAAATTGCACCTAATCGTTGGTATTGGGCGGCCACCCGCATTTTGCAAGAAACGCCCGATGGTGGTGGTGGCGCAATTGCTGAGTTCCCATTTTTTACGTTCCTTTATGGTGATTTGCACGCGCATATGATTGCGATGCCGCTGTTATTCATCGTGATGGCATTTGTATTAAACGAGGTACTTGCGGCAGGTGATGACAAGCGTGGGAATTGGGCGCTCTTTCTGGCGCTGGCCTTCGGTGGGTTGACCGTTGGTATGTTGAAAGCAACCAATACATGGGATTGGGTGACTTTCCTGTTGTTGGGTGTGTTGGGCATAGGGTTTGCGTGGTGGATTAGTACAGCGAGTATTACGCGTAAATCGTTGATTTCACTGGGACTGCGAATCGCTGTGTTCACCGGTATTAGTATTCTGGCGGTGCTGCCTTTCAGCACTTGGTATGCGTCGGTTTACAATCGTGCGCTGGTTTCAGAGCAACCGCGTTCCGAAGTTTGGCGCTACCTGATGATCTACGGACTTTTTCTGTTCTTGATAGTGTCGTTGTTGATTTGGGACACTGTACGCTGGTTAAAGAGCGTCTATGTTCGGTCGTTACGTGGACAGCTTCCACTTCTACTGGCTGGATTGCTATTGGTCGTTGCCGTGCTGCTGGTTGCGGTGGTGTTATCGTCATTTGAGATACCGCTAAACATTACACAAAGCGGTTTGCCCATTCAACCTGCGCCGGTAGCTATTATCACGATACCTTTAATCTTGTGGATTGGGATTTTGTTTGTGCGGCAGGGGCAATCGCGCGAGATGCGTTATGTACTGGCCTTGGCGGGATTATCCATTGTGCTGACACTTGCTGTGGAATTGGTGGTACTGGATGGCGATGTCGGACGGCAGAACACCGTCTTTAAGTTTTATATTCAGGCATGGTTGATGTTGAGTGCTGTAGGCGGTGTTGCGGCAGCTTGTCTCATCAAGAGTTCAGATAACTGGCCTGCTTTTGGTCGATGGGTTTGGTATCCTGTTGGTGCGATATTGTTAGCTGTTGCGGCGATGTACCCATTGATGGCGACAAGGGGCAGAGCACAGGACAGAATGCCACCTTCCGGTTCACAGACGATGGCAGATGTGCCGTTGACGTTAGACGGTATGGCCTACATGAAGTATGCCTCGCAGTACGAGGGTGATCCTGATGTGTTGCAATCCAGCCCAACTTTAGCTCCCTTCGCCCTAGATGGTGACTATAAGATCGTTCGTTGGTTAGAGGAAAATGTGAAGGGTACGCCGACCATTATGGAAGGTCGCGCCAGTGGTGAATACCATTGGGAAGGGCGTATATCCATCTTGACAGGCTTCCCGTCAGTGAATGGTTGGAACTTCCACCAGCGTCAACAGCGCACATTCGATCCTTTGCCGCGCATCGTCGAGCAGCGTGTCGCAAATATCAACGCCTTCTACGTTACCAATGACATTCCGACTGCATGGAGCATCTTGCAGCGCTACAACGTGGCTTATGTGATTGTCGGTGCATTGGAACATGCTTATTACCCCGCATCGAGTCTGGCTAAGTTTGATACGATGGTGACTCAGGGACTTCTGGAAGTGGCTTACGAAGACGGCACGAACAAAATCTATAAAGTGAAACAAGATAGCTTGTTCCCATTGGAAGAGAGTGTACCCGGTGGTATTTGATTGGTTCGCCCGCGAGGGCTGGATGGTTCTGAGTTGGTGGGCGCTTATTACGCTGGCAGGTTTGGCTGCGCTGCCGCTGTGTACACGCGTGTTAGGTGCGCTGCCCGATAAAGGCTATACGCTGGCTCGAGCGGCGGGCTTATTGTTAACGGGTTATGTCTTTTGGATACTCGGCAGCTTAGGTTTCCTGAGGAATACCAGCGGCAGCATCATCCTCTCCTGGTTGGTCGTTCTTGTAATTGGCTTAGCCGTTTATTTCCGTTCGCGCGAACAGTTTGACTGGCGAGCTTGGTGGCGCGAAAATCGAACAGTCGTGATCGTCGGTGAATTATTATTTATCGTACTGTTCTTTGGCTGGGCGATCATCAGAGCCTATCAACCAGAGCTGCATTCGACCGAAAAACCGATGGACTTGATGTTCATCAGCAGCATCATGCGAAGCCCTACTTTCCCGCCAAATGACGGTTGGATGTCCGGCTATTCGATCAGCTACTATTACTTCGGCTATTTTATCGCGGCGATGTTGGCAACAGTCAGTGGCATTGCCAATACGATTGCTTTCAATTTGACCATTTCGATGGTCTTTGCCCTCACCGGACTCACGGCTTTTGGCGTAGCTTATAACTTAGTTCGCTCACGACAAATTGAACGGCTGGTTTCCTCAGCTTGGACGGCTGTGCTTACCGGTATCGTAGCAATGGTTATGGTTGTTCTGATGGGCAATCTGCAAACGGCGCTCATCTACGTTCCTTATGCTACTGGCAGTGCGACAGATAGTTATTTAAAGTTTTGGGATGTCCAGCGCTATGATACAGCCTTGCCTGAGGCAAATCCGAATTATAGCAACACCATTGATTGGTTTTTCCCTAGCCGTATCTTAAAAGACTATGATTTGGATGGCACCGAGATTGCCGTACAGCCGATTGATGAATTCCCCCAATTTAGTTTCTTACTAGCGGATAATCATCCTCATGTGATGGGCTTGCCTTATGTGTTGCTGGTATTGGGCTTGGCAACGAATTTAGTGTTGCGAAAGCGCAGGCCAGCTTTAGGCGAGATTGTCTTTTACGGTTTATGTGCTGGTGCATTGGTATTTCTCAACACATGGGATGGTCCAATATATATGTTAGCGTTGGTTGGCGCAGACGGAGTGCGGCGGGTTATCAACCGGCAAGGGCGATTGGCACAATCCGATTTCTTCAGCATGGCGGGGTTAGGCGCGGCATTGTTGGCATTAACCGGTGTTTTTTATCTGCCGTTTTTGATAAGTTTCCGTTCACAAGCTTCTGGTTTCTTGCCGAATATCATTACACCAACTTATTTCCCACAGTTCTTCTTGATGTTTGGCCCGTTCCTGCTCATTTTGGTGTTTTTCTTAATTAATGAAATACGCGTGGGGCGGCTTCGGATGAATTGGTTGTTGGCTGTACAGACAGTCATTACACTGTTTGTTGGCTTGCTTGCCGTCGTATTGGTGCTCATATTGGTGGCGCTGCGCGTGCCGGAAGTGTACGACAGTGTGATGCAATTTGGTTCGCGTTTTGGAGGATTGGATCAGGTATTACCCCTAATTGCCCAACGCCGCTGGGTGACCTTGCCGACTACATTGTTCTTGCTGGCGATGTTGGTCATCGTTGTGGCGCGTATTTTTCCTCGTCGGCAAAATTTCCCAGAAGGCGCAGTTGAACTCGAAGAACGGCAGGTTGTCACTTATTCACCGAGTACCGGATTGGCACTGGTGATGGTGGCGCTGGCGGTTGGTCTGACGCTGGTTCCGGAATTTTTCTACCTACGTGATAATTTCGGTGTGCGGATTAACACCATTTTCAAATTCTATTATCAGGCTTGGGTGCTGTTTAGTATTGCCAGCGCCTACGCAGTCTATGTGATGGTATTTGACTCAGAAATGCGACCATCTATTGTTGTACGTGTTGCTTTTAGCATCGTGACCATTGTTATGGTGGGATCTGGGTTGCTGTATCCCATTCTAGGAAACTATACCCATTCGATAGTGGATACACAGCGCGCTAATGGGAATCTTGGTTCGCCTTTGACGTTGGATGGCGGAAATACGCTGGTAAACGGTAATGATTATGAGTCGATTATGTGCTGGCGGAAACAGATTGGCGATCAACAAACTGTAGTAGCCGAAGCACTCGGTGGTGCTTACGATCCAAACTTTGGACGAGTGGCTGGTCTGACGGGTGTGCCACTTGTACTAGGCTGGGAAAATCATGAAAGCCAATGGCGTGGCTCAACCTATTCGGCAGTCGCAGGTTCGCGCGGTACAGATATTCCGAATTTGTACACGGATGTGCGTTGGGAAACTGCTCAAAGTATCATTGAAAAGTACAACATCGGTTACATCTTTTACGGCTCAAGTGAACGAATTAAGTATGGCGTTTCGGGCGAAGAAAAGTTTATTGATCATTTGCAACCTGTGTGTTCAGTTATTGATGGCAGTGGGCAAACAGCCAGTGTTTTCTATCGGGTCGATAGCAGCGCGCTTGTCAGCCAACAATGACCACACAGGATAACTTAGGAATAGAGTTAAGTATGGATTCCATTCAGTCGTTTGACAATGTTCCCATCGGAAACCGACTGCTGCCCCGACAAATCGTCATTCGGGGTGAGGTTTTTGTCTATGTTGCTGTGATATTGGTATCGCTTGTGTTACGAGTTGCGCAGATAGATGTTGTGCCATTAAGTACCCATGAAGCACGGCAAGCTCTCGCAGCGTGGCGAGTGGTTTATCCCGAAGCTGCCGGAACCCCGATTGTTGCGGAAAGTCCACTACTTTTTGCCATTCATAGTTTGGCGTATACCGTCTTGGGTCCGAGTGAATTTTCTACACGAATTATGACTGTGTTTGCCAGTGTACTACTCATCCTGTCACCGCTGTTGTTTAGTCGTTTGCTCGGCAAAACACGTACATTGATATTTGTAATATTGCTGGCATTTTCGCCTACGCTGCTGGCGAACGGGCGCATGGATAGTCCGGTTGTCTGGACAATGTTGGCGGCAATGGTCGGGATATGGAGTTTGTGGCGTTATCGTGAAAGTGGACAAAGTCGTTATGCGCTGCAAACAACGATTTGTGCAGCCGCAATAGTCTTCCTAACTGATCCTGCTGGCCTCTTTGTTTTAATCACCTTGTTTTTGGCTGGTGTGTTTGTTTTTTGGTATCGCAGGAACAATGTGGAAGAAGAATACGAAGTACTTGAACCGCTTCCAGAAGGTCGCTTTAGCGCGTGGCCGTGGGCAATCGCTCTCCCGATTTCGGTGTTGGTAGTCTTTTTGGTCAGTACCTCATTCATGTTGTATCCAGCAGGTGTAAGCACCGTAGGTGAGTTATTAAGCTCAGGTTTGCACGGATTAAGTACACCGCAGCCGTACTCGCCTCCCTTTGTCGCTTTATTAGCCACTTTATTCTATGAACCGCTCCTTTTTGTGGTGGGCATTGTTGCCGTATTCAATATTTTGACGAGAGAACAGGTTTCATTGGCTGATCGTTTCTTGTTGGGTTGGTTAATTTTTGCAGTACTGATCTCCCTGCTTTACGCGGGTACTGGTTCGGAACATACGTTGTGGCTTGTCTTACCATTCGCAGCCTTATCCAGCCGTGTCATCAACGATCTTGTTAGTGGAGGTGGTCGATATTTTGCGCCTCGCTGGAGTCGTTGGTTAATCGCGCTTGTCGTAGCGATGTTAATGGCGATGATCAGCGTTCATGCTCAGTCAATTGCCCGTTCGTTGATGACCACACCCGATGCGGTATTGCAACAAATCAATATCAATCCCCAGAATTTGATTGGTATTGTCATTGCGGTGTTGCTCATCCTCATTGGTTATTTCCTGGCCTCTAGTGAATGGGGTGAGGGTACGGCTATTCGTGGTGGAGCACTGGGTGTCTTGGCTTTTGTGATGATTACGGGATTAGGCAGCGGTTGGAATATCTCGGTAGTTAACGCAGATAACGCTGTTGAATTTTGGAGTCGGAACCCGACAAGTTACCAAACGGCACAGCTTCGTCAAACATTAATTGAATTGTCGAATCGTCAAACTTCCGGTTTCCCAGAATTAGTTGTAAATGTATTAGCTCCGGATGATGGTGTTGTGGCATGGTTGCTCCGCGATTTTTCGAATACGACATTCATTAGTAATGTGACCGCTGCCAAAGGGCAGGGCGTTGTCATCTTGCCATCTTCTATCGAGAAGCCTGATTTGGGTGGTGCTTATGTTGGGCATACCACAGCGATTACCAATGGGTGGGATTTCAGCAGTATTTCAATACTCAACTTTCCCGCGTGGTGGTTGCAGCGCCGCACATTAACCGGTGATTTGCCATCGGATGCCGTCACACTCTGGTTGCGACAGGATATTTACAATGGTACAAAGCCGTTAGTTCCGCAGTAAGGAATGGTTAATCTTCCTGTGTATAAATTGTGGAATGAGCATCAGCTAGGGGATAGGATGTCGCATGAATCAGCAATCAGATGAAATCGCTGAGGTAATCAGCCAGTGTTTGGCGGGCAATCAAGCAGGCTTCGAGGCGCTATATGCGTTATGTGCGCCAAGCATTTATCGCTTGTGTTACGGTTTGCTGATGAACCGTCAGGATGCGGAAGATATTATGCAGGAAGCATTTGTCTACGGTTTCAAAAATCTCCATCGCTATGATGGATCACGCGCGTCCTTCAAAACGTGGCTGTATACGATTGCCTTGAGCCGCTGCCGCAATTTGTACCGCCGTGGACGCTGGTGGAATATCGCGGGACTCCTTTCATTGGATTTACCTGCACCGCATTCTGATGCACCAGAGGCACGTTTGGCTGATCGTGATGCCAAAGTCGCCATTGAACATGCTTTATCTGTACTTTCCCCACGTTTACGTGAAGCAGTTGTGTTACGGTACGGACACAACCTCACCTTCCGTGAAATGGCAGAAGTGATTGGTTGTCCACAAAAGACAGCCGAAAGTCGGGTACGATTGGCGCATGAACAACTGCGTAGTGTGTTGCAACCTGCGAGTGAAAATCTGTTAGATGCGCTGCTAGGTGTCGAATTATCATCATGATTTCATGCAAATACTGTCAGCAACATTTGGTTACGTACATTCATCGTGAATTACCGCCAAAACAGCACCGCAGAGTGGCGGAACATCTTGACCGCTGTGAGACTTGTTATTCGCTTTACCTGGAACACAAGCGCATGGTGAATGACTTAGGGCGGATTGTTCCCAATATTAGCAGTGGACGTGCCCCGACATTTGATCGGGTTTGGGCGGCAGCACGTTTGGATGCAGCACGTCGTACTTCGAATTATTATCCGCTGCGCTACGGGATGGCGATGGTAGCGATCACGGTATTACTTTTGATCCCGTTTGCCTTGGGGCGCAGTAATCAGGTGCTTGCAGAACCGCCGACCCAGCCTGCCCCCTTGCTGAGGGTGACACCGAATGTGACTGTCGCCACTGAAGAAGGTGTATCGGTTGCTTTTGAGATTAGCCAAACACCTGCACCCGCAAAATTACCAGTAACTTTACACCTAGATGTCATCAGTACACCCTGATTTGAGGACGTAATGGACTTATCAAGAGAACCTGAAAATCAAATATTTGCAGAACCCGTAACCGCTACTGCTGACGGATGGCTTACGAAATCATTTCACATCAACTGGGAAATGACCGTTTACATCATCATATTGCTGCTGGCAATTTTTACGCGTTTTTATAACCTTGGCACGCGGACGATGAGCCACGATGAGAGCTTGCACACCAAGTTTTCGTGGGACTTATATAAGACGGGTATCTTTCAGCACACACCGCTGATGCACGGTCCAATTCTGTTTCATATGACCGCGCTTGATTATTTTCTGTTTGGTGATAACGACTTCACAGCACGCATTTATCCGGCGGTGTTGGGTATCTTGATGGTCATGTTCCCATTGCTGTTCAGAAGATGGATAGGGCGCTGGGGATCAATTTTAGCCTCAGTGATGTTCCTCATATCGCCTCTAATCTTGTATTACAACCGCTATATACGCGAGGATACACCGTCCATCTTTTTCACGTTAATTATGGCGTATTGCGTCTTGATGTATTTAAACGGGCCGCCGAACCTCAGGCGAAAAGCGCGTTGGTTATACGTCTTTTCAGGAGCGATGTTATGTAGTTTGGCGACCAAAGAAGTCGCCTTCATGTACATCAGTATTTTCTTCGCGATCTTATTGCTCTACTGGTTGGTAAGGGTAGGACAGCAATATTTCAGGTTGCCGGGGAAGAGTCTCTTTTACTTCCTTTCACTCACCGTATTGCTCGGTGGTGTGGCGGCTTTGGCGTTCTACGTCATTGTGAGTGTGATTCCGTTGACCCCGGCACCGCAACCGGGAACGACTGATTTTAGTAGCCTCATTTCGTGGTCATTGACCGCAATATTCGCCATGCTGCTGATTATAATTGGAACCATGCTGTGGATTTCACGGCGCGGCAAAGGGCGGACACCATGGATGGATCTACTACCTATGGTCGCTTTGATTGTCGTAATTACCAGCGTCCTGTTGATTGTCGAAGAAGCCTCTAAAATTCCGAAAGATGCTGCAATTCCTTCCTATTCATCATGGCCTTTATACGCAGAATGGGGATTGGCAGTTGTTGTAATTGCCGTCCTGATTTATCTGTGGCGATCCAGTGTTTGGGCAAAACTGCGTCGCTTCCCGGAAGTCGATTTGATGGTCATCATGGTGACATTGGTTTTGCCGTGGGCAACACCCTTTATTATGAAGGCTTTGCATCCTAAAGATGTAACTTCGCTTCTGGAAGTTGCAAATGCGGTGCAGGCAGCTATTCCTATTCAATTTGATTTAACACAAAAGGGGATGCAAATTGCTGTTGCTTCCCTCACCGTGTGGCCTGCGGTTTTTATCTCGATAACTATTGGATTAATCTGGAACCCTAAACGCTGGCTGATTTGTGTCGCCATCTTCCATGCGTTGTTCCTGTTCTTCTTTACCACCGTTTTCACGAATTTAGACGGTGTCGGATCCGGTATGTTTGGAAGCCTTGGTTATTGGCTACAGCAGCAAGGTGAACGGCGTGGTAGCCAGCCTCAATATTACTATTTAGGGCTGGTCATGCCCTTCTATGAATTCCTGCCCGTCATCGGCAGTGTACTCGCCATGTTAAGTGGCATGGCGATATTCTGGCGCTTCCGGCAGGACCGGATGGCTACACGCGACCAGAATCGGCTAGAAGCTTCACTTGCTTATTCTGGTGATGAACTGCCGAACCTGAATTTTGTTGCAACTGAGGATACTGATAGTCCAGTGCCGCTTGAACCATTGCCTGTTTTGCGACGCAGAGGTAATCCTGATCCCGCGGAATGGTTAGGGCGGATGCCTGTTTTGATATTTATTTCATGGTGGGCGATATTTATTCTAATTGCCTTAACCTTATCGGGCGAAAAGATGCCTTGGTTAGGAACACATTTAGCGACACCAATGATTTTTCTCGCCGGATGGTATTTCGGTCGGTTCTTTGAACGGATAAACGTTCAGGCTTTTTTCAAGCGCAATTGGCTGTATTTACTGCTGCTGCCACTGCTGTTTGTTGCACTAGCTCAATTGGTTGCCCCCTTCATCTTTGGTGGTTTAGGCGGTTTGGAACAGGTTCAGTTGACCAAGATGTTCCAGTGGATTGCGGGCATCGCGGTTGGAGGGGTAGTCATATATGCAATTATTCGGATTGTCATGCAAACGGGCTTTACTCAGTTGCGCGTGATGATAGGGGTAGTGGTCTTTATATCGCTAGCATTTCTGACCTTTCGCACAGCATGGATGGCGGCCTTTATCAATTACGATTTGGCGACCGAGTTTTTGGTCTATGCGCATGGTGCGCCTGCCAACAAAGCAGTGGAACAGCAAATTGAAGATATGAGTAAACGTATAACTGGTGGTATGGATTTGAAGTTTGGATATGACTTCAAAATCTCATGGCCGGGTGCGTGGTATTTCCGCAACTTCCCGTCAGCGACCGCTCGCTTCTTGGGCGAAAGCCCGAGTCCCAAAGATATGCAAGATCAAATGGTCGTGATTGTTGGTGACGAGAATAAGGCGAAAGCTGTCGATGCGTTATCGGACAATTACTACGAATTTGATTACCCGCGCATGTGGTGGCCGATGCAAGACTACTTCAATATGACGGCTGATCGGGTGATTAACACATTTGATTTTACGAACCCGAATTCGGCAGCGATCCGGCAAGGCATGTGGGATATTTGGTGGCGGCGTGATTACACGGCATATGGCCAAGCACTTCAGAAAGATTTCAGCTTAACCAAGTGGCCCGTTGCTGACCGTATGTATGTATTTATACGCAAAGATATTGCGGCGCAAGTTTGGAATTTGGGTGTTGGAGATGGTCAAGCGGTAGCAGCGAACACGTTGCAAACCAACCAATGTACTGCAAACTGGCAGCCGTTACAGTCCAACCAAATATATGAGGTTTCAGGACAGAACGCTTTGCCGATGAATCACCCGCGTCAAATTGCCATCAACAAAGAGGGACAAATTTATGCGGCGGAGGAATTTAACCATCGTATTGCAATTTTCAATCCAGATGGAACTTTCGTAAGCAGTTTTGGTCAATTAGGGCAGCTTTACGTTGAAGGCGACCCTTACTTTAATAAGATAAGTGGTTCAGACAGCGGTGGTGTCTTTAACCGTCCAAGTGGTATCGCCATTGGGCCAAGTGGCAATGTATATGTGTCGGATACGTGGAACTATCGTGTTCAGGTATTTACTCCCGACGGCAAGTTCCTCAACAGTTGGGGACAACGGGGCGAGTTTGGCGACAAAGCACAGCCCGAACCTTTTGACGGGTTCTGGGGGCCGCGCGGTATTGCGGTCGATAGCCAAGAAAATGTTTATGTAGCCGATACAGGCAACAAGCGTATTCGTGTCTATACAAGTAATGGTGAGTATTTACGGGATATTGGATCTTCTGGCAGCGATGTTGGTCAATTAGATGAACCAAGTAGTGTAACAATTGGTGCCGATGGATTGTTATATGTAACCGATTACTGGAATAAGCGTATTTCGGTGTTTACGCTAGACGGAGCGCCTTCAACAACCTACAAAGATGCCAATGGCATATCCGTCAATAGTTTCAAGGTTCGTGGTTGGCTAGAAGATCAGGGTAATCGTCCGTATCTGGCTGTAGATGCAACACGTAAGCTGATTTACATTACCGATCCAGACGCGGGGCGGGTACTCGTCTATAGCGCTGATGGTAATTGCGTAGGTTCATTTGGCGAACTCAATCGGGATACAACCGGTTTGAATGCTGGTCAATTGAACAGTGTTGGAGGCGTGGCTCTCGATGCATCAGGTAATGTTTACGTGGCAGATTCAGGCGCGGGACGAATTCTACGGTTTGCTCCGTTCCCTGCGCCTGCGGTTGTCCTGCCCTCTGATGGTCAACAGCAGTCAGGTGTTATTCAACAAGGTGTTGAGTCAACAGTTGAGGTTGGTGCGCCTGCCGGAAACATAATCGAAATCACGCCGGAAGCGACAGTCGACTTCAGTGGATTTGCAGAAAGCACTTCCGAAATGACACCGGAAGTTACTGCGGCAGGTTAAGCGCTGCTATTTGAGCGAAGAGTCTTGTCATTTGCATAGTAATGTGATAACATATTCGCATGTGAGAAAAGTGGGCAACCCCCACTTTTCGTCATTATTGTGCAAGTTGCATCCGTGGTAGTCTGCCCTCTTTTATTTATTTCGTGTATGATTAACCACAAAAATATAAGGCGTTTATCCCTTGCGAGGGGGATATGGTCAGGGGTATATGAAAAGCGAGTTTGAGATCGCGTTTGGTGAAATTACAGAACTTCGGTCACTTCCACGAGATGTCGTGATGGAGGCATTGCAGAATGCCCTTGTCTCGGCATATCGGCGTGATGTGGGTGCGAGTGCGGCGCAGGCAGTCGATGTCAAAATTGATCCTGCTACAGGTCGTGCGCGCATTTTTGTTGAAAAAGAGGTCGTTGAATCAATATTCGACGATCACACAGAAGTAACACTTGAAAAAGCGCGTTACTTCGAGCCTGAATGTAACCTCGGTGATACTGTTATGGTACAGCTTGAGGGAACAACTAAGAAGTTTGGTCGCATTGCGGCGCAGACTGCCAAGCAAGTCATTCTGCAAAAAATCCGTGAAGCTGAACGTCAATCACTCTATGATGAGTACATTGACCGTGAAGGCGATTTAATTACAGGCACGGTACAGAGCGTCAATGCTGCTGTTATTACCTTGAGTCTGGGACGCGCGGAAGCAATGATGCCGCGTAACCAGCAAATTCCGGGTGAACGTTATAAACCGCACGATAAGGTTCGCGCTTATCTTTTTGAAGTAAAGAACAGTAATCGTGGCCCGCAGATTATTGTCAGTCGCAGCCATCGTAATATGCTGCGCCGCTTGCTTGAATACGAAGTTCCCGAAATTTATAACGGGCAAGTGGAAATCAAGAACATCGCACGTGAAGCTGGCTACCGTTCAAAGGTCGCCGTTGCAGCACTGCAAGAGGGTATTGATCCAGTAGGCGCTTGCGTCGGTATGCGTGGTATCCGCATTCAAAACATCGTCAAAGAACTGCATGACGAAAAGATTGATGTCATTGAATGGAATCTCAATCAAGAACAATTCATCGCGAAGGCGCTTAGTCCATCGCGTGTCAGTGGTGTTTATCTTGAAGATGATCCGGATTCGGGTCGTACAGCCGTTGTCATAGTACCGGATGATCAACTTTCATTGGCAATTGGTCGTGAAGGCCAAAATGCGCGCTTGGCTGCTAAACTTACTGGCTGGCGCATTGACATCAAGAGCGTCACCGAAGCCGTATCAGATGCCCTGAATAATCTAGACAATCCGGCATTGGGCGATTTGAAGATTGAAAACGCTGTCATGATTGAAGATGTACAGCGGATTATCGAGAAGAAAAACGCCAATAAGACCGTTATGCCAGAAGAATATAATACATTGGCACGTTTCGCAGATATTGTGGAACGACGTTTGTTGGCTCGCCGCGATGCAGCACGGGCTGCACGTGTGTCAGAAATCAACGCAGTCAAAGCAACCTTACCGCAGCGTGCATTTACGTTACCAATCACCTCGCTTGATCTTCCAGATAGCATCATCGAAGTCCTTCAAACACTGGAAAATGTCGGCGAAATTATGTGGCGCTTCTTAATCGATGAAGATCGGTTGCGTTACCTACTCAAGGATTTGCCAGAAGACTCGCTGATGCGAGTGCAGGCGGCCTTGGATAAGATTGTTATCCCTGAAGGTGAAGAACCCGTTGAGATTGAAGAACCTGTAGAGGAATTAGAACTTGCGCCAGTTGTTACATCTGTTGACGTGGAGGTTGGTACCGAAGCAGATGAAGATGTCGTGCCAGCCGGTGCATTTGGTGATGAAGACTTACCAATAGAAGTACCTAAACCAGTTAAGCCTACAACATGGAAAGAAAAGCCGGTTGTAACACCCGTTGCTGTCGAAGAAGAAGAAGAGTTGGAAGACAGTAAGCAACCTGCTGGTAAGAAGAAGAGCGAGAAGAAGAAGGAGCGTTTGCAACGCCGCCAGCTTATTTTCGACGAGGAAATTGGTCAGGTTATTGCGAAACGTCGCCGTAAAGGCGGACGGGGCACTGAAGAGTGGGACGAAGAATAAGTTCTGCTATGATGGCTGAACAACCGCAACGAGTTAAACATATTCCTGTGCGGACGTGTGTCGTTTGTCGGCAAAAAGCTGGTAAACGGGCGCTCGTCCGCATTGTTCGCACTGCGGATGGTATTCAGGTAGATATAACTGGTAAAATGAATGGGCGCGGTGCATATTTGTGTGACCGCGAAAGTTGTTGGGAGAGGGTGGTGCAATCTGATGTACTGGCTCAGGCGCTACGGACACAAATAACTCATGAAGATCGTGAACGCCTACAACTGGCCAAGCCCAAAGCATGATGGGCGAGAATCATGAATCGACGATGGCAATCATCGCCAAACATCAATTAACCGCGATAGGTCTTTGCTAAGCCCCTAAGTGCTTTTCTGGCCTGTCGCTCCTTTATGTGGAGGTCAACGATATGGCACAAGAAAAGCAAGCAATTCTGCTTCCTGAATATGTAACAGTACGTGAATTAGCGGATATCATCGGCGCAAGCCCGATTGAGGTCATGAAGCGCTTGATTGCTAATGGCATCATGGCTTCAATCAACCAGCAAATTGACTTTGATACGGCTGCTATCGTTGCTGAAGAAATGGGATTTGAAGCCCAATCAGCGGCGGCCATTGCCGTTGAAGAAGAAAAACAAAAGGCTGTCGAAGCTCAGACGTGGCGTAAGAAATACTCTGATGAAAAGCCCGAAAGTCTGATACGCCGCCCCCCAATTGTGACCATTCTCGGTCACGTTGATCATGGTAAGACAACACTTCTAGATACAATCCGTAAATCGACAGTAGCAGCTGGTGAAGCGGGTGGTATTACTCAGCACATCGGTGCGTACCGTGTTAACCACAACGGTCAGCAAATCACATTTTTAGACACTCCCGGTCACGAGGCATTTACCGCCATGCGGGCGCGTGGAGCGCAAGGCGCTGACGTGGCTATTTTGGTAGTCGCGGCAGACGACGGTGTGATGCAAACCACGCGTGAAGCACTGAGCCACGCACAAGCAGCGAATGTGCCTGTAGTAGTCGCCATAACCAAGACTGATAAGCGCAATGCCAACATTGAAAATGTCAAGAAGATGCTCTCTGACATTGGCTTGACCCCTGACGAATGGGGTGGTGACACACTAGTTGTACCGGTGTCTGCTCAACAGGGAACCGGATTGGACGATTTGCTTGAAGCGGTATTGCTGACAGCAGAAGACAAAGAAATTGTTGCAAATCCAAAAGGTGATCCGTCAGGTATTACCTTGGAAGCAGAACTGAGTTCACATCAAGGGACGATGGCAACGCTTTTGGTGCTGAATGGCACATTAAAGCGTGGCGATATGGTCGTCGCTGGACAAGCCTACGGGCGTGTTAAAGCCATGTTTGATGAGAATGGGAAGAAGCTGGAAGAAGCCGGCCCATCTACTCCCGTGCGTGTGCTGGGCTTGAATGAGCCACCACAACCCGGTGAAACTTTTGAGACGGCTAAGAATGACAAGACAGCCCGGCTGCTAGCTGAAGAGCGCAAAGATGCGACTGCGGCTGGGGTAGTACGTTTTGAACGTTCATTTACCCTTGAGGATGTGTTTGCCCAATTTGAGTCGGGCAAAACTAAAGAACTGGCTCTGGTTCTGAAGGTTGATGTTCAAGGATCGCTACAACCGATTGTTGATGGACTGAAGAATATCAGCGGTGATAATAATGATGGTATCACCATCCGTATTCTATCTGCCGATGTGGGTAACATCAGCGAAAATGATGTGAACCTTGCGAGTGCCTCAGGGGCAATCATTGTCGGGTTCTCAGTTGCTGTTGATAATGCCGCGCACCGCACTGCTGACGCAATGGGTGTGGAAATCCGCTTGTATAACATCATCTACAAGCTGTTTGAAGACATCGAATTGGCCTTGCAGGGTATGCTTGAACCTGTGTTCGCCGATAAGAATATTGGTACAGCCGAAGTGCGCCAAATATTCAAAATTCCGAAGGCTGGTACGATTGCCGGTAGTTATGTGCGCGATGGTGAACTGCGCCGTAATGCTAAGGTACGCGTCAAGCGGGGTAATAGAATCATTGCTGAGAATTTGTCTGTCGCTTCACTCAAACGCGAAAAAGAGGACGTGCGTGAAGTACGTTCTGGTTTTGAGTGTGGTGTCAGCTTGAATAACTTCGACAACTTTTTGGTTGGCGATATGATGGAATTCTATGTCAGCGAACGCGTGAACTAACCGAACACCCTTGCGGTCGTGACAGATATTGTAGAATGAGGGGTGTATAGTACCCCGACGATAAGGGGCATTTGCCCCTTATTTGTTGTAATGACTGGGTTGTAAAGGAGAATAAAATGTCTATTAAACAAGATCGGATGTCAGAACGAATTCAAGGCATCTTGAGCGAGTTACTATTGCGCGAAGTTTCCGACCCGCGTCTACAACACATTACAGTGACCGAAGTGAAGCTCGATCCAGAGTTGATGTTTGCCACAATCTATGTGAACGCGCTGGGTGATGAAAGTCGTGAACCGCAAGTCATGGCTGGTTTGCAGCGGGCGAAAGGCTTTCTTCGGCGTGAGGTCGGCAAACGTATCCAGCTACGTAATGCACCGGATTTGGTCTTTCACTGGGATAAAACACTTGAACGTGGCGAGCGTTTACATCATTTGATTACATCGTTGGATATTCCAGCCGCTCCTCCTGAACCTGTTGTAGACGAGGCGAACGATGACGATGAATTGGATTGAAGCAGTTGCGGCTGTAAACCGTGCGAGTTCGATTTTGGTGGTGACGCATATCAAGCCTGATGGTGACGCAATTGGTTCTTTGCTAGGAATGGCAGTCGGTTTGCGCGAGATGGGGAAGAATGTAGATGCTGCTGTCGACGGCGGTGTGCCGGATTATTTGCGCTACATTCCCGAACAGGATACGGTCATTAGTGGTCTCAAAGAAGGCCAATGGGATTTGATGATTTCGGTAGATGCGAGTGACGAAGAACGTACTGGCGATGCTGGAATTTATGGCCGTGAACATAGCACAGTGATCATTAATTTGGATCATCATGCGACGAACACGATGTTTGGTAATATCTATTTGGTTATGCCTGAAGCGGTGTCAGCCAGCGAAATTGTTTATGATTTCCTACTGAAGTTCGATAAGCCGATTTCGCAGCCTGTTGCGACGGCGCTCCTTACTGGATTGGTGACCGATACAATGGGTTTCCGCACCAACCACGTGCTTCCGCGCACGTTAGAAATAGCACACCAATTAATGCTGGTTGGCGGGCCATTAGTCGACATTATTAACCGCACCATGGTTAGCAAGCCTTTAACCGACGTTATGTTGTGGAAACAGGTTTTCCCTTCCGTAGAATTCAAAGACGGCATTATCTCGGCTGCTGTTACGCCAGAAAACTTGAAGGCAACGGGATTGTCCGACATGACCGATGCCGGATTAGTCAGCACACTGGTTACTGCAGATGAAGTGATGATTGCTGTGGTTTTCAAAGTGCAGTCGGATAACAAGGTTGAACTGAGTCTGCGGAGCAAAGTTGGCTATGATGTTGCAGCAGTCGCCTTCGCTTTAGGTGGAGGCGGGCATAAACCTGCGGCTGGTGCTACGGTGGACGGTAACTTAGAAGAAGTCAAAGCGCGTGTCATGCCCATGTTAGAAGCCGTTGTGAAACAAGGGAAGCAGATCAGTGGCTGAGGTTTCCGGTTTTCTAAACATCAATAAGCCACTCCATATGACCAGTCACGACGTAGTCGCCAATATCCGGCGCGGTCTGAAGCTCAAGAAAGTTGGTCATGCAGGTACCCTTGATCCCTTAGCAACGGGAGTTTTGGTGATCTGCGTGGGGAACGCCACCCGCTTTAGCGAATATGTCATGAACAGCACTAAACGCTATCGGGCGCAGGTTCACTTGGGTATTACCACCGAAACATATGATGCTGAAGGTGCTGTTCTACAAAAGCGAAACGCTTCGCATGTTCAGCGCACAGATGTTGAAGCCCAATTTGGCGCGTTTCTTGGAGATATCAAGCAAATCCCGCCCATGTATAGTGCCATTAAGCAGGGTGGGCGCAAATTGTACGACATGGCGCGTGCCGGAGAAACGGTCGAACGCGAAGCACGTGCAGTACGGATTGACTCGCTCGATATTATGGATTGGTCACAGCCCGAATTTACCTTAGATGTGGTGTGCAGCGCGGGAACTTATATTCGCAGCCTCGCTTATGATTTAGGTGAAGCATTAGGTGTTGGGGCACATCTCAGCGGTTTATCACGGGTTACTAGTGGGATGTTTCGGCTTGATGATTCGGTAGCCTTGGATGATCTGTTGACTACTGATGATTGGTTGCGCTATCTGATTCCACCGCAAGTCGCACTATCTGATTGGCCTACCGTCCAACTTTCCGCCCAAGACACCGAAAACATCCTGCATGGACGTTCGATTGGCGCGGATAACTCAGTCAGTGAATTAGCATTGGGTTATGCACTAGATGGGCATCTCGTTGCTATCTTGCGGGCGGATAGTGGTTCATGGCGACCACATAAGGTATTCTCTGACTAATCAAACCATGCCCTGTTAAAATAATTCTCAAATTAGCCTATCTACACTTTATGGACCAGCTATGAAGCATGTTTATAGTCTCGCGGAAGCCAATTTACTAGAGCATTCAATTGTGACGATTGGTGTGTTTGATGGTGTACATAAGGGTCACCAGCTCCTTATTCAACGCTTAGTTGAAGAAGCGCATTCCACCGGACGTTTGGCTGTAGCCTTGACCTTTTTTCCGCATCCTGATGTGGTTTTGCGCGGTTTACAGGGACGTTATTACTTAACAACGCCTGAGCAAAAAGCGCATTTACTCACCGGCTTAGGTGTCGATTGTGTGGTGACCCACCCTTTTAATGATGCGGTTCGTCAAGTAAGAGCAGCCGATTTTGTTGATGAACTCGTAAAGAATCTCAAAATGAGCGCGCTTTGGGTGGGCTCGGATTTTGCAATGGGCTACAACCGTGAAGGGAATGTACCTTTCTTGTGGGATCAAGGAATCCAAAAAGGCTTTACCGTTCACGACATTGACTTGCTTGAGGCACAGGATGGCATCATCAGCAGCAGCCATATTCGGCAGGCTGTACAGAATGGCGAAATGGAACAAGCGCGGTTATGGCTCAATCGTGCGTATTCTGTCACCGGTGAGGTCATACACGGCGAGAAAAGGGGTCGTCAAATCGGCTACCCAACTGCTAACACCGCCGTATGGGATGAGCAGGTGTTACCCGCCAATGGCATCTATGCGGGCTGGGCAAAGTTGGGTAACGAACGATTTATGGCGATGACTAATGTTGGCGTGCGTCCCACTTTTGAAGGCAAGAACATCACGGTTGAGCCTTATATGTTAGATTTCAACCGTGATATTTATGGTGCCCATCTCGAAGTGTCATTTGAGAAGAGACTGCGACCCGAAGCCAAATTTGAAAATCTTCAAGACCTCATCGACCAAATTGGGCGTGATGTAGAAGAAGGCCGTGCTTATTTGGAGTCGCTGCCGACCTAATCATCTTTCTTTGGCAGACGATAACCCAAGCGCCGCATCAAGTCTTCATCCATACGCCAGTTTTTGAGGACTTTGACACGCAGTTCAATATAAACCTGTGTGCCGAGCATCTCAGCTAGTTCGGAGCGAGCTTCGGAACCGATGCGCTTAATCATGTCACCGCTTTTGCCAATCAGAATGCCTTTTTGCGAATCGCGTTCGACATAAATCGTCGCACTAACATAGGTCATTGTGTCTGAGCGTTCTTTGTATTCCTCAACTTCAACTGCAACAGAGTAAGGTATTTCCTGTTCAGTATTGAGGATAATCTTCTCACGAATCACTTCGGCGGCAATGAAGCGCATATTCACTTCACTAACTTGGTCAACCGGATAGTAGCGTGGGCCGAGTGGCATCGATTCGCGCAGGTAATCCACCAATTCGCTAACACCATCGCCCTGTATAGCGCTCACTAAAATGGCAGCATCGTTATCGACTAATGCACCGTAAAGGTCAAGATGTGCTTCGCGCTTTTTGGCATCCACAAGATCAACTTTGTTAAGCGCCAAAACAACCGGCGTATCGCCACGAAACTTATTTACGAGTTCGGCAATTTGCAGATCTTCTTTGGTTGGCTCAACCGAAATGTCGAGTACCCACAGAATAATATCGCCATCTTTGAGCGCTTCTTGCGCTACGCCAACCATATATTCGCCTAGTTTGTGATGCGGGGTGTGCAAACCGGGCGTATCCATAAACAAAATTTGGGCTTTTGCTTCGGTATAGATTCCAAGTTGCTGACGGCGCGTGGTTTGTGGCTTAGGACTCACAATTGCAATTTTTTGCCCGAGAATGTGATTAATCAATGTCGATTTGCCTACATTGGGGCGGCCTACTACCGAGACTACGCCGGAGCGATGGTCAGGCGGTAGCACATCATCAAATACAGTATCGAGGTCGTTCATATTTTCATTTCTGCTTGCCATTGTGCAAGCGAAGGGTAACGTGGTAAATAGCTGAGTAGTCGTTCCGATATGCCGCTGCTGTCCGGCGCAATCAGGGCAGAGGGCTTGGCAAGCGGTTTGATAGCGTTGGCATCAGTGTAAACCAATACTTCGGGAGGCACTGCCATATCCAGATTGCGGATAAGCATCATTTCATCAGCGCCATCATTTTTATAGCCGAAAACTTCCGAACGCGGATAAAGATTGCTGTGCTTCAGCAAGAAATCCCATGCTTCATCACCGGTTATCATCTCGCCGCGATCTAGCACAAGTAGACCCGGCACAATCGAGATGTGCAGCTTACCTAAAAAGCGCAGTCCGTATCGGATAACAAACGTTCCGCTTGCAATAATCTGTTCGGACAAGGGTTCGAGAGTCGTTAAGGCTTGTGCGTCACCAATTTGTATCACTGCGCCCGTGAACACATCACCAATGGGATTGCGTTCAGGAATTACACCCGCCACGATTTAATGATGAACCGTCGGAAGCGTCTCGGATGCCGGTACAATGGCGTGTTCGTCATGTGTTTCGGTATGACCATGACTGCCATCGTCCAGCGGTTGGTTGATGTCATCAAAGTGCCGTTGAGGTTGTGTGAGGCCAAACCAACCAACCGCACCGAGGATGAACAGTCCGATACCGCTAATAAAGGTGATCCCGACCGTATTAGTATCAGCAGATGCGCCTTCGACTACGCCAATTCCTAGTGCAATTACAATCAGGATGACACCAAGACCGGCTATCATTGACATCCCAAGTACCGCCGGACTATGATTCCAGCTTATCTTTTCGGAGACTTTCACAGTACGTTTCTCCCTAGCGCGCCTCAATTGGGCGGTGACGTGATATAGTTTGTTGTTTGAGGGTGTATTATACCGCACTTAACGCCCTTTTTCTCATTTTGCCGTCAGAATGGGGCAACGTCAAGCCATAGTCATAATAGATTAGTGCACTCTACACGAAAGGATTGGGAGTTATCGTAATGGTGAAAATTGAACGATTAATACTTGTTCGACATGGTCAAACAGACTGGAATATCAATGGTCGCTGGCAAGGCGCATTACCAGTTGGCCTAAATGACGTCGGCCGCGCACAGGCCAAAGCGCTCGGAACTTATTTATCCGGACGAAAATTTGGTTCGATTTATTGCAGTGACTTGCCACGTGCCTTAGACACGGCAAAAGCGATTGGTAACGCTGTGGGTGTTACACCTCAAATCGACAAGCGGTTACAGGAGTTCAATCTTGGTGTTTTTCAGGGACTCACCCGCGAAGAAATTAGTGTTCGTTACCCGAACGAATGGCGCGACTTTGAAGCAGACTACTGGAATTATACTGTGACCAATGGTGAGTCGCGGCGTGACCTCCAAAATCGCGCTTATGAAGTCTTTCAGCATATCGTTGCAAATGCTACCGGCCCAGAAGTGGCTATAGTATCCCACGGTGGTACTATACGGATGTTACTTCATCGTCTTTTTGACGGTGCACCAGAGCTTGACCACCTGCATATTGAAAATACGTCTCTGACTACGCTCTTGCCGAAAGATGAAGGTTGGCGGTTGGATGAATTGGCAGTCGTGCCTCATTTGTCAAATAATGAGGTGTCAAGCGGTGAGTGGTGACAAGTATCACTTAGAAGTGTGTTCTTTTGTCGTGTCTTCCAAGGGTCTCGCTCCTTTAAAATGGACACCATGAAACATAACAAAGGAGCTAATCACAATGACGGCCCAAACTCTCGAACGACCAACATTAAATGAAAGCCCGGTACCTGATTATGTGCAACATGAACGGTTGCGTAATTGGGTAAGCGATATGGCCTCTCGTTTGCAACCCGATAGCATTCACTGGTGTGACGGTTCGCAGGAAGAATACGATGCGATTTGCGATACACTTGTTGAGGCAGGCACATTCATTCGCCTCAATCAAGAGAAGCGCCCTGATAGCTTCCTATCCCGTTCTGACCCGAGTGATGTTGCTCGTGTAGAAGATCGTACATTCGTATGCAGCGTTAACAAAACTGATGCGGGTCCCACCAACAATTGGATGGAACCAAGCGCCATGCATAAAATCCTTGACGGATTGTTCGAGGGTAGTATGCGTGGTAGGACAATGTATGTCATTCCGTTTAGCATGGGGCCGTTAGGTTCACCCATCGCTTATATCGGTGTGCAAGTGACCGACTCTCCATATGTAGTCGCAAACATGCGTATTATGACCCGTATGGGCAAAAAGGTTTTGGACGTATTAGGTTCAGATGGCGCATTTATTCCGTGCGTACATTCAGTGGGTGTGCCACTCGAAACCGACCAGAAAGATGTGGCATGGCCTTGCAACCGTGACAACAAGTACATCGTACACTTTCCGGAAGAACGCGCAATTTGGTCTTACGGCAGTGGCTACGGTGGAAACGCTTTGCTCGGTAAAAAATGTTTGGCACTGCGTATCGCCTCAACGATAGCGCGTGACGAAGGTTGGCTCGCTGAACACATGCTGATCATGGGTGTCGAATCACCTGATGGTGAAAAGACCTACGTTGCGGCTGCTTTCCCGAGTGCTTGCGGTAAAACCAACTTTGCAATGCTTATTCCGCCCAAGGCCCTTGATGGTTGGAAAGTGACAACTGTTGGTGATGATATTGCATGGATCAAGCCCGGTGCAGATGGACAGGTCTATGCGATTAATCCCGAAAGTGGTTACTTTGGTGTCGCTCCCGGAACATCCTATAAGTCCAATGCCAATGCTATGGCATCGTGCCGTGCCAATACTATCTTTACCAATGTCGCGCTCACAGACGATGGCGACGTTTGGTGGGAAGGCATGACAGACGAGACTCCTGCCCATCTTATCGATTGGACAGGCAAAGACTGGACCCCGGACAGTGGACGTAAGGCCGCTCACCCGAATGCACGTTTTACCGCGCCAGCCAGTCAAAATCCGGTCATCGACCCGGAATGGGAAAATCCGAGCGGTGTACCAATCAAAGCTTTCATTTTTGGTGGCCGGCGTAACAGCGTTGTTCCGCTCGTTTATCAAGCATACAACTGGGCATTTGGTGTCTATCTGGCTGCAACGCTGGGTTCTGAAATGACAGCTGCTGCGGCTGGTACGATTGGTCAAGTTCGACGTGACCCGTTCGCTATGCTGCCATTCTGCGGCTATCACATGGCGAGTTACTTCAATCACTGGCTGCAATTTGGTCGCGAAATTTCGAATCCACCCCGTATTTTTGGAGTGAACTGGTTCCGCAAGGATGCCGACGGCAAATTCGTGTGGCCCGGCTTTGGTGAAAACATGCGTGTGTTGAAGTGGATTGTCGATCGCTCACATGGACATGCAGTAGGCGTCGAAAGCCCATTGGGACGTATGCCACGCTACGAGGATCTTGACTGGACCGGTCTTGATTTCACTCGTGAACAGTTCAATGATGTAATGTCAGTGGATCGTGACCTGTGGCTGCAAGAAGTTCTTTCTCACGAAGAACTATTCATCAAGCTCTATGATCGTCTGCCGAAGGAACTTGTTGCTATTCGTGAACTGCTTTTGTCTGGGCTTTGGCGCTCTCCTGCACACTGGGAAATCGGTCGTGAGTAATTAGCAAAGCGTAGAGCAGTCGGATGAAAATCACCTAAGGAACATCAGGGCGGCCTCACAGGTCGCCCTTTGTTTATGTTATAATCGACCCGTGAATTATACCTAATTGGAGAAGAATAGTATGGCTCGCAGCAAAGTTACTATTGTCGGGGCAGGGAATGTTGGCGCGACTTGCGCCCACTGGATTGCCACCCGTGAATTAGCCGATGTTGTTTTGGTGGACATTGTTAAAGGTGTCCCACAGGGTAAGGCGTTGGACTTGCTTGAATCGAGTCCCGTCATGCGTTTTGATTTGAATATTACTGGCAGCAACGATTACGAGGCAACCGCCAACTCGGATGTAGTCGTTATTACAGCAGGCGTTCCACGTAAGAAAGACCCTGTTACAGGTCAATTCCCCAGCCGTGATGATTTGGTTAAGACAAACCAGAAAATTGTCGGCGAAGTGACCCGTGAAGTCGTCAAACATTCACCCAACTGCATCATTATTGTCGTGTCCAATCCGCTAGATGCCATGTGCCATGTCGTATTGAATGAAAGTGGCTTCCCCTCGGAACGCGTGATTGGTCAGGCTGGTTCATTGGATACTGCTCGTTACAAAACATTTATTGCTCAAGAACTTGGCGTGAGCATCCGTGATGTTCATGGTATGGTTTTGGGTGGACATGGTGATACGATGGTTCCTCTGCCTCGCCACACCTCTGTTGCTGGAATTCCTGTCCGTGAATTGATGGCAGAAGATAAGTTGCAAGAAATCATCAAGCGTGCGCGTGGTGGTGGTGGTGAAATTGTTGGTTTGATTGGTGTCAGCGCATGGTATGCACCCGCCGCAGGTGTGGTCGAAATGGTTGAAGCTGTAATTCGTGACCAAAAACGTGTTATTCCATCTGCTGTATTGCTAAATGGACAGTACGGTTATAATGGTTTATACATTGGTGTCCCTGCGATTTTGGGCGCAAAAGGTGTCGAAAAGATTATCCAGATGGATTTGAACGACGAGGAAAAAGGTATGCTGGAAATCAGCGCCAAAGCCGTTCAAGATGTTGTGGGTATTCTAGGATACTAGACCTACACCGAATTGTATTTTAATATAGGGGTGGTAATACTTGTTCCTACCCCTTTTTGTAGTAAGTCTTCTAAGAGGTGATATGTCCCGGATCGTTGATTTGAATAGTGGTAAGGCAATGGTCGTCACCGACTTACACGGTGCTTGGGACGTATATCATAAGTTGCGAGATTTATTTTTGGAACAACACGCTAAAGGTGAGGTTGATCACTTCGTTATTTGCGGTGATCTTATCCATAATGAAGGCATGGAAGAGGTCGATGCCAGTCTCGACATGCTCTTGGATATGATGGCGTTACAGGCCGAACTCGGCAAAGATAAAGTGGTTATGCTGCTTGGAAACCATGAACTACCACATATTTATGGTCTCACTTTGGCAAAAGGTTCTGTAGAATTTACACCTCGTTTTGAAGTGGCACTAACCCGTCTCGATCAACGCTATAAGGCGCCTGTTAAACGGGAGGAAATACGTGGATTTTTGGCGAGCTTGCCATTTTTTGCTCGTACCAAAGGTGGCGTACTAATTACGCATGCGGGTGCTGCTTCGGACGTTTCATCAACCAAACATGTCGAACGTTTGATAAACTTGGAACATGATGATCTGATTGATCTCGCTGACCACGAACTCAAGAAGTTTGATATTGGCAGTTTGCAGCGCGGTTATTCTCACTTTACCGGGATCACCTACGATGAGCAGGCCAAGCATTATCTGTCAGTCAGCGGTACAGATGACCCCCGTTATAATGAGTTGCTGCGTGTCTTATTCCTGAGCGGTCAAAATACCGATTTTGACCTCATGTGGAATACCTTATTCTCGCAGAATGAATTGGATGTCGGTGAGTCGGCTTATCTCAAAACCCTCAAGAATTTCCTGAATTACTTCAGCACCGTCAGCAAAACCGAACTGCGTGTGTTGGTATCAGGCCACATCAGCGTCAAGAATGGTTATGTCGAAGTCGGTAAACAGCAGTTGCGTTTTGCAAGCTGTACACATGCCTTCCCTCGCAAGTCAGCCCGCTATTTGATGCTCGACTGCGAAAAAACGATTAATTCCTCAGAAGACCTTGTGCCTTGTTTGCGCTACGTTTTTGAAGGCAACGATCAAGATAATTCTAATGTCGCTGCTGTAAAATCAGCCTGACCTTTTATAAATTCTTCGACGGGCATGGCTTTACGCCCAGTTAATTGAATCGTGCCCAGCTTCAGTAAGCCGTGTCCTGTACCGACAGCAACCCCATCGTGTAATTTAACGACTTTACCCGCTGCTGCTGTGCCTGCCACCACATAGCCGGTGACGATTTTGAGCTGTTGCCCCTTAAAGAATGTGAATGTTCCCGGCCACGGCGTAAAAGCACGAATAAGCCGTTCAATAACCACCGCCTCTTGTTCCCAATGAATGTTGCCTTCTTCCTTTTTCACCTGTGGCGCAATCGTGATTCCTTCTTCCGGTTGTGGCTGTGGAAGTATCACGCCCTCTAAATAACCCGGTAATGTCTCCATCAACAAGTCTGCCCCTAAAATGGATAACTTATCGTGCAGCGATTCACCCGTTTCGTCAGTCGCAATCGGAATAACCCGCATCTTGAGCATCGGTCCTGTATCGAGTCCAGCGTCCATTTTCATAATTGTCACGCCCGTTTCAGCATCACCTGCACGGATTACTGCTTGAATAGGAGCAGCGCCCCGCCAACGGGGTAGCAGCGAAGCATGAACATTGATTGAACCTTGTGTTGGTATATCGAGAACACTCTGCGGCAATATTTGTCCAAATGCTGCCACCACATAGAGATCAGGTTGCCATTGTTTAAGTTCAGCAATAGCTTCTGGTCGGCGCAGTTTTTCCGGTTGCAAAACAGGAATATTGTGTTGGAGCGCCAATTGTTTAATCGGTGACATCTGCACTTGCTGTTTACGCCCAGCCGGACGATCAGGCTGAGTGACGACCCCAATAACGTTGTAAGTTTCAATAAGTCGCTGGAGAATGGGGACGGAAAAGTCGGGTGTTCCCATGAAAACGATGCTGGTCATGTGTTTGCTCCGTAGAAGCGATTTGTAGTGCTGCTTGTGAGATGCTAAACTGTGAATTCTCAATGAGCAGTGTGTATGGTTAATCGGCTTAATCGTACTTATTTTAATTGTTGGATGAATGCGTGTCTACATTATCAAAACGCTGGGTGATCGCCTCACCAACGTCGCCAGAAATTCTCTCTCGCTATCCCAATATGGGAAGTGTATTGGCTCAAGTCCTTTACAATCGGGGGTTCACGACTCCTATTGACGCTGAGGAATTTCTCAGTGCCGATGCAGAAAGTTTTCTAGATTCTAATAATAGACTTTTCAATCCGTTCCAGATCAAGGATATGATCCGAGCAGTGGAGCGAATCAGCCAAGCCATTAAGAAACATGAACAGATCATCGTCTATGGTGACTTTGATGCGGATGGTGTGACCTCAACCACCTTAATGGTACAGGTATTAACTGCCTTAGGCGCAGTCGTCAAACCATATATTCCGCATCGTGTTGATGAAGGATATGGTCTGAACAGCGAAGCACTGCTGCGTTTCGCTCGTGAGGGTGTAAAACTGGTTATTACAGTCGATTGTGGCATCCGTTCAGTAGCTGAAGTCGAAGATGGCAAAGACGCTCAACTCGATATTATTGTCACTGATCATCATACTATCGGTCCCGAAATTCCAAAAGCCTTAGCGGTAATCAACCCTAAACAAGAGGACTGCAAATACCCTGAAGATATGCTGGCTGGGGTAGGGGTAGCGTTCAAACTTGCAGATGCTTTGTTACGCAGGGCAAAAGAAATGCATAAGGCACCAATTAAGCTGCAAACTGAAGATTTATTGGATTTAGTTGCTATTGGTACGGTTGCCGATCTTGCGCCTATGAATCGCTCCGAAAATCGCGCACTCGTCCGGCGTGGTTTAGAAATCATCAACAAAGCCAATCGCCCCGGCATTCGTGCCTTGCTAGATGTGTCTGGAGTCAAACCCGGCACAGTCACCGCCATGAATATTGGCTTCTCACTCGGCCCACGCATCAATGCGGCTGGTCGGCTTGAGAGCGCTATGATTGCCTACAACTTACTTTCCACCGAAGATTATAACGTTGCCTTACGCTTGGCCGAGCAGTTGCAAAAATTGAATGTTGAGCGGCAGGATTTGACCCGTGCCGCTCAAGAGAAAGTTCGTGGATGGGTAGAAGAACAACGCAGCGATGCCCCGCTCATCTTCGCCTCTGGTGATTTCAGAGCCGGTATCGTGGGTTTAGTTGCCGGTCGTTTGACCGAAGAATACTCGCGCCCAACCATCATTATGGAAGTGGGCGAAACTGAAAGTCGTGCTTCATGCCGCAGTATTCCACAGTTTGATATTACCCATGCGCTTGATCAATGTGCCGACCTATTAGTGCGGCATGGTGGTCACGCACAGGCCGCTGGTTTCACGGTTGCCAATATGAATATTCCCGCTTTAAAAGCCAAACTGATGAAATTGGCTGACGACAGTCTGTCCGGTCAAGACTTGCGCCCCATCCTCGAAATCGACGTAGAGGTTGAAGCCCGTGCACTCACAGAAAAGTTGGTGTACGAGCTTTCGCGATTGGAACCGACAGGTTACCACAGTGCCTCGCCAGTCTTGATGACTTCTAATTTGCGTGTGCTAGAGTCACGGACTGTCGGTAAAGAAGGGCATCATCTCAAGCTCAAGTTGGCGCGGGCCGGGCAGCCACCTTTGGATGCAATTGGCTTTGGCTTGGGTGATTGGGTTGATAATATGCCAGAACGTATTGATGTCGCTTATCAGTTAGAAATGAACGAATGGAATGGCAATCGTAGTCTCCAACTGAATCTACAGGATATTCGTCCGGCAGGTAACACTTAATGAAGTGGTTGCATAGTATTTCACACAGCGCCCGTTTTATTATTTGCTTTACTACCTGGTTGTTCTTATTCAGTTTTCGCCTTAATGCACAAGACAATAGTCCTGCTAATCCCTTTGGCGTAGTCGAAGGCTTTTGGCTTCCGGATACAGTTTGCCAACTTGGAGCAGGTTGGGAACGTATCATCTTCGATTGGTCACAACACCAACCCGATAGCCCTGATGATTGGTACACACTCAACGTTGATGATCGCTGGCTCAAAGCGGCAAGAGATTGTAACCGCGAAGTCGTCGCCATTTTCAAGCACACGCCAGCATGGGCAACTGATGGCACGCCGGGGGCAGGTGTCCCACGCGGTTTGTATCTACCTGTCGATGATCCTAATAATTTGTGGGCGCGGTTTGTTCGCAAGAGTGCGGAGTATTACGCGCCGCGTGGTGTGAAGCGTTTTATCATCTGGAACGAACCCGATATTACCCGTGATACTTATGGCTTTGAGTTTGAAGGTTCACTCGACGATTATTACCAGATGTTGAAGGTTGCCTATCTTGCGCTCAAAGAAGGCAATCCCGATGCCGAAGTCATCCTGGCTGGCACAACCTATTGGCATGATGTCAATGCAGGCCGCCGTTTGTATCTCGACCGCCTTTTAGAACGCATCACCACTGATCCCGAAGCCGCCGCGCATGGCTACTACTTTGACGTTGCTAGCCTCCATATTTATTTCCGTACCGAAACGGTCTATGATATTGTCAAGCAGACGCGTGACTTGCTGGATAAATATGGCCTAAACGACAAGCGCATTTGGGTGAATGAAACCAACGCGGGGCCGACCGACGACCCACTTTGGCCTGTGGTTCGTCCGCAGTACCAGATTAACTTGGATCAGCAGGCAGCTTTCATCGTTCAAGCGACCGCATTGGAATTGGCGGCTGGCGCAGAACGGGTCGCTGTATACAAATTCTATGACTGGAACTTGCCCCCGGGCGATGAAACTTTTGGGCTGATACGGGCTGATGGTTCAAAACGACCTGCTTTTGACGCATGGGCCATGGTCATCCAGCAGTTTAGAGGTGTGAAGCAGGGTAAGATCGCCCAAACTGAACATGCCGAAGCAGTACAATTAACTTTGGAAGATGATAGTTTGCTATATGTCTTGTGGGCGCGTACCGCCGCTGATGTTAATCTAACGGCTGCGGTGTCTAATAATGAATTAACGTTGATAGATCAATATGGGCATGATTTGAAGCCTATTTTGAATGCACAGAATCAAATCGCGCTGACTTTAAAAGGGGCGCGTTGTGATAAAAAGGATGGATGCGCTGTTGGGGGAAACGTGCAGCTCATTCATACTTCGCAGGCACAACTACAGGAAATAACGTCAAACGGGACGCTCGAAATTAAGTTTGAGTAAGCTAAAAAAGAGGTCGTAATGTCATCAAATGGTCATAGTGCGCCGAGCAGCAATGGTAAAGGTTCGGCAGGTGTAAATGAACATGGCGAACTGAGATTTTCCTATGGCGGTCAGGCCGTTATAGAAGGTGTGATGATGCGTGGGGCGCATAACGCCGCCATCGCTGTTCGTGACCCCAATGGGCAAATTGTCGTTCATGAGCAGGCTTTGAATGCTACTTTGTACCGTGGTCGTATTGCCCGAACACCCTTTGTAAGAGGGATTGTCGGTTTATGGGATGCAATGGGCTTAGGCACACGGGCACTCATGTGGGCAGCCGACGTGGCTGTTGGTGAAGATGAGGAAGTGAACTTTAACGGCCCGATTGGTTGGGCAACCATTGCTTTCTCATTGGTGCTGGGAGTTGGCTTGTTCTTCTTGTTGCCAACGACATTGGCAACCGGTATCGCTCGTCTTTTGGGTTTATCTCATGACGGAACAGCCGCTATTGGCCTCAATGCCTTCCTTATCAATTTGATCGAAGGCGGAGTGCAGTTGACATTGCTCATTGGTTATATCTGGGCAATAGGTCGCATCCCCGATGTCAAACGTTTATTCGGCTATCATGGCGCTGAACATAAGACCATTAACGCCTACGAAGCAGGCGCAGAACTCACACCGGAAACGGTTTCCAAGTACCCCATTGAACACCCTCGTTGCGGTACGGCCTTCTTGCTCACTGTCGTCTTTGTGAGTGTGTTTGTCTTTTCACTGCTCGGTCGCCCACCATTCTTGCTGCTGATTCTGTCGCGTATCATCTTCATTCCGGTGATTGCGGGTATCGCCTATGAACTGTTGCGTTTCACTGCTCGGAATATCAATAACCCCATTATTCGCATCATTGTCAAACCGAATTTGGCGCTCCAACATCTGACTACACGCCAACCAGATTTGCATATGATCGAAGTCGCTATTGTCTCGTTCAATCATGTGTTAGCGTCCGAAGGCTTGCTCACGCGTGAAGAACTGGTTATCCCTGAACCGCGTCCTGAGGCAGTATCACCGACTTTAGCAGCAGCGGCTGTAAAGAACTAATTTCAGGTAACACGCAAATAGTTGAACTCAAAATGGAGACTTCGCGTCTCCATTTTATTTTGGATACCTAATATGGGATGACATTCGCGTAGCGTGCTGTCCCCCGTAACAACCAAACAGCACGAGAATTGATCAATTGCATTTTGATGCACCTTATGGTGCTTGATAATTCAGTTTGGTAACCACGTTACATGGTAGATGTAATGTAGGGAAAAGGCATGCCTTTTCCATTGACCAATTGCTATAATTTCGGTTTACTTTAGGTTTGTCGGCATACCATTTTCAAACCAATCATCAACAATCCCCGCAGTATTCTCCCTCAAAAAGTTAACACCAAACCTTGGAAAGAGTTACAAAATGTTCTTCCAAAATGTAACCCTATTGCTGCTCATATCGGGTATGATTCTCATGCAGTTTTGTAGGACAGACGACTGCCCGCCCTTCACACCTATGCATCTTAAAAATTGCTAAATGCTGCAATCGTTACAAAAACGACCTTGTCGCAACAGCATCAACAACATCAACTGCAACATTCCTGAAACTTTTCAAGGCAGTCTAAAAATCCACCACCATCGCTTATGGTTGTAAACTATCGACTGATAACTAAATACTGAATTGGCAATCTTAGCGGCGGCAGCCCATCGCCAATATTCTAGTGGATTTAGCCGAGCAATCCGCTCAATAGTCAGCGATTTCGCCAATATTGCCGATGCTAGAAGGATGTGAATTTGGCAATTTTGGCAAAAAAGGGGTTGTTGGCATTGCTGAAATTGCTGCTGATTTTGCCAACTTGGAGGATCGATCTTGCTTCTTCTACCTTACGACTACTTTTTAATCAACCACGGTTGAATACCTGAAGTCGGGGGCTTGTCACCGTCATCATCACCTATTTCCGGCGTAAAATATGCCCATAGCGCGTCCGCTTTTTCAGGATATTGTTCTAGCCATTCTGAGGGTTTCATCAAGCGCGTTTTGTGTACGACCGCCGAATAATGTCGTAGTTCCTCAGTCATGCCCGACTTTGCCGCAATATGCTCGTTGATCAATCGAATGAGATAGCTACCCGCTCTAGTGAGGCGTTGGTTTTCTACGAAAGTTGACATCAGTTTTAGGCCTGTTGGATCACAGCGTCGGTCATCCAACAATCGCGGTAAGGGTCTTCATCCTGTTTTGAAAGTACAAAGGCGAATACCGCTGATGCACCGTTCGTATGAATAACCCGCACCGCTTGTTGAGCAGATCGTCCTTTAATGGTTACCATGCTGAATTCTGCCCGTTCAAATCCAATTAACGGTCTGTAGGCTGATGTTTTGACCAGTTTGATGAAGTTGTCAATTGGCCCCGTAATAATCCGGTTACCGGGTGACGCAAAATTGAAACAGATGCGGATGCCGAGGTTATCATCGGTCAGGTCGTCGTTTTGCAGACCTTCTAGTTGAATCTTGACCACCTGATCGGGCGTGAGGTCTGGGTTGGGCTGCATAGCCGCCAATTGCTGATAATGGTATTCCATCGTGTTTACTACAGTGCCTTTCTCGCCCACACCACATAGAGTGGGTCGGCTTGCGTGGGATAACCTTCCGTTGGATTGGATTTTTGTGCGGTCAAATCGATCCATTTTCCCGACATCTGAAAATATTGCCCGACGAGCGCGATATGCTGCTCATCGCTCGATGACATCCAAATGGCTACCGCCTTATTCGGAAAACAGCGGTTTGAGAACGAAACCACAAATACGCCGTTGGGTTTTAATACGCGGTTGACTTCTTGGAACACAGCTATCGGATTAGTCAGATATTGAACTGAGACTGCACAGGTTACCGCATCAAACAGATTACTTTCATAGGGCAAATTGGGATTCTGGTTGAGGTTATGAACAACATACTTGTCTAACCGATTATTATCAGATAGTTCCTCCTCATTCATACCAAGACCTACAACGCGCGTCGGTTTTAGTTCCGGCGGATAATGCGACCGCCAACTGCTCATCAGGTCAAGGTATGTGCCGCCTGCTGGCAAAAGTTCTCGGTAAACATCAGTCAATGCGCCAATCGCGTGGTCATCAATATGAATTACTTTTCGTGGCGCACTGTAAAAGAAGCTGTCGTCACTCATATCCTGACGTTCGAAGAAATCGGCAGGGAAAGGGTTTGTCGTCATATTAAATCGTCCCAAAAGTCTAACTGAACTGATTTCATTGTAGACGATTGAATTGAGGATCGGATGAGCGAGTTGTCTTACTTTTCAGTCGCCATCCGCTTGAGTTCGTATAGCTTTGTTAGCGCCTCTAGCGGACTGAGATTATCGACCTCCAACTTTCGGAGTGCTTCTACCGCTGGATTAATCGTCTCTGCAAACATTTTAAGTTGTCCAGCTTCTTCCTTCGCTTTTTGTTTAGGCGATGCTGGCGGGGCTGGAACAGTTGTTGGGAGTTTGAAATCGCTGCCTTGTGACTCCAGATGGAGCAGGAGTTCACGGGCGCGTTCCACTACCGGACGGGGCATTCCTGCCAACTGTGCCACGTGTACGCCGTAACTCCGGTTAGCGCCACCCGGAATAACTTTGTGTAGAAAGACAATGTCCTCCTCACCGTCTTCACTCACAGCGACGTTAAAGTTCCGTGTGCGCGGCAGGATATTGGGCATCTCCGTGAGTTCGTGGTAATGGGTAGCAAATAACGTCCGGCAGTTTAGCCGCGGGTTGTTGTGGATATGTTCAACCACCGCCCGCGCAATCGCCAAACCATCATAGGTCGATGTGCCACGTCCAACTTCATCCAGAATGAGCAGGCTGCGGTGGCTGCTCCCGGACAATAACCGTGCCGTTTCCACCATTTCTACCATAAAGGTGCTTTGTCCTGCGTGGATTTCATCCTGTGCGCCGATACGGGCGAAGATGCGGTCAACAAGGCCGATGGTCGCCTCATCTGCTGGAACAAAACTGCCGATTTGTGCCAGTAACGTAATAATTGCTACCTGCCGGATGTAGGTAGATTTACCCGACATATTTGGCCCGGTGATGATGTGAATACGCGACATGCTGTCAAAATGCGTGTTATTGGGCACATAACGGATGCCATCATCCAATAGTTTTTCAACAACTGGATGCCGGCCATCTTTAATGATCAACATATCATCATCAGTCAGTGTTGGGCGGACATAACCTTCTCGAATAGCAACATCTGCTAAGGAGAGTAGGGCATCCAAGTGGGCAACGGCTCGCGCTGTTTGGAGCAGTCGCGGCGCAGCTTGAGCAATCTCTTTGCATAAGTCCTCAAAAAGTTGACGCTCAACTTTGAGGATTTCTTCTTCTGCGTTCAGTACCAGCGTTTCATATTCTTTGAGTTCGGGCGTAATGTAGCGCTCGGCATTCACCAGCGTTTGCTTGCGAATATAATCCGAAGGCACTTTGTCGGTGTTCGCGTTGCTGACCTCAATGTAGTAGCCGAATACCTTGTTGAAGCCCACTTTGACACTGGCAATGCCTGTGCGCCGCCGTTCTTGGGGTTCGAGGTTAGCAATCCAATCTCGCGCGTCACGGGTAGCATTCAGAATATCATCCAGTTCCTTTGCGTACCCCGGTCGAATCGAGCCAATCGTATTGAGGACTGCTGGCGGTTCATCACTAATCGCTCGGTTGACATGGTCGCTGACATCGTCGCAGGCGTGCATGGTCTTGATCAGCGCCGCTAATGATGGTGTCGGTTCAATCAACTTTTGGATGTGTGGCACGATGTCGAGGCTGGCTTTTAAACCCAGCAAATCACGTGGGCCTGATCGCCCAACCAATAGTCGATTTGTGAGCCGCTCAATGTCCGAAATGCCTTTAAGGGCTGTTCGGAGTTCTGTCCTGAGCACCTCATCCGCTGCCAGTGCTTCTACCGCGTCCAACCGCGCATTTAGGCGGTTCAGTTCAAGCAGGGGTTGGTTAATCCATGTGCGTAAGAGACGCGCGCCCATCGCGGTCACGGTGCGGTCAAGCGTACTCAGTAAACTGCCTTCGACCTTACGGCTTCTGATAGTCTCAGTGAGTTCAAGATTGCGTCGTGTAAACGGGTCAAGCACCATGAAAGCGGCTGTAGAATAGGCTCGAATTGTCGTCAATTGCGCGAGGCTGCTGCGTTGGGTATCGCGAACGTATTGCAGAACTGCACCTGCTGCCCGTACTGCGACGGGCATTTCGCCCAGTCCATATCCATCCACCGTCCGTGTACGAAAGTGTTGGGTCAATGCACCCTCAGCGTTGCCTTTCTCAAATCGCCAATCGGGAACTGAACTCAGATGGATACCTTGTGGCAAAGATACCCCGCGCTCGACCCACGAGGCAGGCATAATGACTTCACGCGGTGCGAGACGTGCTAATTCTTCTAAAACCAGTACTCCTGCGTTATCGCCTTCAAGTTGGGTTGCCGCAAATTCACCCGTTGATATATCGACATAGGCGATTCCAGCTCGTGTCCATTGTCCACGTCCCACATCACCCATTGGCAATATGCCCATTAAGTAATTAGCCTGAGTTTCCGTCAATAGTTCTGGTTCAATTACGGTACCGGGGGTAATTACCCGTGTGACTTCCCGTTCAACGATGCCGCGCCCATCCGGTTCGCTCATCTGTTCACAAACAGCGACGTGGTAACCTTTCTCGATGAGTCGTGCGACATAACCCTCTAGCGCATGATGCGGAACTCCTGCCATGGGAACGCGTTCTTCTTTGCTTACGGGGCGTCCAGTGAGTACCAAATCAAGTTCGCGCGCAGCGACTTCGGCATCCCCATCAAATGTTTCGTAAAAATCGCCTAGTCGGAAAAATAGGATACAATCGGGATATTGTTTTTTGATGTCGAGATATTGTTGACGTAGCGGCGTGACACGCGCCATAAAGCTTGTCCTACTATGATTATGGGGTCAGGATGAAATTACACTGTAATTTTAACGAATCTTGAACATCCGTTCAACTGCAAACGCTTATCATACTCTCTAAAGTCGAAATCAGGAGCAGAAACGTATATGTCCGAGGCGATTATTGCTGTGGATTTGGGCGGTACGCGCATACGTGCGGCCCGTCTTAACCAGCGTCTTGAAATTGAAAAACGTGAGGAAACACTCACCGAAACCGAGCGCGGTTTAGATTACACGCTCGAAAGGTTCAAAGCGATGGTGCGTGCCGTTTGGCCGACTGATGGCACAACGGTAACTGGAATTGGTGTTTCTTCACCCGGCCCGTTAAATCCGATGACAGGTGTGATTATCGCCCCCCCCAATCTTAGAGGCTGGCATAATGTCCCACTAGGAGACTTGTTGCAAGAGACATTTTCAGTTCCGGTTTATGTTGGGAATGACGCGAATGTCGCCGCACTAGCTGAAACAGTGATGGGTGCTGCACAGGGTTGCCGTCACGTTATCTACATCACAGTAAGTACGGGCATTGGTGGCGGTGTACTCATTGACGGGAAGATGTTGCTGGGTAAAACAGGAGCGGGGGCTGAATGTGGACACATCATCATTCAATCATCACCCAAACCGGCTCGACTAGAAGAGGAGACATCTGGCCCATTTATAGCACTGAAGGCCAAAGGCCGTATTGAAGCGGGTGAACCTACCATCATCAAAGATATGGTAAACGGCGACCTAAGCCTGATTACTGGCGCGACAGTCGGCAAAGCAGCCAAGGCCAATGATCGTGTCGCATTAGAAATTATCCATGAGGCTGGACGTATTTTAGGATTAGGTATGGTCAGCTTTCTCCATCTGTTTAACCCGGAAATATTGGTTTTTGGTGGCAGTGTCAGCGACAATCTGGGTGAGCTTTTGTTTGCACCGATGCGCGAGTCGATCCAAAAATATTGCATTGACGAGTCTTATTGGCGGGATTTGCGGATTGAGTCGGCAGCTCTTGGCGAAAATGTAAGCGTCTTTGGTGCGGCTGCACTTGTTGTGACTAAGGGCGGATTAACTGATGTGAACGAGGCGATTGCTCACCTCAAAACGGCCTGAAATGCAATTCGCAAGAAATATAATAGAAATATCCATCCATACTATTATTTGTTCGGCGTGTAGTGCTACAATCGCTCTATGTTAATGCTACCTGACTTCCGCGTAAGACAGCGCGATTTCCTTCTTGAAATATCACGCGCGATGACCGCCCAGCTGGATTTAGCTGAGGTGCTGCGTTTGGTATTGCACGCCTCTACAGTGATGTTAGCTGGCAAGGTCGGATTGGTTGCGCTTCGTGATCCAAATGACCATTATGTCATTCATGCGACTTTAGGGGTTGAGTCGGAACATTTGCCCGAACTGAATCAGCATCTTGATGAGATGGTCGGCAGCACCAATTGGGGTTATGACCGCGAGTTTATCAACACCAAACTGAATCAAATGGCGATTTCATTGGATCGTACATTACGCCAGTCACTATTTTTACCCCTTGTGATTGCCGAAGAGCCGGTTGGATTGCTCATCATTTTCCGCTCCTATTGGGTGCAACCTACAGAGAATGACCAACAAATTCTTCAGAGCTTTGCTGATCAAGCCGCAATTGCGGTTCACAATGCCCAATTGTATGCCAGCATTAGCCACGAGCGTAAGCAGCTTGCAGCCATTCTCGACTACAGCGCGGATGGTGTCATGATGCTAGACCCGCAGTTGAGGATACTGGGTTTTAATCTTGCATTGGCACGTATGACAGGTTGGGCGGTCGCAGATGCGCTGACTCAAAACCATGATGCAGTGATTAAATGGAAACGTCTCGAACGGGGTGATTTGCGGCAGGCGCTTGATGAAGGCTGGCCGTTTCGCATGGCGAAAGATGCGCCTATGGAAACCTTGTACGTCGAGGGTGATTTACTACGTCTCGATGGGATGACTCTGAGTGTTGGCATCACGTATGCGCCGTTGCTTGCTGACGATGGCACCCTTATGAATGTAGTCGCTAATGTGCGCGACATTAGTAATTTTCGCCGCGCCCAAGAGATGCAAAATGTTTTTGTCTCGACCGTTTCGCATGAGCTAAAAACGCCAGTGGCACTGATAAAAGGCTACGCGGGAACGCTTCGCCGCGAGGATGCGAAGTGGGATCCTCAAGTCATTCGCGATAGTCTAGAAGTGATCGAAGATGAAGCCGATCGCCTAACAGCGCTTATCGAAAACTTGCTAGCTGCCAGCAAATTGCAGGCAGAGCGCATGCGGCTTGATATTAGTGATGTTCAAATTGATCAGCTTGCCGCCAACGTGGTTGAGCGTTTTAAGACCCAGACAACCAAGCATAAGTTCGCGGTGAATTTCTCGGCTGACTTTCCTGTGATTCATGGTGATGAGGTTCGTCTACGTCAAGTCTTGGATAACCTTGTCAGTAATGCCATTAAGTATTCGCCTGATGGTGGTACAATCACGCTCGGTGGGGAAGTTGATGACCGATATGCGACAATCTATGTGCGTGATCAGGGGGCAGGTATCCCTGAAGTTGATCAGGAACATGTTTTTGAGCGTTTCTTTCGGGTTGACGGGCCATTAAGCAAGAAAACTAAAGGAACAGGTCTTGGCTTATATCTTGCTAAAGCTGTGGTGGAAGCACACGGCGGTAGCATACGCGTCAAAAGTAAACCCGGAAGTGGCTCAACTTTTTACTTTACGATTCCTCTATAATCGAATAGCTTTCTCGGAGTTCTGATGCCAAAGACCATTCAAACTACAATCCAGTGTATTAATTGTCGCCAACCGATTCGAGCGACCATACAAAGTGTGATTGACCCTGCTCAAGACCCACAAGCAAAAATCGCTTTGTTGGGTGGTAATATCAACATGGTGCAGTGCCCAAACTGCGGTACACCCAACAGTGTACTTGCTCCACTCCTGTACCATGACGGATCAAAAGAATTGCTGATTTCTTATGTGCCGATGGAACTGGGTTTACCCAAAGATGCGCAGGAAAAAGCCATCGGTGAGATGATGCGGGAAGTGACCTCCAGCTTGGCACAAGGAGCATTTAAAGCTTATTTACTGCAACCTCGTCAAGCGCTAACGATGCAAGGCTTGATTGAACAGGTTTTGCAAGCTGACGGTGTTACCCCTGCAATGATGCAGGAGCAGCGTGATCGTGTGAAATTGGTTGAAACCTTCATGCAATCACCTCCTGATTTGCTGCCTCAGTTGGTGGAGCAGAATGACTCTAAAATTGATGCCCAATTTGTCCAAACCATGACCATGGTAATTCAGCAGTTGCTTGGCGAGGGGCGTGAGCAAATTGCCGAGCAAGTGGCCTATATTCAAAACCAGATTGTCGAGCTTTCAACGTTCGGTAAACAATTGATGGAGCAAAACCAGGCGCAGGAAGCCGTTATCGCAGAAGTGGCTGATGCGGTTAATGAGCTTGGTGCTGAAGCTAAACGCGCGGATTTCCTGCAACTCGCTATCACATACACAGGGGACGAGCAGCGTTTGCAGGCTTTGGTTGGCTTGGTTCGGCCTGTATTCGATTACGGCTTCTTTGAGGAGATGACTGCCTACATTGGCAAAGCGCCTGCTGAAGAGCGAACACAACTCGAAGGCTTACGCGATATGTTGGCGCAATTGACTGCAATGGTTGACCAACAGGCGCAGGCTGCTATGCAGGAAGCCGTTGGTCTGCTGCGAGTCATTGCGAGCAGCCCGAACCCGGATGAGGTTATCGAAGCCAACTTGCCGATGATTGACCAGACTTTCTTGCAAGTTCTCTCCGCGAATATTCAAGAAGTATCTCGACGTGGCGATCTCAATGCCAGCGCTAAACTCAAGGACATCTATAACCGAATTGTGGCGGCACTTCAGGCCAGTATGCCTCCGGAGTTGCAGTTCATCAATCAACTCCTAAACGCCCCTAACGATGATGAAGTCCGAACCATGATCGCTCAACATGCAGGTGAGTTTGGCCCACCATTATTAGGGGCGATTGACGCTGTTGAACAGCAGCTCGTCGGGCAGGGCGACCCGGCTGTTATGCAACGCTTTGAACTTGTACGGCGGGAAGCTACTCAGGCGCTCGCTTAAGACTTGATCTACAAGTGGCGGGAAATGGTTAAATTTCCCGCCACTTGTAGATTTAACAGGTGCTTTCAATCCGTCAACACATAAATCTGGCCTATTTCCCGCCGTTTACCCCACGTCTTACCTCCGTTTCTATCGGTACCTGAATTAGCGTTTGCCATATCCCCTACTAGCATTGCTTGTGATTTGGTACAATCTTCGCACTGAAACCCGAGTCTTATGACAATGTTGTTCAGTATTGTAGATTTGATAATCTGGAGATAATGACTAATGCAACGATTTTCACGCTATTTTGTAGGAGCAGCCAGTGTGCTGGTAATGGCACTGACCGTAGTGCTCCTGTCGCTCCCAACCAATGCGGTTGCGCTGGCACAGACCGCACCTACTGCCACGCCTAATGACCCTATATGGCGCGGTTTTTCGGCTTCGCGAGATGCCATCCAAAAGGCGCGTAAAGTTGATCTGACGTTGGTCAGCAAGTGGGAATTTGAAGAAAGTAGTTGGGATGGCACGGGCGGGATCGACAACTGTGTTGAACTCGATGATATCACCCAAGCTCGTAAAATTTATTACGGTTGGACGTACACTCTGACCAGTATGAATGGAACGGTTTACCAAACACATATTAGTTACGACCTCAAAGAAATTGCAGTTTGTGACAAAGTTGTTTCTGCTGCTGTGCCCACTGCTGCTGCTGGAACTGTTGATCCTAATTTGCCACCCCCCGTTGCGGGTTCTGCTGCTGTCGGTGGTTTCGAACTAGGTGGTCAGGCACAGGATATGAGCCTGAATACTTTTGGCTTGATGCGCCGCGCAGGAATGACATGGGTCAAACAGCAGGTCAATTACGCTGCTGGCGAAAATGGTAGTAAGGTTGCTGGCCTCGTAAGTGTTGCCCATTCGAATGGCTACAAGATTTTGTTGAGCATCAAGGGCGATAAGAACGCTTTAGGCGCAAGCTTCGATAGTTACTTGGCTGGCTATGCAGGTTTCCTCGGTCAAGCTGCCGCAACTGGCGCAGATGCCATCGAAGTTTGGAACGAGCCGAACATTGACCGCGAATGGCCAAATGGTCAGGTTAATGGTGGCACCTATACCAAGATGTTGGCTTCATCCTTCAATGCCATCAAATCCAGCAACGCGGCTACGATTGTTGTGAGCGCCGCCCCCGCACCGACTGGTTATTTCGGAACAGCCGGTTGTACTGCACAGGGTTGCAATGACGACACATTTATGAGCCAGATGGCATCGGCTGGTGCAGCAAGTTATATGGACTGTGTGGGCTTGCACTACAACGAAGGCGTTATTCCTCCGGGGCAGGCCAGTGGCGACCCTCGTGGTGGGTACCCGACATACTACTTTGGTTCGATGTTGGCACGTGGTTACAATCCCTTTGGTGGTAAGCCAGTGTGCTTCACTGAACTCGGTTATCTCTCACCAGAAGGTTATAGTCAACCACTGCCCGCAGGCTTCGCATGGGGTCAAAACACCACAGTGGCTCAACAAGCCGCTTGGCTCGCACAGGCTGCTACATTGTCCGCACAAAGCGGTCATGTACGCTTGATGATTGTTTTCAACGTCGAGTTCCCGCTTTACACCGGTGACGATCCTCAGGGTGGTTATGCCATGCTGCGTCCCGGTGGAGGTTGCCCTTCGTGTGACTCCCTCGGCGCGGTGATGAAGAAGTAATTTCTTCTCAGCGAACCTGATTGATATGAGGCGCTCACATTGTTGAGCGCCTTTTTTGTTTGATATGATCACTGTGGTAGCACCACACTAACTGGTGGAGAGAGTTATCCTTCAATTAAACACATTTCTGTAGGGAAAAGGCATGCCTTTTCCGCCTAAAAACTATCTACCTGAGTCTTTAAAGCCCCTCCCGTAGTTTTGGGGTGGGTACGTACAGACAAACTAGCCTTCCATCACTTAATGTAGTTCTACCACTTGTCGACTGGCAAAATATTCTGGACATTACTGCAAACGTTTGAAAACTCGAACCACTCGAAGAGAACTTTTGTGCTATGATGATTTAACGATGAACACACATTTATCACTCTACACTGAATACGATATTTCTATTTGCACGTTGCTTGGCGCTGATTGTGTCGATTCAGCGGATTGCTCCCTTACATCCGCTAAGGTTTCGCAGTTTGTGCAAAAGCGGCGGAATCAGCCGGGCTTCCCGCTGCACAAGTGTAATTTCAGCGGTTCATAGGGGATTTCCCGCCGGACAAAATAAGCATCTCGGCGGTAATGTGAGAGGCATCCGCTGCACAATTCAGCGGATAGATTGCAGTTTGTGCAGATTGCGCTCATTTACCAGAAGGCATCTTCTATAAAAACTTTTTGATGCTAATCGTTTCACCTTTAATGCCGATAAACTCAATGTCACGTAGTTTAGCATCTGTACCGAGGTCTGGTTCTAATGTAAGAATCAATTTGACATTACCCAGCAGTAAATGGGCAGTCGTTTCGTCAACGAAACTATTTTCAAGACCGGTAATTTGTTGATATTCACGGATAGCGGTTACGAGGTCAGGCACAGCAATAGTCACGTTGGAAATGCGTCGAATTCCATTGGGCTGATTAGTCGTTGCTTCTTCATCAGGAACTCGTAAATTGCGAGGCGTTTCGTCTTGTAGGAAAAATGGGGTCATGGTGCCGTTGTTAAGCGTAGCTGTACGCCAGCGTAATTCTTGTCCATCTGGGCGTGCACGTCCGTTGACGGGTTTGAGGATGACGTCGAGGCCGCGCTGCTTCATAGCTTCCACATGGGCTGGAAGGTCATCCGACAATAGGGCGTAACCCCCTAAGCCTTCTCCCTGTGCTAAAAGAAAGAGAAAGTTGCTAAAGTCGTTTGGATCGAGGTTCTCCAAAAGTTCAGGAGTAGTAGGTGCTAATAATTCGAGATAGGTCTCATCTGCTAGGACGATAAGTGCGTTATGGGTTTTACCCCCCGCGTGTACCCCGCCAAAGAACGGGTTAAAACCTGCCTTCTTATAGTGATCGATAGCCTTGTATAAATCATTCACGAGAATGATGGCGTGATCAAATTGAAGTGTCATTAGTTGTTCCTTAAAGTGAAGTTCTTACACGCCATAATTCAGGGAAAAGTTCGATCTCAAGCACTTCGGTCAAGTAGCCAACGCCTGATGTTCCGCCTGTACCGCGTTTGAAGCCGATGATGCGTTTAACGGTCGTCATATGACGGAAGCGCCATGTGCGAAAACTGTCTTCCAGATCAACCAATTCTTCCGCTAATTCGTACAAATTCCAACTGTCGTTGGGAGTGCGATAAACCTGTAACCACGCCTGCTCGACGGAAGCGTTGTAGGTGTAAGGCTGCGTCCAATCGCGATTTAAGACATCGGCATCAATTTTATAACCACGCCGCATGAGTAGTTGTAAAGCCTCATCATAAAGCGACGGGCGTTCAAGTTCTTCTTGCAGTATCGCTAAAAGCTTGGGTTGATGACGGTGAGGACGAATCATAACGGCATTTTTATTGCCTAAAACGAACTCAATCAGGCGATATTGATACGATTGAAAACCGGATGATTGGCGCAGGAATGGGCGGAAACTGCTGTATTCGCTCGGCGTAAGTGTCGAAAGGACATCCCATGCACGTACCAACTGTTCCATGATGCGGGAGACTCTCGCCATCATTTTGAAGGCCGCTGACAGATCATCCATTCTAATGCATTCACGGGCGGCGTTGAGTTCGTGCAGCATCAACTTGATCCAGAGTTCACTGGTTTGATGCTGGATAATAAAGAGCATTTCATTGTGGTCAGTTGAAAGTGGATGTTGGGCATCCAGTACTGTATCCAGCGAGAGATAATCGCCATAACTCATATCGTCGGCAAAATCGAGTTTTGCGCCGTTTGCATTGATGTCGGCTGCCATGCTGTTAGTCTCCTGTCATTGCCAGCGGTTCCTCTGTTAATCCACATTCGCGTAACCGCTGGGCGTATTTTTGTAGAGCCGGATGACCGTGATCGTTAAAATGACCTTTGACTTGCGTGTTATCCACTTGTGCTGATGAGTGTGGTGTTTGTAAATCGCTTGCGAAGCGCTTTAACTTGCGTTGATATTCCCACTGTTCTAACCGATTCCCGAGCGTGCCGCCACATACCACTTCTAGGAAACGTTTGAGTACATTCCCTGAGGCGCTTTTAACTTCGGTTTCATCAAAAAATGGATCAAGCGCATTGGGTAATTGCTGATATACCCAATTGTTGACTTCGCGGAATCGTCGATAATAATCCTGTCCGTATATTGGAACCATCTGTGCAACTTCATGTGCTAGAAAAATATCACGTCTTGTTTGGATGAGGTTGGTTTCTGCTAGTACATAATTCGGGCATATTTTCACACCGCGCATTCGCCCAATCCGCACAACAATAATGGCAAACGCGCGGGCTAACCACACACGATGAGGAGCAGTGACAAGGAAGTAATCTAGATCATCATCGTCATCGGCTGCGTTCCGGACGGCTAAAGCCCCTGTTAAGGCCACCATACGAACATAGGGTAGAGCAGCCAGCCACCGCCCCCAGCCAACTGCTTGAGGCCATAAGAATTGTGAAGCCACCTCACGCTTTTGGCGTACATCTACCAATTTGTCGCTGCCATGATAAATAAAATAATCACCAACTTGACTCAGCTTTTGCTTGAGGATTAGCGATTCGTTTAAGATTTGGGCGATTTCAGTAATGCTGGTTGGAGTGTCACTAATTAAGAAATGGTGTATTTCTTCAAGTTTCATCGGGAAACTGAAAACATCAGCATAAAGAACCGTGCGTAGTATGGCTGCTTCGAGAGGTTGCATTGTAAAGCCTCTTCTATTTTGACTGTTTATGAGTCAAGCACGGTTAACAAATGTTAGCAATGAGTTAATTATCCCAGTTCCATACCCATGTGTCGGTGAATTTGCAGGATGTGCGGATAGGATCAAAGTTAACCACAGCGTTCCCAATTCCACCTTCGACAACTGTATTTGTCATACTCCCACGATATAGACCATCCACATAATACAGCAATTGGTCTTTTTGCAATATCACCACGAGCGAATGTTTATTGCCAGCAGCTGTTGGGTTTTCGACATAGATACCGGGGGTGAAATGGTCATTTTGACGTTGCGAAACTCCAAAAGCGCCACTGTGATCGACGTACGCCAGTGTATAGTTGGTGTCATCTTTGGATTGCAAGACAAGACCGCATCCGGTACGCCCATCACTGCTTGCATCCCACGATACAGTTGTCCCTATGGCTAAATTGGTGTAGGTTGCGCCACGCGCCAATGAAATACGGTCTACACCGGGACGATTCGATTCGATAGAACTTTCAGGGACATTCAGTGCCAGTTGTCCTGATGCAGGTATGAGTCCTCGCCGTTGAAGGTCACGGGTCAAAACTGCTGGCTGACCGGGTGTAATCTGCTGAGGTACAATTCGCTGACCTTTTTCTAATGCGGGAACGCTGACCATCAAATCATCGAAATAAGCCGTTGTCTGGCTGGTAAGCGAAGATGATGTGCCAACGGCTAATCCAATGATGCCCGGTGAAGATAGCGTTGAGTCGCTTAGCCGACCGAATAAAACATTATTATAGAAAAAGTCGAAACCTGTGCTGTTGACCATTGCGCCGAGCGTAAAATTGCCTGAGCTATTTGCCAATGCTGGATGATCGAGCCAATCCCGAATAACCTTGTCCGTACCATTTTGGCGGACACTCAGCCGCCACTGTCCGCGAGAGTTGAGATTTAATAAGTAGTAGTTATTTGGATCAGTTTCGCGGAGTGTCATGCCCACCACCCAACCATCTTGACCCCCTTTTGCAGTGATTTTTACGGTTGCATAGTAGTCACTTGTTACAGATTGCTTTGGATTAATCGCGATTCCAGAGTTATTCGAACCAGCGATAGCAAGCGCGATTTGTCCGTTGTCACTTGTTACTGTGAAGTCTGTGCTTGATGTATTAGCATCTTTCCACTGAAGATCGCCGTTAAAATTGTCACTAAGTGCTGTTTGGCTGTAGCCATTAAGCATAGTCAACTGGTACTCACCTGCGGTCGTTCCGACACCACTAACTGTTAGATTGTAGGTATCCGTGCGTGGCATGGTGATGGCTTCCAAAAGTGCATCAGGATTATCGGGATAGGCGTAATCGTCATTGCTGAGGAATGGCTCGCCCTTGCTATTGCTAATAGTAAATTTGGGGTCGAGGTTGCCGCCCGTCCGGTTGGCGGAGAATGAAAGTACTTCCCCTTCTACTGCACTGAATGTCCATATTTGGGTGCTGCCGCTGCCAATTTGACCATCAACAGGAGATGTAAGGGATAATGTGGTTGTGTCTTGTGCTGCAAGCCGAGTACCACCAATGATGAGAGCTGCGATAAGCAGGCCCATGGAAAAGGGTTTTAGGTATTCCATCGCACATATAACTCGTTCAGCCGTTTGATAAAAGTCTCGAAATCAGCGACGGTTAATTCGCCTCCATCATGCCAACGTTGTTCTTCTGCAAGTCGTAAGCGTCGCTGTTCACCAGCTAAGCGCAGAGACTCGGCTTTAGCAGCAGAAGCCTTGTTTTTTTCGCTGTGTAGCTCGGCAAATTGTTTGATTTTGCCCAGTTCTTCAGTTTGGGCTGGTGAAGCAAATGTGTATACCGCAAGATAAGTATCATCCTGCTGGAGCGCACAGGCCACTACATACCAACCTCGGGGCATCCGTCCCCGCCGGGGAATTTTGAATTTCCAGAAATGCGCGTTAGCTGTTGCACCAGCGCCAATATTGGCTTGTATTTCATCATTTAAGGTCAGCCGCGCTCCGTCCGCATCTAATAGAAGATTGCGTTTGCTCGGCCACCAGCGTTTAAGGATCGGATCAGATAGACGAGTGATGATTGCTGCCAGACCAAAGGCGATAAGACCTGCCAAAATGTTGAAGCCATCACTTGGAATAATGGCATTAGTGATTAAAAATGCCACAACCATGATTGCGATGAAAAGACCAATGGTGGCTAATCGCAGTGCATTATGTTCTGGATCGACTTGTAGTTGTAGGGTTTCTTGTACTGAAGACGCATTCATGCAGACTGTTTCTCGGCGAAGAATATAACCCGGTCAGCACGGGAAACTCCCGGCTCGTAGGTTTCCAATCGATTGTTCATGATAGTACGGATATTAAACTTGTTTCGTTGTAAGAGTGAGGCTACGGCTTGTACAGGGAATGTACGTAGCACCTGACGAGCTTCGGTGCGGTTCCAATAACCATTTTGCTGGCGAAAGATGATGTGGTTAATGGTTTGTATTTGGCGTTCGTAATCATAATCTTTAGTGCTGAATACTGTCACATTTTGTCCATCATCATGTAGGACTTGCTCACTAGAACTGCCTGCGGCACTTAATCCCTGTATGGTCATCATGTCGAAGATGAAGAGTTTGCCAGATTCTAAAATGCGGAATGCCGTGGCAAATACGGTCTCCAAATCTCGTAGGCTGTTAAGTTCGTTCATAACGTTCAGGGCCAAAACCATGTCAGCCGTCATAATCTGGTTGCCTGTGTCGCGCATATCGAGTTGCAACCATTTGATGCTCAAGCCGGGAATATCCATTTTGCGACGTGCAACTTCAAGCATCTCAGGAGAACTATCGACACCCGTAATGGTGTAAGGATATTGGGAGAGATATTCTATTGAGCCACCTGTTCCACACCCGAGTGAAACGATCCGTCGTCCAAGCCAATCCATACGTTGGGCATAATCCATTAGCTTGGGTGTGACGGCTGAGGTGTAATTCGCCATTCCAACGGTGTCGTAGATGGGGGCAAGGGTTGCATAATCTCCGGGCACGTTAGTTCCTTAAGCTGACTAAAAGCAACGCTATTACAGCGGCAAGCGTAGCACAAACAAACCTGATTTGCCAATCAGGTTCATCGTATGTTCAGTAATGATGTTGAATGGACTGTTTAGTCCTAGATAGGCATTCTATAACCCTGTCCCGGAACAGTGACAATATATGCGGGATGACGTGGATTCAGTTCAATTTTCTGGCGCAAGCGTGAGATGTTGACGCGCAAGACTGAATAATCACCCACGTACTCGTCATTCCAAACCCCACGCAGCAGATCATCATGGGTGACTATTTGACCGGCATTTCGCATAAGTGTAACTAGTAGGCCATATTCGATTGGTGTGAGGCGTAAGGGCTGCCCACGAATGAAGGCATGACGACGAGGAATATCAAGCTCAAGTTGGCGGACGTTAAGTTTTGTTTCTGGCTGAGGTGTCCAGTTGATGCGGCGGAGCAGTGCTTTGACGCGTGCGACCAATTCATCAGGTGAGAAGGGCTTAGAGAGGTAATCGTCTGCACCTGCTTCAAGGGCATTCACTTTGTCACGTTCCTTAGTGAATCCGCTGAGGACGATCATGGGCAGAAATGAGCGCTCACGCACCTGCCTCAGCACATCTAAGCCATTGATATCGGGTAAATTTAAGTCCAGCAGCACCAAATCAGGTGACGTGGAGGCAATCTCTGTTAATGCCGCTTCCCCTCGATCTACTGAAACGGCGTTGTATCCGGCTTCGTTCAAGAGAGTGCATACGACTTCAGCGGTATCATCGTCGTCTTCGACGATTAAAATTTGGCGATTGTCTTGTACCATGACCATCGTGTTTGTCCTGACTGTGCTAATGCTTTTTATACCTGAAACAAACGAGAATGTAACAATATGTCGTTAATCATAGCCGAAATGGATGATAGACGCAACAATTTGTTACAAATGGTTGGTAATTGGTTTGTGCTGAAAAATTGACAAATAAAAACGCATACTCGTAAATAGTATGCGTTGATATATTTGGGCCGTGCAGGACTCGAACCTGCAACCCCACAGATGTAAACCGTGTGCTCTGCCAATTGAGCTAACAGCCCATTGTCACATTAATTTACATCAACCACTCAGGTTTTTCAATACCAGCATATTCTTGAATTGCACCTAATACATGCTGCGCGACACTCGTAAGGTCAATAGCAATCTCGCAAGTACCATAAAGTAATTTGCGTCCCTTCTGTTGACTGCCAATGGGTTGCATATTCATGCTGGTTTTACGTAAACATGTTGCTGGTAATTGAAAATTTTCAAGCCAATATGATTCAATGTCTTGCTCAGATAGATTGTTTCCTAGATAACTCACAATCCGGGTGGTCTCCCTTGACAGAGTTGGTAAAATCATAACCAAAGAGATGCAGAGGGAGCAAGATGAGTGAGTTGGCATCAGTGGGCAGTTTCTGCCCCAACCCAAGCTGTCCCGATTATGGCAAAGTGGGAGTGGGTAATCTAA
>JBBSBM010000039.1:0-62847 GCA_038251275.1 Aggregatilineales bacterium
CTAGAAGCCGTTTTAGAGAAAATTACCCGTGATTTCCTGCGTTTTGCCCTGAAGAACCAGCGTCGCAAATCGCCTTCCTCTTTTCAGTCTTTTTCTCTTGCTAATTCTTAGGTTGATGCCTATGGGTCTCAGACCATTCCGATTTCTCTCAATCTACTCTGCTGTCGCCTTATAACCATTATGACGAATCAGTAGGCGTAAAAGTTCCCGTTGGCGCTTGAGCCGTTGCCGTTTGAGTTTGAGAGATCAGCGTTTCAACGGCATGATTTTGAGCTTCTATGTATTCTACAGTGAGGCTTATAGGATAAGACCGACCACCCTCGCCATATGGTATAGATAAAATTATGTTGAACACGAACAGGATCACCAAAATAACCAACACAACAACGATGGCAAAGATTGAACGCCGCTGAAGATTCATAACCACAATCTCCTTTTAGGCCATCTACAAATGACACATTTTTGAACCACTAAATCACCTGAGTGTAGGGCAAGAATTCATCCCTCCCATAATGATTAATGGAGAAACGTTATCCGTCTTTGAAGCCGCTTTAGCAGGCTTGTCTGGCGGTTAGCTAGGCGGCTTTAGCCCCTAGCGAGGCATACACAACATTTTTAATTGTCGGACACATCTTTTTAGTCTCTGACGGTGCAACCACCGATTTTGCAATGACCATCCTAGTTTGTTGGCGCTTGAGCTGTAGCCGTTTGCGTTTCAATCGCATGATTTTGAGTTTCTATGTATGAACTCGTTAAACCTAATGGAGAAGGCTGACCCTCGCTATCATGTGCGAACTGCATAAGTTGTATGTAAAGTAGGATAACGACCAGAAAAATGATTAAAATGGAGACTAATATCACTTTTCTTGCTTGAATATTCACTGCTTCGCCTTTTTATCTATTTCAATTTACTTATAATTTTGACCTCTTACATTTGTTTTAAGGATACAGCCAATGCCCGAAAAACGTGTTTTATTTGATTTCGAAGTTGATTTTTCCAACGAAGGGGGTATCCAAGGCCAGAAATTCCGCCTCGATATTGATGGTGACGACATCAGTGATGCCGAACTGGCAGCTTATATTGTTCAAGATATGCGCTTGCTCATGGTTAAAGAATTGCGTATCCTAAACAAGCAAATTATTGAAGAACCTCATAAACGGAAGGCCGAATAATTATGCCGAATAAATACGAGAAAAAAGACGGTCAAGCGCTCCTTGTTCCTGAAACCTATCGTGACCTGTTTGAGCGCCCCATTGTTGTCGCGCTTATCACTCTCATGCCCGACGGTCAGCCGCAAGCTACCCCCATTTGGGCGGACTATGATGGGATGTATGTGCGTGTCAACTCCGCACGGGGGCGGCAGAAGGATAAAAACATGCAGCTCGGAGCGCGTGTAACCATATTGGTTATTGATCCTGAAGATACGGGGCGATGGCTCGAAGTACGCGGAAAGATTGCCGAAGTCACTGAAGTCGGCGCGGTCGAACACGTCAACGCCCTCAACCTTAAATACGAAGGTCATTCAGATTTCTTTGCCAACAAAGAAGAGCAGGATAAAGCACGGCGCGTCACTTACAAAATCGAACCCCTCCACATCAACACCAACAGCTAACTTCAGGTTTGAAAGTTCGACTTATTGGGTAGCACGGCACTTATTAATGTAAATCCTCAAACCGCATTTTGTATTTTCTGCCCTCCCTGTGTTTTGGGGAGGGGCTAGGGTATGTATGTATGTTGTATCTAACTCAGTATTCGGCACTTAGAACGCAGTACTATTTCTTAGGTTTATTTTGGGTTTACCCGATAAACCGTTCTCCAACCATCCACCAACCCGCTTAACAATTATTCTCTCTCAATTCGGTTAGCGCCAAATCTCGAAAAAAGTTACAAAATGTTCTTCCAAAATGTAACCAATTACCCTCCTGAATCAAATACACTATCTATGGGGCTGTAAGGGCTTGGCGTTGACAAGCCCTTCTCCCCGCGCATCTTAAAAACCCGAAACGTTGCAAATGTGATAAAAAACACTGTTTCTCAACAGCAACAACAGCAACATTTGACCAACCGCTATCATCGCCGCCGACGACATAACCGACATTTATCGGCTAAATAGAGGCTTTTATGGCGACAATTCCGACATGTCCCACATAAAATAGCTTCCTACCCTTGCCCTGCACTGACAACTGTAAACTTCGCTTCTGAATCTGACGAAATTGCAGAATTTTACGAAGTTTCGGCGAATTGCTCTCGTGAATCCGCGGTCATAACCGGTTTTGGTTTTTGCGGAATGTGCAGTTTGTGCAGAATTCCGAATCGTAATCAGTAGTGGAGTTGTGAAATTTGACTTTTAATAAGGATTTATCCGACGTAGGGGAGCATCTATGTGTGCTCCCGTATTGTTCCCTGACTGGTAACTGATGACTGTAAACTGAAAACTTACTTATGGAAATGAGGCAGGACTTCTTTGGCGAGTGACTCAATTGAGTCAATATCGTCCAATTCCAGCCATTGCAGCATGATTCGTTCGACACCGGCTTCCACGAATTTGCCGATTTGATCCACAACGGCTGAACCGGTACCCACAATCCGTCGAGGATTGTTCGGGTCATCTTCACCCGGCTCTTTTTCGAGCTTAGCCTTTACCTCGTCATCTGTCTTGCCATACAAGATCCGTGTCATTAACGAGCGTTTGACATCGCCCGGCTTGCGTCCGTTTTCCGCCAGCAGATTATCCAGTAAAGCCTCTCGCTCTTTGAGTTCGGAAGCCTGCATAAACACGGCATTCCACTCGTCAGCATATTTAGCCACCAAGGGCAGTGTCTTGGTCGGCCCATTGCCACCGATCATCAAACGTGGCCCACCGGGACGCTGTGGACGGGGCAGCAAGAAAGCATCATCCAGCGAAAAATGCTTGCCGCTGTAGCTGACAGGCGTATCACTTTTCAGGAGTTTGGTTGTGACTTCGAGAGCATCCTCGAACATCTCAAAGCGCGTCGGCATATCATAAAAGGGAACACCAAACTGCTTGTGTTCCAGTTCATTCCAGCCGACCCCAACCCCTAAGATCAACCGTCCGCCGCTCAAATCATCGATTGCGGCTGCCATGCGCGTCAACATCGCCGGTTGGCGGAAGGTCACCGGCGAAACACACGTCCCGAACTCGATGCGCGAGGTGTGGCTGGCGGCATAGGTCAATGATACCCACGCCTCTAGTGATTCTTCTTTAGTTGTGCCCGTAGTGTAATGATCGGAACGGAACATACATTGGAAGCCATACTCTTCTGCCGCCTTCAGCAGTCGTTGCCAACGGCCCCATGTCAGTCCGGCTTGACCTTCTAGCATTAAACCAATTTGTGTCATCAATTAATCTCCCGAACTTGTCATTGATTGTTCATTAGTAAATGAAAAGTAAATACTGTCGTCTTATTTCATTTGCCAGTAAGATTGCGGAAAGGTTCATTGTAATTGTAACGAACTTCAGCTAAGGATGCTTATGCCAGCTACTTATATCCATTATTTACTAATTCCGCATCCAACCGAACTGCAGCTCTTATTGCTGGCAGATGCGGTTGGTCATGCTTTGCCCTGCTACGCGACCACTGAACCGCACTATTGGCAAACTGTTGCACCCGTCAATCTGCTTGTCGCTCAACAATTAGCACTCCATTTGACGACATTGCGCTGTACTAAGACGATATTCGGTGATGATCAAATCGTAATGTTCTATGCGATGGATGGCAGTTCTATTCCGCTTGATTGGCTGCTGCCGGACGGCGCAGTTTGGGTAGACCAAGATGCACCGGATGATCTTCCCACGGGGCAAAAGGAGATTGTCGATGACTGGTTCCGTTGGAATATGGATACTAACTTAATCAAAACGGAATGGTATCGACCCGGTTGGTTTGCAAAAGCTGCCGCATGGATGGAAGATCAGTTCGATGACCGTGGGATTCTGATGACTGCCCCCATCGAGCAAATCCGTTCGTGGGAACGTTCGGCTATCTTACGTGCCCAAACGACATTTGGGCAATTTTACTTCAAAGCACTGCCGGTAATGTTCAAACATGAGCCATTGTTGGTGAAGTGGTTAGCCCATAATTATCCGGCTGATTTTCCTAAACCCTTGCTGCTGGATGGTTGGCGACGCTGGTTGCTTATGCCTGATTATGGTAGTCAAACATTGGATAGCGTACTTAATATTGAATCTTGGGAAAATGCCTTTCGCCGTTTTGCCGAATTACAAATCAGCTTATCCGTACGTATCAATGACCTCGTTGGACTGGGTTGTCCTGACCGTCGTTTATATAAATTGGCTGATGCTGTCGAACCGTTGTTGATGTCTAGTACCGAATCGCTGTCTGGTTCGAGTATGAGTTTATCTGAGGATGAATTAACCCAAATCCGCATTCGTATTCCAGAATTCAAACAAGCCTGTATTGATTTATCGGCCTACAGTATTCCGACTTCACTGGAACACGGTGATTTTTGGGCAGGGCAAATCGTCTTAAATGGAGATAAATGTGTTTTTATTGATTGGTCGGATTGCTCGGTCAGCCATCCCTTTTTCAGCCTCTATTTCCTTATGGATGAGGAGATTGGCTTGCCGGACGTGCCCGATGTTCGCGCACGTCTGCGTGATTCGTACTTGAAACCGTGGCGTGCTTATGAACCGATGGATAAACTTATTGAAGCCTTTGAGTTAGCCATGCTGCTTGCACCGCTGCACCATGCGCTCATCTACCACCAGTATATTTTGCCGGAAATGCAGGCCAAATGGGAGATGAATAACATGATACAGTTTTATCTAAAGCGACTCGTTCCCAAAACAATTAAATCTTTTGAATCATCTGAATGAAATCTGAACTTCTGGTGAATAAGGGATAAACATAGTAAATAATGGCTCTAGTATCATTGACAGGTTACTTTTGTTGCGATATAAAAGAGTGTAGAACGAAAGCAAACGAAATCACATTACACTCCCATCGAACATAGTTGCTGACGTTGATGTTGCACCCATTGCAGTTCATTACAATCACTCTACATAGCTGCCTGCGTTTGCTTTCGTGAGGGGAGGATGCAAATCCTCCCCCTCCAAAATAACGCTGAAAAAATTTATCTTTATAGCTAAACGGAAAAGAATTATGCCTCAAAACTTATGGAACCCTGACGAAGCCAGCCGCCTGCCTGACCTCGACGGTTTGGTTTACCGCAGTAACCTTCTTGGACGTGACCGTGCGGTTGTCAACATCTACGGTGGTAACACCAGCGCCAAATTAATGATGACCGATCATGTCGGACGACAGGTCGAAGTTTTAGCGGTTAAAGCCTCCGGTTCGGACATTTTCGACATCAAGGAAAAAGGCTTTGCCCTCCTTAAAATGGAAGAGGTCATGCCACTTTTCCAGCGCGAGAAAATGACCGATGAAGAAATGGTGGAGTACCTCAACCGCACCGTTTTTGAACAAGGTCGTCCGCGTCAAAGTATCGAAACGCTTCTTCATGCTTTTGTTCCATTTAAACATGTTGATCATACTCATCCTGATGTGGTTATTAGCGTAGCTTGTGCGCCTGATGGTGAACAAGCCGCCCGTGATGTTTATGGCAAACGGATGGCGTGGGTTCCTTACATCAAACCCGGTTTTACTCTGAGCAAGTGGATTGGTCAGCAGGTTATTGATAATCCCGGCATCGAATGTGTCGTCATGGGCAAGCATGGTCTTGTCACGTGGGCAGATAATTCCAAAGCTTGCTACGACAAAAGCATCGAAATGATTCAAGTTGCTGAAGACTACGTTGCCGACAAACGCAAAGGCAAGAAGGTTTTCGGTGATCTGGTTGTCAAACCGCTTTCGGCGGACGAACGTAAATCCATGATGGCTGAAGTGCTGCCGATCATTCGTGGTGCAGTCAATACCAATACCTCCAATATTCTCAGCTATGATGACAGTGAAGATGTGCTGGATATGGTAGGTGGTAGTAAGTCTCCCGAAGTCAGCCAGATGGGTGCGGCTTGCCCTGACCATTTGGTACATGTCAAACGTCAGCCACTGTTCATTGACTGGAAGCCGGAAGAGGGCATCGACGCACTCAAACAGCGTTTACCAGATGCGGTTAAAGCCTATCAAGAACGTTATGTCGAGTATTTTGAACGCTCCAAAGAACCGGGTGATGTTCTCGGTAATCCGGCTCCGCGTGTCATTCTCATTCCCGGTTTGGGCATGGTCAACACTGGCAAAGATGCCATGAACGCCGATGTCAGCCGTCAGTTGTATCACCGCGCCATTAACGTCATTGGTGGTAGCGAGGCTTTGGGTGGTTTCGTCAGCCTGACCGAAAAAGAAGCCTACGACATCGAGTATTGGCCGCTTGAACTTTATAAACTGCGGCTTGCTCCACCTCCACGTGATTATGCTGGCAAGATTGCGCTGATTACTGGCGCAGCCAGCGGTATTGGTCGCGCGACCGCTTACCGTTTAGCAGCCGATGGGGCACATGTCGTTGTCAGCGATATTAATGAGGCTGGTGGCGCGGAAACCGTTGCTGAGATCAACAAGAAGTTCGGCTTCAAACGGGCTGTATTCGTCAAAACGGATGTGACCAGTGAGGCCGCAGTCATCGACAGCTTCCAACAGGCCGTGTTGGCTTACGGTGGCGTTGATATTATCGTCAACAACGCAGGCATTGCGGGCGGAGCCAATATCGAAGATACCACCTTAGCCATGTGGCAGAAGAACATCGACATCCTCGCGACCGGATATTTCCTCGTTGCCCGCGAGTCGTTCCGACTGCTTAAGCAGCAGGGTGTGGGTGGTTCGATGGTATTTGTGTGCAGCAAGAACAGCATCGCTCCCGGCAAAGGCGCTGTGGCTTACAGTGCAGCCAAAGCCGCCGAACTCCATATTGCCCGTTCACTCGCAGAAGAGGGTGGTGCGTTTGGTATTCGTGTCAACTCGGTTCTGCCTGATGGTGTTATTCGTGGTAGCGGCATTTGGGACAGTCAGTGGAAAGATGCCCGCGCCAAGCAGTATGGCGTGAAAGCCGAAGATTTGAACGACTTTTACAAGCAGCGTAATACCCTCAAAGTTGAAATCCTGCCAGAAGATATTGCCGAGTCAATCGCTTTCCTTGCTGGTCCACGTGCCGCTAAGACGACTGGCGCGGTTCTCACAGTAGACGGTGGTGTACCTGTCGCTTACGTGCGATAAATCAAAACTATTCACGAGGGGTTTGTCATTGGCAAACCCCTTTCGCATAAAACGCGATAGAATTACAGAGGATACGAATATAGTGCGTATCTTCATCTCAAATATAGAAATAATTTGTCTCTTTTATTGATACAGGTTTTTGATGACTCCAAAACGCGTTATTGCGATTGATTTCGGTGCTGAGTCAGGTCGGGTGATGCAGGTTTCATATGATGGAACATCACTTCATATTGATGAATTGCACCGCTTTGCCAACAGCCCTGTCACCGCCAACGGCACACTCTATTGGGATGCGCTCCGACTGTTCCATGACATCCTTATCGGTGTGAAAATGGCCGCGCCCAACGCCGCCTCGATGGGTATCGATACATGGGGTGTGGATTACGCTTTCCTCGACCGCGACGGACGCTTACTCGCGAACCCTGTGCATTACCGCGATAAAAGCTGGGAAAACATGATGGATTGGGTGTACGAGCGTATCCCTCGTCGCGAACTGTATGAACGCACCGGTTTGCAAATGATCCCCGTCAACGGCATCTGGCGCTTGGCAAGCCTCGCCAAAAATAATAGCCCGCTGCTCGAAATGGCACACACCTACCTCGCCATCCCTGATTTATTCAATTATTGGCTCAGTGGTAGCAAAACCTGCGAATTCACTCACGCCACCACCCATCAAATTTATAACCCGAAATTGGGTAACTGGGATTTTGATTTGCTGGGCAAACTCGGCGTACCGACAGGTATGTTTGGTGATATTGTCCCGCCGGGAACGCGTTTGGGCGCATACAACGGCATTCCAGTGATTGCTCCGGCTACTCATGATACGGGCAGTGCAGTAGTTGCTGTGCCGACAACCACCGAGGATTACGCCTATATCAGCAGCGGAACATGGAGTCTGCTCGGCTTGGAACTGCCTCATCCGGTTATCAATGATGCGGCTTATGAGGCCAACGCGACCAACGAAGGTGGCACAGATGGTAATTGGCGTTTCCTCAAGAACATCGCGGGCATGTGGTTAGTACAGCAGTGTCGCGCCACATGGGCGGCCGCTGGTCAAGTGTACGAGTACGCTGAACTCGCGCAAATGGCCGAGCAAGCCGCGCCTTTCCGCACGTTTATTGATCCCGATGATGTAGATTTCTATCAGCCCGGTGATATGCCTACCGCTATCCGCAACTTTTGTGATCGTACCCATCAGCATGTACCTGTGAATGTCGGTTCGATGGTACGTGTGATTTATGAAAGTTTGGCGATGAAATATCGCTACGTGTTGGAGCAGTTGTGCCGCGTAGCAGGCCGCAAAGCCGAAGTTGTCCATATCATCGGTGGTGGATCACGCAACGCCCTGCTATGCCAGATGACAGCCGATTGCACCGGTCGTCCGGTCATCGCTGGGCCATCCGAGGCCACTGCTTTGGGTAATGCCATCGTGCAGTTAGTAGCGCTGGGCGAGTTCAAAGACGTAGCCGAAGCACGAACATTGCTGAGCAAAAGCGAGGGTATGTTGGTTTACGAACCACGTAATACCGGCGCTTGGGATGATGCTTACGAGCGCTTCTTAAAAATTCTGACGGTGAGATAAACATGGAAATGCCACCCCATCCGTTTCACACAACCCAATGGGATACTATCGAGAAAACCTTTCATAATGGTGAAACGGGTGAAGCCACTTGGCAAACCTTGATGCTCGGTGATATTCGCATTCGCAAAGTCGAGTATTCAGCAGGTTATCTGGCAGATCATTGGTGTAGTAAGGGGCATGTCATCCTCTGTCTGGAAGGTGAAATGCAAACCGAACTTCAGGATGGACGTGTTTTCACGCTCAAAACTGGAATGACTTATCAAGTAGGCGATAACGCAGAGGCACATCGTTCTTCGACCGAGGCTGGATGCAAACTTTTTATCGTCGATTGAAGCATACAGCAAGAACTATTTATATAAAGAGTCAACGTTTAATGGCTGAATACGATAATCGCTCCGCATACGTCAAATCACCGTGGCAATTCGAAGTGCGTGATAACCCTGTGCCTGCGCCTGGTGCGGGGCAACTGCTCATTGAAATTAAAGCCTGTGGAATATGTGGCACAGATTTGCACATTGCGGATCGGACAGCCGATTACTGGCAGCCTTTCGGGCATGAAGTTGCAGGGGTAGTGAAAGCCGTGGGCGAAGGTGTGCCGCTTTTCAAAGTCGGTGATCGTGTCGCTGTCGATAGTTCCGCGCCCTGTGGGGTGTGTGCGACTTGTGCGCCACCGCCGCTGGGACGTGGACGACCCGATTTATGTACTACATCTTTAAGTTATTGGTTGTCCATAACGATGGGTTTTGGGCAGCTTCTGCTTACTCCGCATCAGCTTGTGGTTCCCATCCCTGACTCAATGCCTTTTGATATTGCTTCATTGTGCGAGCCGTTAGGCGTATGTATTGATCTAGTGCAGGCGGCGCAGGTCGAAATTGGCGATCATGTACTGGTGATCGGTCCCGGCCCCTTAGGTTTGGGCGCAATAGCCTTAGCGAAACGGGCAGGTGCAGCGCACATTTACACCGCTGGACGTTCGACTTCTACGGCTCGTATGGAAGCAGCTTTAGCACTCGGTACAGATACTTTTATTGCTGTCGACAAAACGCCGCTCACTGAATATAACTTCGGCAAACGCAAGCCGGATAAAATCCTCGTGACAGCGCCACCGGATAACTTACCGGTTGCTATTCATGTCGCCGCGCAAGGCGGCATTGTCAGCTACATTGGAATAGCTGACGATGACACCAAACATGTCACCTTTGATGCAGATGCACTACATTTTCGCAAAGTGTCCATCCGCCCATCTCATGCTGCACCCGGTACACATGCCGCCGAGAGTATCCGCTTGCTGCAAACTGAGCCGAAGTTAGGCAAGACATTGATTTCACACCAATTCAGTTTGGAAGACATCGAACAAGCCATGTTCACTGCCCGTGATAACCGTGTTGCAGCCAAGAAAGTGGTGGTCGTCACATGAACCAACCGTTATTGATTGATCTCAGCCACACTGTCGAAGATGGATTGATTACCTACAAAGGGTTACCCGCGCCCATTATCTGTGATTATCTCAGTCGTGAAGCCTCGCATAAGGTTTATGCCGAGGGTACCGAGTTCGTCATCGGCAAAATTGAGATGGTCTCTAACACAGGTACTTATCTCGACTCGCCTTTTCATCGCTTTGCGGATGGCAAAGACCTCTCCGATTTGTCGCTGGAACAATTGGCGCATCTCGAAGGGGTATTCATTCATGTTCCTCAAAGTAACGGACGCATCATTGATGAAAGTTGGTTCGCAAGTTTGGATGTGCGTGGTAAAGCAGTACTGATTCATACAGGTTGGGCGCAGCACTGGAAAACGGATCAATATTTTGAAGGGCATCCTTATTTGACCGAAGGCGCAGCCCATGTTTTAAAGGCAGGCGGCGCGACTTTAGTCGGCATTGATACTTATAACATTGATGATATTACGGACGGTCGTCGTCCGGTGCATACTGTCTTACTCGGTTCGGATATTCTCATCGTCGAGCATATGTGCAATATGGAGGCCATACCAGATGGTCGCCCGTTGCGCTTCTATGCTGTTCCAGTGAAGGTCAAGGCCTTTGGGACGTTTCCGGTACGGGCATTCGTGGCAGTTGAAAATTAAAGGCTTTTTATGACACCTATTTTAGAACTCGAAAATATCACTAAGAATTTCCCCGGCGTAAAAGCACTGGATAATGTTCGCTTTAGCATGGATGCGGGAGAAGTTCACGCGCTGCTCGGTGAAAATGGAGCGGGAAAATCCACGCTTATCAAAATTATTTCAGGTGTTCATAAACCAGATACAGGTGTCATTCGCTTTGATGGTCAGCCGATTGTATTCAACAATCCGCGCGAAGCACAGGCACACGGCATTGCCACCATTTATCAGGAACTCAGCCTCTATCCCGAACTCACGGTTGCCGAGAATATCTTTATGGGGCACGCGCCTAAACGTAATGTTGGCCCGTTTAAACTGGTTGATTGGAATATCATCAACAACCGTGCTCATGAAATTCTAGCCTCACTCAATATTCATGATATGGATGTGCGTCGCAAAGTGGGTTCACTCAACGTAGGTAATCGTCAGCGGGTCGAAATTGCTAAAGCGCTTTCCATTAATGCGCGTGTCCTCATCATGGACGAGCCAACTGCCGCCCTCACCGAATCGGATGTCGAGCGGTTATTTGACATTGTGCGTCTGCTCAAAGAGCGCAATGTCGGTATCATCTACATCAGTCACCGCTTGCAGGAAGTATTCGAACTGGCAGATCGCGTGACAGTTTTACGTGACGGACAGTATGTGAATACCAAACTTGTCAGCGAGACACGCGAACCGGAATTGGTGAGTATGATGGTCGGACGCACCATTGATAACCTGTTCCCGAAACTGCCCAGCGATCCCGGAAAAACCGTATTGGAAGTCCGTAACGTCAACCGTGTGCCAACGACCCAAAATGTATCCTTCACTGTTCGTGCGGGCGAGATCGTCGGTTTAGCGGGTTTAGTTGGGTCAGGCCGCAGCGAACTAGCCCAAGTTATTTTTGGTATTACACCCGCTGATTCAGGAGACATTTTAGTCGATGGGCAGAAGGTCACTATCAAAGGTCCCGGTCAGGCCGTCAAATTAGGTATAGCCTATGTTCCCGAAGATCGCGGAACGCAGGGACTCATCAAGCAGATGAATATCCGCGAGAATGCTTCGCTGGCTGTGCTAAAGAGCCTCTCCCGTGCCACCTTTATCGATTTTAGTGGTGAACGGATACTCGCCAAGAACTCCATTCAGCAGATGAGCATTCGCGCCTATAGTGCCGAGCAAATTGTCAATAAGCTCTCAGGCGGTAATCAGCAAAAAGTGGTTATTAGTAAATGGCTTGCCAGCAATCCCAAGCTGCTGATTATGGATGAGCCGACCCGTGGTATTGATGTCGGTGCGAAATCCGAAATTCACCGTTTGATGAGCGAGCTGGCGGTCAAGCAGGGGTTAGCCGTGCTGATGATCTCCAGTGAACTGCCAGAAGTGTTGGGCATGAGTGACCGTGTGCTGGTTATGCGCGAGGGTAGTATTGTTGCGGAATTTACCCGCGAGGAAGCCACCCAAGAACGGGTAGTAACCGCTATGATGAGTGTTACGGCTCAGGTATAAATGATGGATACCTCCAAGTTGCTCAACCTCCGTGAATTTGAACCTCTGGCTCGTGAAAAACTGAGTCAGATGATTTTTGATTATTACGCCAGCGGGGCGAATGACGATGTAACCCTGAATGAAAATCAGGCGGCTTACCAGCGTATCTTGCTGCGTCCGCGCATGATGACGGGTAATGCTGAACGCACCATGAACACTACAATCTTAGGGCAGTCTTTGAACGCACCCATCATGATTGCACCAATGGCTTATATGAAGATGGCGCATTCGGATGGCGAGTATGCGATGGCCCGTGCCGCTGCCTCACGTGGGATTAATATGGTGGTCAGTACGACTGCCACCGTTGCGCTGGAAGATGTCGCCGCTGCTGTGCCAGATGCGCCCCGTTGGTTTCAGCTCTATCTCTATAAAGATCGTGCTGCCGCTCGTGAACTGGTTGAGCGAGCCGAGTCTTGTGGTTATAAAGCAATTGTTCTGACTGTTGATCGCCCTATTCTTGGACGACGAGAAGCCGATATACGCAATAACTTTGCGCTGCCTCCACATTTGGAGATAAAGAATTTTCCAGTATATGCAAACCGCGAAGGGGTTTCAGCATATCATGCCCCTCTACTTGAAGACAATTTGCAGTGGAGTGATGTACGTTGGTTAAAATCAATCACGCGTTTGCCAGTGCTAGTAAAAGGTGTATTGCGCGGTGATGATGCCCGTTTTGCACTTGATCACGGCGCGGATGGTATTATCGTTTCCAATCATGGTGGCAGGCAGCTTGACGGCGCATTGGCGACGATTGACGCGTTGCCCGATGTGGTTCAAGCGGTTGACGGTGCTGCCGATGTGCTAATTGACGGTGGTATTCGGCGCGGTACAGATGTGCTCAAAGCATTGGCACGCGGTGCGAAAGGTGTACTGCTCGGTCGTCCGTTGCTTTGGGGCTTGGCACTAAACGGTGAAGCTGGAGTTGGACACATCCTCGACTTGCTCATTCAGGAGCTTGATCTGGCGATGGCTTTGTGCGGTTGCCATTCAATAGAAGACATCACTTCAGATTTATTGGCTGAAGAGAAAAAGATTTTCCAAAATAGTCTCTAGAAAAATTTATTCGCAAGAAAGTTAATACTGTATGACTGTAACCCCATTGCCCAACACTACAGCTACCCCCGTTCTCGCACCGAACCGGATGCGGGCTCTCCGCAACCTGATTACCTCGCAAGAAGGTATTTTGCTGCTGGTAATTGTTGTTCTAATGGTTGGAGTTGGGTCAGCCTATCCACGCTTCCGCGCTCCTAATAATTTATCGGATATTTTTCAGAGCAATGCTTACCTCGCCGTGGCAGCCGTCGGCATGTCGATCCTCATTATCTCCGGCAACATTGATATTTCGATCGGTTCATTGGTGGGTGTATTGGCCATCCTCGCTGGAACGATGGTCACTAACGGTTTTCCAGTTTGGCTCTGCTGGCTTGTCCCAATATTGGTAGGTATGTTAGTGGGCGTGGTTAATGGTTTTTTCGTGGCTTATTTGCGTATTCCTTCGATTGTCGTCACGCTGGGTATGTTGAGTATCCTCAAAGGTAGTTTAATTATTGTTTTAGGTGGCACAACCATCACCGGTATGCCATCTGATTTTTTCCTTGCCCAGCAAGATTGGCTCGGAATTCCCACGCCGATATGGTTTATGATTCTGGTGACAATCATCGGTGCCATTTGGATGCGTTACAGTTCTACCGGACGTTCCATTTATGCCGTCGGGGGAAACGCTGAAGCTGCCCGACTTTCCGGTATTAACAGCCGCCACATCACCATGACAGCGTTCATCCTCAATGGTCTGTGTGTGGGCATATGTAGTGTCATGTATGCTACCCAATTCAATTCTATTCAGGCCAGCATTCCGGTTGGTTTGGAATTGAAAGTCATTACTGCCGCAGTGGTGGGTGGTGTCAGTATTCTGGGTGGTACGGGCTTGGTCATCGGTGCGACCTTAGCCACCATTCTACTAAGTGTCATCAGTTCAGCGATGGTTTTCGTCGGCATTTCACCCTATTGGATTAATGCGGTACGCGGCACGCTCATTTTGGTAACGGTATTGGTTGATATTTATCGTCGTCGTCGCTTAAATCGTCGCTAAAAGGAAGAAAATAATATTATGGCTGTTAGCGAATCTCCAATTCAACCCCCTCAACGTCCCGGCGGTGTTGGGATTATGCGCCTGCTGCTCAAACAGGAAACCGTGCTGGCGATTATTTTGGTCATCGCAGTATTGGTGCTTGCTACCCAAACCGATAAGTTTTTGACGACTGATAATATTTTGAATCAAGGTCGGCTGCTGACAGAAGTCGCATTGATGGCAATGCCGATGACCTTTATCATCATCACAGGCGGTATTGATCTGTCTGTCGGTTCAATTTTTGGGCTGACTGCCATTGTATTAGGCTATTGTTTCGATCCGAAAAACTTGGGGCTGCCTCTGGAAGTCGCCATTATTATCGCGATTGCGGTCGGCACGTTAGCCGGTTTCATCAATGGGCTATTTATTGTGCGTTTGGGTGTGCCTCCGTTGATTATGACTCTGGCAACATTGGCGCTCTTTCGTGGTTTAGCAGAAGGTATCAGCCAAGCGCGGTCGGTGCGCGGTTATCCTGAGTGGTTCGCCCAACTGGGGCAGAAAGATTTCGCAGGTGCGCCGACACAACTTTGGGTGGCGGTGGTCGTCATTATTATTACAGGTGTCATACTCGCACGTACAACTTTCGGACGCTCCTTGTACGCCATCGGCAATAACGAACTTGGCGCACGTTTTTCCGGTATTCCGGTGGACCGCGTGAAATTATTGATTTACACCTTCTCTGGCTTTATGGCTGCAATAGCCGGATACATCTATGTCTCGCGTGTGGGTACGACTCGCTCCGATATGGGAACGGGTCTAGAGTTGGATGTCATTGCGGCAGTCGTCTTAGGAGGAACCAGTATTTTCGGCGGTAGCGGTACTGTATTGGGGACAGTCATCGGCCTTGTGATGATCCAACTCCTAAAAGATGGTCTATCACTGTCCGGTGTCAAGGGTGATGCGACTATTGTTATTGTGGGTATTGTCCTGATACTCTCGATTATGGTTAATAACTTCATCCAGCGCCGCACGGGTGCGAGCGCATAAGCATAAATTATTTTAGTGTTGTTCTAAGTACGAGTCGCCTTTTAAAGGAGGTGATGTGCAGTCAGGCGAAACAAAAAGAATAATGGTTTTTCACTTTCGTTAGTTAACTGAGGAGAAAATTGCACATGTCTAAGAAACTCTTTTTAGTTGTCGTTATTGTTCTATCGATGAGCGTTATGGCCTTGGTGCCCGTCCACGCTCAAGCAGCCAAATGGGACGGCTCGGATGATCTTCCCACTAGTCCCTTAGAATGCGGTATGGGCGATGCAATGATGGCTGAAACCACGCCTGACGCATCAATGGCCGAAATGACTCCCGATGCCACGATGATGGAAATGCCCGCTTATGATGGTGGACAGCCCACCGGTGCCCCTGATCTGGCTGGCAAGCCCATCACCTTGATTGATGTGCCGAAATTGATTGGTATTGGTTACTTCGATGCAACTGCCAAGGGTATGCAGGATGCTGCCGCTGAACTTGGCAATGTCACCGTCAAGACCGATGGCCCGACCGATGCCAACATCGACAAGCAGATCACTTTCATTGACAACGCTATCACCTCCGGCGTGAATGGTGTGTTGTTCGCTGCCAATGATCCCGGTGCTATTGCTCCAGTGTTAAAGAAGGCTTTGGCTGCTGGTATTCACGTTGTTGGTTACGATGCCAACAGCGATCCCGATGCTCGTGAATGGTTTGTCAACCAAGCACAATTCAACGGTATTGCTAAGGCGTTAATTGATGATATGGTTGCCGAAAAGGGTGATGCTGCAAACTTCGCCATCGTCACCAGCACCTTCACCACTCCTAACCAAGCACGTTGGATTGCTGAAATGCAAGCCTATCAGGAAAAATGCTACCCCAACATGAAGTGGTTGGAAACCGTTGAAGCTCAGGAAGATGCCAAGCTCTCCTTTGATCAGGCGACTACCTTGTTGAACAAGTATGGTGACCAATTGAACGGCTTGTTCGGCATGACCAGCGTTGCCACCCCCAGCTCGGCTGATGCTGTCACACAGGGCGGTGCTTGCGGTAAGGTTGCGGTTGTTGGTTTGGCTACACCGAACCCGATGAAGCCCTTTGTTGCGGCTGATTGCGTCAAGTCGGTCGTACTTTGGAACCCGGTTGATTTGGGCTACGCTGCTGTCTACGTCATGCGTGCAGTAGTTGATGGCAATCTCAAACCCGGTGATGCAACAGTCGAAGCCGGTAAGCTCGGCACTTTGCATGTCATCAATGGCAGCGAAGTTCTGCTTGGCCCCGCCTTTACCTTCACCAAGGATAACATTGACGGCTTCGACTTCTAAAAAAGTCGCTGGATTTTCGTAGACTTCGTGTCTACAGACAGAGGCGGGTATAATATGCCTGCCTCTGTTCATTTTTGTGGGAGTTGTTCATGGATTATCAACCCGTTCTCGATTATATCAGCGCCTATTGGCCGAAAATCACGCGCCAGCAGTTGCAGGATGAACAAACTAAGATTGGCTTACCGCATCCTTATATTGTTCCCGGTGATGGTGAAATGTTCCAAGAAATGTATTATTGGGACAGCTTTTTTGAGGCATTAGGTGTAGTTGATACAAAGTATGAACACCTCGTCATCGACATGACCGAGAATATGCTTTATCTGTTCAATCGTTTCGGTGTCATACCCAATGGCAGTCGCTATTACTTTTTATCGCGCAGCCAACCGCCTGTTCTCAACGAAATGATCTGGCTGTCCTATGACATCCTCGTCAAGAAAGATCAAAAAGAGGCCGATGAATTCCTCGCCCACGCCATGCAGGTTTCAGAACGTGAGCATGAAACCGTTTGGCATGGTACCCAGCAGCCGCACAAGCGTCTGATTTACGAGGGCTTGTCCCGTTATTACGACATTAATGTGCTGGATATGCTGGCTTCTTGCGAATCCGGTTGGGATCACAGTACCCGTTGTGATGACCGCTGGCTCGAACATCTCCCTGTTGATTTGAATGCCATGCTTTACCGTCGCGAAAAGGATTACGAACGCGTTGCCCGAATGCAAGGCGACAATGTTCGTGCCGAAAGTTGGGCTGCCCGTGCCGCCAAACGTCGTCAAACTATGCTGGAATTAATGTGGGAGGGCGGGCAGGGATTCTTTTTTGACTACGATATTGCAGCCAAAGCGTGTAACCCAACACCATCATTAGCCGGTTTTTACCCATTGTGGGCGAAGCTGGCAACATCTGAACAAGCTGCACGCGTCGTGCGCGAATGGCTGCCACGTTTCGAATTCCCCGGTGGCCTCGTCACATCGCTCGACTCGAAACCGGGTCGTCAATGGGCGTATCCTAACGGTTGGGCTCCCCTCAACTGGATCGTCGTTGAAGGGTTAATCAACTATGGTTTTGCTGATGACGCCCAACGTGTCATGCGTAAGTGGTGCGATAACTGTGCCACTGTTTTCAACCAAACGGGTGCGATGTGGGAAAAATATAATGTGGTTGAAATTGGCGGTAAGGAAGAGGGCGGTTTATACGGCTCAGTACGCGGCTTCGGTTGGAGCAACGGCGTATTCGTGAACTTTAGCCGCAAGCTAATCTGATTTGTTTTGCTTATCTTAACTGGCGACTGTAGATTTACGACTAAGGACTATTCATGACCACGGCATCTTCAACTCTGGCTCCCTTACTGGATATGACCCGCACTATCGGGCAACCGCATATGGACTACGTCATCATCGGTGAAGGGAATACTTCTTGCCGTATTGACGATGACTCGTTCTGGATTAAAGCCAGTGGTCAACAGATGAATGGCATCACTGAAAGTGGTTTCGTCGCCGTAAAGTTCGCACCAATCTTGGAGATGCTGGAACAAGCTGTGGGTGAGCTTGACCTTGAGGCGCAGAAAACGATAATGCAGGCTGCTAAAGTTGATCCATCTGCATCTGGTACTCCCTCGGTTGAAGTCACTTTTCATGCCATGCTGCTACACGAATTTGACGTTAAATACATCGGGCATACGCATGCGACGGCTGTAAATTGCTTAATGTGCAGTATGCGAGGTCGTGAATTCGCCATCAACCGGATGTTTCCTGACGAAGTTGTTCTTTGTGGCCCCGAATCAGCTTATGTTCCTTATGTAGACCCCGGCTTACCATTGGCTCTTGCCATTCGTAAAGCAGCACGTGGCTATAAGTTGGTTTGGAATGAAGCTCCGAAAGTTATACTGCTGGCAAATCATGGCCTTATCGTACTTGGTCAAACCCCGCAAGAAATTCTGAATATCACCGCTATGGTGGTTAAAGCAGCCAATATTTTTTATGGCGCTTATACCGTTGGTGAACCAGTCTTCATGACACGCGAACAGGTGATTCATATTCGTGAACGAACAGACGAAAAATACCGTCGCGAGATGTTTGTAAATAACACCTCTCACTAACTAATACAAAGTTTTATATCAGCTTTTTGTCTTTTCCTACTCAAGAAGTTTGCGTAGGACAAGATAAACTGCGTTCTTATGCAAATTAGATAAGGAGCGCAGAAGTGTTATGACTGATATTATTATTCGTTATGCCACTATGGATGATTTCCCCCGCGTAAAATCATTGCTTCAACGCTGCCACCTTGTTACCGAGGGCTTATTCGAACCCGGCACGCAATGCTGGTTAGTGGAAGAGTTTGGCAAACATGCCATTGTAGGTATCGCCGCGATGGAATTAGGGGATCAAGCCGGATTGCTTCGCAGTGTTGCTGTTGACCCTGTATTCCGTCGTCAAGGATTAGGTTCGGCTTTAACGAACACCGCTTTTGAAGGCTGCCGCATGGCAGGACGGCAAATTGTTTATTGCTTCAGCACGGGCGCGGGGACTTATTGGCAGCGTTTCGGCTTTCGAGAGGTATCCGTTAATGAGGTCGTTGCTGCCTTGCCAGATAGCCCACAGGTCAATCACTTTGGTCGTGTTGGATGGCTGCCGACTGAGGTTGCATGGCGCAAAGATTTGTAATGGGTGATGTTTCTTTTGTCGAAATATGCGGATTACAATTTACTCAAACAAAGATTTATAAAAGGGTTTGCATAATAAAATATCGTAAACATAGGATGGCGGACAATTGACATAGGCACAGATGTCGGCATTCCGCTGTTTGTGCTTGAATCATTATATGTGCTTAATCTGGATTTGTTCCGCCATTAGTTTTGGATGCGGACGAGCATTGCCAGGTGTCTATTAAATTCTGAAGGCTGTTTGGGTTTTTGGGTACTGTTTTGAATTTAATTGGTAGGTCCTTTATATTTCCAAAAGCGAGTTGTTTTGAGCCAACCGTAAAATCAAAACAATCTGCTCATATCTTAATTCGACACGTTTTTTAGGATTTTATTGATTTTGATCGCCTTTTGCTGTTTATAAAAATATTCTCAGCGCTTCACTATTACACTGTATAACAACCTCTAAACCACAAATCTATCGCCAGTTTGTACAAAATGAATGTACAAAAGTTCGTATACAAATCAGGGCATCAGTTTTTGACATGTTAAGTCAATTACGGTAGACTGCCAATATCTTTGGCAAAGCAAGTACCATATAAAGCCGCGCCAATTATGGAATACTGTGTATCGTGTAATTAAAGGAGTCGGAGTAGATGCTTAAACGTTTTTCAGTGTTGTTCATATTAGTTGCTATGGTAGTCGGCATTTTTAGTGTCGCTACAGCGCAAGAAACCTCTGTCACCGTTGGTCCCATCACCAAGCGTGTTTTGGATCGTGGTGAGTTAATCTGCGGTGCGAACAAAGGCGGTCTCGCTGGTTTCGCGGTTGTTAACGACGCGGGCGAATGGGCAGGCTTTGATGTTGATTTCTGCCGTGCCGTAGCCGCAGCCGTTCTGGGTGATGCTAGCAAGGTTAGCTTCCGCCCGTTGGAAGCTGGCGAACGTCAGGCAGCTATCCAGTCCGAAGAAATTGATATGATGTCGCGTAACACCACCTTCACTCTCAGCCGTGATTCGGTCTGGGGTGCGGATTTTGCCCCCACCACCTTCTATGATGGTCAAGGCATGATGGTCAAGGCTGACAGTGGCATCACCGACCTCAAAGGTTTAGAAGGATTGACCGTTTGCGTTCAGAGCGGTACCACCACTGAACTCAATCTCGCTGACAAAATGTCCCTCGCAGGCGTAACATATACACCAAAGGTGTTCTCTGAAGCTGCCGCAACTTGGGATTCATTTGTTCAAGGTCAGTGCGATGCTTTCACCACCGACAAGAGCGGTTTGGTTGCCTATAAGGGCAGCAGCGCCGATCCCAGCCAATACACCATTCTGGATGTGACCATGAGCAAGGAACCCCTTGGCCCACTCACACCCCAGTCTGATCCTCAATGGGCAGACATTGTTCGTTGGGTCGTCTACGGTACTATTCAGGCTGAAGAATACGGTATCACCAGCAAGAATGTTGATACTTTCCTTACCAATGAAAATCCTGAAATTCCCCGCTTCTTGGGTCAGGGTGACAATGCCATTGGTTCGCTATTCGGTATCAAGAATGACTTCATGGTACAGGTCATTAAGCAAGTTGGAAATTACGGCGAAATCTTCGACCGTAACCTTGGCCCGAATACACCCTTTAACTTGGGTCGTGGTGTCAATGACCTCTGGACCAAGGGTGGGTTGATGTACTCACCACCATTCCGGTAGGTAGTTGCTGAAGTTTTGACTGTTAAAGCAGTAAGGGCGACGCACAGCGTCGCCCTTACTAATCAAAATACTGAACTTTTAAACAAATACACTTATTTTTATTGACAAAAATTCACCCATAACCCAACCAAACATAGCAGGTTAAGTCTAAGCTTATGGCTGATGTTCCATCTAACTCCACAGAATCCCTCCAAAACCGTAGTTTCGTCCCGGCGTTCCTGCGTGATCAACGCATATTGTCAATTATCGGTCAAGTGATTTTTGCTTTTGTTCTGGTTTATCTGGTCTCAATGCTCTGGGGATCAATCATCACCTCTCTGAGTTCCAAAAACCTCACGCCAAATTTGACGTTTCTCACGAACCGTGCCGGGTTTGATATTGGAGAGCGACCAGAGTGGTACTCTTCCAATAGCAATTATGGTGATGCCTTTACAGTGGGTCTCATCAATTCACTGCGCGTAATCAGTGTTGGGTTGGTCTTAACCACTATTGTGGGTGTTCTAGCAGGTATTTTCTTACTCAGTAGCAACTGGTTGTTACGAAATGTCACACGCGGAGCTGTCGAACTTCTGCGTAATACACCAATATTGATTCAGCTGATCTTCTGGTATGCCATTGTTATCGCTTCATTTCCGGATTTTCGAACACCACTTACACTGCCACCTGAAGGACGTTTTGGGTTACCTATACATTGGCTGATCGAAATAGCGGTCGCAGCCTTCATATGGTTTGGCTATGTGGCCAAAGATAAATTCGGCTCACCACGTCGCTTGTTCTGGACATCCGCTCTGCTGGGTGCCATCGTCGTGATTGAAGCCGGTTTCTTGTTGGTTGGTGCAGTTTACGGCAATGCTTCGCTCAGCAACATGGGTTTCATCATTTATGCCGTAATCAGCATCGTACTAATAGTAGTCGCTTGGACTCAGATTAAGGGTACTCTACGCTGGCGTGCGCTAGGGTTAACAGTTGGGCAGTTTGTGGGTGGTTTGCTTTTTTACTTCGGTATCATCCCCAATAATGGACTGCCGTTTGACGTGTCGCCTACATTATTTATTAGTCGTCGCGGTTTTGCCTTTCCTGAATTTCACGCTACCGCCCGTTTTGCTGGTTGGCTGGCTTTCATTGCGATTGGTGTATCACTTGCATTCGTCCTATGGATTTATTTGGGGCGTGTGACCGAACAAACCGGACGTGCCTATCCTCGCTTACGGTATAGTGTGCTAGCGATTGCGATTTTTACCATCATCGGTTGGATTGCAGTGAGTGCACAACCTCAGCCTTCGACCATTCCAGTCACTAAAGAGGGTCAAACGGTTTTCTTGAGCATTGATGATGCACGGTCTCAAGGGCTGTTGACATCAGCTGATGAGGATTATTACAGCACCAGCCCTCTCCTCTATATACTACCCGTTCAGCGTGTGAATGCTGCGGGGATCGTGTCGGGATACGTCTCTGGAACGCAGGTGTCACCAGAATACATTGCGCTCCTGCTAGGTTTAGTCGTCTACACGGCGGCTTTTATTGCTGAAATTGTGCGGGCAGGTATTCTGGCTGTACCCAAAGGGCAAATCGAAGCCGCAAGAGCATTAGGTTTCGGCACGACGCAAACGCTCTGGATGATTATTCTGCCTCAAGCGATGCGCGTGATTATTCCACCGCTTGCCAGTCAATATCTCAACTTGGCAAAGAATTCGAGTCTGGCGATTGCTATTGCCTACTCTGACGTAGTGACTATTACCACCACCATCATGAATCAATCAGGGCAATCTGTTTCTGGTATCACCATGATTATGCTGACTTACTTGACCATTAGCTTGGTCATCGCTTTCTTTACGAATCTGGCGAATCGCCGCTTCCAGCTTGTGACGAGGTAGTGCCCTATGACAACAATGAATGAACAACACCCTGCTTTAGGCACAGCCAATGTCGTCAGCGAAAAGGATATTCCGCGTCGTAATCCACCTCTGTTGGCGGTTGGACCGCTGGCATGGATTAAGAAAAACCTATTTAACACCGTTGGGGACTCGATCCTCACAATTGTAGTGCTTGTTATCATCGGTTCTGTCGGTGTATCTTTCGTCACATGGACGGTTGGGCAGGCCAATTGGTATGCCATCAACTTTAACATTCGGCTGTTGATGGTGGGACGTTATGAGCCTGAAGCTGATTGGCGTGTGACTATCGTGGTGTTACTGACCGCTTTCACGATTGGTATGGCGCTGGCAGCTTGGACGCGGATGCGCCTTGGACACGCGATCATTTTAGCGGTGTTTGTTGCACTCACCTTTATCATTCCCGTGATTATCTATGCAACGCTACCATTACCGCCTTACTATACTGCGGCTGGAACGGTCAAAATTGGTGGGGATTCGGGCCAGACACCGCAGCCTCAAGTTGCTTTCACCGGTCGGGCGGGTGAAACAGTTACGGTACGTTTAGCAGATCAATTCTCTGGCTCAGATAATAATCTCTCGCAGTTGAACAGCTTTGCAGATAACGCAGCCAACGCAGCCATGAATGCGGCTTCAAATCGCCTGACTACCGAGGCACGTATCAATGAGTTGAATAGCCAACTTGAGAGTGATGCCTTAACGCCTAACCAGCGCACCCGTGCTGAAGGTGATTTGGGGCGCTTAAAAGACTCTGATCCGGTTGTCGATACGCTTAAACTCAATCAGTCGCCTATACACGTCACCATCTTGCAAGGAACCACCATGCAGCCCTTAGCCAATGGCGATGGTGTATTGACGGATCCCAGTCAAGGTATAGCCGTCACCTTACCGGAAGATGGTTGGTACGTGTTGAAAAAAGAGGTGGATGATCCTAACGCGATTGACATCCTCCAAACAACAGGGATTTACCCGATTTTGCTTCGAACGATCTCGCGTGGTCTTGATGATGTAAACTCGGTTGCGGGTAGTATTTCACAGTATGTCCGCATGACCGATACCTACACCACGGAAGCTACATTACCAGCAGATGATAATGGTCGTTCGCTGCCTTTTGTAGTCGTGACCAGTAATCAATATCGCGGCACAGCACCTTTGGGTGATTATCTACGGCTTTACGTTGCGCCCTTCTTCAACCAGATTAACTTCTTTTTGCTGGTTGTTTCAGTGGTTGGCATCATTGGTTGTGTGGCTGGTCAGATGCTTGACCGTTTCTTTTCACCATCCCTTCATCCACACGCAACTTCAACGCGCACGGTCACATGGTTATTAGTTGTCGTACCCGTCTTGAGCTTCATCCTCATTTACGGTTTGACAGGGGATGATGGCTTTTTGCCGATTACGGATACGCGGCGATGGGGTGGCGTGCTGCTGACAATGCTGCTGACGATTGTTGGTATCATCGGATCGCTGCCGCTGGGCGTGCTGCTGGCACTCGGTCGGCGGAGTAAAATGCCGGTCGTCAGCACAGCCTGTACTATTTATATTGAACTGCTGCGTGGTATCCCGTTTATCACCGTCTTGTTTATGGCGCAGTTACTCATTCCCTTAATTAATCCCTCCTTATCTAGTTTCCCGGGTGCGTTCCGGGCTATGATTGCGACCGTTTTGTTCACGGCGGCTTATAACGCCGAAGTCGTGCGTGGTGGTTTACAGGCCATCCCACCCGGCCAAGATGAAGCGGCTAAAGCACTTGGACTGAATGCGCTGCAAGTAACCTTTTTTATAACACTGCCGCAAGCGCTTCGTCTGGTCATTCCTCCGATGATGGGTAACTTCGTCGGCATGTTTAAGGATACATCATTGGTCGCCATTGTCGGCTTGCTCGACTTAACCGGTATGGCACAAAACATCGTCTCACAAACCGAATTTTTGGGTCTGCGCCGCGAAACATTTATGTTCATTGCAATTTTCTACTTCATTTTCAGCTACATCATTGCTGCCATCAGCCGCCGTATCGAATCAACGGGCGCGGGGCAGGCAATCAAGATGCAAATTTAGTGTGAGTCATCAATCGGCGTTTTATGAGGTACTTTTTAGCGAGGTCTAGCAATCATGGCAGAAACAAATAATACCGCCCCTGAATCCGATGAGCCGATAATCGCCTGCAAAGACGTAAATAAATGGTTCGGTGAATTCCATGTCCTTCGCGATATTACTGTGGATGTTGCTCCGCAGGAAGTGGTGGTCGTCATCGGGCCGTCCGGTTCGGGAAAATCGACCTTTATCCGCTGCATCAACCGTCTTGAGGAACATCAATCAGGACAAATTATGGTTGATGGCATCGAACTCGGTAACGATATGCGGAATATCGCGGCTATTCGTCGTGAAATCGGTATGGTGTTCCAACAGTTTAATCTCTTTCCACATAAGACCGTTGCCGAAAATATCACACTCGCACCGATGAAGGTTCGTGGCTGGTCAAAAGATAAAGCTGAGGCTAAGGCCAAAGAATTATTGGTGCGCGTCGGTATTCCTGAACAGGCTAATAAATATCCCGGTCAGCTCTCCGGTGGTCAGCAGCAGCGTGTGGCGATTGCCCGTGCTTTAGCGATGGAACCGAAGATCATGCTCTTTGACGAACCGACTTCCGCGCTTGATCCTGAAATGATTAAAGAAGTGCTGGATGTTATGAAGGAATTGGCCCTGAGCGGTATGACCATGATCGTCGTCACCCACGAAATGGGTTTCGCCCGTGAAGTGGCTGACCGTGTGATTTTCTTCGATCAAGGCCGCATCATCGAGCAGGGTACACCGGAATACTTCTTCGAGAGCGCCCAACATCCCCGCACTAAACTGTTCCTCAGCCAAATTTTGTAAGTATTATCTAATCTACAGTGACTTGATAGGAGCATTTTCATGCTCCTTTTTTGTTTCCCCAATAAGCGCAATAAGCGCAATATGCGGAAGATTCGCAAGTTTCGCATTTTGTGCAGATTATCCGCTGAAATGACTGGCGGATGGCTCGGCTAATGCCACCGAATTGACATTTTGTGCCGGCGGATGTGAGAGAGCGCGGCGCTGAATTGGCGCATTTGCAGCGGATGGCTCCCGTATGTCCGCCACTGTGCAGTTTGTGCATTGCCGCTGCTGTCGTTGCAAATCAATTTAACCGCAGAGTCCCTATGAAATACCATCACACCCAAAGATGAAAAAGCATTTTTACCGCAGAGGCACGGAGAATATGCAGAGATCGCAGAGTGAATTTTAACCACTAAGACACCAAGATTTTGCGAAAAAACACACACCAATTATAGAACAAAAATTCAATTATTGTCAACGTGATTCAGTTCGAGTTTTCAAACTTTTAGTAAATTGGAATTCAGCCTTGTCCATCCTTTATTGACTACGACTTATCGAGATGCGTGACTGACACCTCTAATGTGGATTGCGTAGGGTTAACAATCGAAATTATAACGGAGACGTTGCCATCTTCCGGAACGACAAATATCAACCCGCTGCCGCTGCCACCCGTCTGATGTGCTTCAGCGATGAATTTACCATTTTGGCTAACACTTATTTGAGGTGCATTAGCGTTGTTGGTGAGGTTGAGTGCCTTAATTTCAATCTTTTCACCAGCTTTTCCGGTAAATGCTATACCCGCAGATTTTTGTTTTAAGCCCAGCGTCACTAACTGCGGCTTACCATCCAAATCAATATGGGTGGTGTCCAACGTGAGCGTGACATGACCGGTGTTGTTGAATTGTAATGGCTGGAGGATGATGAGGTAATCGCCATCCACCGTCAGCGGGTAGTTGAGGATTTCAGGGTCATAGTTGTGTCCGCTATCATCATCAGCCGCGATCACAGCAGCGTTTTGTATTAATGACAGTTCGGTATCGATTTTATCATCACTTTCAACGTGGATTTGCACCATATCTGCGATACTTCCTCTAAAACGAAAGGCATGAATAGACGTGTCGGTATCGAACTCAACATCCACTTTATCGCCGTATTGAATTGTTGTGGGTTCCAAATGGTTGATGGATAATTGGATGTTCGTCATAGGGGCGCGAACCGTGACGAGGTACTTTCCCGTTCGCGGCAACTGTAGCGGTATATTGTACAGCCCTCCACGGAAATTGATTGGTATATTGCCAGTGGGGTTACCACAGTCTGCGCGTGGTATACAAAATAACTCAACCGTTATTTGTGAGTCTTGAGGATCAAACTGCATATAGATTTCATCACCTGCTTGACCTTCAAATCCAAAACCAATACTCTGTTGAATTGGGTCTAACGTCCCTTGAACTACGGTATTAAACTTGACGGGTTGGATGATCGTTCTAATGAGTTGTATGGTGAAAAAGCCACTCGAATTGTTGCAAGGCATACTGATAATACGATACTGCCCTGATGTGGGAAGTAGAGCATAGCTAATAGCCAATGTCGTTGTTCGATCATTAGAAAAAATAGGAGTACCTGACCCAATCAAGCTGCCATCCTCCGAAACGAGCGCGATACAGGGAGTTCCAATGCTATCTTGTGCGCCTTTCAGCAAAATAGTGAATACGTCATCCGCTTGACCTTCAAACACATATTCGGTTTGCTCCGTAGTGCATCGCGCTACAAACCATTCAACCGTTTGATCGCTTTCAATTGGTTTACGGTTAGCCTGTGGCGGTGTTTCAGTTTCTGGCCCTGAAGCCAAGGTGGCCAGAGGACATGGAAAGCTATTTTGTGCGTGGACAGCGGGAATAGATAAAATAATTAAACCCACTATCACTAAACCCAGCAGGAAAACCCGACGCATGATATTTCCTTTACAGTCTTTTTGCTGGAGTATAAGTCCCTCACGGTAGTCTTGCCTGATTATTCCCCTACGGCAAACCTACCCTCTTTCGCACAAACAAAAAGGAACACCAGATGATGTTCCTCTGTATTTTTCAGTTTTCTCTGAACCTCAGCGGTGAAATCTGAATCGTTTTATGTCTGCAAGGGGCGGCGCTGCTCTGGCCCACCCGGATTTTTGACGATGATGAACTGCGAGTGCTCATGCATTTCGGCAATTGTCCGTGCGTTGCTGTAGCTCATACCGGAGAGCAACCCGCCACGCAGTTTCTTGACCACTTTGCCGACTTTGCCTTTATAGGGCGTAAAGGTGGTGCGGCCTTCGGGAACATAATCCTCTAGATTGGTGGTCGTCGAACCAAGAGCCAGCCGCTTCTCAAAGGCGGTTGCCGAGGCCATGCCGCGCACCATCTTTTTGAGGATACCGTCTTGCTCGACGGGTTCACCGGGGCTTTCTTCCGTGCCAGCGAACAGCGACCCGACCATAATCGTATCCGCACCCGCGCCGATGGCCTTCGCCATATCTCCCGGTTTACGGATGCCACCATCGCTGATGATCGGAATACGGTCGATGTCATTTTTATAGGCTTCGGCTGCGTTCATAATCGCGGTGATTTGCGGCACACCGACTCCGGCTACATCCCGTGTTTCGCAAACATATCCCGGCCCAACGCCGACCTTCACACCGTCTGCGCCGCTGTCGCGCACGTATTTTGCGCCGTCGATGGTCGCCACATTGCCAGCAATCACAGGTGTATTCACACCTTCGGTAATTTTGAGGCGGTGTAAAATTTCTTGTGTGTAGTCCAATTCACCATGTGCGATGTCCAGCACCAGCACATCAACTTCAGCCGCCACCATCGCCAGTGCGCGTTCAATGTCGCCGTCCTGTACACCAATTGCCGCACCGACCAGCAGCCGCCCTTTGCTATCCAGTGAAGCGTTGGGATATTGGTGGTAATACTTATAATCTTTGATGGTGTACACACCGACCAATCGCCCCTCAGTATCCACCACCGGCATCTTTTCGACACGGTGCTTGTGCATTTCAGCGACGGCTTGCTCCAAGGCTGTCCCTTTTGGTACGGTTGCGACGCGTTCGCGCGGTGTCATAATCGCATGTAAAGGGGTATCAGGATCACCCGCCTCAAAGTCACGCGGTGTAGCGATGCCAATGAACGCACCGTTAAAACTGCCACCTTCGTGAACGATGACGTAACCCCGTTCACGCTGCTTGAGCAGTTGACGTGCATCACGAATAGTTGCCGTACTTGGAATCACAGGCGGATGTTCTTCCACCACACGCATCCGTTCCTTGACCTTGCGAACTTCGGTCACCTGTTCGTCGACGCTCATGAAACGGTGCAGAACCCCGAACCCGCCCAACAGCGACATGGTGGTTGCCATACGCCAATCGGTCACGGTATCCATATTGGCCGATAGGATTGGAATGTGGATAGCTGGTGTGCCGCGTGCTACCTTTGCACTGGTATCGATCTCACCGCTAAAGCGTGATCGTATGGATGACCGCTGCGGCATCAGCAGCACGTCATCAAACCCTAAACCTTCACCGACAATTTTGGGATTCGTGGTCATTTTTCGCTCTATATTCTCCCTCTTTTTTGTTCCCCTCTACACGAAGTGGGAGGGCTGCGTAGCGTGGGGAGGGGATCATGATTTACTTGAGACTTTTATTGTAGAGCACAATCCCCTTCTTGTAGTAGGGGATTGTGTTGATGTGGTCATGAGAAAATAGCCATCGCGTAGTGTATCATTCCCTCCATCGCTTGCGGGGGAGGGTTAGGGAGGGGGTTTCTTAGCCTCACACCGCACCATCTGGATACTTCGTCGCCTGCTCGATCAGTCCAATTTCATCTGCCGTCAATTTGAACGCCGCGTACACAATCGCATTCAGCGTCTTTTCCCGCGCGATAATGGCATTCGTCGCCGCGTCATGTTTGGCTTGACGCTCAGCCAGATACTTTTCCCACTCATCCCGTTCGCCTACCGGAATATCTCCCTTGAAAGCCTTCTTCACTTCCGCCCGCAGCGTGGCGAAATCCAAGTCCCACCAATTTTCGAGCTTCGCGTTCAGTTTGCCACCAGCCCCCAGATCAGCCGCCAACCGTTTCCGCATCGCCTCATCCAATTGATACCGCTCTTTTGCCAGCGCCGTAATCGCCTCCGCCTGTTCCGCCAATCCCAACTCTTGTGCAGCGCTCAGCTCAGGAATGGGCAACCGCTCAACGAATTGAATTTTTGCTTGATACTGCCATAATCCAGCCCGAAGCCTGAGTGGTGTAGCCGTTTGTGAAAGGGCAAACCATAGCACTCGCGAGTTTAAGATTGCTAAAAGACTCTTATTTGGGGGAACAATAATTGTTCCTTTATCATTAGAGAATTTGTCTTCTTCGTCCCATGAAAAACGGGGCAACTTTCCAATATCAGGCATAAGTATCTTGGGAGTGTTAAATTCTTCATGATAGGCAATATTATCTTGAATTTCATACCACTGATATAAACCAGCCTTACGTCCTTCCCAATCCCCATCTCGCTTATCATTCCAGCTATCCGGTTTAGGCTCAAGATAATTGCGATATTTTTCTAAATGTGCCTTTATCGCAGGATAGTTATCAAGCGCTATTCCACGGCGAGTAAATATCAAATAATGACCCGATTCGAGTTGATACCACGGACGTAAATCTTCCCCTTTCAGCATCGGCTTAATAATTTCAGCGCTCGATGGATGCTCATCAACAAGCTGTTTGCGTGTCGCTTCATCAATAATAAATGCGTCGTTATATCCAGTCACAACCCCACGATACATCCGTCCCTTTACCGCATCCCCTAAGTGCTGATAGCCTTGCGTCACTTTCTTGAATAAGGCCGTCAATTCCACCGACTGGAAGCGCCATTCATCCAACGCGGTCACATCCGAACTGGTATCCACCATCGGCAAATCATGGATGGCATCCCCTAACTCGTTGCGATGGTAAACCTTCTCCACAAACAAACTGCGAAAGGTCGCTTCAGGCTTGCCATTTCTCAGGATCGCCATCGTCGGGTAAACCATCTCTGCCCCTTTGAACGGTTGGTTCTCGCCAAAGTTGACCACTGTTTCAAAGGCCGCCTGCTCGTGCAAATACTTGCGGAACTTCACCGCCGAATTGCTGTTCATGAACGTGCCGGAGGTGATGTAACCAATCCGCCGTGACGGTTTCACCAACTTCAGCGCCCGTTCATAAAAGTACAGGAATAAATCGGCTGTTCCCGCGTAAACTTCGTAATTCGCTTCCAGATAGGTCTTAATCGGGATAATGCGTTCTTGCCGCACATACGGCGGGTTGCCAATCACCGCGTCAAAGCCGCCCTCTGCCAGCCGCTGCCCATCCGGCGTAAAGAACACCTCCGGGAAGGCCAACTCCCAATGGAAGAAATGATGTTCCTCGGCTAGTTTTTCCAAATCATCTGCTTCTACTGTTTGCCCTTTTGATGCCACATCAAGAAATGTCTTTAGCGAATTCGGATTCCATGACGCGCTAAAATATTGGCTTGTCCAATAATTCGCCACTTGTACCAGCGGTTCGAGCGCCGCCTTTAATTCGGCATAATCTTCTTCCTGTGCTTTCACATCCTTCACGTTGGCAACCAGCGCGTTTTCAATCCCGCTCATTTTTGCCACCGCCGCGCTCAAGCTGTGCATCGCCCCCGCGTCCTCAAACAACGCCAACTGCTGCGCCTTACTCCCTCCATCGCTTGCGGGGGAGGGCTGGGGTGGGGGTTCTTCTCCCTCCATCGCTTGCGGGCGGATGCTTGGGCTTTGCTCCCCCTCTGCCATGTAATAGAGAGGGCTGCGAAGCGGGGGGGTAAGGATTTGTGGGTTTGCACTCTTATACCCCACTAACGTATTACCCACCTGCACATGATGGTTCAAGAATGACAGCGGTTTGCCGCGCTGAATCGTCGTCAGCCACAGTGACAACTTCGCCAGCTCCACCGCCAGCGGGTTCACATCCACCCCATAAATACAGGTCGTCACCACCTGCCGCTTCCAGTACACCAATTCATCTTCGTCCACTTCCAAATCGGCAGGTTGCAACCGCAGCCGTCGCAGCCATTCCGCTATGTAGGCCACTGCTTCCACCATGAAGTGTCCGCTGCCGGTTGCCGGATCAAGGATATTGATGTTCAAAATCGCCTTGCGTAAAGGTTCGCCGTCCGACACCTGCCAATGACCCTCTGCGTCCAGTGCGGCATACTGCTGCGTAATCTCGTTTAGCAGCGGTTCCAGCGTCTGTTCCACGATAAACCGCACGATATAATCCGGTGTATAGTAGCTGCCTGTGACTTTGCGTTCGTTGTTACCGCCCTTTAAATAGACTTCACCCGCCTTTTTAATGCGCTCGTCACCCGCTTGGTACGGCACATATTTGCCGCCTTTGACGCTCAAATCAGTTTCAGCCATATCCAGTTGATATTCTAGAAGTTTTTCGTAAATGGCTCCCAGATGCCGCACATCCAGATCGCGGTAATCCACAAACACCTTTCGCGGTGTCGCTTCCCCACGCACTTTCGCCTTGATGCGTGTCAGCCGGTCTATCGCCGGTACAAGGAACGCATCACCAATCGACTTATCCGCGAGGAATGGATGCTCTTCATCGGAAAATAAGCGCCCGTTATAAGGCGCAACCCCATACTCAGGATCGCCCACATCAATTGCGAAAAATAAAGCACTCAAACTGGCATAGGTTGGGTCTTCATCCACTGCCATTTTGTTGACACGGGTTTCCCCTTCAATTTTGTTTTTCACCAGCCCGCTCAATGCCCGTAAACTGCGGTATCCTGCGTAATCCGCGTTGGTGGACATGGGCAGCACGTCCCGGCTTTCGGCGTACAGCACGAACAACAAACGATACAGCAGCACCAAACTTTGTTCGTAAACCGTCTTAAGCGTGGTTGTGTCGGGTTTAAGTCGGTTACGCCGGTAATTCAGGAAGCCCTGTGCCAGTTGTTCCAGCGCGAAGTAAACTTCATCTTCAAGGTCTTCACTTAACTTTTCCGCAAACTCCGTGCTGCCTTTGAGAACCTTTTCCAGCCAACCTTCTTTGTCTTTGACGAATGCCTCTTGCCGGAAAAACAGCAGGAAGTAATAAAAATCGTGCAAATCATCTGCCAACAGCAAGGCCGGTAAATCAACCGCGTAATAGCGGTTGTGGATACTGCTGTCATGGTGATAAAGCCGCCAGTAGCGCCCATCGGTCAGGATGCCCCACGTCAATTCACTATGGCGCAAATACTCGTCAATCTGTTCGCTGGGATTTTGTTTATCTTTGCCGGATGATTGGTCAAGCGGTGTTCCCCATCGTTTTGCATCCCCTAAAGCCAGCGCGTGTACAAGCTGTTCCGGTGTGTAAATAGCACTGCTGAAGGCATTAGCTTCTACAATGCTGTTTGTGAACATATAATCTGGCTTGCGGTAGCCCTTGTCGCGGTAGCGAATCATCACCTGCACCGACCAGTGATGCCCCAGCTTTTCTAAAATGGGTTTGACCCATTGGTCTTCAAGTTGCGACTCGTTTAGGGTTTCGGGGTGGATACTTTTCAATAACGCGCGGAGTTCTTCCCGCAGCTTCAGCGCCTCTGCGAACAACCCATTATCATCTTTCCATTCTTGAAGAGTTGGCGCGATGTCATTGAGGTAATAATCCGAGAATAAACCTCGGTTTAGGTGCTTGGAACTAAACATAGTGGGTTGTGCTGGGTTCGCCATATCTCATCCCATTATTGACAATTTTTCAACGTGTTTAATATCAATGTCGTATAAAAATCTTAAGTAGGGGAGGGTCACAGACCCTCCCTCTCCCGCAGGTTCCTCCTCTCTGTAAACGGAGAGGGGGCTAGGGGGTGAGGTTCTGAGGGAAGTTTTCGCAACTAGTAATCAGCCTACCTATGTGTCTTCCCTCTTAAAACTTTGTTGCTAAGACCTTGCGACAACCACCAAAGTATAACTCGGCAATGTCACATTAGACATATGATCTAAAAATACGTGGAGAATTGTAGGGGCGCGGATTTATCCCGCCCGTTTTCAAAATCAACTTTGAGTTGGTTTCTCGTTTGCAAGAGATTTGTATTTTCAAACGCTGTACTCTCGTTTTTACCCCTTCACCATATCAAATAGCCTCAAAACGCATTTATCCCATCATTCGGATAACAAAAAACGACCACTTTTCGCTCAAAAGAAGTCGTTTTGTAATAGTTTCCTTAATGTTGCCTGTTATCACCTGTTTATCAGGCATTAACGCCTTTTTACACCGTCAAAAACGTCAAACATACTGGTGTAGCCACTTCCGCTACAATGCCTGTTTCTTCTAATACACCGGTTGTCTGGTTAATCTTAAAGGTCACCACTGTATCCGTAGCTTGGTTTGCTGCTAACAACCATTGATCTGTTGGGTCAATATTAAAGTCTCTCGGTATTTTTCCATGTGTTGATTGGAAACCCAAGGCTGTCAATTTGCCAGTTTGTTCATCCACTGCATACATGGCAATGCTGTCATGCCCTCTGTTTGACGCATAAACAAACCGTCCATCGGCTGTAATGTGTATGGCTGCTGCCCATTTTTGTCCGTCATAACCTTCTGGTAATGTTGATACAGTTTGTAAAGTCTGCATTGTTCCATTGGCTGCATCGTAGCTCAAGGCTGTCACAGTCGCTGTCAACTCGCTGACCACATATACAAATTTTCCGCTTGGATGGAACACAAAATGTCTTGGCCCTGAACCCGCTTCCAATTTCACATTGCCTTCTGTCGACGGAATCAACTTGCCGTTTGCTGTATCTAACTTATAACGCACCAGTTGATCAATGCCTAAATCGGCTACGAATACATAGGTATTGCTTGGATCAGGCAATGCACAATGCCCATGTGGACTGGTTTGCCGATCTTGATTGATGCTGCTGCCCACATGCTCCAACGCCTCGCTGACCGCTTCTAGCCCACCATCAGGTCGAATTGGCAGCATCACCGCCGTTTTACCACTCGTATAATTTGCGACCAGCACATATTTATCGCTGTGGTCAACCGTCACAAAACAGCTTGCTTGTCCCAAAGTTTCTTGCCCGTTAATGAATGTCAGTTCGCCGCTTTCCTGATTGATGCTGTAGGCATTACATAGATTTTTTTGCCCGCCCTCTAATTCGCTGACGGCATATAAATGCTGCCCTTTACCGTCAACAGCGGTATAAGTTGGATTCTCAATTCCATCTATCGTACTCAAATACTCGATTTTCCCGCTCGCCGGATCAAAATTATAGCTATCAATGCCCTTAGCATGTGCCGTTGGAACATGTGGCAATGGTTGGGTATAAGTGCCAACGAAAAGCAAAATTTTCGACATTGTTTAGACTTTCAATAAATGAATAAGGTTATGTTGAGGATTGTACCGCAGAACTTCGCTTAGGAATTCAATTCAGCACAGGTTGCATCACCTTTAAGAGGTAAGTTAAAAAATACCTGTGCATAAACGTTGGCAACCCATTTGGAAAAAATTTCAGCCCCTGCCGCATTCAGGTGATTAGGATTGTAAAAAGAAGCATCACCTAAGGCTGTACGACATGCCTGAGTATCGAAATCCCAGATTGGCAAACCGGCTGCTTCCAGCACCTTATGGTAAAGAGCTATGTCTTCGGGTTTGATATATTGATAAGCCATTTCGTGCAGCGGCAAGTTGAGCAAAACACATTGCACACCTGTTTGCTTGCAGGTGGTTCCAATATCGGTCATGAGCTGTTGCGTTTGATCTGTGACTGTGAAGGGTAAAAATTCTGTTGTAATGATGTCCGGATTACGGTCAATAATCCCTTCTTGATAGAAGTATCCCAAGTCATCAACGGCGGTTCTTGAATATCCGATTGCATTGATTTTTCGGCTTGTGGTCAGCCACTCTCGCAAATTGTCACGGTATCGGATTAAATTCGAGTTCTGCATTAACCAATACAGAATATTGCGCTCAAGGCTGGATTGGCTAGAAACAGCATGTCCCAGCGGCTTATTCCAAAAATCATTGGCTTCAATCCCATTTTGGGCTGCTGGTAACAGCGCCCGCATTTCCACGCCATAAATGATAACCTGTGGATGATTCGGTATGATTAAATTTGGAATCAGGTCATGCTGAATATTGGCAACGCTGCCCCATATGCTCACATTGACCGAATCGACTGTTTCACCGGTCGCTGCCTTGATCTGCTCATTGAAAATATGTGGTGACACTCCCACATGCATTTCCGAGCTGCCTGTGAAGACAATCGGTTTGATATTTGCTGCGCTCATTGTCCACAGCTGCTCTACACCTTGAACATTTTGCAGACGAAGGATGAAGGGTGGTTCAATCGTCAAACGAGGAAGGATGAGGCCAAATGCCCGGTCTACGATGATCAGGCAGGCGAATATTCCGAGAAGCAGTATGAGCAGCTTGGGAATGGTTCGTGGTGACTCAGAATCCTGAATAAATAAACGGTGCATGCGTTTGGCTTCCAAAAATGAAAATACCGAGTAGCAGAGTGGTGCATAAGATAACACGCCATACAGGTCGTAGTCGCCACAAAATAAGGGCACTGTCGCCTAAGGCTTGCGGTAAATCGATGAGCAATAATAGTCCAATGGGAACAAGAACTTTAATCCACCAAAGGACAGTTATGTCGGTGAATGGGTTAGAAGAAAATAGGCGTTGAAAGAACAGTAGTGCTTCCGAAATCGAAGTTGAACGGAAGAAAACCCACGCCGCACTAACCGCTGCTAATGTGACTGCCAGACTGACCGCGCCTTTTAGCCAAAAAAGCCACGTCACTTTTTTAGGCTTTATCCGTAAACGAGGGAAAAACACACGCTCAATGGAGAGGTAGACTCCATGTAATGCCCCCCACACAATAAACGTTAAAGCGTTGCCGTGCCACATGCCACTGATGGTCATGGAGATGAGGAGTGCAATCACCTGAATGATACGCGCCTGTTGGTTACCCCAACGCCGCAATAAAAAGCGGCTAGTCGGGTAAAAAGTATAATCCCGAATCCAAGTTGAAAGGCTGACATGCCAACGATCCCAAAAGATACTCACTGTCCGTGAAAAATAAGGCTGCCGGAAGTTTTCGACGATGGGCAGGCCAAACCAGACGCTGACTCCGATTGCTAACAAACTATAGCCAGCAAAGTCGGCATAAATCCGCACCGTATACAAGAAGAGTGCTGCCCACGCATCCGCAGAGGATAAGGTTGCTACGTTTGTAGCAGAAGGTAGTAAGGTCGCGTACAAAGGATCGGCAATGGCGACTTTGTAAAAGAACCCCATGAAGATGAATGTCAGACCATCCACAAGCCGCTCTTGCTTAAAGCTGCGTATATTTTTTAACGCAGTGATGAACGGTTGAGGCCGAACGATTGGCCCTGAGACGATCTGTGGAAAGAAGGCGATATATAGGCTGAAGTCTACCAAGCTGCTTTCGGGTTCCAACTGCCGATTGTGGATGTCAAATATGTAAGATAAAGCACGAAAGGAGTAGAAGGATAATCCCAGTGGTAATAGCCAATTAACGGCAAGCGGTTCATTTGCCAATCCCAATTTATTTAATAGGGGATTGATGAGGGTTGCAAAGCCAAGCCCATATTTGAACAGGGCTAATACGCCCACGTTCACGACCACGGCTGTCCAAAAATAACGCCTGCTCTGAGGATTGTTGGAGGTTAGGCTGCGGGCAATCCAAAAATTGAATAGTGTCATCGCTGCCAGCAGCAACACAAAACGCGGTTCGAGATAGGTGTAAATCGCATAACTAGCAATCACCAGCAGCAGATTTTGCCATTTACCGGGTAAGAGGTAGTATACGACGAGTATTACCGCGACGAACGACCAAAATTCCAAAGAGACGAACATTAATGATCACCAAATTTGGGCAAAGCGCAGACGCTTCAGCGGAAAGATTCTGATGATAATCGAACTTCCCCTGTTTTATCAAATATGTGGGATAAATTTTAATCTCCTAGACGGTGATGATGCTCGATAATGGGGCGGGGCTTGTTTAGAATGAGGTGTAAATCACCGAATTCATGCCAGAGATATTCGTGTTTAAGTGCTTCGTCGTAAGCTTTTGCGAGATGATTGCGTGGCGCAAGTGCTTCTAACATCGCTAAGTGGGTGGCTTTCGGCTCATGCAAACCCGAAAGCAGACCGTCAACCGCATGAACGCCACATTGGGGTGTTACGATGGTTTCTGTCCAACCTTCGCCTGCGCGGACATCCCCATTTTCATCGACAACCGTTTCAAGTGTACGAACGACCGTTGTGCCGACAGCGATTACCCGTCCACCGTTTTCATGAGCCAAGTTGATGATGTGAGCTGTCACGGCTGGCAAGCGATAATATTCGGCATAGGGTGGCTCGTGTTCTTCCATGCTGGAAACACCTGTGTGCAGCAGTAATGGGACGACCAACACACCTTTTGCACATAACTGAGTGATGATTTCCGGTGTGAAGGCTCGTCCGGCGGATGGCATCTCAGCGCTGCCCATTTCGGTGACGTAGACGGTTTGATAGTAGCGGCTATCCCACGATTGCGGCACGTAGCGGTAGCGGATGGGGTTGCCGTAGTGCTTGAGGTAACTTTCGAGGGTCATAGGTAGTTTGAGTTCAGCCCGCCATAAGCGAACGCGCCCGTTTAACGGCACACCAAAAGGCTCGATTAAGATTGCGTTTCCACCGCCGGATAGTTGATAAACCTCACCGATTTGAGCGTCAGGAAAGGGTTTTGTTCCTGTGCCATCGGGTTCACGCACTTCAATGACCCATTCACTGGATGGTAAGTGGGTTGAGAGATGGATAACGAAGGCTTTTCCGTTTGAACGTTGGGCTGCGAAGGCCGCGTTCAGCGTGCCACTGGTATTGATAACAAGAACATCACCCGCCACAAGAAAATCTGCGATTTTGTTGAATTGGGTATGTACAACGCGGTTATCGGATGGATAAGAGACCATCAGTTTAACGGCATCGCGCGTTAAGCCTCGTGCTTCTGGTGGGGCAGTCGCCTCAAGTTCAGGTGGCAGTACAAAGTCCAAAGTGTCGAGAAGGACGCGTTCGCTCATGATTTATTCCTTAAGGAAAACCAAACTAGAGATCGAGCAATATGGGCGGAAAGTGTTTAATAAGCGGAAAAGGCATGTCTTTTCCCTACGAAAATAATGTTGTCTGGTATTGAAAAGATAAGCGCAGGCGGCATTCTTGCCGCCCCTACAAAAACAGAATGTCGGGTTTGGGACATGCGAATCTGTAGGTGTTCAAGTAAAACGAGTACCGGACAAGCCTTAAACGGGTTTTTCATCGTCGATGACTTGGAACAAGGTCAGTGCTTTAATGGGCAGGCTATCGGGCATCGTCAAGCGCTGGTTGCGGTGTCCCCAATCGGTATCGACAACTGCGTGGCGGGCTGTTGCGCCGCCTGCTTGAGCATCGGCTGAGGCTTGGGAAACATCTCCCACACCGAGCGCTAAGCGGATGGAGTCATTCGCAGGATGACCCACTTCAACACGGTCAACCTCTGCAATTTGGGTGACATCTGCTATTTCGATGGTGGCTTGTCCGGCGTTGAAAAGTATGCCGTGACCTATATCATGCCATTCCTGTTGGATTGGTAGTTTGAGATGTTTGCCAAAGAAATCGGTCGCCGCTTTGAAGTCCTGAACTTGCAGGATGAGGTTTAAACTATTTACGGGTGGTACTTCCGGCTTGGGTTCAAGGATGGTTCGTGCCCTATAACGTCCACTGGGAAAATCCTGTGTGAGTAAAGCGACTAGTCCCGGTACACTGACTTCGGGTAAAGGGCGGTCGCTGATGTCCTCGTCGGGAAATGCCGCTTGATGCATTTCGGTACGCATATCGCCGGGATCAACCCAATACACGCGCAGTTGTGGATTTTCGGCTGCTAAAATAGCCGACATCTGCTCTAGGGCGGCTTTGCTGCTGCCATATCCGCCCCAACCTGCATAGGGTTCAATGCCAGCATCACTGCTGATGTTGATGATGCGAGCATTTGTATTGAGATGGTTTTTAACGGCTTGGATGACAGCTAATGGTGCGATGACGTTGGTTTTATAGACCGATTCGAGTTCGTCTAATGGATAATCGAGGAGGTTGGGCTGTGGGCTAGGACCTAGTACGCTGGCATTGTTGATGACCGCGTCCAAGCCACCGAGATCAGCCACCGCTTTTGCGAGTTCTTGGCGATGATCTGATTGTGTGACATCACCTGCGATGGTGATGATTTTAGTAGTTATTCCGAGTTCGCGTTGTACATCATTCAGGGCTTGCTCACCCCGCGCATCAAGGATCAATGCCCAACCCTGCGCCGCTAATTCGCGGGCAAGCGCCAAACCCAACCCGCGTGATGCACCTGTAATCAAAGCTGTTTTCATGCAGTGAACCTTTCGATCAGACTCTATTCTGATGATTTCAGAGTACACAAGATTGCAAACTTCCTCTACGTCTGTTGGGACGGTATTGGGCTGTACTTCCGAACAGGAGTTTCAAACAGAGATAAGGTTGAAAACGAGAGCAATTCTATGAAATGACCCACAGGAATATTAGCAAAGCTGCTTAGAGAACTTGCTGAATTGTTAAATAAGGTTTAACATTTCGGTGCTAGGATTTATGTCCGAGCATTGGTGCATCATTTGCTCGCTTAACCAACTGTGTATACGAGGGGAAACAATGAGACTTAAAAAACTTTCGGTATTGTTGCTGGTCACTTTACTTGTCTCGGCCTTGTCGATTTCGATCCAAGCAGTAGCCGCCCAAAGTGGTGACCTCGGCACGGATGCGAATCCGATTGAGGTATTTTTTGTGCCGTCTGTTGAAGCACAGGTCATTACCACCGGTGGCGAAGTCATGGCTGCGGCATTGGAGAAGGCTACTGGTCTGAAGTTCAAAGTCTCTGTCCCGACCTCATATGCTGCGACTGTTGAGGCCATGTGCGCCGCTCCTGCTAGCTCAATTGGCTTCATTCCGGCAGCCGGATACGTCATCGCTAATAAGAAATGCGGTGTAGTAGTAGCTGAGGCCGCTGTCCGCAATGGTTGGAATATTTACTGGTCAGAATATATCGTGCGCCGTGACAGCGATATTTATACCTTCGGTGATTTGGCTGGCAAGAGCTGGGCTTATCCTGATGCGGCTTCCACTTCTGGCTACATTGTTCCAAAAGTTGAATTGGCTCAGGCGGGTATCACTCCCGGCAAGGAAATCTCGGCTGGTGGCCACAACCAAGTGGTACAGGCTGTCTATAACGGTGATGCTGAATTTGGTACCACCTACTTTAGCCCTCCCTTGGTTCCCGGTGCACCGTGGGCTGTGGGTGACTCACCAGAACCCTATGATCTGACCGTTGATCAATCCAGCATCAGCGAAGATGGCAAGAAGTTGTTAGTGGGCAAGCTGCAAATTCTGGATGCGCGCGCCAATATCCGTGACACCGCTAAGGATGTCATCGAGAAGGTTCGTATCCTGCGTATTAGCTCACCCATTCCGAATGACACCTTGAGCTTTGGCAAGGACTTCCCACCGGAATTGAAGGCTCAAATCATTACCGCTTTGGAAGCCTTCTCCAAGACGGATGAATGGAAGACCTCGATTGGTAGTAATGACTTCTACGGCTGGAGTGGTATTGCCCCGGTTGCAGACTCGGCTTATGATGCTGTACGTGCCCGTTTCGATATTCTTGGCCTGACTGAAGAAGATGTGTTCAGCCCTCCTAAGTAATGTCGAATTGAACTTGATACGGTAAACTATACGGACAGAGACATAACTTCTCTGTCCGTATTATTTATATAAAGCAGGGCATATGCTTGTCATCGAAAATATCACTAAAGTCTATGAAAATGGCTTTGTGGCTCTGAAGGGAATTAGTCTGGAAATTCCTGATGGACAGTTCGTCGCCATTATTGGCCTGAGCGGGTCGGGTAAATCAACATTGCTCCGGTGCATCAACCGCCTCATCGAGCCGACATCAGGGCGTATCATCTGGAATGGGCTGGATATTACGGCAGCACCGGATGATGAACTGCGTGTGATTCGCCGCCGTATCGGCATGATATTCCAGCAGTTCAATCTGGTTAAACGCGCCAGTGTGATGAGCAATGTGCTTTCCGGCAGGCTCGGATATGTCAATCCGGTCTACAGCTTATTAAATTATTTCCCCCGACAAGACAAAGAAAAAGCTATTGCGGCGCTGCAACGAGTGGGCATTGAAGACAAAGCCCAAAACCGTGCCGGAATGCTCAGCGGTGGGCAGCAGCAGCGCGTCGGTATCGCGCGGGCATTGATGCAGGACCCCGAATTGATGCTGGCTGATGAACCGGTTGCCAGTCTTGATCCGGCGACTTCACATTCGGTGATGAAGTACCTGCAACTGTTGAATAAGGAAGATGGCATTAGTATCCTCTGCAGCCTGCACTTTTTGAGTTTGGCGCGGACATACGCTGACCGTGTGATCGCATTAAAAGATGGCAAGTTAGAATTTGATGGGCTGCCTAAAGATATTGATGAAGACCGTTTCCGGCAGATTTATGGCGAAGACGCGGTACAGGTGGAAATTCATTGAAGACTTGCGTGGTTATTTATGAAGGCTTGCCAGCGGCAAGCCCCTACAGATATTGCCCTCCCTACAACGTGCTAGGAGTAATGTTATGAATCCCACCCCATCCCCGTCTTCGGTGGCTTTACGGCGCTTATTGGTTGTTGTTAGCGTGGCGCTTGGGTTGGTGGTGTTTGCCTACGGTTGGTCGGTGACTGAGATCAACTTTGATAAACCGCAAGAAGCGCTGCGCCAGCAAAACTTCGGCAACGCGATACGAGAACTACTTGCGCCCGACATACTCGAACGTGATTACGAGATTAAAGTGGGCAGCAGCCCGTTCCTCGTTGAGTGTAAATCAGGAGAGGCGGCTCCGGCTGCCGCGTCTGCGCCTAGCGATGGTTCTCCATATTTGGTCGTTTCACCGACCTGTGCTGATAGTAGTACGCCGATTACGGTACAAGGGTTTAATTTTTACCCCAATTCATTGGCACGGCTGACGTGGGTTGCGAACGATGGGACACGCAGTATTCAGCGAATTCTGGGTAACAGCAAAGATAATTTTGTTACGGATGACAATGGCACATTCAATGTGCAGATCGTTGTGCCCAAGATCAGAGGCAGCGCGGGTAAAATTTCGACGATTGAAACACAGGGCTATTTCCCGACAGGAGCCCCACATTTTACCGATACATCTGCTTTAGTTCTGCAGAAAATGGTGGAGACGATTTTCCTTGCATTGATCGCGACAGCTATTTCGATTATCCCCTCGGCGGTGATTAGTATTTTCGCCGCGCATAACCTGATGCGTCCGGTGCGGATTTCGTTGGGTAATTTGCTGGTGATGGTGGCTTTGCTGCCGGTTGGTTGGTGGATCGGAACGAATTTGCTGGCGCAACTGGGTCGCTTGGTATTAACGATTGCTCATGGTGGCACAGCGGTTGCGGGTGGCACAGCCACGCTGGTGATTTTTGGAGCGGTGACCAGCTCACGGATGCGCTCCCCAGAAATTAACCCGTTTAATGGGCGGATGCGGTCGGTGTTCAACACACTGCTGCTGGTGTTGGCAGGTGTCGTGGTCGTCGGCATTTTAGGTGTCGTGGGAATCATAATCGGGCGATGGTTCAGCGACGGTATATTGGGTTATGTTAGCAACTTTATCGGTTCGCTGGGGCAGTTAATCGAACTGCTCATGATCCCTATATGCGGGGTTATCGGTGCATTTGGATTAGCGTCGATTGGTGGCGCTTTGACGGTTGATGGGCTGAAGAAAATTGACCCGACGATGCAGCATGTGATTGGTGGAATACTCGGCGCGATCTGTGGGGCGATTTTGTTGGGTATGATGGCGCTAATCGGGATGCAAGCGGCGTGGTTGGGCTTTTTGACACCGATTGTGGCGGGTGTGTTAGGGGCGCAACTACTACCGCTGCTTTATATGCGTTTTACAGGCAAACGTCAGACGAGCATTGCTGGACGCAGCCTTGATACGATTTTGTGGTGGGTCGGTTTTATTGCGGCGTTTGCAGTCACTTTCTTGATGCTGAACATGGGACTGGCGATTATTGAAGGGACGCTGCCACCGGCTACATCGGTTACAACCATCGGGTTTATCACGATTAGTAATTACATCGCGGATGCCATGCTGATCGGGATTGTGTTGGGCGGTGTCGGTGGTTTGGCAGTCGGCACGAGGGCTAATTTCCCGTTGGGCGAGGTGCTATACCAAACGACACGCACCACGCTCAATACGCTGCGGGCGATTGAGCCGCTGATTATCGCGCTGATTTTTTCTATCTGGGTAGGCATCGGGCCGTTCGCGGGTGTGTTGGCACTGACGCTGCACTCGATTGCCTCACTGGCGAAATTGTACTCGGAGCAGATCGAGAGCATTGATACGGGGCCAATTGAAGCGCTGCAAAGTACGGGCGCGAATCGCTTGCAGACGATTATGTATGCGGTTGTGCCACAGGTTATTCCACCATTTGTGTCGTTTACGATGTACCGTTGGGACATCAATGTGCGTATGTCCACGATCATCGGTTTTGTGGGCGGCGGTGGTATCGGTTTTGTTCTTCAACAGCAGATTAATCTGGCGCAATATCGCGGTGCAGGTGTGGCGGTGTTGGCGATTGCGATTGTGGTGTCGGTGCTGGATTATCTGAGCGCGACGATCCGAGAACGGTACGTGTAGTTACAAGGTGTGTCGTTAGTCAAATACGGAAAGCGGATGGGGTGCCGAAGCGCCTCTTCTTGTTTTGTGGCGGCAGCGCTCTCGCCAGTTTTGCCGCACTTCTAGCCGAGCCATCCGCTGAAATGACACAAATTGACCTTTGCTATTGCCGAAATTGCTATCAATTTTGCCAAAAAACCGGTTTTTAGCTTATCGACTAAAAACAAAAAACGGTGAGCAACTACTCACCGCTTCTAAAGACTATGGACTAACAGCTATCGACTTTTCTCAGTCGCCAGCCGCCACCACCTGCGCTGGAACTTTACCCGTACCACCGACTGCATGATGTTCGCCCGTCCCGAACGGATCAAACTGTGCGGTTAGCTCTTCGCGGAACTGCTGCATATACAGGTTGTAGTAATGCCCGCGCAGGTACATCAACTCGCTGTGGCTGCCCATCTCGCTGATGCCACCGTTCTCGATCACCAAAATCCGGTCAGCACGTCGAATGGTGGACAAACGGTGCGCGATGATAAAGCTGGTGCTGTTCTTCATCAGCACTTCCATACCGCGCTGAATGAGTGCTTCGGTCAGTGTATCAACGCTCGACGTCGCCTCATCCATCACGAATATGTCGGGCTTTGCCAGCACCGCCCGTGCCAGACTGATCAACTGTTTCTGTCCAGTTGAAAGGAGGACACCGCCCTCACCGACCTGCTCTTCGTAGCCCTTCTCCAATTCCATAATGAAGTCGTGAGCGCCACCTAACTTCGCGGCCTCTTCGATCTCTACATTGGTTGCGTCCAAGCGTCCGTAGCGCAAGTTCTCGCGGATCGTCCCGCTGAACAAGTGCGGAGTTTGGAGTACTACACCGATCCGCGAATGGATGCTTTCCAGCGTGTAATCGGTATAGTCTTGTCCATTGATTTTAACCACACCGGTTTTCGGTTCATAGAACCGGCAGATCAAGTTGACCGTCGTACTCTTACCACCGCCCGTTGGCCCGACCAGCGCAATCGTTTCGCCCTGATGAACCTTCAGGTTGAAGTTCTTCAACACCATCTTTTCAGGCTGGTAGTAGAAGTTCACATTCTCAAACTCGATGTCACCGCGCATCGAATCCGGGGCAATTGCTCCCTGTTTATTGACCAATTCGGCTTTGGTATCCATCAACGAGAAGAAACGCTCGGCACTCGCAACCGCTTGCTGCATTTCACTGTAAACACGCGCCAAATCCTGCACCGGCCACATCATGAATGTCACGTAGGAGATGAAGGCCATCAAACCGCCGATGGTCATCTCACCCAGATTGACTTGCAAGCCACCGTACCAGATGATCGCACCAATCGCGACTGCACTCAAGATTTGTACGGCAGGCAGGAACAAAGCACTCAACCACGCGGCACGGAAGGAACGCTTATACATTTCTTCCGCCAGCGTATCGAACTCGGAACGGTTGGCCTCTTCACGGCGCATGGCCTTGACCACGCGCACACCGGTAATGTTCTCATTGTAGGTCGCGGTAATCCGACTGTTCAGCTTACGAGAGGCACGGTACTCAACCAAAATTTTATTCTTGAACCACATCGCTACACGCAGAAGGATGGGAACCATCACCAACACAATCAACATTAGCTTCCAGTTGATGGTCGCCATGAAAACCAGCGCCGTGATGATGTTCATCACCGCCCACGTCACATCCAACATACCCCATGTCACAAGGTCAGCCATACGCTCGGTGTCGGATGTCACACGTGACATCAACCAGCCAACCGGTGTTTTATCGAAGTATGAGAACGATAGTGTTTGCAGATGATCAAAGACCTGTTTCCGCAAATCATAACGTACCTTCTGCCCCAAGCCACCTGCGAGGTAGATGAAGCCAAAGACCATGATCGCGAATATCGCTGCCATCACACCGTAGACTTCAAGCGTCTGCACCAAAGCAGTCGAATTGCGTGGGATAATCCCTTCGTCAACAATGCGCTTGCTCAGAAAGGTGAAGAACCCTTCAAAGATGGAGACTACGCCGACACAGAACAAGAAACCTGCTACCCAACGCCAATGTGGGCGCACCGCACTTAGAATACGAAATAGGGTATTGGTATTAACCCTATTATCTGAGAAATCTTCTTCTTCAAACTGGAAGTCTGAGGACATCAGTCGCCTCCTTTTCCACTTCTTCTTCAATACGGGACTGCAACTCAAAGATTTGACGGTATATTCCGGGTACACGCATCAATTCGTTGTGTGTACCGCGTTGGACAATCCGCCCCTTATCGAACACCAGAATGAGATTGGCATGCATCACCGTTTGGATGCGGTGGGCGATGATGAACGATGTGCGTCCCTTCATCAGCTTGAGCAATGCCTGCCGAATTTCGTCTTCCGTCTCGCTGTCCACGGATGACGTTGCATCATCGAGAATCAGGATACGCGGGTTTTTGAGTAATGTACGTGCCAAAGCCACCCGCTGCTTCTGTCCACCGGAAAGTGTCACACCGCGTTCACCGACCATCGTGTTATAGCCATCGGGGAAGGTCATGATGACATCATGGACTGCCGCCGCCTTCGCCGCTGCAATCACTTCTTCGTCAGTAACTTTACGACTGACACTGAAAGTGATATTTTCACGGATACTGCGTGAGAACAAGAACGGTTCTTGCTCGACCACGCCTACCTGACTTCGCAGATAACCGCGTGGCATTTCCTTCAACTCGATGCCGTCAATCTTGATACTACCGGACGTGTAATCATAGAAGCGCGGGATCAGGTTTATCATCGATGTTTTACCAGAACCCGTCGAACCGAGCAGTGCAACGCTTTGTCCAGCCTTCACAGAAACATCAATGTCGTAAAGCACGGGTGTATCTGCGTTGTATTGGAAGTTGACACCTTTGAACTCGACATCACCGCGCAAATCGCCATCCGGAGCATGCGCGCCATCAACCAGTGACTCTTGCTCTTCGCCGATGACCTGCATCATACGCTTGTAGGAAACGATACCAGTTGACATATCGACCAATAAGCGTCCCAAGTTACGCATGGGGTTAATCAACTGACCGAGTAAGCTGACATAAGCCAGATATGAACCAATCGACATGGTACCGTTAATCACCAAGGTCGCACCGATGAAGTAACCGCCGATAATCTGTCCGAAAACTAACACATCACTCAACGGCCAGAACAAAGCATGAAGCATCAAGAAACCACGCCCAAGTTTATAGTGCTTGTAGTTTTGCACCTCAAACTTTTCGCGCTCGTAATTCTGGCGATTGAAAGCTTTTACGACTCGCACACCGCTCAGATTTTCTTGCAGTGTGGTCGATACCCGTGCTTCTTGCTCCTGAACCTGTTCATATCGGGTGGAAATCCGTCCGAAGAAGAACAAAGACATCAGAGCAATTAAGGGGACAACAATAATCGACAGCAATGCCAACTGCACATTCAAAAGCATGATTGCCACGAAGTTGACAAAGAACAGCAGTAAGATACGCCCCACACCGATGGCTTGATCGGCGAAGAAGCGGCGGATAGCATCCAAATCGGATGTCGCGCGTGAGAGCAATTCACCCGTTTGCATATTGTCGTGATAGGTGAAGCTTAAGCGCTGCATGTGATCGTACATGGCATCACGCAAACGCAGAGCCAAGCCTTCAGCAGTTCTCGCGGCGAAACGCCCACTCAAAAAGCTGAATAAGCCTTGCCCGCCCGCCAACAACACAAAACCCAACCCGACCAGCGGAGCCAAGCGTCCTACATCGGGTGACGGTAAGATGTTATCAACGAAATGCCGTATTAATAGAAACGATGACGTATTCATCAATGCGGAAACTGCTAGCATGATAACGGCATAAAAATAGTACTTGCGGAATCCGGTCATCATGCGCCAGAAACCACGAAACAGGTTTTTAGATAAACTTTTACGTACGTCGTAAGTATACGTTTGAACAGGTGGGGTCAAAGCACCCTCCAGAGACAGCTAGACACCCTCGGCGCATATGCGCCCAGAGTTATTTCGGCCTTAACTTAAAAAGGTTTGGACGACGGAATTATTAACCAGAGTAGTTGGGTTTAACCGGGAGTCACAATCATCAATCTAACCAGCCTTTCGTCTATATGTCAATGTGGGGTGGACTTACAGTTGTCTTACGCTAAATCACAAAAAGACTGGTCGACCACGATGTTGAGGGTTCACAGAAGATCATAGCAGATCACGTGTCCCTCGTCAAGCACAATTTTTCTCACAATATTAGTTATAGCGTTGCAGACATCCAGTTTGTTCAATTCTTAGCATACAATAAAAATCACCCAATGTGCATCGGGCGAAAGTAGGAGATATTAAAGTGTTCAATGGTACAGGCTGATTATAGGGTGGTTAACTGTCGCACAGGATATTGGCTAAGCAAATAGAACATCACGCCAAATGTGACAAACGGTAATGCCCACAAAATACCAATGAAGCTGAGTCCGATCAAGCTAATTTCAGCAGGGCGAAAATAGCCGATGTAGAATATGAGGAAAGCGCCTAAAGTGATACCGCCGCCAATGGTCAACAATCCCCCCAAGCGTTCCCAACGCCATGCCAGTAGCATACTCAGGGAGGTAAAGAATAACAGCACAAAGAATAAACTTAATCGCAAACCATCGATAGCAAAGGTTTGTGGGCTTACGAAGGGATTTATTAAACTGTACAAAATAAAAAGACTCAGTATCATACTGCTCCAACGAGTCACATGCCGCGCGCGCCACACATTTATCGAGCTTGTCGGCGCTTCAGATTTTTGCTGCCGAACGCAAATAATGTTGATGGGCAAATAAGCTACTTCGCGCCATACAATTGTCAAGAAAGCTAAAGTACCCCTCGCCTCACGCAAAGTCATCGCGAAAACATCCAGCATCTCATCTGCAAAGTCTGCCCGAAAAGCTGCCGGATAGAGCCGCAACGAATGGGCATAAAGCCGAATCAAAAGCGATGCAATCCATTTTGATGCTCGGAGACCGCGGTTATTTGGCCGAGTGTTGACCTTAAAGCTCTCGATCCTCATCCATTTTCCTCCCCAAAACGCAACCGCGCCGAGGCAAGGACACTTTCTAAGCGTCCGACCTCAGCGTTCAAAATGCTGTGTCCTTTATCCGTCAGCGCGTAATCTTTGCGCGGGCGGCCAGCATCCGGTGGTTGATCATTTTCGATTTGTTCAATCCACTCTTGTTCCAGCAAACGGCTAATCGCTCCATAGAGTGTTCCGGTGCTGAATTTGATGCGTCCGCTGCTCAGACTTTCCACATCTTTCATGATCGCGTAACCATGTTTGGGTTTCTGGGCGATGCTCAAGAGAATAAAGAAGGTAGCCTCTGTTAGAGGCTGTCCATCCTGCTTGGTGCTTTGTTTATCTGTCATGATCAATCTCAACTTACAATATCTTGGCGCCGAAACCACCAAACTGTCAAGCCGATAAGACCCACTACCCACATTGCTAATATCAGGAATGATGTACCGGCGCTCATACTGTCAATATACTGACTCATCGCGCCTGTTAAGGTAAATGGTGTGCCGCTGGTCGCCCATGAACTAATGTTTGATAGATTATAACCCGGTGTGTACTGATAGAGCTTTATAATCCCCGGCACATTGAGGATACTACCGATTAGAATTAGCACCAAGAGTATTGCTTGTTCCCCCAATGTACAGGCTGCTCCGAAGCCGACAGCACCCAATATAGATCGCGTCAGTATTGCCCCTAATGCTGCGAAACAGGCCGCTAGAAGTCCTGAGACAATTGCAACAAACGCTTGGAGAGCGAAACTATCGATGAAATTGTTGAGTGTTTCCCCTGCTTGCATCATGTTATACGGTGCGCCAGTTATCCGCACAACGGCTCCACTAATCACACCAGCCAATAAGCAGGTCAAGAAGAAAGCAATCAGCAGCATGAGACTCATGGTGAAGAACTTCATCAGAATGTAGGTTGTGCGACCACGGCGTGGCAGTATATTCTTCCACATGCTGCGCTGATATTCACCGGCGAATATATCCGCGGCAAAGGCCACTAAAATCATACGGGTGATAATCGAATTGATAACCGTCCACGGCAGCAATGTTTGCATCGACCATGTAGGTGGTGCAGCATTGACCTGCGCGCGAAACTGTTCAGACGCAAACGCAGGAATGAGCGCTAATAATAGGAAGGTGGTCACGCCAACCGGAAATAACCAGACGGTAAAACTTGCCATAAAACGATTACCGTTGATCTTTACCCATTCGGCACGAAATAGCTCAACCATTGCTGTCCTCCTCTTGTGTGACCGCCAAGAAATATTCTTCCAGTGATTGCCGCTGTGACGAGACTTCATAAACTTTGATGTCGTTTTCAACCAGCTTGCGGATGATAGTTGGTACATCTTCGTGTTGGGCTTCGACGGTGATGTGAATGCCGCCATTTATGTGCAATACCCAATGTGGACTGAGGATCGCCTGCGCTTTATCCAAGGGCGAGGCTTCAACCACCAAGCGAGATTGCTCGCTGAGTAAATCGCTGACCGTGCCTTCCCGTACAAGTTTTCCTTTATTGATAATGGCTACACGGTCACAAACCTGCTCGATTTAGTTGAGCATGTGGCTAGAAAGGAACACCGTTTTGCCTTCTTTATCCGCCAACTCGCGAATGAACAAGCGCATCTCTTGGATACCAGACGGATCAAGGTCGTTGGTTGGCTCGTCAAGAATAATCAAATCAGGATTGCCGAGCAGCGTCGCGGCTAATCCCATGCGCTGCTTCATTCCAGTTGAATACCCTTTGGCGCGACGATCTGCTCGATCAGCCATGCCCACCTGCTCGATTAGGGCTTGGACGCTTTTTGGGTCGTAATAACCACCGCTGCGGGCTAACACTTCCAAATTTTTGCGTCCGGTCAGATAAGTGTAGAAGGTCGCCCCTTCGACTAACGCACCGACACGCTTCAAAACTGCTGGATTGCGCTGTACCGATTCGCCAAAGAGCATCGCAGTGCCACTGGTTGGACGAATCAGATCGAGTAACATGCGAATAGTTGTTGTTTTGCCCGCACCATTTGGCCCGAGAAATCCATATACCTGTCCGGCTTTCACCTCAAGTTCAAGGTTTTGTACCGCCTTCACCTGTCGTTTACCGCGTCCGAACTGCTTATGCAGCCCACTCACGCGAATCGCTGTTGTTGTATCCAGCATTGCACCCACCTTATATGTCGCCTGTCTATATGTCGTAACTCGACATATCGTATAACGACTTATTCTAAATTGTCAATCACAATTTTCACGAATGGTTATTTGAACCTTTCCCTTTTGAGATTTAGTCGATAGGCTTGCTTGATCACATAAGGATTATCGAACATGCTTCCAGCCATTATCAGCACCTTTGGACTCGCATTTTTTTACTTTATTGCCGCTATTCCAGCAGGCGCCGCCTTACAGTTACCGATATTGATCGCCGCCATCACTGCGGGAGTCAGCTATGCCACTGGTGTGGTGGTGGTGGTACTGATCGGTGCACCGCTGCGGGCACGCATTACGAAGCGCTTCAACATCAGCACGACTCATGATCCCAACAAATTGATCTGGCGTGTGTGGGATCGCTATGGGTTAATTGGCCTGTCATTGTTAGCTCCAGTTACACTTGGCGCACAGATTGGGGCGCTGATTGGACTATCGCTGGGGGTTAAGCCGCGCTCACTGGTGATCGGAATGGCTCTGGGCATCGTACCGTGGTGCGTGGGTATTGGGATGGCAGTTGTCCTTGGCTTACAAGTTGTGCGTCCCTCGTAACTTGATTCGCTCTGTTAATAAATTCCACATATATTGGAAGGTGCACAAAATTTGTGGAATGTCTTTTTCAGGGGGCGAATCATGCTAAAGCGAATTTTTATGACTATATTTTCTCTTTTATGTACGGTTGCCATCGTTCATGCACAAGCGACTGAGTGCCCACAGACGGTCGAAAGCGCTTTGAACTCGGTAGCGGAAGTATGTACACCAATGAGCCGCAACGCAGCCTGTTACGGCGCGAAAACCGTTGATAGTGTGACATTTGATAATCCACGTCCAGTAGATTTTTTTACAAATCCCGGTGATCATTCCGAACTACTCAAACTCCGTGAAATACACCCACTACCGCTGAACAAAAGTGATAACAGTTTTGGCGTAGCACTGCTCAATGTGCAGGCTAATGTGCCTAATACTCTGCCCGGTCAGGCGGTGATCTTCATGTTAATGGGCGATGCCAAACTAACAAACGAAGTTCCGGTAGATAGTAAGCAGCAGACTGCTTTCCAATCGTTCTATTTCTTACCCGGACCCGGCAAAAAAGATTGTTATGAAGCTGAACCGACCCTTACTATCCAGACTCCCGGTAACATCACCGTCAACTTTATGTTTAATGGCGTGGACACCGAGTTCAGCCCGGGCACTTTACTAACGATTACGCCATCCGTGTGCACTATTCATCGCGGCAATATCATCCAACGCGTAGGTACGAATCAGGCTGCGCTGCTGTCGAACCAGACGGTCGATATTAAGATTGAATCTGATGGAACAGTGGTGGTTAACGATTTGCGTGATATCAGCCAAAATGAGTATCAACGCGGCTTACGATTGCAAACGACGCTCAATAAGATTGCAGTCGCTAATGGTTGGGGAGAGCAATTGATTACCCCGCCACGTGCTTATGGCGAAGAACCGGCAAGCACAACCACAACCGTAACGGAGATACCTGCCGCGACGGTTGTTCCTGCTGCGACGGCCGCATCCACTGATTCATCAACCTGTGTGGCTCAACATACAGTTTTACGTGGCGAGACACTGCGTAAAATCGCTGACCAATATAAGATAACGGTTAAGGCGATTGTGGATGCCAATAAAATCACCAATCCCAACTTGATTGTTCCCGGTCAAATCCTGTGTATCCCCGGTTCGGCTAGCAGCGGTTAAAATTCAATGTAAGTTGGCTACATGAGAGACAGCTAAAAATTTACTCTCATGTAGCCGAGCATGCGGTCTCAATTAGATAAAACCCCGTTAAAATTGGCTTCTGTTTCAATCCAATTTGCAGTTCGCTTACGATACAGAATTAACGCAATTTAATGAGGGAGCTTACCATGACCCGAACTCGTAACATCATTCTTGCCATTGTCGGTGTCGGAATCATTGGTTTTATTGTCTTCCAAGTGATACCCGGCGGTAGCATCAGCGCTGATTTTGCCGCACCCGGTAACCCGCCTGTCACCTATACTATCCCTTGGGATTCGCCACAAACAGAACAGTTAACACGCACCGCCTGTTTCGACTGTCACAGCAATGAAACCCGTTATCCGTGGTATTCAAATATCGCCCCGATGGCGTGGTTGGTTAACAAGGACATCAACGAGGGGCGGCGGAAAATGAATTTCTCCACCAATACACATCTGTTTACGGACGACATGCAGGAACAAATCGAAAAAGGTGAAATGCCCAAGTCAATTTACTTGCCGCTGCATCCAGACGCAAATCTGACTGCCGAGCAAAAGAAGCAGTTGATTGACGGTTTAATCGCAACCTTTGGGGAAGTTGATTTTAACGGATGATGTGCCGTAAATCTGGGCGGATATTTGCTTACTTCGCTTGATTGATTTCGAGGTCGTGCTTACGACCTCTTGTCACTGTCTCACAACAGTCTCATCCTCTATTCATTGATTTTACCGGAGAGAATTGTAATGTCTCGTTACATTCGTCATATATACGGATAAGCCATTTTGTGGAATAACTGTATGCGGTGAAAACAAACGAGAGGTTAGTTTAGTATGTCTGGTCGTATACGTAACATCATTCTTGCTATTGTGGGGGTTGGGATTATCGGTTTTATTGTTTTGCAGATCGTTCCTGCTGGCAGTATTAACGCGCGGTTTGCCGCAACCGGCAACCCTCCTGTCACAACCACCATCAAATGGGACTCGGCACAAACCGAGCAATTGGTACGCGCTGCCTGCTTCGACTGTCACAGTAACGAAACCCGCAGCATGTGGTATTCCAATATCGCTCCAGTATCTTGGCTGGTCAACAAAGACATCAATGAAGGACGTCAGAAATTAAATTTCTCTACTGGTAGACATCTTGAAGGTGACGAGATGATCCAGCAGATTGAACGCGGGAAGATGCCGCCAGATATTTATCTGCCCATGCATCCCGAAGCCAACCTGACAGCAGAACAAAAGCAGCAGCTTATCGCCGGCATACAAGCAACCTTCGGCGGTTAGTTCACCGCGACTTTTCCTCATTCGGCTATAGGTTCTAACACCTTTACCCGACTCCGTTTTTCCACATCGAGCCCTCAACTTGTCTAAGAGTCGATTCAATTCAACATTAGAATATCGGTTAATCACTAGCGCAACTTTCCTGAAATCGATACGCTTGATACGCAAACCTTTTCAAGCTACATTTCAAGAACGCACCATTTACTGAAGAGAGGCTCGTCATGACTCATTCGCGCCGTTCTTATCTATGTGCTTGCATCATGTTTGGATTTGCATTGATCATGGTAGGCTGCGGACCAGCAGCCACACCCAAACCAACTGATACACCCACAACCACCCCGACTGCTACTGACACGTCAACCAGCACCAATACACCAACCGTTACCAATACAGCAACATTAACTGCAACAAATACTCATACACCAACCGCTACCAACACCGCAACAACCGCACCTACTGATACAGCGACTGCTACCGCAACCGTAACGATTACACCGACCCTGACACCAACACCAACGCCGACGGTTTCAGCACCTTCGACGGTACAAGACTCGCTAAATCAACTGGGTGTCAATACCAACGCAGGTAAACGAGTGGATGACAAACGGCATTCCCTGCCGGACAGCTACAGTCCATTTGGCTCGACCTATAGTCTGAACAAAAAAGATGAGTTGATGGTAGTTGGTGTGCCATTAGCCAATAGAAGCGATAACGCCACGCTGATAGAAGATCTGACTGGCGCATCCGGCACGACAAATCCGACGGTATTAACTAGTTTCCCATCCAGCAGTGCGCCGTGGTCAACGATGACGGCTAGCAGCGCACCGAATCCCCAAGTACAGCGGGCGATGGCCGCAGGCGACATCGACGGGGATGGTTATGAAGAAACATTGATCGTCACGATCCGTCAGGATGCTGCATTTCTACGTATAATCGATGACAAGTCGGCAAAATACGCGTCAACCGAAGTTCCTCTGCCCACTGGCGTGAATAAGCCTTCCGATATATCAGTTGCTGCCGGCGACCTGAACGGTGATGGCAAAGCGGATATGGCCGTCGCTATCACAGGTAGTGATCAAATCATTGTCGATTTCTACACATTTGGCAGCGTCAATCCTGCGACCAAGACGCTCATGAATGAACAGATTTATCCTGCCCCGACCGGAATCAATTACACATCGATCAAAGTCGGTAATATTGATTATGACAACGGTTTGGAAACAGTCGTCGTCATGAATACGCTCAATCGGACGAATACGGTGGATACAGGCAGTGTTCGCTACTCAATCCTAGATGATTACAGCCAAGGCCATACCGGCAAGGAAATTAAGAATGGTGTCTTCAGCATTGTCGTCAGCGGTGTGACCAAGAACGCCGTCGTTGCGGACGCGGCTATCGGCGATGTGGACGGTGACAACCTTGGGGAGATTGTCTTTGCGGGATTAGGCAACTTCACCGAGCCGGGTTCCTGCCAAGCAAACGATTACCTGATGATGTCCCTTGATGACGCGACCAACAATTTCAAAGACCTTGGCACTAACCTCAAGAACTACCGCAACACGAACTGTCAGGATGAGAATCCAAACCCGATACGTTATGTGTACGTGAATACGTTGGACATCGATGGCGATCAATTCGCCGAAGTACAAGTCAACCAGTTTATCTATGAAGACTGGCGCGGCGGCTCATGGAAGCCACTGGCTTTCACAGATGGACGTGTTTCGCAAATCGAAGACACGGCGCTGATTGCCAGCCCCGGTGGAAACCAGAAATGGATTAGCCGTAACACGTTTGTGATGGCCGTTGGAGATGTGACAGGTGACGGACGCGAAGACATTATCACCTATACACAGGCCGGCGGGCAGGCTGTCAACGTCTACGGCGTCAGCCAAACATCACCTAAGGGCGGCATAAGTCGATTAGTATCGCTAAATGTCCAATTCTCGAACAGTGAAAATGCGCTTAACCCCATTTTGCTGCCCGTTAACGTCGATAATGATACGCCGCTGCTGAGTTATGATGCCGGTTCATATCAATTAGTCTTTACAGCGCCGATTGTCATCGCAGCTATCGCCGCTCCCCCTTGCTATGATCCGAATGGCACAGTGAAACAGATTACTGATGCCTGTACGACAGCCTTTGGTCAATCTAGCAGCACCACGACTACTAATGAGCAGACCGTCACGGTACGCGCAAGCGTGAGTTTTGGCTTCAGTTTTGAAGAACGCCTGTTCACGCAGAGCGCGATTGAACTAAAAGGCACCTTATCAACATCTGCCTCGAAAATACAAAGCCAATCCTATTCACTTGAAAAGGGTGTCGTTTATACAACCGGTGCAATGGAAGACTCGGTAATTTTCACTACTGTGCCAATTGACCGTTATACCTATACGATTGTTTCACACCCCAAGGCTGAGCTTATTGGTCAGAAAGTATTTGTGAATCTGCCACGGGACCCGATTACAACCATCGTTGAGCGCGGCTTCTATAACGCTCATATTACCGATGGCAGCTTGAAGATAGATGACAGTATCTTTAAACACACTGTTGGTGATCCACAAAGTTATCCTAGCAAGGCAGACAAGGACCTGCTGAAGGAAAATCACATTGGGCACTTCCTCGAAAATGGCCCGCGTTCGGTCGGGCAAGGTACAGGTAATATTCAGGTGTTTATGAACGTTGGCAACACACTGAGTAAAGGGCACGTGCTGGCGGTTGATTTCGATTTTTCGGTCGATGCCACCTTCGGAGCAGTACTAGCGGGTTTCAGCGTGGGGGCGGGTACCGAGAAGGCACTGAGTATCGAAAGTGGAGACACGACACAGTACATCGGAACTATTGGCAACTTGAGTGCCAAGGATTTCGGACCGAACAGCTACAGTTACGGGTTATTTACCTACGTCTACAAGACTCCATCAAAGGGACAGGAGTTCCAAGTCATTGATTACTGGGTGGAATAAGCCTGTATGACAGGGAGAGGGCTATGTACCTCTCCCTCAAGAATTAATTGTAGGGTTCGAGCCCGCTTTCTATGAGATCGGGCTCGTTATTTTCAGCACCAAATAAGGCTTCTTGCAAAAGAAATGTGCCTGCATAAAACTGTGCGCGTGGAAGCATCATTTGTAGTTGTGGGTAATGATTGAACATCCGGCGGGCAAAGATTTCCCCACGCCCACGCCAGCCATAAACTGCCGCTAGATCAACCGCAGCATCACCTAAACCTGCCGAGCCAAAGTCAATCACTCCCGTGAAACGTTGTGTCGCTTCATCAAATAGAATATTGCCTGTGCCGAAATCGCCATGATGTAAAACAGGCTTGTAATCAAAATGATGCATATCAGTCAAGTAAGGCTCGAAGTGGTTTATTACCTGTTCGCGTCCAGCTAGACTCATTAGCGGAAACAACTTTTCACGAATGTGTTGGTATAAGTTCGCCCAGTAATCATGACCATCTGCTATCTCAGTTTTTGCGGGCAGTTGAGCACCTGAAATCGTGTGAAGCGTTTTTAGAAAATCAGCTAATTGATCGGCTAATCGCTGGCAAGTCGCCTCATCATAACGGGATTCTAAATCGTAAATGTTGATGGCTTCGCCTGTAATCATTGGATAACCAACAAACGACTTATTGAAATCTGATGCATCTAAATGGGCATAAATGGGGTTGGGTGTTGGCAGTGGCAGTTTACCCTCAATGGCCTGCAAGATTACGGTTTCATCGGCGAGTGTTTCAAAGGCTTCGACATAGCGCGGAAAGCGAAATAGCAATGAACCGTTCACAATCAGAATGTCATTGTATTGTCCACCCACACGAAACTCAGCACTTTGAATATCAAGGTCGGGATAAACCTTCTGGATAGCTTCGACACACTGCTCACCCTGACTCATGCCATGTATCCCTGCATAATCTCAACTAACTGGCGAGCGCGATGTTGAAAGGTGTGTTCTTTCAACACGCGTTCTCGTGCAGCATTACCTACAGCCTGGCGTTCAGTGTCGTGCGATAACAGATAACGGTAGCGGTCGACGGCTTCTTCACGCGAGTTGACCACGAACAATTCTTTACCCGGTTCAAACCATTCTTCAATGCCCAAATAGGGATTGGACACAATGCAGCAGCCCATACTCGACAGTTCAAATGGACGTGATGATGACGAGCCATAAACACTGGCATGAGCTTGGCGTGTGATGCACAGGTTGATCTTGGTGCGACAGGCATATTCGCGCAGTTTGCTAAAACTCAAATAAGGCAGCAGCTCAGTGCGTCCCAAGTCGCCAAGTTTGGTTCCACGTGCCGCGAAATGGGCTTCAGTAATTTGGCATGACGGTTCCGCCAACATATCTTCCACCCACTGCTGACGGTATTCGCGCCCATGCCCATAAAACAGCACATCAATATCTTGTGAGGGAACTGCAATCGGACTAAATACATCGGGATCAGCGCCGTAGTAAACAGTATGTACCGCTTTAGCACCAAGTTTTTTAAGCGCATCCTCACCACCTTTGCTGTTACTAATAACAGCCGTATATTCGGAGGGATCTGCGCCTTGATAGATACGAAAACCGCTGGCGAACCCACTCATGGTGGGCAAGCTGGCAGGCACATCACCATCATAATAAAACACGGGCTTTTGATGCTTACGCTGGATTTCAGCGGCTATTCCTACTAAATGATTCAACGGCGCTGTCAGGATTAGTACCGCGTCGATGTCAGGTTGCTGAGTCAAAAGGCGGTCGAGATGCCGCGCCCAGATGGGTGTGATAAAAGTTTGGACAGTTTGGCGCACCACTTTGTCAGATGTGGATTCAACATCCGGTGACTGGATGGTTGTTGGCGGGGACACAGCATGCGGTGTCCCTATAGGTAATTTTCGTGATGCATCGCGCAACAGCTTGAACGTGTCACCCTGCCACTGTGCCGGATTAGGTGCAGCTTGCCACCACAGTGACTCAATCGCTGGCCCTTGATAGGGTGTCGCAATCACATCCACACCGATTTCGTAAAAGGCTTTCAACAACTGCCACCACGCGGGAGTGGCACTAAACGGCTGTGACAGATCAAGCGATGCACAAACGACAAGTAATTTCATTGATTGGTAATCGGGTTAGGTAGTTAGTAGTGGCAGTATAAAGTTAAAGGCGCAAAGGTGATAGTCTCCGTCAGATTTTAGCTATTTCTTTACCTTTGCGTAGGGCAAGCGTCAGGTCGTAGGCTTTGCGTCAGCCGCGCATAGATCACGCATGGAGTCTGCATCAGTCACGCAACCAGTAACCCACTCCCCATCTGCCGTATTGTAGAGACATCAACAACGAACGCAGAAATTATAGGAGACAAAATCATGCGTAAGATTATCGGAATACTAATGCTAGTAATGGTCGTGGTCAGCGCAGGTATTATGGCAGTAGGGGCACAGGATGATGCAACGGTAGTGCTGCGGGATGCTTGCCCGTTTACAGATGGCGCTTATTACAAAGCGGGATTGTTCCCGCGTTATGAATATCGCAATAAGCGTTTGGTCTTGGTCAGTTGGAACACCGGCAAGACCGTCCAAGAAGTTGAAACATCGTTGGATGCCTCACACCTGAATGTGATGAACTGGTCGCCCGACTGCCACTATATGGCAGCAGCGCTCGGTGAGTTTGGAAATACCAACACTGTTATTTGGGATGTCACCAATGGTCAACGGGTGGGTTCATTCGCGAACGCCGGTATGCGCTGGAGTCCCGACAGCCAACAGGCGATTGTCAGCAACAAAGATGGTTTGGCGCTGTGGACGGTTGGGCAAGAAAAGGCTGTTCAATTAACCGACTTCCGTGGTGATGACTACATCAGCCAATGGGATGCGGGTCATGGCGAAGTCTGGGTGCTACCCACCAGCTACTACTACTCAGCTCCCGGTGTGACTGTCTACAGCCGTACGAATGGCGAAAAGGTCGGCTACTACGACAACCCTGCTGGTCAAAGCACTCAAATCGGTTTTACGCTCTCAGCCGATGGCAGCCACGTGATTGTCTACACCGTCCGTTTGCAAAGCGAAAGTGGTGCGGGTGTCACCGTCTGGGATCGTGGTACCAAGAATAATGTGCAGGTCGATGCCAACACAGACGGAACTAGCTACGCCGAACGTATCGCCCTCAGCTCGGATGCTCGCTACTTGGTCATCGGTGGTAACAACCTACGAGTGTGGGACCTACAAAACTTGCCCACTAAACTGAGCGACTGCGATCCAGTTGTTTACGCAGCATCAGATGCAAAGATCACCAATGTGCGCTTCTTGAATAGGAATGTGATCGAAGCCACCAGCACTGAAGGTCAATCACAATGGGATGTGGCAACGGGTAACCTTGTGACCAATATCGTCAGCCGCTAAATAACAAAACCCATTAATGAAAGGAGGCCATCTATTTACAGATGGCCTCCTTTGATTCACTGCTTATTAAGCAGTTTATTGTTTCCAGAAGCTCTCGCTCAAATACTTATAGGCGTTATCGGGGAACAGAGTCACGATGACCGCTTCTTCATCACGCGCAGCAATTTCTTCAGCAACTTGTAAGGTACCGACCATCGCGGCAGCAGCACTGATACCCACCAGATAACCTTCTTCTCGAGCCAAACGACGTGCCATGACATAAGTGGCTTCGGTGCTAATGCCAAAATCACGGTCAGCAAAGAATGCGTCGTAAATGCCGGGTTTGATAGCGCTGGGCATATGCTTCCAGCCTTCAACACCATGAAAGGGCGAGTCCGGTTGCAGAGAAATAACCTGCACCGACGGATCATAGTCTTTTAAGCGGCGACCTGTACCCATTAACGTACCGCTCGTACCCAAGCCAGCGACAAAATGGGTGACACTTCCGCGTGTTTGCTTCCAAATTTCCACACCAGTGCTGTTATAGTGGGCTTGCCAGTTTGCCGGATTATTGTACTGATCGGCATAGAAATATTTATCAGGTTCGGCAGCAGCCAAGGCGCGTACCCCGCGAATAGCTCCGTCCGAACCTTCGAGCGGATCGGTGTAAACAATATCCACACCATAAGCAGTCAGGATAGCGGTACGTTCGGGGCTGACATTTCCCGGCAAAAACAGTTTAACCTTGTAACCTTTAGCCGCGCCAATCATGGCATAGGCAATGCCGGTGTTCCCACTGGTGCTATCGAGTAGGATTTTGTCGTGAGTCAGTGCGCCACTGCGAATGGCCTCGCGTATGATATTAGAGGCCGCGCGATCTTTCACACTGCCACCGGGGTTCATCCACTCGGCTTTGGCATATACCTTTATATTATCAGGTAAATGAGCAGTTAGTTTACGAAAGCCGAGGAGCGGCGTATTCCCGATGAGTTTATCAATATTACTGGCATTGACATGAGAAATGGTGTGTATATCCAATTGGGGTAGAGCCATCGTCGTTTTATATCCTTAGTCAATGGTCGTTAGTTATATCAAAACAATGTCCAACTGGCGTTCAAGATGTGCGCTGAGTAACAAAAAAGCCAACCGCAAATAAAAAAGCGTGACGCTGCCCGCATTCGGGAACGCGCCACGCTTCATCAATTGCTGTTGGCTTTGGTTGAGCCAGTTATTTCTTAGTCAGCCGTCTGAAGTGTGGTTAACGTCCCCGCTTCAGACAACAACACGCGCAAACGAACATAATCATCTCGCTTGGTTTCTTTTGTAAAGTTAGTCTAGCTCACTCAAAATCGAATGTCAATCATTTCCTATGGTTTGTCAGGGTAATCGCATCAAATTCCAGCAATACTCTAAACATCTCTTAAGAGCTACTCTGAACCAAGTGTAATAGTCGACTATACAGAAATTCCTATGTATTCCTACGGAAAGTCGGTTCAGTTTAGTTCAAAAGGGTTCAA
>JBBSBM010000040.1:0-60075 GCA_038251275.1 Aggregatilineales bacterium
ATCCGTCACCACTTGGTCAAATTCAGCAACCGTCAGTCCGGTTACTTTCGGAAATATCTTAGGATGCTGGCTGAGGTATTTATATTGCATTATCATGTCCTTAGTTTACCCCCTGCATTCCTATTGTGAAAGTTATCGACTAGGCTGCCCCGATACCGTATGCTACGGGAATCAGTTGGCTTCCTCGCGGGAAATTAGCCAAACGCGAAGGGTCTTGATAATCCGGATTAGAACGGCTCTGCATCCGCCAACTATAGGTGGATAATGTATCGTCGGTAATAGGCGAATCACTTCCACCGAACATGCCACCATTACCAGCTAATTTCTGGTAATCGATGTAACCGTCTTTGGCTAAATCAAGCACTTGGCGAATAGCATCTATTGTCGCGGGATCAGTGAAATTAATGGTCGGAGGTGAAGTGCGGTAATCATAGGGAAGACCGCCATAAGCTGCAATCAACATCAGAAGATAGGTGTTGCCATAAGTCCCCGGCGTAAACACGTGCGCATTTGGCTTGTCAAGTGAACCGCGAATAGTTTGGAGTGAATCTTTGAAGCCATCAACCGTCCAGCCTTGTTCTGGTGAAGGAACACCTGCTTTAGTAAACAGTTCTTGGTTGTACCAGATTACCGAGGGTTGAATGACCATCGGATAAGCCCAGACATGATCCTCTCGTGTAACTTGGTCAAGTACAGTCCCAATAAAGTCGTTGCGGTCAAAATCAGGATCGGCATCCACAAACGGGTCGAAACTCAAAAAGTCGTCAAGATTCATTGAAGACACTGCATTATAAGGTTGGTAATAGCAATCTATTTTGTCTATGTCTTTTTGATCGTAGAACTGCGACTGAATATCGATATTGCCAACGGAAGGATTTGTGGCGAGGAAATCACTGACTTGTTGATCCCATTGATCACGATTAGTCGAAATATCATTACCCAAGCCAAAGCGCAGCACAATTTGATTCTCGCTAAACGAGGGCGTGGGAACAGGCGTAGTGACATAGACAATAGCCGTCGTTCGACGCTCTGACGCGGTAGCGAGCGCCTTTACCGCATTCGACTCCGCCTCTTGCACGGCTGATTTTATATCGACAGGTGTTGCAGTATCCGAGCCTTTGTTAATTGCCATATCAAGATAGTCTTGAAAGCGAAGTTCGGGAACAGGCACGGCATGTTCAAGCCCTTGATCAATTATGGCCTGAACCTCTTTTGAAATCGTCGGACCTACAAAGTTACTATCCTCAACTTTGACTCCAACTAAGCTGCGACGTGCAGGTGTATTACCGAAAAAGCGATTAACCACTTCAGGATTACTACTTGCAAAATTTGCGAGAGCATAAGCCACCTCGGGGTTGAGCGTTCCCCCGCTAACTGCAAAACCTTGTACATCAAGACCAGCAACACCCCCCGGTAATAAGGATGCAGCCCATTGTTGTTCATTGTCGGGGTCAGGGTTGGGATTGGTTAACTGCCACGGTTGATTCAACGTAATGGGTACCTTGTTGTAATCAAAGCTGCCTGTGACTGCAAACTCCTTCTGAAGCAATTGCCATTTTTCTAGGAAGGCCACCAAATCAGGATCATCAAATCTAGGCACACTCGGAACAACACTCGAATCGTAAAATGTTTTGCCGGTTAGCCCGTAGTAAAACAGCGCTGAATTGTAGAATTGGATTCCCGGCACTAACACATCACCATTTTGATCGCGCGTGGTCAGTGTTCGGGCAGCATTAGCAAGATCGTCTAAAGTCCACTTTTCGTTTGGGTAAGCGAGCCCCGCCTTATCAAAAGCTTTAACATCATAAACTAGCAATTGTACCGAGGCGGATGATGGGATAAACCAAACACCACCATCCCGCTGAGCCGATTCCAATATTTTAGGGAGGAAGTCATCGCTGTTGAAAGTAGAGTCGCTGTTAATTAACGGAGCAAGATCCAAAAAGTATCCAGCACGGGTTGCCTCAACCGACACATTGTAATTTGCGGCGTAAATAACATCTGCGTAACTGGCGTATTTTTGTGCCCCTTCTAAATGCTTATCAAGATCGTAACCAGCAGACTGAAAATAAACATCGTTACCTAAGGGAACAACCACCACTTTAACGCCCGGATGCTGGCTTTCAAAGGAATCAAACAACTCATTGCGAAAGACATCACTCATCCAACTTGGAACACCGATCGTGACGATGGTTTCACCCTGTCCCAGCAACGGTGAAACCGCGCCCACAACAAGTACGACAGCTAAAACTAAAAGTGCAAGAATACGACGGTTTTGCATATGGATTATCCTTCCTCGTATTTCGTCAATCACTACAAATAGAACTTTAACCATACCAACAGCTTATCTGTAATGTGGTTTGTTATTATACACACAATTCAGCTACTATCCCGATATAAAAGATATTGAAAACGACAATTTCCCTACGGAATATATATCTATTGAGACATATACTCGTACTCAATACGGGATGTTACTGACAGTTCGTTTGTTGAATTAATCTATAAGGGGATTGAGTGGCAGATGGAATTAAGCAAACCAACTTCATAACATTATTCTGGTGAAATCTTGACAAGAATGTGAGTCCCATGGCCTTGGGCGCTCTCGATATAAAAACTACCTCGTAACGAGGCAGTTCGTTCACGCATGGACTTGAGGCCAAGATGTCCCGGAAATGACTCGGAGGCATCAAAGCCTTTTCCATCGTCCGTAATCTCAAGGCTGTAACCACCAGTCACACGTACAAATGACAACGTCAGATGGGTTGCATCCGCGTGTTTAACAGCGTTATGCAATGCCTCACGTGCGATTCGGTAAAGTCCCTCTTTGATTTCAACCGACAGTGCCGGTTCTTCGCAAAATTCGGTCGTCACTCGGATCGAATGACGCGCTTGAACAGATGCCGCCTGTTTACTCAGCGCGATAACCAACCCTTCCTGCTCAATCGACTCAGGTCGCAGTTCAAAAATCAGCGCTCGCATTTCCGTCATGCCCGCATCCGCTAACGATAGAATGTAATCCAGCGGCTCATTCAAGCGCACTGGATCAATCTTGAGCAATGATTTTGCCGTGCGTGCCCCTAACCCGATCCCATAAAGTGCTTGCGAAACCGAATCATGCAACTCACGCGCAAGACGGCTGCGCTCCTCAAAAGCCGCCAATTTCCGTGACTGCTCAAACAAACGGATCGAGTCGACAACCGGAGCCGCTTGCTGTTGTAATGCCCCATAAACACGATAATCACGTTCGCTAAATTCGCGCGGTGTTGCCCATCGGAATACGAGCAAACCAATCCATCGACCTTTATTATGGAGCGGCAGCAGCGCCATAGCCCGTGTCTTATTAACATATACAATGGTTAATATTTCCGGGGCTATTCGGGGATCGTTCGTGGCATCAGGAATTAAGGTGGGCAAGCCCGGAACATGTAACCAAGTTTGTTCGGGTTCCGCATCCGTCGTGTAAAAATGTGTCCCAACTCCAGCAGGAAGAACACTCCCAGTACACCATTCTGCTACAACTTCTTCATCATTTTCATTATCAATAAAATAGGATAATGCACCGGACGCCGCTCCCGTACTCCTCGCATAATCACTGACCGCCTCAAGCTGTTCATCTGGTGTTGCAGCCTGCATCAGTTGTCGTAAGGCCGTATAGAGGATATCCATCTCACGCTTGGCGATTTCGACTTCGGTGGCTCTTTGTTCACTTTGCTCAAACAAACGAATTGACTCAATTACAGGGGTGAGTTGCTGGTGCAAACTCGTGAAAATGCGTTTGTCGCGGTCATCAAAAACATAAGGCTTATCCCAATAGAAAGTGATAACCCCAACCCAGCGATCGTTTGTATGCAGCGGCAGCACCGCCATAGCCCGTGCATGAATATCATTAAAGATCGTGCGGCTTACCGGATCAACATGCTCGTCAGTCAATATATCCGTAAAAAATGTGGGACCATGTGGTCTGGAAAGCCAATACTGACAAAACCCGCGCATTGTTAAGTCGATGACCAGACCAACTGGCGTTTCAATCTCTGGTACGCTACCCCAAGTGGCGACAGTCTCGACATGATCAATATACGGTTGGTTGAAATAAAACAATTGACCGTTGAATGCCCCGATTTTGCGTGGATAAGCGCTGACAGCCATCAGTAAATCTTTGCGAGTCGATGCCCGTGTGAGGCGTTGCAATGCATCGTGTAGCAAATCAATTTCTTGCTTGGCAGTTTCTAACTCGGTCGCGCGTTTCTGAGCCTGCTCAAATAGCCGAACCGAGTCAATTGCCGCCGCTCCTTGCTGTTGAAGTGCCTTATAGACACGCTGGTCACGTTCATTAAAAACACAGGGAGCATCCCACCCAAAGAGAATTTCCGCGATCCAACGCCCTTTATTAAATAGAGGGAGAATAACCGCCGAACGCATCTGATGCAGCTTTGCCACCGACAAAATATGCGAACTCATCGGTACTGCGTGTACCGTATCTGGCACAAATATAAGGGGGTCGTGCCCCGATGCCATTTCACTATGTGTATCATGACCAGCACGTTGGAACTTCGCCCCGACACCTAACGGAACAGCCTGCCCTATCGTCCACTCCGCTACCACTTCCTCAGTACGATGCTCATCATCCAGATACATCAAAATACCCCAAGAAGCATTATTGCTCCGGGCATAATCACTAATCGCTTCAAGTTGTTCGACTGGCGTAAAAGCTTGTGTCAGTTTATTTGAGGCAATGTATAGGGTGTTAATTTCATCGTTAAATACAGTCATGCTGCTATTCCGGCGGCGCTTCAACCAACCCTATCCGCACAGCATATAAGGCGGCCTGTGTTCGGCTGGAAACACTCAACTTTGCCAGTACATTGCTCACGTGTGTCTTTACCGTTTTCTCACCGATGCTGAGTGTTTGAGCGATTTCTTTATTGGCTTGTCCCATTGCCAGCAACCGCAGCACATCCGTCTCCCGGTCAGTCAATGTTTCTGGGTTATCAGGTGTACGGACTTCACGCATCAATCGAGCTGCTGCTTTTGGTGAAAGTTGTACCTGTCCGGCTGCCGCAGCTTTAATCGACCGGATCAGTTCATCTGATTCAGTGTCTTTGAGTAAATAACCGATAGCACCCGCCCGTACTGCATCTACAACCGATTTATCCTCAAGCACACTTGTGAGTGCGATCACTTCAACATCGGGTAGCTCACGCCGAATAATTGTTGTCGCTTCTACGCCACCTAATACAGGCATGAGCAAATCCATCAACACAATATCAGGTTGAAGTTGGTGCGCCATTTCAATAGCTTTTCGGCCATTGTCCGCTTCACCAATAATATTGAGTTCAGGATCAAGGCTCAAAAACATTTTCAAACCTTGTCGTACCACTGCATGGTCATCAGCTATCAAAATTCGAATGGTCATAGTTCATTCTCAGTCGTATTTATTGTCAGCAGATTATCAGCCATAACATTATTTCTGTCACCAAAATTCAGCCTTTTGGCGGATTGTTTTCAGCCTTTCGGTCTAGAAAGCCTATCAACTGAAAGAAGATCAACGAAGTGTAAACTTTAATTTGCCACTTATTATCGGTCAATCCTTATATAAGTCCACAATTCCACCTATCTGCCTCACAGGCTCGAAAATTCCTATAACCTCACCATCTTAGTGCTTTCACTCCACCTTCGATTCGCCAGGCAATGCGTATTTTCCGCTACCGCTCAGTCAAAAGTCTGATCCTCCTTAGCCCGCTGGTCTGACCCCACACCTCACTAAATACAGAGATCAAAATTAAGCATTTGGCTAGAGGATACGAATTCTGTTCCGGCTTATTGTTATGCCTGTAACGCATTCACAGCAACAAGCTGAACAATTGAGGGAGTATACAAAATGGAAATCTTGAATTCATCACAAATTCTATCTACCGTAGAAGACTTACAATCCCGTGTTAAGGGAAACGTCATTATTCCGGGTGATGCAGGTTATACACAGGCCAGCCAGCCGTGGAATCTCAGCATCAGTCAACGTCCCACTATTATTGTCATGGCAAAAAATGCTAAGGATGTCGTTGAAGGCATTCGTTTTGCTGACGATCACGACCTCGGTGTCGCCATTCTAGCAACGGGTCACGGTGTTTCATTAGTGGCCGATAACGCTGTTCTCATCAACACCTCACAAATGCAAGGTGTCCGCATTGATCCAGTGACCAAAACCGCATGGGTTGAAGCCGGTGTCAAATGGGGTTCGGTCTTGGAAAAAGCACAAGTCTTCGGTTTAGCACCATTGCTCGGCTCATCTAGCGATGTCGGTGCGGTCGGCTATACCCTCGGCGGTGGTATGGGTTGGCTGGCGCGTAAATTCGGTCTATCGGCTGATAGTGTCAACTTCTTCGAAATGGTCACTGCCGACGGTCACATTCGCCATGTCAGCCAGAGCGAAAACAGTGATCTGTTCTGGGCATTGTGCGGTGGTGGTGGCAGTTTCGGTATTGTCACCGGTATGGAAATCAAACTGTATGCGGTTGATACCGTATATGCAGGCAATCTTTTCTACCCGATTCAAAACGCCAAAGAAGTATTCGCTCACTATCGTGAATGGATCACAAATGCACCGGATGAATTAACATCATCAATCGCTATTATGAATTTCCCACCCATTCCGCAAGTTCCAGACTTCCTGCGTGGGAAATCTTTCGCCATTGTACGTGGTTGTTATTCAGGACAAATTGACACGGGCGAGGAATTACTCAAATGGTGGCGTGAATGGCAAGCACCCGTTATCGACGACTTCAAAGCCATTCCGTTCACTATGGCGGATACCATCAGCAACGATCCTGTTGATCCAGCTCCGTCCCAAGTAAGTTCGTCATCGCTGCGTGAAATTAGCGATGATATGCTGGATGTCATGCTGAATTACGGTGCTGCTCCATCCGCGTTTACAGTCGTTGAAATACGACATGCCGGGGGCGCAATGGCCCGTATCAAGGCTGATACAAATGCCTATGGAAATCGTACCGCTACACATATTTTAGAGATGATAGCAATAACGCCGACTCCTGAAACACACGAATTTGCATCCGAGCAAATCAAGAAGTTTAAGCAAGCGCTACAGCCATATGCTACTGGTGGAGTCTACATCAACTTCCTAGAAGGTGCGGAAAAGTGGGAACAGACGAAAAATGCTTTCTCACCGGAGAACTATCAACGTCTGCGTGAACTAAAGGCCATATATGACAGCAAAAATCGCTTCCGTTTCAGCTTTAATATTCCAGCAGCGACTAAAGAAGGAAACAGCGGTGTCTTAGACAGCGTTACCAAACTAAGCACGAACTAATCTCAACAATCAGCAAAAAATAGCGAGGTGCATTTAGGTTTGCACCTCGCTATTTTATTTCGATCTTTACAGCCTGCTTATCTTATCTGCTCATACTCAACTTCGGCTGACACCGATCCGAACCCAGATAATCAATCAAGTCGTTGAACATCACCACGCCAACCGGATCAACATCACCAAAACGCAGCGATTCAAGCAGCGCATAAGTCGTCATGATGACTCGTCCCTGCCCGTAACAAAATTGAACGGTGTGGATAGCGGGGCGCTGTACCCAACCTGAAATCTGTCCGGCTAGGAAATCTTCATTGTCAAATGGGTTTTCAGCCGTCAAACCCACGATGCTGCCCGTCGGCATGACACGCTGTAACGGCAAGTTCAGTGGATTGTCAATTTTCAGATGTGGATGTACTTCTGGACGCATCCAACTGAAACTTTTAATCCAGTTTCCATCAGATGCCCCTCCACGCGTGCGCTGCCAAAACGGTGTATTTTCATCCTCGCTGATAAACAACATCCTACCACCAGCATGTACCCATTTTAAGGATGCCTCGTCAGGACAATTCGTAACTACCAAATCTGTATGGGAATGCAATTGAGTTTCAACAGCGTAATTCAAATGCCTAATAATCGCCGCTTCACTCCCATCATAGGTCAAAACAGCGAGGCGCCCACTGTAACGAGCTTGAGCTGCTTTTGACGGTAGTACAAGTAAATCAGCTTGATTACTGCTTATTTCGCGATCTGAGTCATTAATGAGAGTCAATTTCAAGGGAAGCACTCGCGTCGCTTGAACGCGAGACATCGGAATGCGGATTGAACCAAATTGAGCCTTTGAAGTGCTGTTTTTAACGGGTTTAATCCGTTCTACACCTATTGCACCGCTCAACTCCCATTGGATTTTATTCGTCCCCATGTCGGTGTCAGCTTCATGGGCAGCTCGTAATCGCACTTCAACAGTTTGGTTATCCCAATAGGCCCGGGACTCAACCAGTGGAACAAGACTATCATTCATTGATGTTGCATCAAACGCTTGAGGAAAAACATGTGGATTACGGTTAAAGTCTAACAAAATGTTTTACTCCTAATAAAAATATTTCTTTTATGGCGAATGAGACGATCAACATCTATTACGTCGAATCACGCTCGATCAGTTGCATCTTTCTCGCAAACACACGTCTTTGCCCCGTATACGTCTTCTCAATCCGTTCAAATAAGGCCTGTGCCAACAGATTCCCAATCTCTACTGGGAATTGAGCAATGGTGGTCAGCTTGGGACGAACCAGTGTAGAAGTCGGGATATTGTCAAAGCCGACAATTGCCACATCTTGAGGAATTCGCAATCCACAGTCCAAAATACAATTCAGCGCACCAATCGCCATATGATCATTACAAGCAAAAATTACACTCGGACGGTTATTCAAATCCAGTAACCGTTGTGTGGCTTCGTATCCGCTCTCGACTGACCAATCACCCTGTACAATCAAACCTTGATTGACCTCAACACCATTTACCTGTAACGCTCGAAGATATCCTCGAATTCGTCGATCACCCGGTGGCGTATTTTGTACAGCGATAAAGCCGATTCGTCGGTGTGCTTTCTTCTGAATCAACCATTCCGCCGTATCAAAGGTAGCAATCTCATCATCTGCGTGGAAAACATCAACTGTCGGATGATGAATATGTTCGCCAAGAACCACAACGTCCACACCTGTTCGCTGAATGAGCTGGTCAATATTTTCGTCCGACAAATGGTAAGGAACCATGATGATTCCGTCCACGGGTCGGCGCATCATCGCTTCACAAAAGTGAATCTCATTGTCGTAAACATGATCAGTGTTAGCAATCAACACATCAAAATTATGCTGTCGGGAAACTTCCTGAACATTTCGCACAATCGAATGATAAAAAGGGTTAGAAATATCCGCGATCATGATAGCGATCATTTCAGCTGGCTGACCACGTAAGCTGCGAGCTGCAATATTTGGATAGTAACCGAGCTGTTCAACTGCGTCCTGAACGCGCTTATAGGTTTCCTCGCTGATGGCAATCGGAGATTCAGCTTGGCTCAACACGCGTGAAACCGTAGTTTGAGATACGCCCGCCAGTTGCGCGACATCTCGCATCGTTATCGGACGTGTACTGTGCGTATCTTTATTATTTCGGGACATAAATAAACGAACTTTTAGTTATGAATACGTAAACTGTTATTCGAATTCAAACACATCCGCGCGATGTTGTCAAGCAATTTTGCGCTGTTTCGTACACTTTATCCAATCATTATTTTTGGACGGTCTGATGCCGAAATTTAGCATCTTGCCCAAAATCCCATAGGACATACTTCTCTATTTTTGCCAATAGCCTCCGCAGTGCAATTATGAATAAAATGGGAATAAGTAAAACCTTTATGCATCCGAAAGGCTCTTTACTTTTACGATAAATACATACTCCAGTTTGTTAGTGATGTAAGGAACTACATAAGTTGAACAACCAAAGACCGGTAATCGCCACTCTCCAACAGCGCATTCTTTCCAAAGAAACAGGTCGTCGCCTTGTCATGGGCGGTGTAATGCTGATGGTAATTGGACTTATTTTTCTAGTTGGCTACCCTAATCTCTCATCCTATCGTGTTGTGGGCATCATCGGCGCAGTCGAGCTGTTCATCGGCTTGGTGATGTATCAAACCTTCGAGAATCCCAAATAGTCTTCACCCAATCGATATTGGATGGATGGCAAATAAATGCAAAAGACTTAAAAGCCCTGAACACATGCAGGGCTTTTGTCTTTTTATGAATGCCTACTTACTCTAATCGTTAATTTTCGCAGCGTTAAACCACCTTCGCGCACTGACTTGGCATTGACGAACCCACCCCGCACCATTAAAATGCTCCCATTCATTAAATGAAATAATAGCTGTCGTTTCCACTTAAGCGAATGGGCCGAATTCCTGAACGCTGATGGCAGACAGCACACCAAGGAGTTCAATCGTGGCCGAAAAGTATGTTATCGAAGCGCAATCGCGCGAAATCATCGGCAAAAAGGTCAGCCAGTTGCGCCGTCAGGGAATTGTCCCCGTCACGGTCTATGGACCAAAGGCACAACCGGTCAATCTTCAGGTTCCCTACCGCCCACTTCAACTCGCTTTGATGAAAGCCGGTGGAACGAACCTCATTGAAATCAATGTCAATGGAAATACTACGCCGGTGCTCGCTCGTGAAGTTCAACGCGATATTCTCCGTAATGACATCATGCATGTCGATTTCTTCGCCGTCGATATGACCGCTAAAATCCGTATTGATGTCCCTCTGCATTTTGTAGGCGAAAGCTCTGCGGTTGAGACTAAAAAAGGTATTCTGGTCACTGGCCCAACCACCATCACCATTGAAACCTTACCCAGCCATCTGCTCAATTCGATTGAAATTGACATTTCTGGGCTGAATGAAGTCAACGATGCCATTCACGTCCGTGATTTGAATCTCGGTGACGAAATTGTCGTCATCAACGATCCCGAAGAAATGATTGCCCGTATTTCGCAACCAGCCGCTGCCCGCTCTGAAGAAGACGCAGCCGCTGAAGAAGCTGCCGCAGCAGGCGAAGTAGAAATCATTAAGAAGGGTAAAGCTGACGAGGAAGAAGAATAGTTCTTCTCCAAATCTGAAATCAAAAAACGGGACATTTGTATGTCCCGTTTTTGTTTCCCCAAAAACAACTGGCATTTACTAGCTAACATCTTTTGAGATTTTGTTGCGAAAAGGCACACCTATTCCTGCACCCGTAGATAATATTCAATTCTCCACAAACAAAAAGGGATGGCACATAAGCCATCCCTCAAAATACAATTCATTAGTCAGCCGACAACTTACTCAGTCGCACCGTTACTACTTGGCTCAATGCCAGCAGTACCTTCTTGTTCGTCTGATATCTCATTCACAACTTCAGCACTCATAATGGCCACACCAACGACCTCATCACCCTCATATAAATCCATCAACTTAACGCCTTGAGTGCTTCGCCCCGTCTCGCGGATTTGGTTCAGGCGAGTTCGCAGAACCACACCGTACATGGTGATAAGCATAATATCATCGCCCTCGTTGATGCAGCGCACGCTCACAATCGGCCCTGTTTTCTCATTTCGAGCCAGCGTCCGCACACCGAGTCCATACCGTCCCTGCTGACGATACTCGTTTAATTCTGTCCGTTTCCCATAACCATTTTTGGTCACGACCAGCATATGCGTGTGATTTTCATCAACCACGTCCATTCCGGCAACCGCATCATCATCGAGCTTAATCGCATGGACACCACCCGCGGGTCGCCCCATCACCCGAACCTCTGATTCATGGAAACGGATGCTCTGTCCCTGTTCCGTCACCATAATCACATCTTGGTCACCGTCGGAGTATTTAACCCAACCCAGATAATCATCTGGCTCAAGTCCCATCGCGATTAAACCACTAGGGCGCACCGCCGCGAACTCATCCAGCGTCACGCGCTTGATACGTCCGCGTTTGGTTGCCATCACAAAATGACCATCTAATTCGAACGAGTCAACAGGCAGCACTGCCGTAATTCGTTCATCAGCTTCTAGATTGAGAATCGTATGGATCAGTGTGCCTTTATTCGAACGTCCCGTTTCGGGAATATGGAACGCGCGCTCGGCATAAACCTTGCCCTTATCACTGAAGAACAGCAAATGAGCCAAACTGTTACAGGCGAAGATGTCCAACAGCGCATCTTCTTCCTTCGTCGCCATACCATTCACGCCTTTACCGCCGCGGCGCTGCGCCCGGTAAGCCGATGCTGGCACACGCTTAATATAACCGCGTCCCGTCATCGAGATAACCACTTCTTCCTCACGGACCAAATCCGACTCACGGAAATCAGTGGACACGCCGTAAAGAATTTCGGTTTTGCGCCCATCACCATATTCTTCAGCCATCAGTTGCACATCTTCACGGATCAGCGCCAGAATTTTTTCAGGTGAAGCCAACAAATCTTCCAGATAAGCAATCCGCGTCATCACTTCGTTGAATTCATCCTGAATCTTCTGCCGTTCCAAAGCTGCCAGCCGCCGCAGTTGCATTTCAAGGATGGCAGAAGCTTGAGCCTCACTCAAGTCAAATCGGCTTATCAAGTTATTACGCGCATCTTCCACATCATCCGCTGAGCGAATGGTCTGGATAATTGCGTCTAGACTAGAAAGCGCCTTGAGTAGCCCTTCCAGAATATGCGCCCGTGCTTGCAACTTACGCAGTTCAAATTGTGACCGCCGCACAATCACATCTACGCGATGCTCAACATAAATATGCAAGCAGCGCTTTAAACCGAGTGTACGCGGCTCATTATTGACTAGCGCCAGCATTTGAATACTAAATGTGCTTTGCAAACCGGTATATTTGTAAAGCTGATTTAACACGGTTTTGGGCTGCGCACCGAACTTCAACTCAACAACGATTCGCATACCTTTGCGGTCGGATTCGTCACGCAAGTCGGAAACATGAGGCAGTTTACCCTCACGTACCAATTCAACAATTCGCTCCAAAATCAGTGTCTTGCTCACCTGATACGGAATTGAGTTAAAGACGATACGGAATCGGTCGCCCTTCATTTCCTCAACTTCCGACCCTGCCCGCATCATCACGCGGCCCTTGCCAGTCGCGTAGGCTTCTTTCAGATCATCCCCAACCACAATTTGTGCGCCAGTCGGGAAGTCCGGCCCATGCACAAACTCCATTAACTCATCAACTGTGATGTCATCAATCCGGTGGTAATTATCAATAATGTGGGTAATTGCCTGCGTCAGTTCGCGCAGATTATGCGGAGGAATACTCGTCGCCATACCCACCGCAATACCGCTTGCGCCATTCAGCAGCAAATTAGGCAGTCGTGCGGGTAATACACTCGGTTCTTGGGTTGTGCCATCATAATTATCGACAAAATCGACTGTATCCATATTCAGGTCGGTCAGCAATTCTTCCGCAGTCTTCGCCAACCGAGCCTCGGTATAACGCATCGCCGCCGGACGGTCACCGTCTACACTGCCGAAGTTACCCTGCCCATCAACCAATGGATACCGCAGCGAGAAATCCTGCGCCATGCGTGCCATCGAGTCGTATACCGCTGTATCACCATGTGGATGATATTTACCCAGCACATCACCGACAATACGCGCACTTTTCTTATATGCCGTATTACTGCGAATGCCCAAGTCAAACATCGAGTAGAGAATACGTCGATGCACTGGCTTTAACCCGTCCCGTGCATCTGGCAGCGCACGCGCCACGATTACGCTCATGGCATAATCGAGGTAGCTCCCGCGCATCTCTTCATTGATGTTGACCGAACGAATTTGACCAATATCCATAGCTGCTTCTATTCCCTGAAACTAATTGGGCGAAGTTTACGCTTCGCCCTTATTTCCCAAATTGAAGACTTTATTTATCCCAACCACTTGCTCACTTATCCCAATGAGGGCGAAAACAAATGATCCAATTTAATGCTTAAATTATACGCTAAAATGGTCTAAAAAGCGAGGGTATCCCAACACTGTATCCCAAACACTAATACTTTTATCCCAAAAAGATTGGGAAATCCCACATTAGTGTTCGCTCATGTTGTAAAATGTGGGAAATAGTTTCTAAGGCTAAGCTTATGCTAGCGAATCGCTACATTACTTTATTACTTCCGATCCTTTTTTGGATCGCATTTGGGTATATCAAGCCTCAAGAAATGACTGCTGTTCACGTCGTAAAAGTAACGTACGCAAATCGTGGTGATGTGCCAGAAGAATACGTTCAGACTTTTTCAAATCGGCTAATAAAAAATATCTCCGATGAAGGATTAAAGCTGATACAAATTGAATTTGTTAATGAAAAAGATCGCCTTTTAGCTGACTTAAATATCGACTTTTGGACTCAATTCGACGATCAACATCTCATAAACGGACGCTTTGTTTCTGTCAATGTTCCGGTAAATTATCTGGTTCAGATATCACCAATATTAATGGCTGAGCATAAATTCCATATCGAAGATAATCCCGAGCAAGCAGCCGATTTGACAATGGCAATTTATGAATACACCAAATTAGGTAATTGCGATAAGGGAGATAATTACTCAGCCAATAAGGACTACACTCCAGAGATAATTCATTACTTCAAAGGAGTGTGTGGGCTTCTCAATAAGAACTTGGATTCAGCCATTCAAAATTTCGAGTTGGCATTTCCATCTGACCCCAATCTAATTCCATATTTGGCATCAAAAATCAATCTTTCATGGTCATACTTCGCGCTTGGCGATGGTGACAAAGCTTTTAATTTGCTTAACGATACCCTGAAACAGTCAGAAAATATGTCTTTAGGGGTAAATGCTGACATACTTATTGCCCGCGCCCAACTATATAACCTCGCTTTTCACTACGACGCCGCCATCTCCGATCTTAACGCTGCCATCCAATTCTCCCCTGCTGATCCTGCCCTCTATACGCTGCGCGGTCAAACTTATCTTCTCCTCTATGAATGGGATAACGTAGCCACCGACTACAACAAAGCCATCGAACTTGACCCCACTTATGCCGATGCCTATTTCTATCGCGGTGTACTCTATTACTCCATCCTCCAAACCGGTCAAGCCATGTACACCGACGCTCTCGACGACTTCCAACACTACCTTGAACTCGCGCCCGATGGCGAACACGCTGTCGAAGCTACCCGCTACGCCAGTGACATCCAAACCCAAATAAACGCCCTCAACAATTAGTTGATAATTTTTGTAGGGCGCATGGCTATGCGCCCTCGAATTACTCCTTAATTTTCCTACCTAACCATTTCCCAACCATCTATCAACCTCACATGCAAAATCCTCCCTCATTTGGTTGGTAAACTCGTCCGCAAAGAGTTACATTTTGGTAACCCATTCGCAAAACATTTGTGCTACGATATTCCTGTATTTGTATTCAGCTAAAAACTAATCGCTACATACAGACTAAGGACTATCGACTTCATGACTCGCTACTCACCATCTCACAAAAAACTCGGCTGCCGCCTCTACAAAGAAGCCTTCAAGCAGGATGTCACGGCAACTTCACGTTACACCGAAGTGCCAGAACGCACCCTCCGTGATTGGGTTTATGCAGCACGTCGCGCGGCTACCTCCCGTAAATCCGCTGCAACGACACACCCTACTGCACAGCAGCGGTTATAGCCGTGCCATCCGCTGCAATTGCGCCATTTCAGCGGTATCAACCGAGCATCCCGCCGTGCAAAAATGTCAATTCAGCGGCATCCACCGAGCATCCCGCCAGTCATTTCAGCGGTAAATCTGCAAAACAGCGAACTTTGCGAATCAAAAATATTGCCTCTGTATTTTGAATAGACGGATGACTGGCGACACTAAACTAACGACTCACAATAGCTAATCACTCCCAAATGCGGTACAAACATAATCAACTAAAATTTTCTACCCTACACCGGAGTTCTTTATGAAAATAATTCGCAATATTTTGCTCGTTCTTTTAGTGATTGTCGTTCTGGCTTCGATAGGAGGAGTGGTCATCTATAACCGTTGGACGCGTGGCCCACTCCCTCAACAAGACGGTCAAATCGTCATCAAATCCCAAAACACAACCATCGGCGCTCAAACAGTCAGTATTTCCGGCCTCACCGATAAAGTAGAAATCATTCGGGATAGCTGGGGTATTCCCCAAATTTATGCCTCCAACACCCATGATCTGATCTTCGCGCAAGGCTACACCCAAGCACAGGATCGCTGGTGGCAAATGGAATTCTCCCGTCACATCGGCAGCGGTTCTATTCAAGAATTAACCGGCAAAAATAAAGATGTGATGGGTCAAGATGTCTTCATCCGCACTGCGGGTTGGAGGCGCGCTGCCGAAAAAGATTACACCGTCTATGATGATGACAGTAAAGCCATTTTGCAAGCTTTTGCAGACGGCGTGAACGCCTACATTCTCAACCGCCCTGCTGGTCAACTCGCCTTCGAATACAATCTACTTGGCATCACCGGAGTCAACATCGCCATCGAACCTTGGACACCCGTTGACTCACTCGTTTGGGCAAAGGTCATGGCTTGGAATCTCAGTAGTAATCGAAGTGCCGAGTTATTGCGCTCGGCGCTCTACGAGAAACTCGGCAAAGAAATGACCGACGAGTTCATGCCGCCCTACCCCTACGATAACCCCGACAAGCCAACCATCCTTCAAGCCGAAGACCTCCCCATAAGTGATACCAGTTTGAAGGCTCAATCAGTTGATACCGCTGGCATTATCGGTGCAGGCACCCAGCTTGCGGGCAGCATCAGCCTCAATAGCCCCTTGTTCCACCAAGAACCCAGCATCGGCAGTAACAACTGGGTCATCAGTGGCAAGCTCACCAAATCCGGTAAGCCCCTTCTGGCTAACGATCCACACCTTAGCATCCAGATGCCATCCATTTGGTACGAAATCGGTCTGCACTGCCAACCCGTCGGTGAGGCCTGCCCCTTTGAAGTCACTGGCTTTGCCCTTCCCGCTACTCCCGGTGTAGTCATTGGGCACAATGCGCGTATCGCTTGGGGTGTAACCAACGTCGGCCCTGATACGCAGGATCTCTATACACTTAAGATCAATCCTGACAACCCACTTCAATACGAATGGAACGGCGAGTGGCGTGACATGACCACCCACGACGAAGTTATTCACTACGGAGACAGCAAAGACACCACGACAATAACCGTTCGTGAAACGCATCTTGGCCCCATCATCAACGACAACCAGTTGGATGACAACGGAAAACCACTAGGCTTCAACAACACCAATCCCATGGCCTTCCACTGGACAGCCACAGCCGAACCCGGCACCATCCTCAAAGCGGTTATGCTGCTCAATAAAGCCAGTAATTGGACAGACTTCCGGAATGCTGCCAGTTTCTGGGATGTCCCGGCCCAAAATATCATTTATGCCGACGTCGATGGTAACATCGGCTATCAAACCCCCGGTCACATTCCCATCCGCGCCGAAGGTCATAGCGGCTTACTCCCCATAGATGGCAAGACCGATAAATACGAATGGAAAGGCTACATCCCGTTTGACGATTTGCCACGTATTTACAACCCGCCGCGTGGTTATATCGCCACCGCCAACCAAGCAGTCGTTCCACTGGAATATTACGACCAACTCAAGGCTAAACTCGGCAGCCAATTCGGTGAAAACAGCAACTACATAATCAGCCAGGAATGGGCTTACGGTTACCGCGCTCAACGCATCAATGAGTTGATTCAAACCACCGGCCCACATACAGCCGACACCATTAAAGCCATCCAAGGGGATGACAAAAATATCGGCGCGGAAGAAATCGCACCCTCACTTAAAGCCATCGCATTTAGTGACGCAAAATACACCGATGCACGTGATTGGATGCTCAATTGGGACTATCAAATGAAAATGGATAGCCAGCAAGCAGGGTTGTATGCCTACTTCTGGTGGCGCTTGGGCGAGGACATTTTCCGGGACCAAACAGGTAACCTCGCTGACCCCGACGAAGGCGATCAGGGCATGTGGACAGTTAATTTACTGCTTCAGAAACCGGATGATGCGTGGTGGGATGATGTCAATACAACCGACAAAAAAGAAACCCGTGATGATATTCTAGTTCGCGCTTTCAAAGAAGCGGTCGACCAAATCACTAAGGATCGCGGAGCCGACCGAACCAATTGGGCATGGGGTAAATTCCATACGGCGACTTTTGTTAGTAATCCACTCGGTAAAAGTGGAATTGACATCATCGAAAGTTTAGTCAATCGCGGCCCTGTGGAAACCAGCGGTAGTCCTGACATTGTCAACGCAACTGGCTGGAATTACGACGAAGACGGATTTAAAGTCATCGCCTTACCCTCAATGCGCATGATTGTCGACCTCAGTGACCTTTCACAAAGTCAAACCATGCACACCACCGGACAAAGTGGTCATCCCTTTAGTCCGCATTATGATGACATGATCGAGTCATGGCGCAACATTCTCTATCATCCACAACTCTGGACACGTGATCAGGTCGATAAAGCCAAAGTCAACGACCTAATTCTGACACCCTGAACATAAATTATTGCTCGTAGGGGAGGGTCTTTGACCCTCCCGATTGATACTACGGCTAAAGTTCGCATTACTTCGTCAAAAACTCATGTACCAATGACTGGAAGTGATGCACACCGTTTTCTCTCAAAACCGAAAATCGTCCTTGATTATAAACGTTGGACTTTAATCCCTTCTGCACATTTTTGCAGATTTCAATGTCTTCTTGTTGGATTTGGTCGCTGAACGCAATAATCTGCTGCATGCTGTCCCAACCCTCGCCTGTTCCCGGCTGCTGGAAATACCATTCAAAAATCGTCAGTGTTCGCTCGTGGTCAAGGGGTATGATGATGTTAATTGAGGTATTGTCCAAGTACACGTTCAGCATGACGTTGGGGAAAATCCAGTAATAAAGCGCTTCTGCCTCAGCTTCCGTCCGCACATACCGCCGGTCATGCACTTCCCCATTTACAGGACGAATCGGTGCATACTGCGAGGAGTAATAACGGTATGTATCCACCCGATATTGGTCGTAATCCAGCTCTTTAAACAATCCCGGATGAGCAATCGGCAAATGATACCCTTCGAGGTAATTATCCACGTACACTTTCCAATTACAGTCAATTACATAATCGCGCCGTTCAATCAAGCTCATCTTGCTCAGATCAAAACCTTTGCTCAGGATTTCAGATTGAATTGGGCCATAACTCTCACGCATCGGCTTGGCATCTGAATCAAGATTGACGAATACCCATGGTCCCCATTCCTCAACTTGGATTGCAGATAAGCAAACATCCTCTTTAGCCCAATTCTTCACTCCTTCGAATTCCGGCGCACGAGTCAGCCTACCGTCAAGGTCATACGTCCAGCCGTGATACTTACACTGTAGACTTTTACGATTGCCCTGCCCCAGCGCCACCGGCCCTGCCCGATGCATACATACATTATAAAACCCGCGCAGCTTCTCATCCAACCCGCGTGTGATAACCAATGGCTGCCCGACCACCTCACACGCGAAGTAATCCCCCACACGTCGCACCTGATCCACGCGTCCCACAGGTTGCCACGTCTTGTAAAAAATGCGTTCCCTCTCAAGTTCCAAAATGCGTGGGTCAGTATACCAACCAGCGGGTAATGTCTCCGCCTTAGCAAGATCACTAGTCGGCTTAAAATTATTCAAATCGAGTGGTTTATTCAACGCATCAAAATTCAAAGGTTCCATCATTCAATCCCTCATATCGAAATAGAGCAGAATAGATAAGCGAAGGGAATAATCTTTAGGATTATTCCCAACTATTTGATTGTTTAATTATCGGAGGTCATTTATCTGCGAGGGCAAGCAGACATAATGTATAACTGGAACGTGGCAGTTCCAATAAAAGGGTATACAACAAAACCGTCTTCAACTCAGGCACTAGAATACAATTCGGTGGGTCGCCAGCAAGAAAGCCAACCCCAAAATCGCGACATTCATAAACAGAAATATCGAAATGAACATCCGCTCGACAGCCGTCATCCCTAAGAAAAGCTTCTGTACTTTGACTTCGTTATCATCAACAATTTCCATGCCGATGTCATTGTCAAAATCTATACTATCATCATCTTCTTCTGTTGTATTACGAAGTTCGTCTAACATCTCATTACCCTCATTGATCCAAACCGTCGATATAATCGTAGAATAGCCGAGAAAATCAGCACTGTCAATTTACGCGTTTCCACACCCCATCCGCCAGTCGGAAAACCGCGTTACTCTGCTGCACTTGAGTACCCTCGCCAACATCAACGACCGCTCGTAATTGAACACTTGCGTCCGTTCCGACTTCCGTTTGCACCGAGGTAACAACTTGCTTATTAGAGGGTAGTGCCGCATTGAAACGCGAGTAAGCCAGTTCACGCGCCACATCATCACGCGTATCATAAAGTGCTAGAAAATTCGTCTCGTCACGCTTCTGAATCAGGTCATCTTCAACCGTCAAATGCCACGTCAAATAATCACGCCAATCCAATCCGGTTTGCTCAAGTGATTTTCCAGTAACTTGCGCTAACAAACCGATATTGGAATCCGGTCGCAGAGACGATGCGAGTTGCCCCACCGTCTTTGAGCCATAATTCGTAGCCAAGCTATCCATTAAATATGAGGCGGTATTCACCTGCACCAATTGTCCAACCAACCACGACACAATCGCTTGCCGTAAATAGGATGCGTCATTCGGATAAACAGGTATCAAATTATTAGAAGCTTGCCCAACCAAACGATCAGCAAATTTCCGCGCCACATCAAGCTGCAAGTCAGTATCAAAAGGCATATCAGTCCGCGCTCGGCGCACATAAGGGGATGGTATCTGTAACCGCCACTCATCTCCCGCAGCCCAAGTGGTCAGCAGACTTTCGTCAGGAACAATCTCAATCGTCACATCCGGTAGCGTTCCACATGTTAATGATCCACAAGCCGTTTGAAACCACGCTGCGACTCGCTCAACCACTGCCTGTCCAAATGCCTTATCCACAGTCTTATAACGCACAGTGACATTCTGTACCTTCTGAACTTCAAGATCACCCCAGAAGGTATAATCCGGCGGAACATGATGCCAGCCATCCTCATAATGCCAGTAAAACCACACCCGCGTATAAGGCACACCGTTCACAATCTCTTGGACGTTGACTCGTGCCCGTGTGCGATCAACCTGAATATCTGAAATCTCGCCTGTGAGTTGAACACCTTCCTGCATCTTGAGGTCTTGATACTGGTTGAAAATCTGTTGTTGAATCTGCAACCAGTCTGGCGATGCACTGCGTTGAATAGCCGAAAAACTTGCAAAATCTCCTAACCGTAACGTCGTCACTTCAGCATCAACAGTATTGCGAAGCGCTTGTTCGATTTCCTTCTCAACCGCATCCAGACGCAGCACAACAAACGCGCCAATACCTGCGAATATCGTAAGGACAATGAACACAAAAATCAGAAAGCGCAAACGGGCAACACGGCGTTTACGCGCAAATTTTGGCCCTTCGCCAGATCGTTGAACTCGTGTCTTTTCGGCTTCAATTTCCCAATCGTAACGTAAACCCATTAGGCTATCCTAACGCTATATCGCCAGCAATGACTCGCTCAATCGATCCATCAGTTTTGATGATATTGAGCGCTCCGTCACTGTCAACGGATTGAGCTAAACCAACGACTTCTTGATGCGATGCTTGCACTCGAACCTGTTGACCAATTGTGCCTAAACGCTTTTCCCACTCATCGAATACTTCGGTGCTGCCTAAGCGTTCCGACCAATAATCAATCCGCTTCAGCAAATCCACCAGCAAGTTCAGTCGATCAACGTGCCGACCCAACACAGGTTCAATGCTAACGGCTCGGTCTACCAATTCAGTTTCCGAGAAATCTATACGCACATTGATCCCCATCCCCAACACGACACCGATAAGTTTCTCATTCTCCCATGCCACTTCCGGAAGAATGCCGGAAACTTTCAACCCGTTGATCTGCACATCATTGGGCCATTTGATTCCAACCTGCTTGATACCCAACTGGCTAACCATATCGTAGATGGCTAGTGCTCCAAGCATCGTAATTTGTGATAATTCTTCGATTCGTGGATGCAAAATTACTGAGACGATCAATGCAGTTCCCGCAGGCGTATGCCACACACGACCTAATCGACCTTTGCCCTTGATTTGTTCGTCCGCAACGACGATTGAACCTTGCGTCGTTCCGTTCCTCAACCACTCCATCGCCACATCGTTTGTACTACCAATTTGTGAGAAAAACCGAACGGGGCGCGGATAAACACGGTTAACAATCTGCTTCTCAGTCAAAGTCATGGTCTACAAACCTCTTTCATCTCGCTGATTGTAGCATCTTTAATTGGGCTGTAGAACTATCAACACGGCGATAAGATTGCTATACTTTTATCTGTAAATCGCAGTTGCACACATCATTAATACTCAAATTCTATGAAAGCTGAACGATGGATCATCTTTACACTCCTTGGCGCATGGCCTACATTCGTGGCGAGAAAACTCCCGTTGAAGGCTGCGTCTTTTGCCAGCTAGCTGCCGCAAAAGATGACAACAAACAGGTCATTGCCTATTCAAAATACGTGTTCGTGACACTCAACAAATACCCTTACAATAACGGTCATTTGATGGTCATCCCCTATGAGCATGTCCCAAGTTTGGAAGTGCTGTCGCAGGAAGCCCTCACTGATTTAATGTTGACAACTAATCACGCGATTGCTGTATTGAGGAAAAACTACAATCCGTCTGCCTTTAATATCGGCGCGAACATTGGAGCTGCGGCGGGCGCAGGTATTGCAGAACACTTCCATTTTCATATTGTCCCGCGCTGGCCGGGTGATGCCAATTTCATGACAGTCATTGGTAACACCCGCGTCATTCCGGACACTTTAGAGAATATCTACACCGAACTCAAAGCGACTTGGCAAGACCTATTCCCCGAGGAAGCAAACTCATGACCCCAGACAAAACACCACTTGATCCAGTAATATTGGCAAGCGCCCGCACACCACAAGGCAAATTTCTCGGCGGCCTCGCGTCACTTTCGGCAGCCGAACTTGGTCAAATCGCCGTCAAAGCAGCGGTTCAGCGTAGCGACATCGACACATCTCGGATTGATGAAGTCATCATTGGCAACGTCGTCAGTGCAGGTGTAGGCCAAGCCCTTCCCCGGCAAATTAGCATGGGTGCAGGCATCCCTGAACAGGTTGGTGGCAGTATTGTCAACAAAGTCTGTGGCAGCAGCCTAAAAGCGGTAATGATCGCTTCCAACGCCATCAAAGCACAGGATGGCAATCTCTACATCGCTGGCGGCACAGAGAGCATGAGCCGAGCCCCCTATCTCAACGACTCGGTACGGCAGGGCAACAAATATGGTGCGGTTCAACTGCGAGATTCCCTTCAAACCGATGGGTTATGGTGCGCCTTATGCGATTGGAGCATGGGCAGCGCCGCCGAATTTATTGGCGAACAGTTTGAAATTAGCCGTGACGAGATGGATCAATTTGCATTACGAAGTCATAAACTCGCGGCAAATGCAACTGATGAAGGCAAGTTCCAAAACGAAATTACTCCCATCTCTATTAAATCGCGTAAAGGCGAAACAATAATTGGTCAAGATGAAGGTATCCGCCGTGATACAACCATCGAAGCACTCACCAAATTACCCCCTGCTTTCAAATCCGATGGAAATGTTACCGCTGGTAATGCCCCCGGTATGAATGACGGAGCCGCGGCCCTCGTTGTCAGCAGTCGTGCCTACGCCGAACAAAATCAACATCAACCGATTGCCAGAGTAGTTGGTTATGCTCAAGCAGCCGTTGAACCTAAATCAATCTTTTATGCGCCCGTCAAAGCCATTCCTTTAGCCCTGCAACGTGCAGGATGGTTAATGAAGGATGTTGATCTCTTTGAAATTAACGAAGCATTCGCCGCCCAGGTTCTCGCTGACATTGAGGGACTCAAACGCGGTGGTTACGAGTTACCAATGGAAAAATTGAACGTGAATGGCGGTGCAATTGCCCTCGGTCATCCATTAGGGGCAAGTGGTGCGCGTGTTCTCATCACCCTCATACATGCACTAAAAGATCGTGGACTCAAACGCGGAGTAGCCGCCTTATGCTTAGGCGGTGGTGAAGCGGTTGCTATGGCAGTCGAACTCGAATAATCTTATCAGGCTTGAGCCGGACTCATCCCCGGTTCAACCTGTGGCAGTGTAAACACGAATGTTGTACCCTGTTCAGGTTGGCTTTTAACCTGAATAGTACCCCCATGTGCTTCGACAAAGCCACGTACAATCGCTAACCCCAAACCTGTCCCACGTCGACCATCGCTGGTCTGGCTGCGAGATTGTTCACCGCGATAAAAACTCTTGAATACGTTTCCAATATCGCTTGGCGGGATATATGAACCGCTGTTATGGACACTAATTTCAGCCTGCCGATTTTGTTCACGCGCGTTAAGCGTAACTTCCCCACCATCCGGCGTATATTCGAGCGCGTTATCAATCAGGTTATAAAGGATGCGTTGAACCTTGTCCGGTGCAACATAAATTATGTCAACACTCGGATCGACCTGTGCCGAAAGGCGAATAGAACGGGACCGCGCCCGTGCATTCATGTTGCTTAATGTATCCGATATCAAATCACGAAGCGATGTCTTCTGGCACATCAGCGGAACATGACCTGTATCAAGCTGTGCCAGATCGAAAAGGTCATTGATGAGATGCCCCATATGGGTAATCTCATTTTGCATATTTTGCTGATAGCGGCTAATCGTTTCAGCATCACTCACCACACCATCCATCATCGCCTCGTTCATAGCACGAATAGCGGCTAACGGAGTTCGCAAATCATGTGATGCCCACGCAATCAAATCACGCCGCATTTGTTCAACTTGTCGCTTTTGTTCTTCAACTTTTTCAAGATCAGCCGCCATCTGGTTAAACATTTCTGCCAGATGCGCTAAATCGTCGTTGCCCACAACTGGTAACCGAACTTTCCAGTCCGAAAGCGCCAGTGCCTGAACACCCTTCGATAATTCATAAATCCGTTCACGTATAGTTCGGGCAATAAAAAAGGTTGAAACTGCCGCAATGATGCCAGCGAACACCAGCAATCCGGTCGTTAAAACAAGATCATGTTCTTTGATGAACATCAGCCGCGCTGTAATCCATACGTTGATAAACACCAGTACCACTGTCAGAACAATAATGGCAAAAAGTGCAGCCCTTAAACTTAAAAACCGTTGCAGCATCCGTTGTTGGTACAACAGATAAGTGATGCCTACTGTAATAAGCCCACTGCTAACCATATAGAGAAATAGGTTCTGTATGTCCTCAGCCGGTGGATTCAGAGCAGGAACAACCACCACCATTGCCAATAGAAAAGCAACAAGTACCGCGACAATGAGTTGAAATAGAGGTGTAACTTTCATACATCTGGCTCGAACTTATAGCCCACTCCCCAAACCGTTTGGATATAGCTAGGCTGAGCCGCATCAGGTTCAATTTTCTCCCGCAAACGCCGAATATGTACGGTGACAGTACTTTCATCACCATAAAACTCATACCCCCAAACCTGATTAAGCAATTGCTCTCGCGTAAATACCTGCTGCGGGTGCCGCGCAAATAACCACAATAAATCAAACTCGCGTGCCGTCAAAATGATCGACTCGCCTTTGAGCATCACCGAACGACGCAGCGGATCAATCTGAAGATGCTTAAATTCGACAGGCTTTTCGGCGGTATCCGAATCTCCACCCGCCCGACGCAGTACCGCTTTCACCCGTGCTACAAGCTCACGCGGACTAAACGGCTTGACCACATAATCATCAACCCCCAACTCAAATCCCGACAAACGGTCAACTTCATTTCCTCGCGATGTCAGCATGATGATTGGAACACGGCTTTGCTCTCCTGCATATTCGGGCGAATTACGAATTGACCGCGCAATCGAGAATCCATCAATTCCGCCCGGTAACATAATATCTAGCAGGATCAAATCGGCGTGCTTCTCTTGCAATAAAGCCAATGCGCTCGTGCCCGTATCCGCCTCAATCACCCCGAAGCCGTCAAGTTCTAAATAACGGCGAACGACATCACGTAAAGTAGCTTCATCATCAACAATACAAATGGTTTGTGTTTTCATAATATCGCTAGTATACGCTCAGTCGATTACAAGAAGATTACGCGCAATTACATTCGCTCTCATCTTGGTTCTCATCAAGGAACAATGAAATTTACCGGAAGCGTAAACGCATTATCAGGATATGCAACTGACAACCGCGTCCCATCATCCGTATTATACCAACCGAGAATGATACGATATGAACCGAACTCAATTGGCAATGTAGATTTGATGATATGCCGAGTAACAAATTGTTCACCAGCCTGCCAATAACGTGTCGGCAAGGTTGGCGGCGCATCGCCTTGCCCCGCAACTTGGTTATTCGCATTAAGCGCCTGCACAAAGACCGTATCGTTAGCTGTCAAAGGAGCTACTGACTTCCAAAAGAGACTCAGACTGTTACCCTCAAGCTGATACCCAATCAAGCTAACTGCGTTCCCAAAAGTGACTGGTTCAATGGGAGTCATCCCGTCAATCATTTGAACACTATTTCTCGGCGCAAAACCACCTACATCCAACATCACACTATCCAACGGTCGGTTAACTTGGTCAACTGCATTCACCAACGTTTTGTCAACGTAGTTCCACCAACCCACTTGCAAACGCAGTCGTGAAACTGCATTACTTTTCTGATCCAGCGAAATGGCATAGCTATCCGCATAAATTGCGCCCCTTTGCCACGTCGACGTTCTTAACCGCCCAGCACCCGGATAACTATCAACCTTCCCAATATCCGTACCATCATCTAGCGTCGCGTGAAGATACAAACTGTAATCAATTACCGATGGTTTAATCACTTGCCAATAAACGGTGATTGGCAGAGTATCACCCGGAAAATATCGCTGATCGCCTACTTCGTAGCCAACCAACGCAAGATCACCAAAATGTGCATAAACCGACCGCACTGTATCTGGCACTTTTTCAAGAACCGATGGCGGGGCATATTGAGGGACAATGCTGGCAAATGGAACAATCGTAGCAAAAACACCTAGAATAATTGGCAAAAAATAATAGCCTGATTGCATCGCAGGCCGTTTAAAAACTCTTGACATAGGCGGCTGAATCCAGTAATGCGCCAAACAAACAATACCTATTGCTCCCAAAATCGAAATCGCCGCATTAAACGGAAACAATAGCCTTCCCTGTGAGGCATACGTTTGAGCTGTCCAACCGATTAGGCTGATTGTTCCCGCCGCAATGAGCAGCGTTAAACCAATCAGAATCACCCAATTATCCAACCACTCGTAAGTTTCGCCACTTGATTTTCTCACCGGTAATCGTGATCTTATGCCAACCAAAATCGCTGTCACCAAACCAATGATTATTAAGAGGCTAGAAATGTCCATAACATCATAAAACCAGCGGTAAGTCATGATATTGACTGCACCGAAAAGCGCCCAATAGGCGAAACGAAATCCCTGAAATTCATCCAACAAAGTTTGCAGTCCAAATCCACCGATGCGCGGTCCAGCCACTGCCACCATCGTGCTTGTACCAAATAGTTCACCATAAAGTGTGACGTTACGCACATACCACCAACCAGCCACTAACACCCATACCACGCAAACGATCCCAACAAAGCGAATAAATCCGCGCCAATCCAATTGGCTCGAATTAGATTGTCCGCTTAAAAATCCATCTATCTTCGGACGCAAAAACACCCATCCGCCACTCAAAAGCACAAATGGCATCAGTACCAAACCACTTAACTTACTCAGTGAGGCCAGCGCCACCAACACCGCAATCAAAACCGTCTGCCGCGGTGAAAATCTTGAATGACTAATTAGCACAATCATCTGCCAGATGATGAGACTATTAAGTGCAATCACCAAATTATCGTTATTGACTGACGCGGTAATGAACAAAAACATCGGGTTAAATGCAGTCAACGACGCAGCCAAAATTGGCAGTATTGGTTGCCCAAAACCCAGTTGTCGCGCAGCCAAATAAATCGAAACAACGGTTACACAGCCCAAAAGGATGCTAAACAAGCGAACCACATAAACCGCTAAAAGGGTTCTTTGCAACAGAGGATGAACCGAATCATGCAGCACAAGATTTTTATTACCCACATTACCCGGCACACCCGCTACAGCATGTGGATTTGGCTGCCGAACAACATCAAAATCACTGCTGTCAATACCTTTGACCAGCAACCCCGCGACCAAATAATAAAGCGGCGGTTGGCTGCCTTCCTGTTCATAAGTCGTTTTAACACCCGGATGCTGCACAGGAAGTTGACCTGTGTCAGCAATCGTGTTAATCATCCCGAAGTGCCACAGTTCATCGGAAGCTTCTAACGGAGGTGTTGCCCAAGCATAAATCAGGCTCAAAACGACAAAAACCCCAAGTATCACTACGAGGGGTAAAAATATCTTTGTATTCTTCATGTCAGATCTAAAAGACTTTGGGCGAAGCCCTATTACACTTCTCTCTACAATCTTGGCGTTCTCTACGTCTTGGCGGTTCAATTGTATTTATTTTCTTCGTTTCTTTGTGCCTTTGTGGTTCAATTTGCATTTTAACTGTTTTGAACCAGCATCTCACGCGAATTTTCGATGTAACTCAAAGACTGATGGCGGAAGTAAGTATTATACAGTTCCGCATAATGTCCGCCCTGTTCCATCAACGAATCGTGATTACCCTGCTCGATAATCTTTCCCTCGCGCAGCACGATAATTCGGTCGGCGCTCCGAACTGTACTCAAGCGATGGGCAATCAGGATCGAAGTCGATTGTGCCAGAATTTTATCCAGTGCTTCCTGAATTTGTGTCTCGGTAAATGGATCAATACTGGCAGTTGCTTCATCAAGCACAAAAATAGGCGGTCGTTGCAGTAAAACACGCAGCAAACTTACCAATTGACGCTGTCCCATGCTCAAATGTGCGCCGCGTTCACCAACATCCGTTTGCAGTCCATCAGGTAGCGTTTCCAGCCACTCCCCATCACCAATACTTCGGGCAATCGCTTCAACTTCGGCATCAGTTGCTTCTAGCTTGGAGTAACGTATATTATCGGCAATCGTCCCGCTGAATAAAAATGGCGATTGTTGAACCATACCGAGTTTGCTGCGGAAAGACTGTACGTTAAGCGTCCGTATGTCTTGCCCATCAATCAGCAATTCACCGGCTTGGAACTCATAAAAACGGGCGATCAACTTCGCAATCGTACTCTTCCCCGCCCCTGTATGCCCCACAAACGCAATACTTTCACCCGGTTGAATGGTCAGCGAGAAATGGTCAAGTACCGGTGAGCCCTCTTTATACGCAAACACCACATCCTTAAATTCGATCTTGCCGCTGAGCTTTTCAACCTGCACATCCGCTGTTTGATTAACCTTGTTGGTTGAGTCAATCAGCGCGAAAATACGTTCCGCCGAACTTAAACCCTGTTGCAATTGTCCCCAAAAACTCGCTAAGTTAATAATTGGAAACCAAAACCGTTCCACACTTTGAATAAACAAAAACCATGAACCTACGTTGATAGCGCCGTTACCAACAGCCAATGCGCCAAAATAAATAATCGAAGCACTGCCGAACCCCGATAGCACATTCAAAACTGGGAAAATCAGCGCCAGTACAAAACCACGTCTGAGGTTAATTGAATACGATTGCTTATTAACACCGACAAACTCGTCGTAGATTAAATTCTCACGTCGGAAGTTTTTTGCGATGCTGATACCCGAAACACTCTCCTGAATGTTGTCATTCACCGCCGCCATCGCCCGTGAACCCTGGCGTCCCACTACGCGAGAGAGATAGCGGAATACAAACGACAAAGTGACGAATATAGGCAACCACAACAACACCAAAAGTGAGAGCTCTTTGGATCGGCTCACTAACACGAGACTAAGGATAACAATCTGCACCATTTGAACGAAAATATCACTGAAAATAACTAGAATATTGCCGAACTCTTGAGTATCACTGGTAATACGACTGACGATTTTCCCCGACTTATTGTCATCATAAAAGCCGAGGTCACGGTTGACCGCTGCGGCAAAAGCATCACTTCGCATTTGGCTGATGCCATCTCCGATAATTCGAGTGATCATTCGTCCACGCCACCAGTTACTCAGATAATCAATAATGGCTGCGATGAACAAACCGACCAACAATAGCACCAATCGAGTGCGATCTTGTTGATCATCAAGCAACTGGATCGCACTAGCAATTAAAACGGGGAATACTGTTCCCAACACCGAATAAAACACCAGCAAACCAGCAATTGTCCACAGTACGCGCTTTTGGCTAGCAAAATAGCTTCCGATGCGCTTGAAAAGATAACTATCTGAATACAGACGGTCATAAGAGTCTTGATTAAGTGAATTAAACATGCCTATTAGCCTCGTGCAGCGTCCGCTTGGGGCTGCGTTGATTCCTCATATCGCGCAAAAATTCGCCGGTAAGAATCTGATGATGTCAGCAGCTCTTCGTGCTTACCCTGTGCCACAACCTTACCCTGCCGCAGCACCACAATATGATCAGCCCAACGGATTTGTGACAACCGATGGGTAATCAAGATCGTTGTTCGTCCCTCAGAAGCCGCCCAAATCGCCTGTTGAATCCGGTCTTCCGTTGCGCTATCAATGGCACTCGTACTGTCATCCAAAATCAATATTGGCGGATCAGTGACAAATGCCCGCGCAATTGCAATGCGTTGACGTTGTCCTCCACTAAGGGTGACACCACGTTGTCCAACAACCGTCTCATAGCCTTCAGGAAAACTCGTAATAAACTCATGCGCTTGTGCTTTTCGAGCGACGGCTTCAACTTCATCTTGAGTAGCGGATTGTTTGCCAAAGCGAATATTATCAGCAACCGAACGGCTGAATAAGAATATATCCTGCTCAATAATGCTGATTTGTGACCGCAGCGATGCCAGATTCCAATCCCGCACATCCACATCATCAACCAGAACACGTCCCGAATCGACATCATAGCTGCGATTAATCAACTTAGTAATCGTACTCTTGCCCGATCCAGTTTGGCCGACAATCGCAACCGTTTGTCCCGGCTCAACCGTAAATGAAATATCTTGTATAGATTGATTGCTATCTGTGTAGCCAAAGCTCACGTGCTCAAAGACGATGCGGCCTTGAATAGATGCGGTTCGTCCTTCATTATTTTGATCAAGATCGGTTTTCGCATTGATAATCGTCAAGATGCGTCTTGCGCTGGCATAACCGAGAGCAACTTGAGACAGCGACCGCAGTGAGGAATAAACAGGGAATTGATACAGAAATAATAAACCAAGGAAAGCGACGACTTTTCCAGCATCAATCAACCCTAATTCATATAAATAAATCGCTTGAATGAGACCCCCAATGGTCAAAAGCGACAACAGTAAAAACGAGATATAGCGTGCTTCAATGTAACCCTGCTTAACGAAATAACCACGCACCTCGTTAACGGATTTTTTAAAAGCGTCAATCTCTTGCTGTTCCCGCGCCGCACCCTTCACCACTTGCAACCCATCCAATGTCTCTGCAAGCTTTGCATTCATATCACCAAACGCAGTGCGTACACGCTGGGCAATCGGATTTAACGTCCGTATGAAACGATACTGTGCGATGAAGTACAAAACCAAGAAAATAGCAGGCAGAATGATAAACGAAGGATAAATAGTCGGTGCAGTAAACAATGGAACAATCAAGAAAAAACCTGACCCAACGATCATGTTCATACCGGGATTCATCATCAGGTTCATTTCACGCACGTCGTTGGTCACGCGTGCCATGATTTCACCCACAGGTTGACTATCATGAAACTCCATACTCTTACCGAGCAAACTAGCATACAGCTCATCCCGCACATCACGCTCAATCCGCTGCGAAAAAGTTTCCGCGCAAAAGTTACGCATCAATTGCAGGCAGCCGCGTAGAAATTGTGAAATAACGACACCTAACGTAGCATGGACAATCACATCTGGCTGGTTTCCAGCAATAACCGCGTTAAATGCCAACCCAATAAAATAAGGCACGGCGGCGGCAAAAGCGGCATTACTAAACGCCCCGGCAACCATTAAAATACCGACAAATGGATGTCGAACGATATGTGAAAGAATGAATCGATATGGGTTAGAATGGTTGGTCTTAAAGGGAACGTGCGCGATAAATTCAGCAGACATAATTAACCAGCAATTTCTGAAATGATTTTTCGAGAAACGGATCAGGTGGAAAAACTAATGGGTTGTAAACGGTGAAAGTAACCAAACAAACGCGATTTAATCGTAGCACAAATGATTGAGGCTATCTAATGCCAATTTGCTAAACAAGAACTGTACAATAGTCCACTTCACACCCACCAAAAAGCCCATTTACGAAAAAATAATCGCCAAAATCTATAATTTCAAGCATCAAAAAATAAACTCAATTTATTACTGAGCATAAATGCTGAAAATGACTCACAAACCGATTGTTAACCATCCATCAACATCTGCCATCAATTAGCTCCCTCAAAATCGTTAGTAAATTAGTCATGAAAGAGTTACATTTTGGTAACCCTTTCCCTCCTCTTTTATGCTATCCTATTCTTATAGACTTAACACTTTGATTAAGCTTGGCGACTTGGCGGTTTAGTGAATTTCTGTCTGTATTCCTATGCCGTTCAACTGCATTTCGCATTGCAGTTTCAGCGAACAACTCCCTCACTTCCGCTGCGACGACACTCCATATATGCACGCGGCAGACACACGCGATCAATCCGCTGCACTCAGCGGTATTATACGAGCCCACCGCCTCGCAAATATGGCAATTCAGCGGCTACACGAGAGCTTCCCGCCAGTCATTTCAGCAGAGGTATTGCACAAATTGAAACTCAAGTGAATCAAGCGATAAAACAAATAGCCATTCCGCCTTCTTAAGGGATATTAATCGAATCAAGCGTCAAACGATCTGTCCCATCCGGTTGTAAAAGTCGATTACCTGTCTGCCAATCGTAAACAATCAGTTCCAATTGATAGGTTCCCTGCGCAATCGTAGGAGGCAAGGCAAGGCTTCGATAATCAATATAAATCTTCCCCGGTTCCATAGCATTCGTATCGACTGTTTTACTCCCATAGTGGTTAATTGGCCCGTCCGCCTGCGCCACCAGTTTACCCGCCGAGTCCAATAACTGTAGCCCAATCGAGTAGCTTGTGGTTGGTGTTTTATCCACCTTCCACCACAAATGGACATCTACCGACGAGTGACTAACCGATGCCACATCATCTCCCCAAAATGGCATATCTGTCCCGAAGGTTTGAGGAGTTTTCATGGGAGGCGCTTCCATCAACTGAACAAGATAACACCACAACGGATTACAATCGCCGATCACCTGTTGAACTGGATAATTCGGTTCCAGCTTCGCAAAATTAGCCTTTACATCGGAATTGAACCAATCGTTGGTCACGAACCAAATCCGCCGCGCCGTCATCGCTTGATCAATATCAGAGGTAAATGAAGTAAACAAATCAGCAGGTAGATAATGATGCATCTGCCACCAGGCGACGTTGTCACCCCAAACGACAGGCTCGACATATAGAACATCGTTAGGGAGTGCTTCTTGAGCTATCTGTTGATAAAAATCACGGTATTTGATGATACGAGGTGAAAATTGTGACGGTATCGACCACAAGCTAATCGCCGCAAAGACTACCAAAGCCAACCAACTTACCCTGCGAGGCAAAGTTGCTAAACCAACCGCCATCACCAACCCCACTCCCACCGAGAGATAAGTGATATAGCGAGGCGTATAAACCGAAAAAATTAAATTAAATAACAGAGCTGCAATCGGAACTCCAAACGCCCATAATAATATCAAATGGTAATTTGCTTTTCGCCAAGAGTAAATAATGCCGATAATCAGCACAAACAGATAAAGTCCCGGTTGCCCACTGGTCGCCAAGTTTATCAGGCCCGTGATTGCGCTTAGGCTCGTCGGCTCAGTCGTACTGCCAATCCCTGCTACCCCACGCGCATTCCCAAAACCCGACTCAACCGAAATGAGTGTTTCAACTTGATGAATCGCCACCGGAAACCACGGTGACCACAACAAAAATGCAAAGAACCATGCGCCGATGATTTGGAGCAACATTTGACGGGTTGGACGGGCAAATAACAATAGGTAAATGGCCTGTGCGATCACCAAAAACACAATAAAGTAATGCTGATACAGCATCAACGAGACCGTCAGCCCATAAAACAATGCCGTCAGCAAGGTGCGCCGTTTCAGCCAGCGATAAAAACACCACATCGAGAGCGTCGCCACCAGCACATTGACCGCGTAAGGACGTATCTCAAGTCCATAAGTAAAAAAGTAGGCATTCACTCCCAAAACAACAATCGCAAATATTCCTACCCTCGCTGAATTGAACCAAGTCAGCCCCATTTGGTAGACCAACGCCAGTGTTAGCAAGGTAGCGAACACGCTGTAAACACGCCCCGTGAACTCGCTGTCACCAACAAACTGCTGCCAGATCCAAAACGAGGAAAACCACACCGGAGCATGAACATCCTGCGTCGCTTGATACCAAATTGTGTAACTCAAATCATGACTGGTCGTCCGAAAAGCAATTTCCTCGTCATCTCGCATGTAACGGTTTTGGATACTGCTGATATGAAAACCAGCAACAAGAAAAATACACAACAATCCAAGAAGCCAACCACGTTTTGAAACCTGTACCATGCCAATAGCCTCATTGTTAAAAATGCAATTCGTGGCTAAAGTCTTTGAATTGCACAGAACATTGCCAGTCGGGAGAAGTTATGCGACCAAAAGTTTTCGTGAGCCGGATTATACCTGAAGCCGGATTAAATTTGATTCGCGAGGCTTGTGATGCCGAGGTCTGGCCTGAGGTTATGCCCCCAACCTACGACCTCCTTATCGAGAAAGTAAAGATAGTTGATGGACTACTGACGACCCTCAATGATCGCATTGATGCCCCATTGATCTCAGCCGGTGGTGATCAACTAAAAGTCATCAGTCAGATGGCTGTCGGCTACGACAATATTGATGCAAAAGCCGCCCAATCACGAGGCGTTCTAGTGGGGAACACACCCGGTGTGTTAACCGATGCCACAGCCGATTTAGCCTTTGCACTCTTGTTAGCTGCTGCCCGCCGCATTGTCGAAGGGGTTGAATATATCCGCGAAGGTAAGTGGCGCACTTGGGAACCGATGGCTTTACTCGGTGGTGATTTAAGTGGTGCAACACTCGGTATCATCGGATTAGGTCGTATTGGCGAAGCCGTTTCCCGTCGTGCCAAAGGCTTCGATATGCGGATAATCGCCTACAGCCCCAGCAAAAAACCAACTGATGCTTCCCAATTAGGCATTGAACTGGTTTCGCTTGATACTCTCTTGCAACAATCCGATTATGTGTCGATACATGTCCCTCTAAGCGCCCAAACTCGCGGTCTCATAAATGCCGAAGCGCTGCGAAAAATGAAACCTTCGGCCATCTTAATCAACACTGCCCGTGGGCCGATTGTCGATCAACAAGCTCTCTACGAAGCAGTCAAATTAGGTATCATTGGTGGCGCAGCTCTCGACGTAACTAACCCCGAACCAATGGCTTCAGACGACCCGCTTTTATCCCTACCCAACGTAACCATCGTGCCGCATATTGGCAGTGCCAGCCTAAAAACAAGAAACAAAATGGCAACAATGGCTGCCGAAAACCTCATCGCAGGCGTTTATGGCAAACCATTACCGAATCAGGTCAAGGTCTAGTTGGTAACGGTGATCTGAACTGGCAATATTCCGATTGTATTATCTTTAACATTTGTGCCGGTCACAGGAAGCTGAACACTGCCATCGTCAGTTTGATACAGCCGAATCCAAATTTCATATTCGCCCGCGGGTAGATCAGTGGGCAACCGCAAAGCCCGATTATCCCACTGTGGAACGTTGGGCTTCCAACCACTTGTCGGCGCGAAACCCCACGCAGGTTGTCTATCCTCGCCTTGCACCCGATTACTGCCCGTCTCATCAGACACAAAATACGCGATTGTATAATCGTGATTAAGCGTATTATCAGATTGCCAGTACAAAGAGATGGGTACAACCTCGCCTGATTTATAACTCAAGCCAGAAGGTAGATTGAAACCCTTTAGGCTAATCGACTCTCCAAAACGTAGATCCGACAAATAGTCAGGTCCACGAAACGCAAACGGATCAGGCGCATGAGATGTGCTGTACTCAATCAGCCGAACACGTGGATCAGGCGGATCAGGCGCGAGTTCACGGATCGGATAATAATGGGTCACCATAAATCGTTCGACGGGCCGAACCGCCCAAGGATGCCAGGGACCAAAATCCGCCATCAGCCATAATGTCGGATGAAATTGGGCGAGATTATAAATAAGCGGTACAGACGTTTTCAAAAGAAGTGCATCAACATTGGTCGAGCGAATGACAGGCGGTTGTTCAGGGCTAGGCTGCTCACCGGGCGGATCAGGTAAAGAAATCACTCGCGGATAAGCTAACTTCCCATGATTCAAGAAAAAGGGTTCATATTCATTGTCTGCTAGCAAAAGTACATCACCCGCTTGAGTATTTGATTGAATCAGCGGTAAAACAGCTCGTAACGAATGATTACTACCTGAATAAATACCATCGTCATTAATTGAACGCAGTCCTAGCCCCATAAGGAACAACATCAAAATTGGAAACAAGACAAGCATTCGGCGTCGATAGAACAGAAAGATTTTTGGCTGAGGCCGATTTCGTAACAAGTTAGACAGCCACACCACGCAAATCAGGACGACAACAACGCACACAACAGGCCACCACGAAACGCCGACTCGTACCCATGCAAAGTCAAAGTCGGGTGACGCATGTCCCCACTGCGTTGGAATCAGCACCCAACGCAGGTAACGAATCATATTCAATCCTCCCCCCCATTCGACTAAACCATTAGCCTCAGGCGGTAATAAATTGATATACACACCCCAATCGTATGAAACAGCACTGATTTGCACCCATAAGCTGTAAACACAAACCGCCACTATGCCGAACACAACCCACCAGCGCGCACCTATACGTAGAACTTTATCGAGCATAGGCAGCGCACCGAGCATCACAAACGGTATTACCGGAATAAGAAACCTCGAAGGCCACGATAATCCACCAAACCAATGATCGCCTCGTAATACCGCGTAACCGAGTGCAAAAGCAAAAACAATCGCCACAATCGATAGCAGATAACGATATTCCTGTCTGCGATAAAGTATTGCCAAACCGGGGATGACCAGTAATAAAACGGGCGATGTTCCCCATACACTCCCACCAACACTCAGGAGATAGGTATGCAATGCTTGATGAGCCGTAGCAATTTGTTGTGGAGAACGGTGAAGAATAGCTGCAACTCGCTCATACAATGTGGGGAACGGAATTGAACCCGCAAAAACAGTAGACAAAAGTAAAACCCCAACAACTACCAAAAATAGTGCGAGCAAAATATTGATTAGTCTTTTGGGGAACGATATTGCAGGCGCAACTATAATTACCAGAGAGGGCAAGGCAAAGATAACGGCTTCTTTGGTCAGGAACGCAGCAGCCAACGCAACTGCACTGACGAGAAAGTAAACTATTGAGCGGTATTGTTTACCCCGCCATCTTTCCATACTTAAAGCAGCCAGCAATATAAATAGACATGCCAGCGGTTCACGGAAAAACGTTTTGCTGTAAGGCCATAAGATTGTGCCTAAACCCAGTATTAAAGCGGCTGTAACACCAACAAGAGGCCGATAACCTAATGCTAACGAATAGAAATAAAACGCAATAACAATAGCCGTACAGATAAAAATATTAAAGAACCAGACGGCATGAACTAATCCAATACCCGGAATGTGCTCTGCTAACCAATAAAGTGGTGCCGTTAAAAGAAGTTGTACAGGCTCAACTTCCGCACTAGCTAATGGGTAGAAACTAGGTGGTGTTGTGGTAAACGGTGGATTATCAGCCGATGTCTTATCGAGTAGCACATCGCCAAAATCAACAACACTACCAGTAGCATTGAAAAGTGTCAGTGTATCGCCACTTTCAATGCGTCCACTATATGTGAAGGCATAAGCACCAAGCAATATTCCCACTAACGTAAAGACAAATAGCCAGTGACGGTCTTTTTTTTGGCTGTCAAATATCATGCCTAGCCCTCAAATGTTTTACCGTCCACCACATTCATTTTTAGTGGCAACAAAACATATTTCAATTCTACCTTTCGTAGCAGAATTGATTCTGAAAATAAAAAGCGGTAGCCGGATTAACCGATTTACCGCTAGAGTTTAGCTGATTTCAAAAAAGATAGGAACGATGAAGAGGATTAGCTACCGCCGATAAGCTTGTTACGAACGCCAAGCAATCCCTTGATAACTTTCTGGCTGGTATTGAGCTTATCAAGCTGTTCAAGACCTGCTTCGTAAGTAGCTGCACCAACCATCAACTTACCATCTCGCACCTGCAAATCACCCATCGCAATCAGGGTTTCACCATAAAGCTTTTTATCGCCCTGTTCTTCAAAGATGTCTGCCGCTTGACGGTAGCAATTATAGGCTTGTTCTTTATCGCTAAGTGCGGCATAAACCCCACCCATATTGCCCAAAACCTTGGCCACACGCATTGTATCTTGCAGTTCTTGAAAAATCGAAAGCGCATTTTGCATCATATCAAGTGCTTGCTGATGTTCTCCCAATACGCGGTGCACAAGCCCTATATTGGTCAGCATTTCAGCCACCATATCACGCTTGCCCTCAGCTTCATAAGCATCGCTGGCCTGATGAAAAACCTTTGAAGCGGCTTCATAATCTTTCTGTTGAAAGAGCTTAACGCCTTGATCTTGCAATTCCTGTGCTGTTGCCATATCTCACCTCATTGTCTATCTGTCTATCTAGTAATATCGAGAATACTGGCTCCGACTTGCCTCAAATCTTCAACAGGCATCTTGCTGAACATGATGGCAATTTCGATAAAGCCAATGTTGCGCGGGTTTGCAGCAAACTTACGTTTTTCATCTGGCAGTTCTAGGAAATGTTTCCACTCCTCGCGCATTAGTAACCATTCACCAATGTAACCACTGGTTTCAAGGAAATAACTGGTATTCTTTTTCAAGATGCTGGAAAGAACACTCAACTCGTGCATCGGAATCGGCAGCTCGCCCATTTCGTACTGAGCCAATAAATCCGCTGGAATAGCACTCTCTTCGCTGATTGTTTCGAGGTTAAGTCCAAGCTCGTCCCTTGCCTGACGCATCATCGCCCCGATCATCCGAGTCCGCAGCGCCACGTACTCAGACTGAATATCGGAATGACGTCCCACCTTAGCCTCTAGCGTGTCCGTACCCCAGAAATGGCTCACTGGAACACCTAGATAAAACGCAAGCAGCTCAATCTGTGGCAAACTTGGAGCCGAATCGCCATATTCCCACGCTTGCATCTCTTCTGGCGTTACACGGAGTAAATCAGCACATTCCTCGATACTACGTTCCGCATTCAGACGGGCATCGTGAATGAGGACTCCAATCATACGGGCACGAATACGATACGATTCCGCAAAATCATGCTGCTTGGGTTGAGCCCCATCGCCTGACTGTGCATTACCCTGTTTTGATTTGAGACGAGCCGAAACATTCTTGAAATCCATCTGTTCCTCCGGAGAGCCGATTTGCTTTGTTATTATGTGGCGATTATAGTCCCATCAAGATAGACGAGCAAACCGAACCGTTCCGTTTACTATTTTTATCGTAGCACAGGAAATCAGAAGATGAATTAACGTTTTGAGCGGTTTGTGACGGGAGATCAAGAGTATAATGAACTTTATTAGATTAAAATGAAACCAGTTGATTATATTTCAAAAGAGACAGCTAATGGTTGCCATGGAACCAAGAACAGTCGAACAACTCCATACTGAAAATAGTGCCTTACAAGAGAAAATTGCTGAACTGTCAGCGATTAATAAAATCGCCCATATACTTGGCACTTCGCTTGAGTTTGAAGAATTCCTTGATCAATTTATTGTCGCTATACAAGATATAGTCCAATGTGACCGCGTTTTGATATTAGTACAAGATGATCAGGAAACTGTCCTCCAATACGGGGCAAGCAACTTCAAATTACCGAGTGAGCAGCAAGGAAATTTGGAAGGATTACGGCTAGGGACTTTCCAACCTGAACCCAGCTCAATTGTTGATGAATGGAGCAAAGGAATCAGCGTTTGGGCAACGGCCCAAGCTAACGGTGCCAATGCATCGGTTCAATGGCTGGCTAATTATCTAAAGACAGACTCGTTTTTAGGAACTCCTTTGAGGTCAGAAGATCACCTGATTGGTGCGATCATCATTGATAACCATACCAGCGGAAATCCCCTCGGCGCAAAACATCAGTACTGGTTGGAGACGATTAGCACTAGCGGAGCTATGGCACTCCAAAATGCCCGTTTGCACCATAAAACCGTTCGTGAACTTGCTGATAGCATGCGTGAAATGTATATTTTACGGCAAATCGACCGCGAACTCAGCGACACTATCAACATTAACCACGTTTTCGAGATGACCCTTGATTGGGCGCTGCGTTTTAGTAATGCACAGTCAACATCGTTGGCTTTGTTCGATCAAGAAGCGGGCACACTACATTTTCTATTTGAATACGGCTACGATGTTCCTCAAGAGCAGCTAGATATTATCCGGCAAGAATACGGTTCAGGTATTACAGCACGGGTGGCGAATTCCGGTTATGCCGAGGTGGTGCCTGACGTGAGTATGGATCCCGATTTTGTGCGTATGGCAACCAATACACGCTCACAAATGGCTGTACCTGTTATGCGAGAGGATCGCGTTGTCGCGGTTATTACCCTCGATAGCAAAAAGCTGAACGGTTTCACAGATGCCCATCTCGATTTTGTGCAAAAACTAGCGACTCGCGCAGGCGTAGCTATTGATAATGCACGTCTGTATGAGGAAGCCATACGTGAACGTGAAAAACTCTCGCATATTCTCAATAACACAGCTGATATGGTCATGGTTATTGGTAACGATGAGCGCATAATTCTCATCAACCAAGCAGCCTTAAACGCCATGCAACTGTATGCCAACCAAGATTACACGAGGCGGCTTGCGAACGAAACCTTCGAACACACCGCTCTCTGGTCTACCTTCCAACGCGCGAAGGATAGTGGTGAAAACATCATTGAAGAAGTGATGATGCCCAACGAGCGCATATTCCATGCGAACTTGCGGCGCTTCGAGAGTATTGGTTGGATTGTGGTTATGCACGATGTTACCCCCTACAAAGAGATGGACAAGCTGAAAGGCGAACTCATCGCGACGGTCTCTCATGATTTAAAACAACCTTTGAGCGTGATGAATGGCTACATTGAACTGATGATCATGCAGCAGAGTGTGACCCAACAGGGTTTAAACTCGGTTCATATGATCCGTAAAGCCATGCAAAATATGCGCCAATTGATTGATGACCTGCTAGACCTCGCCAAAATCGAGTCGGGAATTAAGCTCATTTTGGAAGCCTTACAAGTTGAACAGGTTATTCAAGACTGTACAGAACAAGTAAAGCCAGTAGCCCAAAACAAAGCTATTACGGTCATAAATAATATTCTCGAACCCCTGCCGCATATCATGGCAGATCGCTCCCGCATGAGACAAATCCTGATTAACCTGATAGGTAACGGTGTGAAATATACCGGTACTGAGGGTTGGGTTAAGATTGGAGCCGAGGTCAAGGCTAACACACTACGGATTTCGATCCAAGATAACGGTATGGGCATTAGTCCAGAAGACCAAATTCATGTTTTTGAGCGTTTTTACCGCGTGCGGCGACCGGAAACAGATAACATTGAGGGAACCGGTTTAGGTCTAGCCATCGTTAAGAGCTTGGTTGAGGCGCACGGTGGGCAGATTACAGTTGAGAGCAAGTTGGGTGAAGGGACAACCTTTTATCTGATCTTACCCATCGCTCAATAAAATACGCATGGCGAAGTTGGCGAAAACCATGTCAAAGTTGGCGATTTCTGGTTGATCATTGGCGAAATAGCCGTTTTTTCGGCGGATAGCTCGGCTGGAAACGCGGCGAAGTTGGCAAAGGGACTGCCGCCGCCAATTTTGCTAAATCCCATATCAACCATATGCCTCACAGACATATTTTCTCGTTCATTTGTGGCATAGCTTCTGATGCTCATCACACTCTATCGATCATCAATAAAAGTGATTAAACTAACCCCATCATAGCACAAATATTCGCCTAACGGGTTACCAAAATGTAACTCTTTCTCGACGAGTTTTCTAACCGATTTAGGAGAAGCGCAGACTACAAAAGCTTTCAATATGGTTAGAAATATGTTTGTCCTTCATAAAGTAGTTTCGCTCAGAATGTTATTCGTTCAGGCAAACTGATCCGGTCATTAAGTGTTGATTAGCTAAATTTCCATACAATAGAGTTAACTATCCACGATAAATTGCCGAAGACATTTATGCTGCGATTGGCACTGTTGCTAATAAGCTATCCATTTTACAAGGATCAAAGGATTGCGGACAAAGTATTTTAATTTACGGCAACATGTAGTAAATGGCATTTTGATATGTTGGTTTATAGTGGGCATAGTAACACAAGACATATTTACAACATTAACGCCGATAATGATCTTTCTTGTGCTATTTAGCATTCTGGTTGCAAAAAATTATGATGTGTATAGCCATCCAGTTGCTATGCAACGAAACAATGTGGGCGTTAAGTATTTACAATCCAATGAATTCGATAAAGCTATCGACTGTTTTAATGACGCAATTTCACAATATCCGAACTTTGCTTCGGCGTACGGAAATAGAGCAATTGCTTGGCTCAGCAAAGATAATGCCGACAAAGCTATTCAAGATACTATGACAGCAATCCAACTCTCACCCCAGTCGGGAACAGCCTATGGTGTCCGCGCCTCTGCGTATTATCAAAAAGGCGAGTACCAGAAAGCTCTAATTGACTGTGATCGAGCTAGCAAACTCAACCATAGACTTTCATTTGTCTATACTATCCTAGGCCGAGTCTATCTCGCGCAGAATCAAACTGAAGACGCGATTGCAGCTTTCAAACGAGCAATAAGCAGTGCAAAACGATGGGTGGAGCTTACAGCGGCCTTGCTGATGCTTATTTTCAAGCAGGAGATATAAGCCAAGCACTTACCAATCATAAGAGGGCCATTGAATTAGAGCCGAAAAACGCATTGCTATACAGTAATCGTGGCTACTTATATTCTCGCATAAACGAATTCTCAAAGGCGCTAGCTGATTGTAACAAAGCAATTAGCCTTAATCCTAAGCTGGTTTATGCATATGGAAGTCGTGGACATCTATATTTTCTCATGCAAAAGTATGAGGATGCACTTGCTGATTTTAATAAAGCCATCAAAATAAAATTTACACACAAGTTTGCTATTGTAGGTCAATCCCTATGCCAACATGCAATTGGAAATATAAACGAAGCAATAAAACTCTGGCAATCCGTTATTGAACTTGATCCCAAGTATATCAATGTCGAAAAGCTGGTTAGAGATTATCATCCTGCACAAGAATTTGTGGAAGCAGCACGAGAAATTGTAGCTGATCTCAACAACGAACATCGCAATAGCACTGAAAAGGAAAACTAAAACACAGCAAATAAATTAGATAGAAAGAGATTTATTTATGGCATACCGAATTGGGTCGGGACAAGGTTTTTATGGCGATGATGTGACGCGGGCGTTGCCAATGATTACCGGCGGACATGTTGACATTGTGTGTTTCGAGGCACTAAGCGAGCTGACGCTAGCGATTTTACAGAAGGATATGCTGGCTGATCCCAAGCGTGGTTATACGTTTGATGTCAAGATCATCGCCCAAAAGATTTTGCCGGAAGCCTTCAAGCGTAAAATCCCGCTGATCACAAATGGTGGTGGATTAAATCCTCAGGCGGCAGCCGAGATGGTGCGCGAGACAGCAGCCAGTATGGGATTAACTGGTCTCAAAATCGCGACGGTGGCTGGCGACAATGTACTGACGCGCTTGGGTGAACTGCAAGCGGCAGGCGAAGCACTCCCAAATATGGAAACAGGCGAAAAATTGGCGGATGCAGCAAACCAGAATTTCATCACTGCGAATGTTTATCTCGGCGCGCAGCCGTTAGTCGAAGCACTCCAATCCGGCGCGGATATGCTGATTACAGGGCGTGTTGCTGATCCCTGTTTGTATCTGGCGGCGATGGTGGCTCATTACGGTTGGGCATGGGATGACTGGAACCGACTCGCCAGTGGCATCGTCGCGGGGCATCTGTTGGAGTGTACGGGACAAGTGGTCGGCGGCAACAGCTTGGCGCGCATCCATGATACTGATGCGGCAACCCTGCCCTATCTCGGTTATCCGATAGCCGAAGTGGAAGCGGATGGCAGTTTCGTGCTGACCAAATCGCCGGACAGCGCCGGATGCGTGTCGACTGAAACCGTCAAAGAACAACTGCTGTACGAAATTCATGATCCTGCTAATTACATCACTCCGGATGTGGTTGCTAACTTGACGACTCTCCATTTGGAAGATGCAGGACGTGATCGTGTGCAAGTTACCAACGTGACAGGCAAGCCGCGCACATCCACATATAAGCTTAATTTGGGTCGATTAGAAGGTTACAGCCGAGAGTTAATTTTCAATATCGGCTGGCCGGAAGCATGGGTAAAAGTTGAGCAATTGAAGGCAGCACTCAACGAGATTTTCCGGCGCAACGAAGCCATTGAGCGGGTGGAATACAGTTATTTAGGCGCAAATAGTTTATATGGCTCAGTGGCACAACTGCCGCCTGACCCAATGGAAGTGATTGTGCGGGTGATCTTCACCGCGCAGGATACCGACAAGCTAAAAAGTGTCGTCCGGCAAATCAACGCAATGGGCTTGAGCGGGCCAGCGGGCATGAGTGTCAGCGGCGCATCAGTCGGTGGCAATCCGCATGTGATCCTCGGCTTGTGGCCGACGTTGGTGAGTCGAGAACGCATTCAAACACGGATAGACTATTTCGAGGTCAACGATGACATCAGCGAATGAAAATAAACTTGCACCGCTAGACGAGTTGTTTCTCTTATTACCGCATCATGAAAACATTATTTTGGGTCAATCGAGAAAGCTTGGTCCAGAAGGCGAAGATGCAAGTCTGCAAAGAGCAATTCTAATTACAACAATCATTACTGTAGCTACAATTTTATTTGTGGGTGGAGTTGAATTACTGGGAATTTTGAGTGGCTCGATCTCAATCTCGTTGTATGATTTACTGCTCATTGTGTTTTTCATCGGAGGCATATACCTCAATTTACGGATTCGGAAACGATATAAAAACAAACAAATTCTTGAACGAGAAGGTATCCTGATTCCGGGAAAAGTAATCGCAGCGAAGACTGATCGAGCAGTTACTATAAAAGGTATGAAACCCGTAATTATTCTCGACTACAAGTTTGAAACTCCCCTTGGAAAACAACTCACCGGCAAGGAAGCACAATTAGCGTCCATGCCTATCCCTCAGAAGGATACTCCTGTAGCGATAATTTACAAAAATGATACCTGCTATCGAGTTTTGTGAGGCAAATGATGACCAAGCGACTCTATGATTTAGCTTATGGACGATCCGGTGATAAAGGAAACATCGCTAACATTAGCGTGATTGCGCGGAACAGCGCGGCTTACGCGGAGATCAAAGTCAAACTTACCGCCGAACGAGTGCAGTCACATCTCGGTGATTTGGTCAAAGGCGATGTCATTCGCTATGATGTTGATAACATTGAAGCGCTAAACTTCGTCTGTCATCAAGCACTCGATGGTGGGGCAACACGTTCACTGCGGATTGACCAGTTGGGAAAATCACTGGCGGGTGCAGTGTTATATATGGAGTGGGAAGATTGAAGCGCAGAAAAGAAGGCTATTTGATGAATTCGTTTGAGACCGTTGATGTCAAACTTGAAGGAACATTTGCCTACATCACGCTAAATCGGCCTTCGGTGAAGAATGCCATGAACAACCAGATGGTGTTGGACATCATCACGGCGTTTGAGGCGTTGAGGGATAATCGCGACGTGCGGGCAATCATTCTTAGCGGCGCAGGCGGGACATTCTGTGCGGGCGGTGACATCAAAGAGATGTCGAAGGCATTTGAGAATGGCGAAATCGATAATTTCTCCGGCACATTGGATAAGATGCTGCGGACGATCAATGAAGCACCACAGGTGGTCATCGCTAAAGTCGAAGGTGCAGCAATGGGTGGCGGCTTTGGTATCGTGTGCGTGGCGGATATTGCAATTGCCAGTACCGAAGCCAAAATGGGATTGCCAGAAGTAAGGTTAGGTATCGTCCCTGCACTGATCTCACCCTATGTCATTGAACGAGTTGGCCTCACACGAGCGCGTGAACTGATGCTAACGGGTCGGCGTTTTGATGGCTTAACTGCCTGTGATTATGGGATTGTGCATGAGGCGGTTGTGCCGGAAGAACTTGAGCAACGAATACAAGTGATTTTGGATGAGATCAAATTGTGCAGTCCACAGGCATTAGCGGCCTGCAAGCGTCTAATTTTCGCGGTAAAAGATAAGCCTACGGATACGAGCGTTGAATATCGGACTAATTTATTGACCGAACTGCGCCAGAGCGATGATGGTCAAGAAGGTATGAAAGCCTTTATTGAAAAACGTCCGGCTAAATGGATCACCTAAATTTTGGCCTTGCATACACTAATCTTATGATTACAAAATAATAACATTGTGTTAGAAATATTGATTTTGACTTGAAAAGAACGTCCGTTCTCCGTATTATGCGTATGGGGAAGCCGAGTTCGAACGTTCATCTATACCACTTATAGGGGTCGGGAATCTCTCCAATCCTGACTGTCGCTGTAACATCTCCGCAATCATCATAGTCTAATCTCACGTAGTACTCTTATTTCCAACTCCAACGTATTGGGAGGCAATAATGCTGAGACTGAATATTCGTAAGGGACGTATCCTCGTCCTCGTAGCAATGCTGCTGCTAATGACTGGCAGCGTTTTTGGCGTTCGCGCGGCGGGCGGCACACTCAAAGTGGGTATGGTCGCACCAAAAGTCCTTGATCCGGCTTTAGGATCAAATGATCCGGAAGTTTTGTTAAACCGCAGTATTTATGATTATTTGGTAGATGTTCTGCCAGACCGTACCATCGCGCCGAATTTGGCAACCGAATGGAAAATCAGCGATGATGGCCTAACCTATACATTTACCCTACAAGAGGGTGTCAAGTTCCATGATGGCTCGGACTTCAGTTCAGCCGATGTGGTCTTCACCTTCCAGCGTTTGGTCACAGTGAAGTCACCTGCAACAAACCTGTTGGGCGAATTCGAAGTGACTGCGCCTGATGCCAAGACGGTGGTCTTCACCCTCAAAGCACCGAACGCTGATTTCTTGTATGGCATCGGCAATCAGTTGTCATTGATCATCAAGAACGGCACTGAAAAACCAAACGAAATAGCAACGGGCGAAAAACCTTATGCCAACTTCAACGGTACTGGCCCATTTATGTTGACTGAATATAAGGATGGCGAAAGCGCAACCTTGACCAAGAATCCAACTTACTGGAAATCTGGTCAGCCTCTGTTGGACAGCGTCGAGTTCAAGTTCATCAACGACCCTGTCACACAGGTCAACGCGCTCAAGAGCGGCGATGTGGACTTCATCTTCAAAATTAGCCCTGACCAAGTGAGCGGTCTTGATGGCACGGATGGCATTACGCTGATCCAAACCACGACCAACCAGCATCCGGTCATCCGCTTGCGGACGGACGAAGGCCCCGGCAAAGATGTCAAGGTACGTCAGGCGTTCAAGTACGCCACTGACCGTGAAGAGTTGAATCAACTGGTCTTAGAAGGTCGCGGTACTGTCGGTAACAATGACCCAATCGGGCCGGGCTATGCGGCTTTCTTCGATAAAGACATCAAGGTTCAGGAATACGACCCCGAAAAGGCCAAGGCACTTTTAGCCGAAGCGGGTTACCCCGATGGATTGACTATTACCCTCCAAACCATCAATGTTTTAGGGTATGACACACTGGCAACTGTGCTGCAACAGCAGTGGGCAAAAGCTGGCATCACCGCCGAAATTCAGGTGAATGAGGAAGGCTTCTACTACGATGACAGCAACCCGAATAACTGGTTGAAAGCTGACTTAGGCATAACTGGTTGGGGCGACCGTCCTGCACCACAGGGTTATCTGGCGCAGGCTTATACTACTGGCGCAGCCTACAACGAAACCCATTGGTCTGATCCTGATCTGGATAAGCTCATTCAAGAGGCCAGTGTAACTACCGATGAAGCTGCACGTGAGGGAATCTATCACAAGATTTCAGAGATCTTCAATGAAAGTGGTCCGATTATCATTCCGTGGTTCGCACCTGTTTTCTCTGCATCACGGGCGAACGTCACCGGTATCAATGTGGCACCCTTCCCCGGCCTGACAGACTTACGAGGGGTGTCGGTTAGCTAGTCTCACTTAATTTTGGCCCCTTCGCTATTCGAGATGAAGGGGCATTTCTATTCTGATGGGTATAAGTAAACAATCAATGACAAGCATCACATCAGAAAATAGCGCTCAGCCTCAACCACCTCGATTAAAACGATTATTCACTGATGTCTTTAATATATTAAAAAAGTTGGCTTCACGGCCTTTGTCATTAATCGGGTTAATTGTCGTTGTACTTTTCATCCTGATGGCGATTCTCGGGTCAACAGTTGCACCCTACAAATTTGATGCGCTCATTAAGGGTGCAGCACGACAAGCACCTTCGGCTGCTTATCTGTTTGGTACGGATAAACTGGGTCGCGATGTATTTAGTCGTGTGCTGTGGGGCGCGCGCGAAGTCATCAGCATACCGGGTATTGCCACTACCATCGCAGTGGCGATTGGTGCAATTATCGGTATGGCAACCGCTTATTTCGGCGGCTGGGTTGACGAAGTAGTCTCACGACTGCTTGATAGCTTATTGGCAATTCCCGCTCTTTTGTTAGCGCTGGTAATGCTGGGTGTAATCGGTCCCTCACCTATTGGGATTATCATCGTCATCGTCTTGCTCTACGTGCCAATTGTGACACGCGTTATTCGCAGTGCGACCCTCAACGTCCGCAACAGCGGTTTTATTGAGGCTGCGAAACTTCGAGGCGAAGCCAACTGGTATATATTATTCCGCGAGATTTTACCGAGCGTTCTGCCTGCGTTGACGGTCGAAGCAGCACTCCGTTTTTCATATGCCATCTTTTTAACGGCCTCTTTGGGATTCTTGGGATTAGGTGTGCAACCTCCTTCACCAGATTGGGGTCGCATGGTCAATGAAGCGCGGGAAAGTTACGAGAGAACCCCGTGGGCTTTGTGGTACCCAGCGGCGGCGATTGCAGTTTTGGTTATTGGCGTGAACTTACTTGCGGACGGTCTACGGCGGATATTCCGTTACGAGGGAAGTTAAGAAACAAAAAGGGCGACTCTGGAGTCACCCTTTTATGCTGTAGAAGGCCGAAAGCTGATTAGACGGCGCGAACAATGTTGGAAAACATGTTTCCGACTGCTGGCCCAAAAAGGCCAATCATGCCAATAACGACAAGTGCTACCAAGACAATGATCAGCGCATACTCGACCAAACCCTGACCTTCTTCACGGGGCATATAGATCATTTCATAACCCCTTGAGAGTAGTGGTCAGAATTAAAGGTTCTTGACGAGGTTCGAGAAAATGTTACCGATGGCCGGGCCAAGCAATGCCAAAATCACGATTACGACAACGGCGACCAAAACCAAAATCAGAGCGTATTCGACCAAGCCTTGGCCTTCTTCACGGGGCATGTACAACATAATGAGTTCTCCTAAAGATACGATATATGGGTTGACGAATGATAAATTGATTATGTCAAACCCTTATAAATAACGTTAAAGCAATATCAACTAAGTGTCAAGCAAAAAGTATTAATTTTTTCCTAATTTACTTTATCTCAATGGAAGTGCAAATCTGATGCCCGAAGCAACGGTTATCGAAGCACAAAATGTCTGTATTGATTATCGACTGGGAAACCAGTGGATTAATGCTATCCGTGATGTATCGCTTCAGATTAAAGCCTTCGAAATTCATGGGCTTGTAGGGGAAAGTGGTAGCGGAAAATCAACTTTAGCGTTGGCACTGATGCGTTACATGGCCAAAAACGCTCGTGTTACATCGGGTGATATTTTGTTGGATGGCGAAAGTCTGCTAACTAGATCAGAAACGGATATGCGAAAAATATGGGGTCGCGACATTAGTCTCGTGCCTCAAGACCCATTAGCTGCGCTTAATCCATCTTACACAGTCGGCAACCAGATCGCAGAAATCGGCATGCTGCATGACAAGCTGACCAGCAGGCAAGCTTGGAGCAAAGCTGTCGAAATGCTGGAAAAAGTGCGGATTGCGGATGCTGAGCAAGTGGCGAAGAAATATCCACATCAACTCAGCGGAGGTATGCAGCAGCGCGTAACGATTGCGATGGCGCTTAGCACCCGCCCACGCCTACTAGTCCTAGATGAGCCGACAACTGCACTTGATGTCACAACCGAAGCCACAATTCTTGATCTGTTTCGTGATCTCATACATGATAATCAGGCCGCCGCGCTGTATGTTTCTCACAATTTAGGTGTTATCGCCCAAATGTGTGACCGCGTGACCGTGCTTTATGGTGGCGAAGTCATGGCAAGTGCGAATGTCAGCGACACATTCAATAAACCTGTCCATCCGTATACCATTGGTTTATTAGCCAGCATTCCGCGTGCCACTGAGGGTGTCGAAACGCGCCTCCCAACAATGGATGGCATCGCACCGACCCTTGCTGAACGTCCACAAGGGTGCGTATTTGCGCCACGCTGTCCACTCGCAATCGACAAATGCCGTGTCGAAAAACCAATAACCGACATAATTATTGAAGGTCGAACGGTAAAGTGTCACCGTTGGCATGAAATCGAGAATGGTGAGGTGACCATCAACACACTTCCAGAGGAAATCCCGGTAGAAAGATTATCACCAGCAGGGAATGAATACGTTCTAAAAACGGATAATTTAACCAAACAGTACGGTGCACTATCACTATTTGATCGTATAACCCGCCGTGCCAGTCGCATTGTTCACGCGGTTGATGATGTATCAATCACTGTTCGGTCGCGGGCAACATTAGGCTTAGTCGGTGAAAGTGGTAGCGGCAAGACAACATTAGCTCGGTGCATTGTCGGATTGGAAACAGCCAATCAAGGTGAAATGACGTTGCTCGATGTGCCAATTTCACGTCATCTAACAGAACGACCACAAACCATTAAACGCGATTTGCAAATGGTATTTCAAAATCCTAATGACACTCTAAATCCATATCAAACCGTTGGGAGAGCGCTAGAACGAACCATTCGCCTATTGAACACCGAGAAACTGCGTCAGGAGCAGATTCAAAGCCGAATCAATGAACTGCTGACGGCGGTTCGGTTGCCTGCGGATTATGCTAACCGTTACCCGGCAGAACTCAGCGGCGGTGAGAAACAGCGTGTCGCGATTGCGCGAGCCTTCGCCGCTAATCCAGCACTCGTCGTAGCGGACGAACCAACCTCAGCCCTCGATGTATCAGTGCAGGCCGTTGTCCTCAATTTGCTCAAAGATTTGCGCGCGACAGAAGGTGCATCCTATCTATTCATTTCGCATGATCTACGCGCCGTAACCTATCTCGCTGACTGGCTGATCGTCATGTACTTAGGACAAATTGTGGAGGAAGGTACAACCGACAATGTGTACAATATTCCTTCGCATCCCTATACCGAAGCACTGGTTTCGTCTATACCTATAGCTGATCCCAATATTAAACAAGGGCGTATCCGTCTAGATGGTGACATCCCCAGCGCAGCCAATTTACCCACAGGCTGCCGTTTTCATACCCGCTGCCCACGTAAAATCGGTGCAATCTGTGAACAACAGGAACCGCCTTGGCGTGACGCGGGTGACGGGCATCATATTCGATGCCACATTCCCGTTGACGAACTGATTGAGTTACAAACCGCAGCCATCGAACAACAGGTTACAAATACCGAAGCACTTAAGCCTACAGAAAGCAGCGTGTAAATCTTATGGTGCGATTTCTCATACGCCGTACCCTCTTGTTGGGGGTGACATTGCTCATCACCTCGGCCATTATCTTCGGACTGACGCAGTTGGTTCCCGGTGATGTGGCTCGTTTGATTTTGGGGCGTGATGCCTCTCCCGAATCGTTGCAAGCCCTGCGTGAGGAATTCGGACTCAACGACCCTGCGCCACAGCAATATGTCCGCTGGTTAGGGGGATTCGTCGTCGGCGATTGGGGACGTTCGATTACCGGCGCGAAACAAGATGTTCGTCCATTAGTGACCGAGCGACTCGGCAACTCGATGCGGTTGGCATTGATGACGATGTTGATTAGTGTGCCGCTGTCGATATTTTTGGGTGTGATTGCGGCACTCAACGAAAACACATGGATTGACAGTGCCGTTTCGCTGCTATCACTGTCAGTGGTTGGATTGCCCGAATTCGTAACCGGATTGGTATTGATTAACGGGCTGGCTTTAGGTGTAAAAGCGCTCAATTTACCTGCGACTTCAGCCGTGCCAGATAATACTGTCGCCGATTGGATTCACCAACTCATTCTTCCATCGATTACTGCGACATTCGTACTGCTTGGATATGTAGCACGCTTGACTCGCGCCGGAGTGCTCGACGAGTTGAAGAAGCCTTATGTGCGGACTGCGACTCTCAAAGGTCTTCCCCAGCGCATAGTCATTTTTAAACATGTGCTGCGAAACGCGCTGCTGCCAACCATCACAGTGATTGCCATCAGTTTCGGCTGGCTGATCGGCGGCTTAGTGGTCATCGAAAATGTTTATAACTATCCGGGTTTGGGTGCGCTTCTTGTGGATGCGGTCAAGCAAAAGAACCTCTTTCTCTTGCAAGCCATCATTATGGTGACGATCTTTTTCTTCGCAGTCGCCAATCTCGCAGCCGATGTGATTTATGCCATTCTGAACCCGCGAATTCGGCTGGAATGAAACTTCATATAAAGACACAACGTCAGAGCGGGATATAATGAGCATGAAACGTTGTGTATATGGAGGCAATAAATATGCCACTCTATGATTATCGTTGTGAAGCTTGTGGGGAACCTTTTGAAGTCCGCCTCGGATTTAATGATCCTTCCCCTGTTTGTCCACACTGTGGCAACGCGACAGTCAAGCGTTTGATTACGACTGTGCCAGCCGTTGCTAAGGGAATCCTTGCTAACGCGGGTGACAGCCGTACCTCAAGCAAAGAGCAGCTCAAAGACAAATGGGCGGAAGAAACTCCCAAACTGCGTAAGCAATTGGTCGATAAACTCGGCGAGGATTTCGTGCGGAAGAACGCACCCACGCTCGGCGGATCGGAATAATATCAATGGCAGATTCCATCGCCTTTGACCGTGCCGCCACTTATTACGATGACACCCGCGGTTTTCCGCCGGGGGTCGATCAAGACGCAGCAGCAGCCATTGTGCAGGCAGGTCAATTAACTGCGACCAGCCGCGTTCTCGAATTTGGCGTGGGTACGGGTCGCATTGCCTTGCCATTGGCAACATATGTGAGTGAAGTGCATGGTGTTGATCTCTCACCAGCCATGATGCTGCGATTGCGCTCCAAACAAAATGGCGAACCGATTTATCTAATACAGGGTGACGCGACCCAACTACCTTATCCCGATCACAGTTTTGATGCGGTGGTGGGAGTGCACATTCTCCACTTGATACCGAATTGGCAGGGTGTCATTACCGAAATTGCCCGCGTATTGAAACCGGATGCGCCTTTCATCCAATGCTGGTCAAAGAACGACGATGTATTCAAAACGCTGTGGACAGCTTGGCGTTCGGCTGTTCCTGACAATGAAGCGGCTGATGTCGGACTGAGTTGGGATAAAAACGAAGGCACTTTGCAAGCGATGGGTTGGCAGGTGGACGAAGCGCAAACATTTGACTACACCTACACCCGTAGGCCACAAGATTTCCTGCATCAACTCGAAAATCGCGTCTGGTCACGCACATGGCGGGTCAGTGACGGGTCATTGGCCGCGGGGATAGCAGCCGTCAAAGCAGTTGTCGCACGCGACTATCCAGACGCAGCATTGGAAATCCCTGTCCATGAGCAGTTTGTTGCCAAAGCCTATTTCCCGCCAAAGGAAGGTAAGGACATATAGCCGTTGGTGCTGCTGATAAGAGCAGACTATAATCATCGTGACGACAGAATAAATGAGGGTGACGATGGTTCGACCGCTGCACATTCGTGGCGCACATGTTTGGGATGGACGACAAACCCTACAACGCGACCTCTATACAGACGGTGACCGCATTGTCGCCGCGCCTGTCAACGGCGTACAAGTGATTGATCTCGACGATTATACCATTTTCCCCGGTTTGATTAACGCCCACGATCATCTTGAACTCAACCATTATCCACGCAGCAAATTCCGTGAGCGCTACGATAACGCGCGCCAATGGCACGAAGATATGAATGTTCGGCTAGACCAAGAACCCTATAAATCATTGAGAGCTTATCCATTGTGGGATAAGTTATTTATCGGCGGCCTCAAAAATCTGTTGTGTGGCGCTACCACTGTCGCTCATCACAATCCGCCACATAAAGATTTATGGCGCAAAGATTTTCCTGTGCGAGTGTTGAAAAATTATGGCTGGTCACACTCCTTTTATCTCGCCACCGATGAAGAAATTGTGCGCTCTTACCAAAGCACACCCGACGATTGGCCTTGGTTCATCCATCTCGCCGAAGGGACAGACGATGTTGCAGCAAGCGAATATGAACGGCTCGAGAAACTTGGATGTATTGATCAAAATAAACCCGTGCTAGTCCATTGTGTCGGATTACGAAAAAATGGACAAAAACATCCTGTTATCAAAGATCGCGAATTTGATTTTATTGTCGAGCATGTACGAGGTGTAGTCTGGTGTCCTACCACAAATCTATATCTACTTGGCAAAACATTGGTTGATACAGATAATCGCGATCATTATCCTATTACAAATGCGCTTGGATTGGGTAGCGATTCACGGCTGACTGGTGCAGGTGATCTCCTAACTGAACTTGCAGCAGCTTACGAGTGCTTTGGTAACGATCCCAATGTTGCAAAATTTATCGTAAATCTGGTCTTTTATGATGCGGGCTTCATTTTATTTCATAAATCCCTTGAAGATAAAGCTCCTGAAGACTGGATGTTCGGGCAAGAATATGCCGATATGGTCTTGATTCGAAGTAGCGAAAATGATGCCGTAAAATTGTGTAACTCTCATCGAGCAGACCTAGCCCTCGTCATCAAAGGCGGCGTGCCACAAATCGGCGACCCTGAACTGATGGCAAAGTTCACCAACATCAAAACCGTCGATGCCACGCTCGATGGCAAACCCAAAGCAATCCACATCGAACTCGCCAAGCGTATCCATGCGAATACCCTCAAAGAATCGGGGTTAGAAGTTGACATTTTACCGAAGCGAAAACTATTTCAGTTCATTTGAACGATAACCCTAATAGCAGGAGAAAACAGTATGACCGACATTCTTTTCGGACAATCCTACTATTTGCGCTTTGATCCCAAGCTGTGGGATGCCATGCAGCCTTATCCACCGCAAGGAACGTTGTACGCCGCTGCCTACATGCGTGAACACGGTTACTCGGTGGCACTCTTCGATGCGATGCTGGCGGAAAGCACCGGAGAATGGGCAGATTCACTCCAACTATATCAGCCCAAATATGCCATCTTGTTCGAAGATAACTTCAACTATCTCAGCAAGATGAGTCTGCTGCGGATGCGTGATGCCGCTTTCGAGATGATCGGCATGGCAAAAGCCCAAGGTTGCACGGTGATCGTCACCGGCGCGGATATGACCGACCATGCCGAGCACTATCTAGCGCACGGCGCAGATTATGTATTGATGGGTGAAGGTGATGAAACGCAGGGAGAGTTAATTGATTATCTCTCAAAAACTCAAACGGTTGCTGAGACCGAACTCTATAAAATTCAGGGTTTGGCCTATATGCATGACGGTCGCATGGTCAAAACACCTGCACGGCCTGTCATCCGTGATTTGAACGCCCTACCCTTTCCCGCATGGGATTTGGTTGACCGTGAGAAATATCGCAGCGTGTGGATGGAACATCACGGTTATTATTCGATGAACTTGGTTACCACACGCGGCTGCCCTTTCCATTGTAATTGGTGCGCCAAACCGATTTGGGGACAAAAGTACAATGTCCGCAGTGCCGCCAGCGTCGTTAATGAGATGGCGTGGCTTAAGGAAAACTTTAATCCCGACCACATCTGGTTTATGGATGACATCATGGGCATCCAAGACCGCTGGATTGAAGAGTTCGCTGACCTGCTTGAATCCCGCAAGCTGCATATCCCATTCAAGAGCCTTAACCGTGTTGACTTGCTCCTACGCGGAAAGACTATTCCAGCGCTAGCACGAGCAGGTGCGAAAATCGTCTGGGTTGGCGCGGAAAGCGGTTCGCAAAAAATCCTCGATGCAATGGACAAAGGTACACAGGTCACCCAAATTTATGAAGCCACTAAACAGCTTCATGCACACGGAGTCAAAGTCGCCTTCTTCCTCCAATTTGGTTACCCCGGTGAAACCCGCGAGGATATTGAACTGACTCTCAAAATGGTGCGCGACCTGATGCCTGACGACATTGGCATCAGTGTCAGTTATCCGCTGCCGGGAACACCTTTTTACGAAAATGTGAAGCACGAACTCGGCGAACGGGTTAACTGGACGGACAGCGCCGACCTCGCCATGCTTTACAAAGGCCCATTTGCCACCGATTTTTACCGCCAGTTACATACAGTCGTCCACAAGGATTATCGTTCACGCAAAACATGGAGCGAGATTAAATCACTCGTCCACAATCCAAGGAACTTGCGACCTTCAATGCTCAAGCAAACCGCCGCCATGATCTATCATCGACTCACCCTTCCCGGCGCAATCGCCAAGCTGGATGAACTCGCCAAACTTCCCCATGAGCCAACTCGTGTGAGCAATGTGACGATTAGGAGTTAGCATCAAGTACAATACAGTTACTAAATAGTTTTCTGGAGTTTCTACATGGCTATAAACGCACCAGACAATACAAAACTTGGGGATTTAACGTTAGGTGAATTTAAGTTGGTAATTCGAAGTATTGTTGAGGATGTTGTTCAGCAAGCTGTATTTGAACTTGAACAAGAATTGCCTGATCCCGATGCTGGAAAAGAAATTAGCCATACATTTGCTGATAAGTTACGGCAAGCTATCCACGAAGAAGAATCGCTTGTCACGCTTGGCGAGATTGAAACCGAGTTAGGATTAAATGATTAAACCTTACTCGGTTGGTTTTCGCCATATTGCCGCAAACGATCTCAAACGTTTAGATCGTCCTATAATTGAACGAATCTTGAGCAAATTATTGTGGCTTTCTCGATTCGTAGACACTGTTCATCATGAAGAACTGACCGGGCAATGGGCAGGTTACTATCGCATTCGCGTCGATGACTATCGCATTATTTACCAGATTGAACACCAAGAACATCTAATCATTATTGAAGCGCTTGGACATCGGAGTGAGGTTTATCAGGATTAGCTTGTCTCGCTAAACTACCCCATAAACCTACACGTCTAAGTAATGTAGTAATAAATTAGGAATTTGTGCATATCAGTTCAGATATTGTTATACTCTGTGTTTTAATTTTCAAACGTACTAAACCATATTCAAACACAGGGGGTAACATGACACTGGACTTTATCATCCACTCCATTCGAAGTGTGATGAATAACAATGCGCCACTTACACTGATTCTCCTATCCTGTGTGGTTTTGGTATATACCATTATTGTTTCAGCGTTGAAGCAAGAATGGGCGCGTTATGTTTTCCTCATCATTATTGGATTTGTGCTCTACTTTGCCTCAACAACCATCACCGACACAATAAACAAAGAGTTTTTCAGCGGCCTGAGTACCGAGTTATTCGGCGCGGCCATTGCTTTAGTCATTTTGGGCAAGTGGATGCTGCCCTCATTTTGGTCATTAATCATTCTCTCCATCGTGGTCATTTTAGGGGAGTTGCTCATTTTCCGTATAAAAAACTCGGAGCTACGCAGCTATTATCTAGGTATGGCAAGTAATATTTGGGGCGCGTTTTTGGTTGCAATTCTTATTGAAGAACTGGTTCACAAACGGGATCAAGACGGCAAAGAGGATGACGAGATCATCACAAAACAAGAGAAATTGGAAAGAAAAAATCGAAAAGTTGATCAGGTACTTGAAAAACTACAAAAGAAAGTTATTGAAGACTCGCTGCGGCAGCGTGAGGAAGAAATTCAGCGCCAGCAAAAATTACTTCAGTCTTTTAATCCCACTGGCTGGGATGTCGAGATCACCATTCATGGACGCAATCGGCGCCACGTCCAAAGCCAACTGTTGCGTATACACCAAATGGTACATGTGATTCACGTCAGCGAAATTTATAAACACCCTGAAGCGGATCACTGTCAGTGTTATATCAAAGCTAGCACTGTCAAACCTTCGGCACAGTCCAACGGTAATGGTAAAAGCAACGGAACAGGCAAAACCAACAACTCGTGGATGGCATTAAGTGAAACAGCGTTACAAGAAGAAGCGCAGGTAAATACTAACGGTAAAACATCGCCTAAATCCGCTCCATCTCAAGCCAGTAATGGTCGCCGAGATACTTAAAGGGCCAATGTGGAGCGGTCAGCTTTTCCAGTGCCAATAAGGGCTTTGCTAACCACGGACGCACACCAACAGGCTTATACAAATCGCTTGGCGGTAGGAATACACCTAAGCCCCACAGTAGCGACCGATGGAAGCCCTGCCCCAAGTCGTGCTGCATCCGTCCCGGTGTAGGATAGTAAACCGGAAAATATTGACCATCGAGGTGGGCAATCGTACTACCTCGCAAGCGGCGTGTCGCATTTTTGAAATCAGCATGAATCCCGAACCAAAAGACTTCCCACGGACACCACGGCCCGATAATACCTAACCCGATTTTCCCGCCAATTCGGATATGATTGGTCAGTTGATTACCAATGGCTGTCCAATCACCGACGCAGTTCAGCGGACCATAGTTCGAATATGTACCGTCGAACTGCCCTTCCAACTGCCACTGAGCGGCTTCGGAAAAATCCAACAGTTTCACTTCAATCTTATCGCCAACACCCATTGCTTGCGCTTTGCGCTTGGTTTCATCAATCATCGCTTGGCTGCCATCCGCTGCCAGCACATGGACACCACGCTTCGCCAACCAGATTGCATCCTCACCTGTGCCACAGCCTAACTCTAAAACACGATCACCTGCTTTGAACAACACGCCTAAACGTTCCCAAACCCGTGCCCGAAACCACAGGCTCAATTCAGTATTAGTGAATTCCTCATCATATCGCACACCGATATGATTAAACGCCTCGGCTGATGTGCCGACCGATTCTGATTGTGCTTCGGGATGCATTTCTGTCATAATAGTTTCTCAAGATCATGATCGTACTTGAAGGTGAATTGTAACCGTATACGCTTCGATTGCATAATCGCTGTAGTAAGATAACTTTATATCCCACAAGTGAGAGTATTATGCCGTCCGAACCCACGGGCAAGTGGCCTCGTCTGCAATTTGTAGTAGTTTGCAAAACTTGTAACAAAACGATTAGATTCAGTATCAACTATGGACAAAATAACATTTGGAGTGCGAATGCTGCCCCTAAAATGGCTGAATGGTCAGAACACGACACCCATGATGTTGAGGTCAGATACGAATTCTTTGCCGGACGTGATCCAAAGCCAAAATATTCGTAACTACTCAGGCCGGTAAATGTAGCGAAAAAGACAGCAAAAGCAGTATAGTTGGGGGATGATTGAACAAAGAGATGAGATGAAGCTAGGGGAATTGGATCAAGGGAGTTTGATCAGCATCATTCTGGAGTTGAGAGAAG
>JBBSBM010000041.1:0-58583 GCA_038251275.1 Aggregatilineales bacterium
ATTACCCACTCCCACTTTGCCATAATCGGGACAGCTTGGGTTGGGGCAGAAACTGCCCACTGATGCCAACTCACTCATCTTGCTCCCTCTGCATCTCTTTGGTTATGATTTTACCAACTCTGTCAAGGGAGACCACCAAGAATCTGAAATAAAATAAATAGACCTCGTACTGATAAATCGGTATTGAGGTCTATTTGAAATCTTGGTGCCGGATTTTAGAGTTCGCAGCGAAACGATTTCACCCAAACTGCGATCAGAAAAACATCAGACTAGCTACACCGTATTCGAGGGGTTACCGCCTGCGAGAATCTGATGCGCGTCTTGATTGGCTTTGTTGAGCAATTCCTGAATAGCCTTGACCTGCTCCGGCGAACCGTACCGACCAGCCTGCATCAAAGTTTCGAGGAGTGCCATCGCGCTGTGTCGAAGTTCGGAACGCAGTTCCCGATTAGGTCCACCGCCCCGCATCCCAAACCCAAAACGTTCATTCCCAGACTCCTGCTTCTGCTGTTCGAGCAGTGTTTCACCAGCGGGAGTGATTTTGTAGATTCGTTTTCCGTCAACCGTTTCACTAATCAGATTGCCTTCATCTTCCAACAGTTGAAGTGTGGGATAAATAGTTCCGGGACTCGGGCGGTAAAACCCACCATAGCGTTCTTCCAACACCTTGATAAGTTCATAGCCATGACGGGGCTGTTCTTTGATCAGTTCCAACAGAGTGAACTTAATATCTCCCCGACGATGGCGTTTGCGCCCACCCTCTCCAAAGTCGTGCCCGAAGGGGCCGCGACCACGCATCTTATCTGCAAAATGCTTATGTTTTCCTCGACGACTGTTCATATCAAAATCTTGATCATGGTCGCCCCGATTAAAGAACTCGTGTAATCTAAACATTGTGTGCCTCCATAGTTAACGATATATCGTGATATATCTGAACGATAGCAGGATAACGATATATCGTCAATAGGTCGCTATACTTTTTGCTAGGTCATATTGAGCGTGGTAAGTGCTAAAAATTCTCCGGTTGGTATTACATTCCTGTAATGACTCTATAAAAATCTCCCGCGATTTTTCTTCCGTGCGTAGAATCAATTTGGATGGCATAAACTATTTTCTGATGGTTATCTCCTGATTTAGATTTTGCGGCTACAATGGAGTAGCTTTCTTGTCGACTATGGAGGAGAAAGATTCATGACGACAACGCCGCCTATTTCCCACGCGCTCGTATTACCTGAACTCGATTTCTTAACTTGGCTAAAGGCCACAGATGCCTATACCAAAGCATTTCCCCGCGTTGTAATCGTGCGATCTCCCGCTGGTAATGATCTCAACCGCTACCGGAATATTACGGCTGTGCAAGCCCCCGGTGTGTGGGTCGGTAACGATGCATTGAGCCACATTCGCCGCGTGTATCCGATGGTTGTTCGTGTTGACGTTATTCGTGCAGCCACACCGAACGATCTCGCTGCTATCCTCCAACAGCGCATTACGCTGAGTGACCGCTATGGTGAAAAACTGACACCCGGCAACATCAATGACCGTTTTACAATGGAATGGCCGTCTGATGCACGTCCTGCCAGCATCACGCGCGGCTTCAATGATGTTAGCCAAATTGATGGCAAGAAAAATGAAGGGCTAGACGTCTATGCACCAACCGGAACACCAATTCGGGCCTCGGCAGCCGGCATCGTCACCAGTGTGGTACGGGTAGCAAACGCTTTAGGTTATGGTCAATATATTCAAGTATCGACGACGATTAGCGGCCTCACCTACATAACCACTTATGCTCGACTCAATAATCTTCGCGTGGTCATTGGGCAATCGGTGAAAGTCGGTGATGTTATCGCTGATGCCAGTACAGATGGCTCCATCAAACTGATTGTCCAGCAGCCCGGTAAAGGTTTAAGTGGTTATCTGCTGCCGGATGTGGTTGACCCGACCATGATGATTTACTGGCAGGGATTATTGCTCAAAATCAACGTCACCGGTTTGCGTATACGTGAAAGGCCAGGAACGGATTTCAAGGTCATCGGTCAGTTGACACCGTTTGACCGGATTGAGTCACTTGAACCGCATGGGCGAACACTGCTCAAGGTAGGACGAGCAAATGAGTGGATTAAAATTCGTTCACCACAAACCGTCGAGGGTTATTCATCGGCTGAATACCTGATCGCTGATGAAACAGGCGGACTGAATGCGCTGAATATGACGGGTATCAACCTCGACATTTTGCATCCACTCGGTAAACCAGCGGCATCTCGAATGAAAGGCACAGGCTTTGTGCGCTTTGCCTATTCGGTGTCGATGAATCGGGGTTCAACCGATTTGGATGCGGCCTACAACCTGTATGCGCCGTATATCAAGGCTTATTCAGATGCAGGCTTAAAGGTCATTCTGGTGTTGACGCATCAAACCTATGGGGAAGGTGCGGGCTATGTTTGGCCGCAAATGGATACCGGTAAATGGCGACAATTGACCCCTACATTCGTTGATTTTGCGCGGCGGATTGCAGCCCGTTTTGTCTCGACAGGTTGGGTGACAGCCTACCAAATTTGGAACGAGCAAGATACACCCATGAATATTGCTTCGGCGGCTGTACCCATGCAGCCAAGTGATTATGCTTATTTGCTGTCCGAAACCATCAAGGCTATTAGAACGGTCGATACCAAAGTCAACATCATTACGGGTGGGCATGTTGGAGGGCCATTTGCTGGAGCGAACTATGCAAAGGCAACGATTGCGGCTATGCCAAGCAATATTCGACCGGATGCGATTGCCTGCCATTCGTATGGACGTGGGCCAGTTGGCAACAAATACAGTCCGTTTGGCAGCGTTGATGATGATGTGGATGCCTACAGCAAAGTCATGACGGGAGCAAAGGTGTGGATTACCGAGTGGGGTGTTTTAGACCGTCCAAATGATCCACCAAATGACGTAGCAGATTATGCGACAGGTTTCATCAGTCGTCTAAAAACCTTGTATTCCGGTAAAGTGGCCTGTTGTGTTTGGTACGGTTGGGCTGATTCAATGCACAATGGTTTTGGTCTTGTGAATGCCAGTGACCAGCCAAAACAGCCATTTTATAACCGATTCTTGGGTGCTTGATAACCTGATAAACAGGTGATAACAGGTAACATTACGGATAGTATTACGAAATAAATGTAACAATCTTTGTAGACCATAACGAAGATATTTAGTGTAGGGGTTTGTCGGTGACAACCCCCTACACGCTAAGACTTCTCATCATCCGGTGTCAGCCAATAGTCACCGCCGCCACGTTCCCGGCGCATATACCCATAATCGACTAAGCTGCGCCGCATCGTCGCGAAGTCCTCATGCACTTCCTTCAAAATGGCGTTCACCTGCTTCTCGGTATAATGCGTACCGGGTTGGAATTTAGTCGCCACCCAGCGCAGCACAACCAGAAATTTGGAGTTCTTGGCCGGCCAATTAGCAATGCGCCCATCAAAAGTACAATCGCGCAAAATCTTCTTATCAGCTTCATTCCAATCGAGTTCTTCAATCCACACGGCATCCGATTTTGTTTTCTCAATTTTAGATGGCAATTTCTCGATACCGTTGACATACGCCTTAAGAGTCGCCAAGCGCTTTTCGTTGATGCTGTAAAAACGCTGATTGCCTTCCATCCGCAGCCGCAGCAAACCCGCGCTGTGCAATTTGCTCACATGATGTGACACGGTAGGCTCGGTTAGATTAAACACACCCGCCATCTCACTAACCGTATAAGCCCGTTCGCTCATTAACCCGACCATCCGCAACCGACTTTCATCGGCAACTGTTTTGAGCAGTTGAAGCAAATCATCATATTGCCCTGTATCCATTTTCATAACTTTCTAATTAGGTATACATCTAATTAGAATCTAATCGAAATAGAAAAATCTGTCAATAGATAAAATAAAAGCCTATCCGTTTGGATAGGCTTCTTGCATTTCAACTGAAAACTGACGCCTAGAACACCATCTTCGCGAAGCCTAAGATGCCCTGCTTCCACGGCACACGGTGCGAGACACCTGATTGACCTTCGAACTTGGCTAAGTTCTCTTTGTACCACTGATAATTGCGGATAAGCGCCTGTTTATTAGAATACTTAGGATTATAGCCCAGCACCTTTTGCGCCTTATCAATCGAGACAAAGGAGTCTTTGCTGGCCGTTTCATACACCCACTTGTATAACGGCGAGATTTTCAGCGCTTCCAAGACTCGCAGGGTCATGATGGCCGGACCAGCGGGCAAGCCAGTGATCTTCTTGCCAAAGCCAGCGTAATCCAAGACCGCTTGATAATCTTCCTTCATGGTCGTGAATTCTTTCGCGCCAATGTTGAAAGTATCATTCGCAGTATCTTTGTCCAAGGTGCAGGTCAAATAAATCGCGTCGCACAAGTCTTCCACATCCAGCAGTTGATAACGGTTGTTGCCGCTGCCCAACATCGGGAAGCCGTGACCATCTTTCGCCCAGTCATAAAACAATGCAAACACGCCCAAGCGTTCCGGCCCGATAAATGATTTGGGTCGAATAACCGGAACGCACATGCCCTTCTTGCGGTATTCAACGCAGACTTCTTCGGCAGCGATCTTGGCTTTACCGTAAGGGCCGACACCATCCAGCGTATCCGTTTCCAACAGTGGATGATGGTCAGGGATACCATACACAGCGGTTGATGACACATGCACAAAACGCTCGACTCCGGCGTTGAAGGCCGAGTCGATCATGTTGCGCGTGCCTTGCAAATCTGTGGACATAATATCGGCTTCACTGTACAAAGGCAGCGCCGCTGCTGTGTGGATCACAATATGGATGCCCTGCATGGCCTTATCGACGGTTGCTCGGTCGCGGATGTCACCGGTAATTTCGGTGATCTGGCTCTTTTCGGGATAATCAAACGGGGCAATATCCAGTGATGTCACTTTATGCCCGCGTGCCAATAAATATCGAGCAAGATTGATGCCTAAAAAGCCCGCACCACCCGATATTAAATACGACTTCTGTTCAGCCATTCCAATTCACTCCAATGCTATTCAAGAAAATGCGGGGTTATGTAGCCTGTTGATCATTCAATTGCTGATTAATCTTCGCGCCTAAACAGGTCGGACACAGGCAGCCCCTATCATCCGATTCATCTATTGATATTATACGAGGCAAATTGAAGCACCAACATTGTGATTGACCAGCAGCCATCTCACAGATGAACGCTATGCCACATTGTGGACACTGACGGTTGCCAATATCATGCGCGCTTGTTTCAGGCATAACTCCTAACCTCTGCTAACTGCTGCCAGTCTAGTAGAACCTAGCCTAGTCCGTCAATGGCGCAGTAATTGGCAATCGATCACGGTGATGCTTAATGTAAGCATCAGTCTAAATGTTTGCCTAATTGCAAGCGACGCAGGATAAATTCACCAAATAAACTATTTGCCCAAGCAAACCATGAGCGTGTGAACTGTTCTGGTTGATCGGGATGAAAACTCTCGTGAATAAAGTTGGTGCCGCCAGTCGTCGAGAGCAGCATTTGAATCAGCGCGTCTTGCTCGACTGTATCGGTTGAGGTAAGCCCTTGCATAATCAGTCCAATGTGCCAGACATAACCACGTGGCGTATGTGGACTTCCAATACCCTTGGCGTACTGACCACTGAAATAATAGGGATTCTCGGCACTCAAAACAAAGGCGCGGGTATTCTGATACAACGGTGCATCAGAGGCACAATAGCCTAAATAGGACATCGACAACAGGCTCGGCACGTTTGCATCGTCCATCAAATTGTAGTTGCCATAACCATCGGTTTCGTAAGCATAAATGCGTCCAAAACGCGGATGCTGCACGATGCCGTAGGTTTCAATGCCAAATTGGATTTCACTTCGCAGCTTATGGGCAGCGTTCGCCAGCGCCTCATCATGGTAGATTTCATGCGCGAACTTGCTCAGGTATTCAAGTATCACCACTGCGAACATATTGGCGGGAATGAGATAACCAAACTTACATGAATCGTCACTGGGGCGGAAGCCTGACCACACCATGCCGGTAAAGTTGGTTCGCGTTCCACGACCCCCCAACGGCAGCGTATCGGAGGCCACGCCGTGCCGATCAAAGCTGTAAGTCGATAACTGGTCATGATACTGCTCGGTCAGCATCGTCGAGACAATCGTTTGCAGCATCCGGTGAATAGTATCGTCAAAAATACTCACATCGTGAGTGGTTTCGACGTAATCATTCAACAGTTGAACCGGATAGCACAACGAGTCCAGTTCGTATTTGCGCTCCCAAATCCAAGGATTCATCTGGGTTTTGTCGTCTTGATGCCCATGCCCATTGGCCTCTTGGTTGAAGGCATTAGCATAAGGGTCAATCAACATGTATTTCGCCTGCCGACGAATGAGTCCGGCAATCACCCGTCGAATGCCTTCATCCCCGGCGGCTAAGGACATATAAGGCCGGATTTGTGCGGTCGAATCCCGCAGCCACATAGCGGGAATATCGCCTGTGATGACAAAGGTTGTGCCGTCATCATCCAATTGGACGGTGGTTTGGAGTGTATTCAGGTAACACTGACGGAATAACGGCAGCAGTTTAGGTTCATAAGCAGTGAGTTCTTTTTCAGCCGCTTGAACTAACCGCAAAACGGCACTTTCTGAGGGGATAACAAAGTTTTCCATCGTATTTTCATATCCGTAGTGAGTGAGTAAGTGGAATGATATGCTAAGCGTATAGAAATAATAAGTCAAATTCCGCCATTGGTAGTCATCAAAACATGGCGATTAGTGTTCATAAGCGATTGATTAACAGTTCAAAAAGCGAGGGAAGATGAAATCCAATCTTCCCTCGCTCATTATTTTAATCAGTTTTGAAACAACCCCGGTAAGTGGTCCCCATCTCACTACCGATATTCAGCCCGTTGAAGCTCAACCGCGCCAATGTCGCAGTTATTTCCGGGATGGAGTCGAAATATCAGATTTACATGGCGAGAGTAGCCACGCTGATCAAATCCAATACAGAAGCCCATATCAATTGCTGGACTGCCCTTCAACGGCAGGTAGGTTTCGGTTGGCCCGCCGTTTTGTGCAAGCGGCCCAAGTTTCGGATCAACACCTTGTTGATCACTCCATTTCGTGAGGTTGCAGCTTTGGTCATTCGATAAATTAAAGCCCAATGACGTCACTGATCCGTTGCAGTTTGTTCCACCGGATGCAGCACTAAGGATACTGTTATACAGCACCATCGTGCCTGCGTTTTCAAGAGCGAATGATGGTCCATTGGTGTAAGTATAATTATTTACAAAAGTTGAGCTGTAAATCACAGCCGACGCACCAGCATTATTCCAAATCGCCCCTGCTCCGGCTGAATGATTACCAGAAAAAGTGCTGGTATATACCAACAGCTTGCCTAAATTAGCAATTGCACCGCCACCGCCAGCATATCCATCATTGTTCTTAAAAGTCGATGTGAAAACAGTCAATGTCCCTTCATTGCGGATTGCCCCACCGCTACTGCGTGCTTGGTTATTTGCTAGTGTACTGTCTTTGATGGTGATGAATCCACCCGGCTCGTTGAAAATGGCTGCGCCACGTCCCGGATTACCGCCAATGCCGCTAGCCGTTGCAAAATGGCCTGTCATCACAACCCGATTGAGGTCAACGATGCCACGATTTTGAATCCCGCCACCGCAACAGGCATTGCTGCCATTCGCTAAGGTAAGGTTGTTAAGCTGCAACAATGCGCCGTTATCGACATTAAAAAGGCGAACCCCCGAATAGCCACCGCCGTCAATTACTGTTGAACGTCCAGCACCGTTAATGATAACTTTGACGTTGGGTTTGACAGCCAGTTCAGCTAAAAGATTGACCGTTGTCGCGCCGATGGTTATACGATGCCATCCACCGGCAGCATTGGCCTCTTCTAGCGCAGCACGGAGCGTACACACACCGTTACCAGCTTGAGTTTCACAAATCCCGTTAAGTGCATAATCATGATCATCTCCGCTGCTATTCACAACAAAATTTGCAGCGGCCTTCGTCAGCGGCGGTGCGAATGTGAAAATCAAAACCATTGTTAGTAAACATTTTTTAAAAGACATTATTTCCTCCTCACTCGATCCTATATAAAGCAAAAAAGGTGTTATCACCTGTTGCGGGTAACACCTTTTTGCTGGATGTGAGAATATTGATTTTGTGTAGCCCGTAACTGTGCCGGTTCGAGCAGCGCCAAAACCGGCCAAGAGAATGACTCTTCCCCAATCAAAAGTATAGATACAAACGATCACAACCCATAGTGACAAAAATCACATTTCATAGAAAATGCGATTTAGTCTGGATTACTTACCCGTTTATTCTTACCGCGATAAGTCGAGGTTAAAGCATGGCAGTTCGGACATAATAAGCGTAGATTTTCGAGGCGGTTGTCGCGCCGGTCGCCGTTGATATGATCAATCTCCAGCGGGATTTTATTGTCGAGCCACTTATCCAGTCCACATGATACACAGCGATGTTCGAAGATACCTTCAGTTATCAAACGCTTGCGAAGATTGTTCGTGCTGACATAAGTGGAATTTTCAACCAAAATTTCTTCGAGTGTGCGCTGCCGGACAAATGGATTTTCTCTGCCGCGCAGCCACGCGCTCCCCGTAAAATGCGAAGTGTCTAAATTAAGCTCCCCAATTCTTCGTTGAAGCATATCATAATTTCCACCTGCAACACGGATCTTGAGCTTACGTAAAACATCTGCCATTGAAAGTGATGTAGCAATAGCCCCTTTCAGTTCTTCTTCAGTGTAACGGCGTTCACGCGGCTTATATACTACAGCCAATTTGCGGGGTTGTAATTGTGGCGACACAATCTCAGGAGGCTTTGGAATTTCGCCCTTCATAACAGCATCTAGATTGGCAATCGATCCATAGCGATAGATACAATCGCGTACGGTCGCTCTCGGCATTCCGAGTTCATCGCTAATCCCTTTTTTGGATGCGCCATTCTCCCATAGTTCAAGTATTTGTCGTAATTCATCATAACTACGCATCATAGACTCCAAATAAAAAAGCGCCTGTTAAAGCGCTTTATTGGGGCGAGTGGGACTCGAACCCACACATCAGTTAAGATAAAAGATTTTAAGTCTTCCGCGGCTGCCATTACGCCATCGCCCCTAATATATTAGCGCATAATTATCGCCAATAAATTAGTTACAATAGTTTATCAAGTTATCCATTGACCGTCAACGGCGTTTTGCTTGTAAGCGCTAAACAAATTAATCGCCGCTATAATTATTTCTCAAAGTTATCGCATAATTTTTATGTCTCATATCCATATTAGCAATATATGTCTAGTATGCGGCATTTACGTCAAGTTGTCAAGCACTATTTTATTGAAGGTAAACTATGCTTCAAGCTGATCGATTACGAAGCCTTCGGCTAAAAAATAACCATACTTACGCATCGCTCGCTAAAACACTCGATTTAAATATGCGCCAGATCGTCCGTTATGAAGCGGCTGAATCTGACCCGTCAAGCGATGTCGTCACACGCATGGCGGATGTGTTTAATGTCTCTGCTGATTATCTGCTTGGACGCACTGACGATCCTACTCTACCTGCTCACCATTCTGATCTGTCGACTAATGAGCAAGCTATTCTCGCGGCCCTCCGCCGCGACGACCCATTGGCCGCTATCAAACTCATCGTCCAAACGCTGGACAAATCGGATTCGAACTTGCCAAATTAGTCCTTTTGTTCTATTATAAAGATATGTTGAACACACTGATTTTGTGCATTCCTCTCTCAACCCTGATCGCATTGGCGCTTCATTGCAGTTATGTTGCATATTCAGCGGGGGACTCCCGTATATTCGCTGCGGTGGCACCCCAATCTGCACGCGGCGGCATTCACCGAGTAATCCGCTGCACTCAGCGGCATTAGCCGTGCTTCCTGCCTGCTATTTGTGTCGATTCAGCGAGTTCTCTCGTGCTTCCCGCCCGCCATTTCGGCGGAAGTATTGCGACCTTAGGAAGTCCTTTAGGGCACAATTTGCAATGAGATTGACTAAGCCACCTAATCACATGTATACTCAGCCTGTAATAAGCGCCCGTAACTCAGAGGCAGAGTCTCCGCGTCCTAAGCGGTTGGTCGTTGGTTCGATTCCGACCGGGCGCATGTCTCAAACGCGCAACCCAAGCGCGTTTTTGTTTGCCTAAGTAGTTCGTGAAAAACTGAACAGAGTCCGGCTTTTGTGGTAAAATCTCCTCATTCAATCTTAAGTTTGTAGTTGCAGTAGGCAGTTTGAGGAGTATCTTATGCATACCGTATTCATCCTAGCGCACGGCTCGCTCGGCGAATGGGATGAGCTTATTTTCCTCAGTATCGCCGCTATCTTCCTCATCATGATGGGCATCGCTTGGGTTCGCAGCCGTGTAACAACACCCGAAGCACTTGAAGAACTTACAGACACCTCAACACCCGCTGTACCCAATAATGATGAGCGCTTTCCGCTTGACAAATGACCAAAACACATCGCTATCGGTTGCGCTTCATCGCCCTTGTTGCCCTGTTTGCGCTCACAACAATTCTTAGTTTTAGTCCAGTCTCTGCTCACGGGTATTTACTCCGTTCGATTCCTGAAGACCGCGCGGTGCTAGAACACGCTCCAGCTCGCCTCCAATACTGGTTCAGTGAAGGCTTAGAACCGCGCTTCACAACGCTCACCCTTCGTAATCAAAAGGGCGATGTCATCACTACAGGTGAAGTCTCGCCGGACAACAATGCCTTGCTCGCGGCGCGTATACCGCCCAATCTCCCTGATGGTGCCTATATCGTCGACATGCGCTTGGCCTTTGCCAGTGATGGTCACGTCATCGCCCAGAGTCTTGTGTTCTTCGTGGGCAATGAGGTCAGTGGAGTTAAGGGACAAGCTGCCTTCGACCAAGCAAATCCGCTGGAAGTGATATGGCGCGTTTTCACACTGAGTTCTACCATGCTGCTGGTGGGAATCTGTTTTCTCTATAGTATCGTTCTTGTACCCGCTTGGGGGAGTAAAACCTATCGAGCAGGCTTGCTCCCGCCCCGTGTTATGGGTGTACTTAATCAATTGGTGGTTATTGGCCTTGTGGTGGCCTTCACCGGAAACATCATTGCCATTCTTCAACAAACGATGGCCTTTTTCGACGCAGACATCGGGCAGGTTATCAACCAAAGTTTATGGACTGTAGTACGGGTCGGCACGCGTTTCGGTGATTTATGGTCAGCACGGATGTTGTTGCTGACATTGGTCAGCGTGCTATTCGGCCTCAGCCTCTACCTACGTGCCGAGCAGCCGGAAACGGTTCGCCCATTCTGGACCGCCAATAGTTGGGCACTGCTATTGGTAATCGGAACTTTCAGCGCAGGCAGCCACGGTGCCGGTTCAATTATCTGGCCGTGGATTGCAACTTTAAACGACTGGCTGCACGCAACAGGCGTAGGTCTCTGGGTTGGTGGATTAGCCGGCCTAGCCCTCATTTTGCCCACCGCCCTCGAGCCCTATCAAGGTGAACAGCGCAGACAGGCATTGTTGGCTGTTATGAAGCGCTTCTCACGCCTAGCCACCGCGTGCGTTGTCCTTGTTATCACCACTGGAATCTACAGCGCTGCTACATGGATTTATAGCCCTAGCGATGTCACCACCACACCCTTTGGAGGTGCGCTGGTTCTTAAACTACTATTGGTTGCAGGACTACTGTTGATTGCACTTGTTCATCACATGGCACTCCAACCAGATAGTTATGCTCAGTGGACATCATTAACGAACCGTGTGCGCGATTTCATACCCAGTTTACAGCTTGAAACACTAATGGCTTTTGCGGTACTCGCCAGCGTCGGCTTGCTCAGTGCTACACCAGTCCCAATACCCTATTTCATTCAACAAAGTGTCCCTCCACTTACAGCCACCCAGCAAATTGGTGATATATCAATTGCACTTACCATCACGCCCGGTGGCCCCGGTGTCAACACCTATGACACGCTTGTTACTCGTAATGGACAGCCTGTAGATGGCCTCAAGATTCGTCTACAAATGGTCAATCCGCAGCGTGACCAACGGGGTATTTGGGAAGTCACTGAAAATGCAGAGAATGGGCTATACATTACCGCAGGGGCGGAAATTGATCGCCCCGGGCAATGGTGGTCACTAATTGACCTTACATTGCCCGACGGCTCAATCCAACGTGCCGCGTTCGACTGGAATATCACTGATGCTGCTTCCGTCGAGCAATCACAGCCCCCTCATCTGCAACAGTTTATTACACTAGCGCTTGTGTTAGCTGCGCTGGCTTGGGTAGTGTATCCTTCTGCTTTATGGGTTTATCATCGGCTTGACCTCAACCCTGCCCTAATTACTGTAGCTGGTGCGGCGGTTGTCGCTGTGGTCATATTTACCATTATTGGCGTGGTGATTATTCAAAATACTGAAATACAGTACGAAGACACACTTAACCCACCTCCACAAGTCATTAACGAAACCATTCCCGACGAAGCCTCACTGGAGCGTGGTCAAGCGCTCTACGAATCAGCCTGTCCCAACTGGAAAACTGCCGACCAAACCCGCATTATCGAACGACTGCCACGCACCCGCGACGATCAACTTTTCCTCGCGACAGGTGAAAGCTGGCAAAACTTCCCTGCTTGTGACTCAACTTTATCAACTACCCAACGCTGGGATATTGTCAATTTTATACGTACTTTTCAAAGGTAATAGAAGGACACCTCATGATTACGCTCGCATACGATCCCCAAGATGCTGCGCTCGCTAACCGCCTCACAAAAGATTTAACGGCACAAGGTTTTTCAATTAATGAAACACTTTCGCCCGGTAAAGAAAATATGCTGATTGCGTTCGCATCCCCCGCAAGCAACAAAAACCCGTCGGTGCTAGATGTCATTACACAAGCATTTGATAATAGTCAACATGTGGTAGTGGTCAAAGCACAATCAGTGCCTGCAACCAAGTTAATTGACCATCTGAAAGCATTTGATTTCACCAACGGCTATCCATTGCAGGCTTTAGTGGAACAAATTAAATTGCTCACTTCGCCACAAGCAGGTTTGCCACTTAAAGTGTTAACGCCAAAAGCCCGCGCCAAAAATCGAGGCATTGGATTATGGCTAACGGTTATCGTGTTAATATCATTCATTATAGGGTTGGTGCTGGTGGGTTTCTTTCGCATTCAAGCTCCTGTCCAAGAATTCAACACGGTCGATACAGAGGTCGCTGCCACAATCGCAAATATCGTCTCAACGAATCTACCTCACTCAACCGAGGATGCGATCAATTTTCCGGCTACAGTTAAAGCGGTTACAACTGCCCAACGCCCAATCCTCATCGCTAGCGCCACAGCTTTAGTAGCACCAAGACCGACTAAATCTGGCTCTTCATATGGTGAGGGCAGTGACTATGGGTTCTGATTTCAGAATTTCAAAGAGCCGAGAATAGGCAATAAAAAAGACGGCTAAGCCGTCTTTTTTAATTTGAGTGTAATGAGAATTACAGGTTCTTGACCAAATTCGAGAAAATGTTACCAATGGCCGGGCCAAGCAGCGCCAAAATGACAATGACGACAACGGCGACCAGAACCAAAATCAATGCGTATTCTACGAGGCCTTGGCCTTCTTCACGGGGCATGTACAACATAATAAGAGCTCCTGATTTGAATGATACTTGATAATGAGTGGATAATGACCACTTGAATTCATCATATGGGAAAATTAATTCCACGTCAATACGGCGACAACAAATTTACATATTCTTAACTATCTGAAGAACTTGAAATAAAAACACCCGACTGATGATGCCGGGTGTTTTTAGAAATTGGTTTTAAATACAGATTAGGTAAAGTGAACCTGTATTCGATAGTGGCTTTAGACCGATTGGCCTACACGCTGCCAGCCAGTTGCGCCGCCCGGCCCCGGTCCATGCGCAGTTTCCTTCTGAAGTGTACCCTCGCCATCTGTACAACGTACCGTAAAGGTATGTGAACCTTGAGCAAACGGCCAATCGTAGCGCCAGATAACCCATGTTACATCTGACATTGGACTACGGAGTTGGGCTTCGACCCAATCGGCATCGTCGATCTTGAGTTCAACTTTTGAAATTCCACGACTGCCAGCATGTGCAATACCGCCAATGGGTATCACCTTGGCGTTATCGGCACTCGTAATGGTGTCATTCACCGCTACGGTATCAATAACTGAGGTGGCTTCCATGATGGCATCTTTGTCCCAACCACGACGCACCCACCAACCTTCTTGCCAGCCGTCAACGGCTTCAATGGTGGTAATCCACTTGGGTTGTTTCATACCGTAATGGTTAGGTATGTAGACACGCAGCGGGAAACCGTGATCGACTGCGAGTGGTAGGCCGTCCCATTCGTAGGCCAACATCACGCGTTCATCTTTATTGATGGTTTCAATGTCCACAAATTCGTCAAAGTTATCAGCCGAAGTGATTTTCAAGTGGGTTGCATTCGGTTTCAAATGCATGTCCGCCACAAAATCCTTCATCTTCACACCTGTCCAGCGTGTGGTGCTGGTCAGTTCGCCAGCAAGCGGGTTCGAAATACACGCCAATGTGACAAACTCATCAATAGGCTGATATTTCGACTTGAGGTCGGCCAATGTCATATCGAATGGCGCATCAACTAATCCAGTAATTGACAGTTTCCATTCAGCTTCAGAAATACGCGGTGGGATCGTATTAATATCAATCCGGTAATGCTGACCGACCGGAGTCAATTCTGGACGCGTTCCCGCAGCAGGAATAACCGGATCACCATCGTTAGGCAGCTTGTGGGTCGCTGACCACGGTTGCAACGCAGCACCATTGGATGTAGTAGTAGCAAGAGCAACTTCGTTTGCCGGGGCTGATGAACGACGCAAAACTGCGCCTAATCCAGCACCTACCAGCGTTATGGCTGCGGTAGTACCACCCAATCGGATGAGGAAATGGCGGCGATCAATCGACTCAACCGAAGGCGACTCTGATGCAGTGGTTTCGGCAACGCTGGCCACAGTCAATCGGTTATAAACCCAACCGAGCGTCAAACCCCACACCATAAATCCCAGTAATATCCATATCGCATTGATAAGCTCGGGCTGTGTCGAGTTAATATCAACAGTTGCGCTAATAAGCATAACCGGCACGCCAATGACCAAACCTGCTATCAAGCCTGCAAGTGGAACTTGGCTGGCTTTGACGCGCGGTAGCAATCCGTATAAAACCGCACTGACCACTACACCCGTAACAAACATACCGGAAATCGCCATCGTTTGTTCAGCTGTTTTAGCAGCACTATCAAGATTACCAATTTTCAGAGCGGTAATAATTTGAACAATGGTTTCAATCCCAAAGCGTACAAAGCCACCGGGCGCGACGCGTCCTACCCAATCAAAAACATCGAACGGAACAAAAACGGTTCCGACAAGCTGCTGAACCAAATAAAAAATAGCGATCAGAGCCGCAGTCAAACATGCCCCGACAAGTGCGCCCGTCCATATTGTTGGCTTACGTATTTTATCCATGGTTTCCCCACTCAAAAGTTTACTATCACTAATCTAGTCTGATTTCCTTACCAATCCATTACGTTAATTTTGGCAATTTGGATTTTTCTCATGGGATTGCATACAATAAGGGCGTTGTGGACTTCTTACTTATTGTAGCCCTAGTCAGGACAAACACTATGATCGTCGTCGATGCCCATGAAGATATTGCTTATAACGCGCTGTGCTACGGGCGGGATTATCGTAGAAGCGCTTTAGAAACACGTCAACTTGAAAATGATCCGGCGATAATTGCCAAACGAGGCTCCTCCACAATTGGGTTACCCGATGCAATGCTTGGACGCGTAGCTTTGGTATTCTCCACAATATTCGTTGCACCGGATGACGGCACAACTAATCAAGCATGGTCAAAGTTCACGTATAAAACTCGTGAACAGGCTTATAAACTCGGTTCTGACCAACTGGATTACTACAATCGGATTGCAGATGAAAGTGACAAAATCCACCTCGTCAAAACCAATGCTGATTTGGATGCCGTGTTACAAACATGGGAAGATGGCAAAACGGTCGCTGATCATAAGCAGGGATTGGTCATATTGATGGAGAACGCCGACCCTATTATGGAACCACGCCAATTCGAGGAATGGTACGAACGGGGCGTTCGCATTGTTGGGCCAGCTTGGGCAGGCACACGTTACGCAGGTGGTACAGGGCATCCGGGGCCATTAACCAAACTGGGTTATGAACTCTTAAATGTGATGGCAGACTTCAACGCCATACTCGATTTATCGCATTTGGCCGAAGAAGCCTGCTTGCAAGCCCTTGATCATTATGATGGAGTCATTATCGCAAGCCACACAAACCCAAAGAGTTTTCGCAATACAGACCGCCATTTCAGTGATGCAATTATCCGCCAGCTTGCCGAACATGACGGTGTAATGGGTGTTGTCCTTTATAACCGCTTTTTGAGTGACGACTGGGCAAGCGGTGATCCAAAGTCCAAAATCCCACTTTCGAGAGTCGCGGATGCCATAGACTATATTTGCCAAATGACGGGCAGTGCTGCCCATGTAGGTATTGGCAGTGACTTTGACGGAGGCTTCGGTCAAGAAAGTATTCCTGAAGATTTGGATACGGTGACTGATTTAATGAAGATTGGGGATGCTCTTACCGCACGAGGGTACTCACCTGCCGATGTTGAAGCGGTCATGGGTGGCAACATGATTCGCAAACTCCGGCAAGCGCTACCTGCAAGTTAGGCCATAATAATGCCACGAATCGCACAATTTGGTATCGCACTCGGCGCACTTGGAACTGTTCTCACATTCATGGGACTGTTCCCCGGTGTCACGGGTTTAACCCCCGCCAAAGGCATCGGCATTGTCCAAATCTTTACAGTGCTGACGGGTTTTACCCTCTTGATTGTTGGGGCTTTGATATACGTCAAGTTCACATTTTATGTCGGCAAAGCAGCCAATCTTGCTCAACAAATCGGCATACGACTAGCGCTGACAGGGCTTTTATTCGCGGTCATGTCAGGAACTGCTGACATAGTCGGTTTTGGATCGCACGGCAGTAATGCAGGCAACCAACCTCTCTTTGGGATGCTGCAAGCCATCGGTATTATCGGCAGTTTTATCATCGCGGCACTTGGGGTATTGATTTACGCTGTAAGCGGCAATATGGATGAAGAGTGACCATTTCTCAAATGAGACAGTGATTAATACACAACCCTATAACGCTCAATAAATACTTATCTTTTATTTGAACCTCTTCACTTGGTTAATTAAAAATTCTCATTCTTTAACCTCGGTCAAAACCATTTTCATAAATTGTAAATGAGTTTCGATGTTCGCTTTCACTTGCCGTTGATAAAGTTATATACGAGTCTATTTTTGCAACAAAATATGGAGGGGATTATGCGTAAGGTAATCTTCATGTTAGTGGCATCGATGCTACTTGTCTTTGCAGCTGCACCTGCTATGGCAGCCGAAGGAATGGTGCATGTCCGCGTCGCCCACTTCTCACCCGATACGCCTGCAGTAGATATTTTTGTCAATGGTGCGCCAAGTGCAATAAAAGGCTTAGAATACAAATCCATTACCGATTGGATCGATCTTCCACCGAGCAACTACACTTTGTCCGCATTACCAAAAGGTGGTATCCGATCCGGTATATTTGACCTGAAGGCCGATACATGGGTAACTATCGCGGCGATTGGCTCATTAAAAAATAACACACTTAAACTGGTTGAGATTGACGAAGATCATAGTCCGCTGGCAAAAGGACGCTCACGTCTTATAGTCTTTCACGGCATCGAAGATGCTCCCGCGGTTGATATTCGTTCAGGCGATTTTGTAATCATGCCGAAACTCGCATTCCCCGGTACACAGGGGCTCGATGGACATAAAAATGACGGTGTCTATTCACTTAATGTAAAGTCAGGGTCATATGATATTACCATTGTCCCTTCCGGAGCAAAGACCCCTGTCGTTCTTGATTTAGCGGGTACGGAGTTGAAGGAAAACATAGTCTACTTAGTGGCGGCTGTCGGTACACTCGACAAACCGGAGGTCGTTACGGCTGTCACTGACGAGAGCAATTAATCCTTCTAAGAAATGGCACACAGTTAAGGTCGGCGCAATTGCCGACCTTTTTTATTTTTCGGCGTTTACGACCACCGGCATGAGATGCGGATCAGTAGGGGCATCCGGTCGTTGTGCATTGGTCACAACTGACGGATTAAACATATCAATCAGCAGTTGAGTCAAATCCCCTTCTAAACGTTTTTGAAAGTGTTTAAGGTCTTCGGCCGGTTTTTGACCATAAAGCGTATAGGTAAACGTTTCGTAGATCGCTTTCCCGTTGACTGTCATTTCTGGTTCCCAACGATCAATTTGCGCCCACTGCCCATACTGCCGACGGTACAATTCAAACCATATTCGCGCTTCACCATGACGTGCACGCAAACGAATATCCAAAGCCAACGGAAGCATCGCCGTTCGATCTGTCACTTTCTTGCGAACTTGTTTACTGAGTTCTCGTGAAACGGGTAGGAGTTGGCGGCTGAGTTTATCGGCATTCAATTTCTCGTGCTTGCGTGTAATCCAATCCAACCGCTTGATGAGGCCACGTCGCGGCGTTATTTGACTACGATTCACACGCCCATACATATCGTATTGGCTCAAGCGTAAATCAACCACATGCCAACCCGAAAGATAATGTTCATCCACACCTGTCGGCAGCTTGCGAACTTGGACACTGCTTTCCGCGCCGATTGAAGGCAGAGCGCTGTTCTGCGCCACACTTTGCCACTGTTGCCGACGGCCCACCAAAGTATTGGGATCAGTCGGCATCAAATTAGAATAGGAAGGCAACCAGCCACCAAAATCCGGTTTGCGCGAAAAGATTAAGCGCAGAACCAACCAAATAATCAGCGCAAGTATAAGTATGACGACCAATAATCCAATCAGGAGTGCCAATTGTTCTGGATTAGATGGATCAATATTAAATTGTTGTAGCAATTGTTGAATGCCACCCTCACTCCCGGCTGGTGGCGGCGTTTGTAGGGCGGGTTCACCAGTGACTTCAGGCTGTGGTGTGAATTGAGGTGGCGGCAGACTTGCAGGGAAAGTGATGGTAATACGTGTCGTGTTATCTTGTGCGCTAGCAGCTCCTTCCGGTTCAATGTCGCCGATGCCAACCGAGGCACGAAACGTCTCTACGCTACTGGGCGCAAACCGATTATTCGAGAACTGCATGACGACTGTATAACGACCATTTGAAACCAATGGAGGTATCAAAGCGGTCGCAATTTGTTCATTTGGTGTAGCAATCAAATCAAGGGTAGCGGTTGCTTGTTTATTCGAGTCACCACCGGAATTCACGACATCAAACTTAACGGTCGTTTGACGACCATCATCACTAAAACTGTTTTGGATCAGTTGTATCGAATAATCCGGCGCCACATCCTGCATCAGTGCAGGAAATGTGAAGCTCCATAAACATAAAAATAGAAGTGCTATCCGCGCCATAAAACTAATCAACCTTGGATAAGACAATGGATGTTGTCTGCATTGCTTCGTGTTTGCTCATGGCTTAACTATAGGTTGAAACAATCCACTTTCCAAGTCGGTTGCCCGCCGTTTGGCGACCTCAAAACCGACGGTAATAATCGACATTGGTTGGTATTTTACCGCTGATAAAGAAAACTGTCCGGTTTCTGTCCGCTTCGAGTCCGAAAAGGTGGGACTCAGGTGGGGTCAATATGCAAACCTGTTTACATCGTTCGATGAACAAACAGGAGCGCGACCATGCCCGGTCCATACCCACCCTATCCCCCACCGCCGAGCCAGTAATATGTAAGGCGAACAAACGGCACTACAGAAGTGCCGTTTGTGTCTATAAGCCAAGCCGCTTCAAAATATCTTGAAATTGACTTTTCATAAATTGACGCATGGTTTGGTCTTGTATGTCCTCAGTATATCGCAATCCCTCATCCACATACGATTTTGCGAGCTGCTTATCCCCCGCATTCAGTTCAAGATCAGCCAACCCGACAAAAATATTCGCCTTTTCATACCTGTTGTTCAATTCTTCCCAGCGTTTTAGTGCGAACCCCAAATATCGACGAGCCAGCGGATACTGTCCCATTTTTGACAGTGCCAGTCCCAAGCCATGTTGGGCAACCACGATATATTGGGGCGAATCCATGCGTTCGGCTTCACTCAGTGATTGCCGAAACCAATCTGCGGCGCTTCGACTATCACCCCGTTGAAAATAAATAATTGCTTGCTCATAGGCGAGTAAGGGATGCTGCCACACATCATCGGTGCGGGCTAACGTTTCACGCGCTAATTCAAGGTAGGATATGGCGTTATCCAAAAACCGATTATCGTCCTCAAAATGAGACATATGCACATAAATTGTTGCAACATTATAAGCAGTGCGACCGATACCCGAATGGTTATTCGCCGACATCCAATAAACAAAAGCTGTTTGCCCATATCCTAAGGCAGTCACGGTATCCATTTTGCGGGCATAAATGGGTGCGAGAGCATCATAAAGATCAGCCTGTAAAGCTCGATCATCAATTTGGCGGGCAGTTTCCAATGCTTGATTGACCAGCGTTTGGTTTATTTCTTCGTTAAGGTCAAACCACTGCAACTTAAACAACCCGATGTACACCGCCACTTTCAAATCATTAATATCGCTCGACTCAGCACGTTCCAGTACCGCAGAAAATCGATCACGAGCCGCCGTATATTTACCTAGCTTCAGATAGATTTCACCTAACCAACGAAACGCCTTGAGTTGTAAATTGCGGTATCGAATGTCCTGCGCCATAACCAGCGCGTCCATCAACAGCGGAAACCACTGCTGAGTGTGAGCAAGGCTGAGTACAAAATATGGGCAGACAATCGTCAGCAGTTCATAGGCTTGGAGAAATTCTGGTTCCCAGTTCAGCCCATGTCGCAAGACCGACAACAACGTTTCTTCGTGAGGGGCGAGCCAGTTTAAATTTTCTTCTTTGGAGTTGTTAATGTACCGCAGCCAATCGGACACACTTTCAGATAGTTTGGGCTCCATGTTAGCGAAACCTTTTGACTAACCAACTGGAAAAGCTCAGGCATTGTAACCACGATGTTACACAAAGCAAAAAAACCAGCTATCTTGCTGGTTTTTAAGACATTATCAAACTCAGGTCGGGTTAAAGCTTACGGGCGATGCCGATTTGGTTGACACCCATCGACAAGGGAGTCCATGTAGTACGGGCGACAACTTGGGCAAAGGCTGGAACACCAAATAGTCCAAACTGAACCACTTTAGGAATCAGCGGCAAATAAGGTACATCCCATAATCCATCGCCAAAATGTTTGAGCATTTTGAAACCATTTTGCTCACACCATGATCGCCACTGCTGCGGTGGATGAACATTGATATGCGTTTTATCCTTGCCTATCGCGTCGTTATCACGGTCTTTGAAGCGGCGTAGGCTGTAATCGGGATGCGGCGTGGCGAACAACCACAATCCACCGGGTTTCAAAATGCGGTTGACCTGCTGAATAGTATGCTCAGGATTAGGCAAATGTTCAACCAGATGCAAGGCCACAACCACACTAAACGAATTACTCTCAAAAGCACTCAAATCATCCGCACTCATCTGAAAAGCTTCGGCTTTAGGCGCGTTGAGATGTGTTTGCTCGATGCTGTAATCAATCAAGTCGATACCGACGCAATGAAAATCATCCTGTAGCAACCCCAACAAGTGACCTAGACCACAGCCCATTTCCAGCAGTTTGCGCTGTGGTTGGTTCGGCTCTTGAGGCAGCGCATAACGGCGAACCAAGGCCGCATAGTAGCGGCGGGCAAACCAGTACATGCTGTATTTACCAAGCCCACGATCCGCGTAATTCCACTTCTCAAAATACTCGCGGGTATAGTGTTCGGCTGGAACATCCGGTGGTGTGCTCATGGCAGCACCGACTTTATGGGATCAGCGATCAGATCGAATAACTCGAATTGCATTTCAGGCAACGTTAATACTCCATAAGTGTGTGAGGTCACACGTGTGCTGTGAAAGGTGTAGAGCGAACCCGGATTAATGACGCAACCGTTGGCGACTTTGATAAACATCGGCACATGCGTATGACCAACGATCAGAACATCCGCATCAAGCGATTGCAGCATCATATTCAGCAGCGTGTTCGAAACATGATCGCGGTATAATCCCCAGATGTTGTTACCGGGCTTACCGTGACACATAAACACGTTATAGCCATCATAGCGCTTCTGCCAATTGATGGGTAAATCTTCTAGAAAGTCTGCATTTGATGTGTCAAATCCATAAGCCCACTCGTCATGGTTACCTTTTACAGTTGGAATGTTCCGTTCGCGAATCCGTTCAACAACCTTTTCCTGTTCCGGTCCTCGCCCTACCAAGTCACCAGCGCACAGGATCTCATCCACATGATGGTAATTATCAAGCCGATCTAAAGCGGTTTGGAGTGCGGCATAATCTCCGTGAATGTCCGCAATAAGTCCAAGTTTCATCCTTCAACCCTAAAATAGACAGAATATGGGAATATTATAGTGTATGAATCTTAAAATGACTTCCCTTTCTCATGTGAAAAATCTTAGAATGATAACAATCGTACCGAAGCCGTAGGTTTGCTCATCCTATTTTTCAGCTAATATTCATGAACGATCCAATAATTCTTAAAGTCACGGACTTAATGAAATCATTCTGTCAATTCTCATTTTTTGCTTTCTTTATTTTGCTCGTCGGCAGCTCACAAAATGTTCAAGCACAAACCAGTTTGCCACCCTGTCCCGAACGCCCTCATTTAATTGATCCACCTTGGGTGAACGCAACATATTATTGTGCAGAGTTGGTCATCCATGATGAAAGCGGCGGCGAAATGGGCTTTACGGCACTCGCGGCTGCCCCTGATGGCATGTTGTACGCAACCCGGCCATTTTCGGGTGAAGTCTTAGCGCTCGAAGACACTGATGGCGACGGATTACCCGAAACTGCACACACAGTTGCTCAAGGTTTGACGTTGCCCAATGGCTTAGCATACTTCGACGGAGCGCTTTACATTTCCGGCGGCTCTCATATTTATAAATTAATTGGTCAGCAAGTCGAAACATTGGTCAGTGATTTACCCATAGGCGCAGGCTTCTGGACAGGAGGAATCGCCATCGGTTCAGATAAACGCATCTACGTGGCTATTGGTGCAGAATGCGATACCTGTGAGCCGAAGCAGAAAGATCGTGGCAGCATTTTGAGCTTCGCACTTGATGGCAGTGACAAGCAGGTAGTAGCCGCCGGATTACGCCAACCGAATGATTTAGCTTTTCAAGGTGATGTACTGTGGACAGTTGATACTGCGCGGGATGGCCTAGACTACACCACCAATTATGATGAACTCAATCGCGTAATATCAGGTGCGAATTTTGGATGGCCTTACTGCATTGGTAAAGAAAATGTAGCTGACAGCATCAAAGCTAATACAGATTGCAGCAAATTTACTCCCCCTGCTTTGACCTTTGCTACACATAGTAACCCGTTGGGGATTGTGGCTTATACAGGCGATGCATTTCCGCACCTAAAAGGCCAGTTACTGGTCACACTAGGCGGCACAATTGACCAATCTTATCTGAACGGCTATACGTTGGTGACGGTGAGCTTTGACGCTGAAGGAAACCCGCAAGAACCTCACATTATCCTGCCAGAAATACCGAGCGGTGGTGAACAATGGAGTACTACCAACCTTCAGAAAATGCACTTTCAAGCCAGCGGCTTTTGGCAGCACCATCCATATGATGTCACGATTAGTCGTGAGGGATGGATTTATATCAGTCTAGGCGGTGGAACCATCTGGGCACTGCGTCCACGTTGATTAACCTACGCTAAAAGAGAGTGTCCATTTGAATTTAAGTATGATATTATCGCCTATAAGCACACTCAATAAACTGAAGAAGCCGCATGACACAAATTCTGCTCATCCGACACGCTGTAAATGACTTTGTAAAAACTGGAAAATTGGCTGGTTGGACACCGGGTGTTCACTTGAATGAAGAAGGCCAAGCTCAGGCAACGGCACTTGGTAAGCGGTTGGCTGATACTCCAATTGATATTTTGTTTGCCAGCCCGCTGGAACGCACTATGGAAACTGCGGAAGCCATTCGACTGCATCACCCTCACCTCACAATCCAACAAACCATTGAATTGGGCGAAGTGCGATATGGTGATTGGGAGGGCATGGAGATTAATAAGTTGACCGGACGGAAAATGTGGCAGGTGGTACAGCAATATCCATCGCGTGCCGAATTTCCAAACGGAGAGACAATGCGAGGTGTTCAAACACGCGCTGTCAACGCAGTTGAGGCATTGGTGAACGAGTATCCTCGACAAACGATAGCAGTTGTCACGCATGCCGACATTATTAAAATGGTTTTGGCACACTTTTTGGGAATGCATCTGGATGAGTTTCAGCGAATTGTCATAACACCAGCCTCTATTAGTATGCTATCGCTGGGCTTTGGTCGTCCATATGTGGGAACTATGAATGATATGGCGCACGTCCTACAAATGGAACAAGAACATAAACAGGCTAAACAGGCCGAGAAAACGGCCTAAACAGACTCATACGAGCATGATTTATCAGTGAAAGATAGGCTATGCCAGGAAAAGAAATCGAACTAAATCCGGTAGACTTTATCACTATTGGCACAATCGGGCCGCGTGGTCAACGGATTTTCCATTTACAAAGCGGACAAGGCAGACAACTTGTCTCACTGATCATCGAAAAAGAACAAGCGCGCGCCCTTAGCGAAGCTATCAAAGAAATGTTAGATGATCTCGACAAGCGGGATGCTGATAACACCAGTTCCAGAGATGTGAATTTAAGCGGCACGGATATGGATTTGCGTGAGCCAATTGAACCCGTCTTTAGAGTCGCGCAAATGGGATTAGGCTACGACGAAGATCATGATTTGGTCGTATTGGTTGCCCAAGAGTTAGTATCCACTACCGATTTGGACGAATTGAGCGAAGCCGAACCCGGTGTGGTCAAGTTATGGTGCAAACGCGACCAAATGGCGCTATTATGTGAACAAGCGTTGGAAGTTGTAAATTCCGGACGTGCTGATCCCAAACAAAATGGTCGGTTAGTCTATTACTGGTCATAAAGTATGGACACAAACACGAACGATTCTGAATCGCAGGGGCTGACAAGCCAACAGGTCGTGGACATCTTGCAGAAAGGTAGCATCGAAGCCGAACACGGCATGATGCGTTGGAGTTCCAACTACACCTTTCTGCTATCCATCAACCATGACGACCAAAGTGTGATGGCGGTTTATAAACCCCAAAAAGGCGAGCGTCCCCTCTGGGATTTCCCGGACGGGATGTTGTGCAAACGCGAATTGGCTTCCTTTCTGACCTCAGAGCTTTTAGGGTGGCAAATCGTCCCGCCAACGGTACTGCGTCAAGGGCCTCACGGGATTGGTTCCATGCAATTTTTTGTAGAGCATGACCCCGAACTCAATTACTTCGAGTTTGATGAACCGAAGATGGAACAGATGCGGCATATGTGCGCGTTTGACATCCTCGTCAACAATGCTGACCGCAAAGGTGGGCACTGCCTCGTTGATGGTCAAGGGCATGTTTGGGGTATCGACCACGGAATCACCTTTAATAGCAGCCCTAAACTGCGAACAGTGATATGGGAATTTGCTGGCGAACCCATTGACGACAGCTTACTAGATGATATTGAACGTCTATGTGAACAAGTCGATAACCAAAAAACTGAATATCGACAAGAACTCAACAACCTCATTACCGAGCGTGAGATTCATTCCTTCCAACATCGCATCCAAAACCTATTAAAATCGCGCAAATACCCACAACCGGGACCCGGCGGGCCAAATTATCCTTGGCCGCCTGTATAAAAACTGCATAACACTACCTAGCCGCCGACATCGAAATACTTTACGTAACTTGACCGCCTATTTAATGATATGTTAAATAGAGCTTCTACAGTGCTAAACAATGACATGCCATTGTTAATCCGCATATTTATTTAACGGAGGATAGGATGCTACGTAAAATCAGTTTTATTTCTGTACTATTGGTGATCGTGGTAGCGTTTAGTTCGGTAGCTTACGCCCAGAACGACACCTTTAATTTGACCATTATGCATACCAATGATGTACATGGTGCTTATGGACCATACGATGCCAAAGGCGATGCCACAACCGACGGTGGTGCTGCCCGCCAAATGACGGTCATTAACCAGATTCGTGCTGAGGGTGGAAATTCCATTCTGTTAGACGGTGGTGATCGGTTTACAGGCACATTGTTCAGCCAGCAATGGCAAGGTCAAGAAGCATCTCGCATCATGAATATCATGAAATATGATGCTATGACCGTCGGCAACCACGAATTTGATGACGGTAATGCGACATTAGGGAAATTTGTTGATGCAGTCAAATTCCCTGTCATTACCTCGGATGTCGCCTTTGGCGCCGATCTAAAAGACAAGATTAAGCCTTACACGATTTTGGAAGTTGGCGGACAAAAGATTGGTGTCATCGGACTTACCCCTCCAGATACCGGAATCCTCTCCTCCCCCGGCCCCGATGTGAAATTCATGTCGGATTTGGCTGCTACAGTTCAACCGATTGTGGACGATCTAACTTCACAAGGCATCAATAAGATTATTCTGCTCACCCACATTGGTTTGGTGGTGGACGAAGAACTGGCAACCCAATTAAACAATGTCGATTTGATTGTTGGTGGTCACAGCCACACATTGCTCAGTAACACCTACTCCGCAGCAGAAGGTAAATATCCAGTCGTCGCGCAGGATAAGGACGGCAAAAATGTTTATATCGTGCAGGCTGGCAGCAGCTTGAAGTTTATGGGGCGCTTAAACGTGGTCTTTGATAAAAATGGCTCAGTCACCAGTGCAAGTGGCGATACCATTTTGCTCTCGCGTTACATCGTACCTGACCCTGATATGATCAAGGTGGTTGATGAGCTGCGCGTACCGATTGCAGATCTAACCAAACAAGAGATTGGTGAAACCAGTGTGTTCTTGGTCGGTGATCGCAAGGTATGCCGTGCAGAAGAATGTAACCTTGGTAATTTCGTTGCAGATGCGATGCGTGCCTACTCCAAAGCCCAAATTGCCATCACCAATGGCGGTGGTATCCGTTCCAATGTTCCAGTTGGTGCTGATATTCCCGCAGATTTGACACTGGCTCAACCCCTCACAATCACGGAGGGTGATGTGTTGACGGTGTTCCCCTTCGGCAACGTCGTTTCCACATTTGAACTCAAGGGATCAGATGTGATTGCTGCCTTAGAAAACGGTGTCTCACAGGTTGAGGCGGGTGCAGGTCGCTTCCCGCAGGTGTCTGGCATCAAGTTTAGCTGGGATGGCAGCAAAGAAGCTGGCAAACGTATCGTGAGCGTCGAAGTATTGGGTGCAGACAGCACATACAGCCCGATTGATCCGAATGCCACCTATACTGTCGCTAGTAATGACTTTATGCGACAGGGCGGCGACGGATACAGTGTTTTCAAGGAAAACGCGATTAATCCCTATGATGGTGGCAGTCCCCTTGACTTGGTTTTGGGAGATTATATCAAGGCGAATAGCCCGATTAACCCGCAGGTTGAAGGCCGTATCACTCGCGTGGATACCCCTTAAATTCAGGTCATTAACAGTGTTTTACAAAACCGGATGCTCTTGCACCCGGTTTTTAATTCCACCAAACGGTGCTTTAGGTTACAATGCTGATATTGATGATGACTTAAAATCTGTTTGAAATAAAAAACGGAATATCAGGCACAATAGACTGTGTCTCCAATTGTTTCATCAGTACGGCAGTTATATTGTCGATTATTTCTGATGGAACAATTCCGAATATTCAGACAGCTTCTTAATGGGGAGTAGCAGACGTGGCAAGCGACCAAGCAAAAGAACTGAGAAAACAGGGAATTGCAGCCGCCAAGGCGGGACAGGTTGATCAAGCACGGCAACTGCTTCAGCAATCGTTACGCATCGAGCCCCAAAACGAGGCTTCATGGCTGTGGCTGGTGAGTCTTGCAAAAGATCAACGAGAGAAGATGTTTTACCTCAATCGCTTGTTGGAGATCAATCCCAACAATGATATGGGGCTTCAAGCTTTAAAGTCGTTGGGCATGACGCGCGACCAGCTAACCGGACAGGTTTCTGGATTACCTTCACGCCCGGATAACCGTGCCACAATAGCCGCGTCAAATCAAACACCGGGCATTCCCATACCGGATCAACAACGCGTGTCACAGTTACAAGACGAAGTTGATGCGATGCTGCGCGAGTATCTGGCTTCTAGAGAAACCGCGCCTACGATCCAGTGGGTACAAAAAACCAGTGGACGCGCTGGCGAACGGGACATCTGGGGCTTGAGGGCTGCCATCGCGGGTGGGGTGGCAGTAAGTTTGGTCGTACTTTTGCTCGTTGGATATGGGATTGTCTGGAACACACCTGCACTGCGTGGCATCGTGTTCGTGCCGACACCAACACTGACACCTACCCCTCAACCACCAACGGCTACGGCAACAGCCACACCGGGTGATACACCCACACCTTCCCCCACGCCAAAATTAACATTGACCCCAAGTGCGACGGTGCCACCCCAAATACCGAACGGTAATGTTGCACCACCGCTCCCAACAAAAGTGTTCCCACCAGCATTTGCAAAGGGTGTACAGGGAGCGATTGTGTTACTCGATCACGGACGATATGACGAAGCATTACCGACCTTGAAGGCCGAAATTACGAATGTCGCGAATAGCTTTGACCCTGCTCCTTATTACTACACAGCGCTAACTTTGATCGGGCAAAAGAACTATAACGATGCCAAGCAAGTGATGCTGGATGCTAAGCAGCGATTGACCGATACCAGTGATGCGGATACCAAAGCAGTAGTCTATGGCGCATTAGCCTACACGTATTATCTGTCAGCTCAGGCAGCGATTGAGGATAGTAATGGCAGCGGGTCGGGTCAATTGCTTGCACAGGCTGAAGAAGCAGCTTCAACGGCGCTCGACAGTTCACCGCGCTTCGATTTGCCTTATTTAGCTCAGGCAGGTAGTGCACGGCTCACCAAGAGCTATGAAAAAGCGCTCAAAGCGCTGGACACTGGATTGGCAGTACCTGAACTCACTTCTGATGTGAAGCTGTTGGTCGAAAAAGGCGAGATTTACTTCGAGCAGAAGCAGTATGACAAAGCCGATTATCAGGCGTTTCTGGCGTTGTATATCGACCCTAGTACCGAAAGTGCCCTTAAGCTGCGTATTAAGTCAGCCGTAGCTCAGGATAAGGCAGGTTTAGCGGTCATCTACTCGCAAGCTTACTTATACTACTATCCCGGCAGCGTAGACGGCTATATTCAACTGGCACAGGCGCGGATGGCCGAAGGCAAGAATGACCTCGCATTACAGGCGTTCTCGCAAGCCCTGACAGCTGGTGATAACGCAGCTGTTTTGTTGGCGAGAGCCGATTTGTACTTGAGCAAAGATCAATTTAAGTTGGCACAGGCTGATTTGACCAAAGCATTTGACTTAACAAAGGACGATAAAGTACGGGCAAAACGCATGGAGGCGGCCTTTGCAGCAGGCGACACCAGCACCGCACAAAATGACACGGAAGCGCTATTGGGTACGAATGTTGTGTCGGATTCTCAAATTAAGTTGATGCAGGCGCGTATTTTGATTGATAAGGCCAAATCGAACGATAAAAAGACTTACCAAGATGCGTCTGATTTGTTGAGCGAGGCGGTAGGCAATGTTCCATCCGAGCTACAACCGATTGCACTGGAATATCAGGCAAAGGCAGCCTATACACTAGGCCAATATGATGTAGCACTCAAATCGATTGAGGCAGCACTCGCCCGGGGCGAAACGGGTACACGGCATTATATTCATGGGTTGGTTTTGGAAGCGCAGGGCAAGAAAGATGTAGCCATCCGTGAATATGATTGGGTGGTGACATGGAGTACGGTATTTGACTATCCGTTTATCAAAGACGTGCAAACGCGCTTGGATAAATTGAAATAGTCGGTAGTCGATAGACTATTCAGGGAAGGCCATCTGGAAACAGGTGGTCTTTTTAAGGGGTCATGAACACATCACGCGTAATCGTTCGCTTCAACCATTTCTCGCCCAAATAATCATTGATACAATACATTTATAACTTGCCATCGAAGGACTCTCTTGCGCTTACTAAAATCAGACGTACTTATTCGCCGCATTATGATGGTCGTTGCACTTGTTGGAATAGGCCTCGCCATTCTCGACATGCTGAATATCACTTCGGGGATAGCCGTCAAACTCACACCCATCCTCTTGGCTTTGGTCATCCTAGTTCTCGTCTATAGCAGCCAGCAGCAAAGCCGTTCGCAACAAATTATTCGTAACGTCAGCCGCAAAATAGATAGACAACTACCGCGCTTCGAGTCCAAGACATCCAAACCCAATAAAAAACGCCAAGCAAATCCGAAGCCCGAATATCGCGCGATTGCTTGGCACGGTTTTACATTGCGCTCTCACAGTGAGGTCAAAATTGCCAAATCGCTGGATTACAAAGGCATCTTATTCCTTGCTGATCCCAAAATCCGGCTCAAAACAGAAACCCATCGCCAAACCCGTGAGGTTGATTTTCTCGTCCAGTATCAGGGTAAATGGGGCATTCTGGAAGTCGATGGCCCACATCATCAACAATCGACCGAGGCAGACCAATGGCGTGATGCCCGTCTCACCGAACACGGACTACTGGTAGTTCGTTTTCCCGCCGACCAGTGTTATCGCCAACCGGATATTGTGGTCGAAACCTTCCTGCAAAAACTCGCCACCTACCTGCCACCATCATCCGCTAGCTCATAAACCAACTTTCCCCTCATTTCAAACCAAACTATAACTTGCTTTCATAGCCCTTTTGTTCTACACTAATCTTATATTTTATTGCTCTTGGCGATTAAATTGTATTCTCCGCATTTTCTCTGTGCATCTGTGGTTAATCTGTATTTCTCTTGCAATTTGCCGCTTATAACTTATGTCTGTTCAGCGGCTTTCTCCCGTACATCCACTGCAACGACACAACACCGACGATGCGGTGGACACACGCGAGTAATCCGCTGCACTCAGCGGTCATAGCCGAGCTAGCCGCCAGTCATTTGTGTCGATTCAGCGGTTTCCCCCTTGCTTCCCGCCCGTCATTTCGGCGGGAAATATACAAAATCCGCCATAAACGCCATAAAATAAAAAGACCATCTAATTTCAGATGGCGTTCTCAAACCCTCAAATTTTCGTTGTTTCCTATTCAGGATCAAAACGCGTACCCAGCGCAGCAGGCGGATCAGAGCGCAGGAAGTTCCGCATGAACTTCTGAACCGGACGCGGCAGCACGAGCAAGAGACGTTCAATCGCGCCACTGCTTACGAGTACGAGAGTCACGATCATTAAGAGCCAAGGGATACCATTAAGAATGACAACGGGAATATTGAGGCTGGCTGACCGTTGGGCAACCGTCGCAAAGGCTCGAAGCGCCGCAAATAGATAAGCGCCAAGCACCACGCGGAAGGGATGCCACCCACCAAAGATCACAATTGCGAGTGCAATCCAGCCGTCCCCTGCCATGCTGGGCGGTGTCGTCCAACCCGCTTTGACGCTGAGGGAATAGGCCGCACCCGCAAGGCCAACCAATGAACCCCCGACTGCCACATAGATATAGCGCAGGCGGTTGACCTTCGTGCCACGCGCAAAAGCCGTAGTCGGACGTTCGCCTACAGCACGGAGCGCCAACCCCTGCCGCGTGCGAAAGAGCCAGTACCATGTGCCGAACACCAAAATATAACTGAAATAGACCAATAAAGATTGGCGGAAAAAGATTTGACCGACAACCGGAATATCGCTCAAAAGAGGAAAAGGTACTTTGAGCATCTGTGGACCTACGATGCGGGCGACCGGATCACCCAAGAATTGAGCCAGATCGGCACAAAGCAGTGTCAACACAAAACCGATGGCGACTTGATCCTGCCGAAGTTCAATGCCAGCGGCAGCGACAATCAGGGCGATAATCGCACCCACCAGCATAGCAGCAAGCAGGCCAGCAACCAGCGCAATGGCAACATTTTCTTTACCTAAAGCATTCTGAGTCGCATAAGCCGCAGCAAAACCGACCATTGCCGACAATACAATACTTCCATCAAGCGAGAGATTGACTACCCCTACCCGCTCGGTAATAGTTTCGCCGATACTCGCTATGACCAAGGGCGTAGCATTTGAGATAATGCTGCTCAGCGTATTAATTAGTTCGTCACTCATTCGTTGGTATCTCCGATAACACGCTGATTTTCGACTGTAGCCGTAATCGATGTGGGTTTAGTATGGTCACTTTGCTGACGGCGCAACTGCAAACGCTGACGCAAACCGTTGAAAAGCAAGACGATCAGCACGACCGTTTCTTGCATGACACCCACCAGCGAGGCATCCAGTTTGAGGTCGATTTTCAATTTGGCACTGCCACCTAAGAGCAACGCAAAAATGAGAGTTACAATCGGTGTCCAGAGTACTCGCATCGATGTGAGCAGCACCACCAGCAGCGCCAGAAAGCCGATATTGCCAGAGGCAAAGGGGCGCAGGTTTTGAAAGGTAAACAAAACACGATAAGAACCGGCAATACCCGCGATCAACCCGCACACAACAAACGCACTAAGGGTGCTGCGTCCGGTGGGGACTCCTAGCAACAAAGCTGAACGGCTATTTTTACCTGTGGCTTTAAGTTGTAAACCCCAACGGGTGCCGCGTAAGGCTAGCCAAATGACGACAATCACAGCCAGTACAATGATGAATGCCAGCAAACTAAAGTTGAGATCTGCCGAAATGGGTGGAAGGATACCATCTACCGGGAAAGTAGGCGTACCGCGCGAGTTGCCACCCACTTCACCCCGCCAAGGACCGGTGATGAGCGTAATAGCAACGACATTCGCTAAGGCATTCAACGCGACTCCGCCAAAAATCTCATGCACACCGAGATAAACTTTCAGCACACCCACTAACAATGCCCACAGTGCGCCACCAATCATAGCGGCCAGAATTTCCACAGGAATGAGAAACGGCGCGGGAATTTGCCAAAAAAGTGCCACACCGGAGGCAAAGAGCGCGCCCATCAAAATTTGACCCTCAACGCCGATGTTCCATAGACCAGCGGTAAAAGTAACGACTAGGCCGATACTAGCGAGTGTCAACGGTATCCAAAAGTTGATAACATTGCTGATGGAGGCAAGATCTTGAAACGCGCCGATCCAGAGTTTCTCGACTACTTTAGCCGGGTTCGCACCCACGAGCATAATCAGCAAGGCTGTCACTAAAAGTGATACGATAATCGGAATAACACCAAAAGCAATGCGTGTGAGTAACGATTGATTCTTCATGCGGGCTGTACCTCAAAATGCCCGCCAATCAGGCGACCAATTTCATCAATGGTGGTATGGTTGGCATCAGGAATTTCAAGGATTCGCCCCGCGTAGAAGACGAGGATACGGTCACTGTAAGCAACCAACTCATCCAAATCCGGTGAGCTAAATATGATCGCCGCACCACGATCTCGCCGTTCAAGCAACTGCTGCCAGATCCAACGGGCGGAATCGACATCAAGACCGCGCGTAGGTTGTTCCAACGCCAACAACACTGGCGAATTGGGCATTAGCGCCATCAAGACACGCTGTTGATTACCCCCGGAAAGGGTTTCGATCATACTATCGGGACGACCGCGCACATCGTAAAGTTTGATCTGATTTTCGCAGTGTTGTCTGGCAGCAGACCAATTGATGAATGCACCGGACTCGTTGGCAAGGGCGATATGCTCAGTGAGTGTTAGACCACCGACTAAGCCTTCTTCTAAGCGCCCTGCTGCACCAAAGGCCACCCCTTTGGCGAGGAAACTGCGATACGATTCTCTGGTCAGATCCTGCCCCTTAAGGCGGATGTGTCCGCGAACGGATTTTTGTAAGCCCACACAAGTCCGTAGAAGAAGTTCCTGCCCGCTGCCATCCAATCCGGCGAGGCCAATGATTTCACCCGCTTTTATACGCAGATTAACATCATCGACATTGACACGATGACCGTGTAAATAAAGGTGGTCGAGTACCAGAGCATCCTGCGCGGCAGAAAGATCAATCTGCTTGCGAGTATGCGGAGCCAGTTCCTGCCCGAACATCAAGGCCACCAGTTGGGCGTTTGTTGCAGGCATCTGACGTGTACCAACCAAACGCCCTGCACGCAATACGGCAACTTCATGACACAGGGCAATGACATCCTCGAGTTTATGTGAAACCAACAGGACAGACAGTCCATCTTCTTTGGTTAGATGACGAAGAGCATCGAACAAAATCTGCTTTTGTTCAGCAGAAATGCCGGTTGTCGGCTCATCCAAAATGAGCATTTTGACACCGAGTGTTAATAAACGCACGATTTCCATTTGCTGACGTTGACCAATGCTCAACTGTGCAATAGGCATATCGGCTTCCAATTCGAAACCAAAGCGCTGGCTGATCTTCTTAAGTTGTTGTGCCGCCTTTTTACGGGGCAGGAAAAAGCCATCACCGTTGCCATAGATAAAGTTTTCAAGCACGGTAAAGGCTGGCACATCCAAGGGGTCTTGTTGAAGCATGCCGATGCCGTTGCCGATGGCTGCCTGCGGACCAGTATAGGCGACAGGGCGATTATCAATCCAGATTTCGCCGCTATCAACAGGCTGAAATCCCGAGAGGATTTTCATCAGCGTGGATTTTCCTGCGCCGTTTTCACCTAAAATGCCGACGACATGCCCCTCTTCAAAAGTAATATTGATGTCATTGTTGGCGTGAACTGCACCAAAGCGTTTATGAATATGCCGGAGAGAGACTTGCATCGTTTAAGCCTTGTGGGTTTAGATGCACGTCATTTTAACAATCCATTAGAGAAGCCGCAAAGTATGAAAGGTTACGAAAAATGTCGGGGTGATTAATGACAAAGTACACAAAGAAGATTGAACTGCACAGATGAGACTAGAGTTCGTGGGCAACCCAACGAGCTAGGATGCGTTGGGTAGGCAGAAAAGCCAGTTCAGGAAGAGTATATCGAGTGAACCATGCCGCATCTTGGGCATCATCAGCCGCTTGCAATGTGCCACCGACGATAGAAGCCTCATAAGCGATGACCACATCCGCAAGGCCGCCATCATCAGGAGTATGAAATATGTCGAGCAAACGATCAATGTGGACATCCAATCCTGTTTCTTCCAGCACTTCGCGGCGGGTGGCTTCGGCAGGATCTTCATTCCACTCCATGAAACCGGCAGGTGTCACCCATAAACCTTTTTTGGGGTCATTGGCCCGTTGAACCAGCAGCACTTGATCACCTTGAGTGATGAGCGCCAGAACAGCGACAGCCGGAGAAAAGAAAACAATGTGACCGCAAGCCGGGCAAATGGGACGAGGAACACCGAAGCGCTCATGCAATTCAGTAGGCGCACCACATATCGGACAAAATTTTGCTACTCGTTCTCGACTCATGAGCGATTCCGACGACGAATTACGGTCGTAGCAACCGCAATTAGCAGGAATATCACACCAATTACAACCAAGACTAATGATGTCATGTCACCCGGATAATTGTTAGGTTGGAATACGAGTGGTGCTGTAGTTGGCTGTGGCATGGCTGTTTCAGTAGGCTGGATTGTATTGGTCATGGTTGCCGAAAGTGTAAGTGTAAAAGTTGGTGTGAAGGTCGCGCTCGGAACTGGACTAGCCGTTGGTAAAGCAGTTACTGTATTCAATGCCATAGCAGTTGGCGCTTGTGTTGCAGCAAAAGCCATGGACGTATTGGCTTCAGCTTCGGTGGCATCCGTTTCTTGTGCCTGAGATGGAGCAGGAGCACCTCCGGTCGTGCCACTACTGGTCATTGGGGCGGGATACTGATCGTTGGTTACAGTTTGTGTCGCTTCATGGGTACGCTGTTGCATATCAGATGGCGCCGCTGCTGCCGATGAACTGAGCGCATTATCCCCGCCGCCTGTTACGTCGGTTGCCAGAGCAGCATCAGCCTGAAAGAACGGAGACTGATCAGGTAATGATGATGGCTGTGGGCTAGCAGTCATTTGCATGATGCCATCATTAGATGCTGCCCCATTAGGCGGCACAATCGGGCTATTTAGGGGTGTGTTTGTGGTTACTTGCACTTCGTTCAGCGACTGCTCTGTCACGGTTGTCGCAGCAGCTTTGTCTAAAACTGTACCCGATGTAGTCGGCACAGAAGCGACTTGCCCGACCTGCAATGATGAGTTAGCAGGTAATGGCGTTTTGTTGCCTGTAAAGAGGTATGCGCCGATTGCAAACAAGAGGATCGCCGCAGCCGCAGAGAGCGCACTAAAAGTCGCGCTGGTGAAGAAATATGAGCGATAGATTCGGCGTGTATCGAGGATGAAATCGCGCGGCGCTTTTAAGGGCAGTAAATTATTGAGCAGTGTAACTGTAGCGCGGAGTTCATCAAGTTCGCCGCGAAGTTCGGGGTCGGCTTGCAGACGCAATTCAAACGCGGTGCGCTCAGATTCGGTGAGCGCACCGTCGATATAAGCAGAAAGGAGTTCGTAGTCTAAATCGGTTAGCATGGTTGAGTAAGAGTACCGTTAATTCACGTCACCTTTAAGACGATATATTGATGGCAAAAGTTCCTGAACGTTTCCTAAGCAGTTGCGGACTCCGGCACGAGCACGACTGAGCCGTGATTTAACTGTGCCGAGAGTCGCGCCTGTAATTTCAGTAATTTCTTGGTAGCTCAGCCCTTCAACATCGCTGAGGACAAGCACAGATCGTTGGTCCGTATGCAAGCTGCCAATACACTGCTCGATAGCGCGGGAAAGTTCAGCTTGTTGAGCCGCTTGTTCGGGCGTGGCGGTGTCGGCAGGCAACGGAGGGCCATCATCAGCATCCGCACCCGGAAGATCTTCAATAGCGGTAACAGGGCGACGTTTCAGACGGCGTAATTCGTCATAACAGGTATTAGTGGCAATGCGGAATAACCATGCGCGGAAACTGTCACCGCGATAGGTATCTAAGCGACGGTAAGCAGCAATAAAGGCATCCTGAGCCGCATCGGCAGCACTCTCAGATTCACCGAGAATACGGTAGGCAAGTGAATACACTCGATCCTGATAATGAAGGACGAGGGTATTGAAAGCGGTCATGTTACCACGTAGTGCAGCCGTTATGAGCGCAGATTCATTTTGGAGTTCGCTCACCATTGACAATCCGTGTCCGAAAATTTAATATATAGCGCATTGATCTATTTGAGCAAAAACAGCTCATGATAGAGAAAATCAAACTCGCCGATGTGGTGAAACTGGCAAACACAAAGCACTCAAAATGCTTCGCCCTAACGGGTTTGTGGGTTCGACTCCCACCATCGGCACAATCAAACAGCTCACAAGAGCTGTTTTTGTTTTATGTTGAGGATGTTAATCGTTCTATCGTGGAAAATCAACGGCATACCAGTGATTTATCAAGTTGCCGAAAGTTAAGTACTACAATAGATGTAGTCCTTTTGCATTTTGTACTCAACTTTGTTTTTCTATAGGGCTCAAAACATTATGCTAAGAGACTTTAGCCTTCTACGGGGGTTATCTCAAGTTTGTGCCAACTAATCCGTTGATCAAAATGTCTCAAATGGGTCAATGCCTCATCTAAAGTATCAAATGCACGATACCGCAGCTTGAAAATTGAGGCCCCTAGCCCTGAACCCATCTTAACCATGTTCGACTTTACGCCGATGCTTAATGTCCATCCTGCTCGTGGGTGACTACCGACTTCACGCACAATTCTCATCGAATCTTTTATTGATACAGGTTCAATTACATTACCCACATCATTAATGACATGGACGAAATCCCGTGGACTACTTTCTATTAAATCCTTTGTCGCTATCAAAGCTTCACGCAGTTCATCAACTGTAGTGATTCCTGAATAACGCGTATAAATGATTTCGTCTTCGATATACCAATTCACCGAATAGGACATTTGAATTCCTTGTATTACAAATCTTACAGTTTATTATATCCTCTATGTAGTGCATGATGTATTAAGAATTATTACGCCACCAAAGCAAATATACGGAAAGCAGAAACTATTCCACTTCCAATTTATATATCAAAGGCCATATTTATTGAACAGACGTTTCGGCTTGAGGTGTGAGTTCAGTGTTGAGTGACCAGTTGCCCGCCAGATCAACCGCCCACACAGCAAATTCATAGCGGCTGCCCGCCTGCCCCGTATATTGGCCTTGCGTAGCAGCAGTTTCCAACCACGGCTGCCATTTGCCGCCATCGACGCGCACCCAAATCAAATAATGATCGATACCACTGTCATCATTACCTGACCAAGAAACCGTAAAAGTAGCCGGACTGGCTGCCTCCAAAGCGGTCATACTGGTGGTGGGCGGAGTTGTATCCTGACTCGGATCAACCGTCAGACGTGCTGTCGGAGTTGTTATTGCTGCATCAGGTGTGAGCGTCAGCGGCAAATTGGTGACCAACAGTGCCGGATTAATTTTCTCAACCAAAATCAGCGGCGCGCCAGCGATACCCGAAAGTTCACCCGATGGTAAGCCCGGCAGGTTATCGGGGGTGAGAAGCTGAAGTCCGATGGTATATTTGCCATCAGTGGGAGTAATTGAATAATCCTGATTACCAATATCATAGAGTTGGGCTTGGTCACCGAAAGCCGGAACATCCAGTTTCAAGTCGGCAGTGGTGCGATTCCACATAACCAATACCCGTTCGCCTGTCGATGGTCGATCAAACGACACAACCGTCGAACCATCCCTGGATTCAATGTGCGGATTAGCAAATGGTACTTCACCAAAAATTTGTGCCAATCGATAGTAAGCGCCTGCAACCGGACGCGGTGATCCCGGCAGCGGATGCAAGCTAAAACAGGCTTCACCCCGTTCGTTACGGTAAAGTCCAAAGGCGTCGCCCGCGCAAACCGGCAAGGTTGAGCAAAGTTCGCCATTATGTGGTGGAAAGTTTGAACCACCGGGTTGATTGCCACAATCGTCATATAACTGATGATAGAAAACCACATCCGCGCCGGATGCCCACGACAGAACAGTGCTAGCAACCCAAAAGTTGGCCTGCTGCTGCATCGTCGCCCGATAAATGCGCTCAGACGGTTTATTCGCTGTCCACACAGGGCCGGGATAATCATCCCAGACGGGTACACCACTTTCATTTAACCAAACAGGGCGACTAAGTCCATGATTAGCTAAAGTAGTTTCGATACGGTTGACGACGAGGCCGCTGCGACGCGCATAAATATAATTGTGGACTGCGACTTGATCCATGTACCAATTAAAGGTTTGACGGAGCGGATCAGAGGCATAGATGGCCAAAACCTTTGGTAGCCAATCATCTGTATCAGGATTGCCATAGGCAAGGCCACCAAACATGACTTTAGCTGAGGGATCCGCTTGATGGACTATTAGGTATGTTACTTTCAGCAGTCGGGCATACTGTTCAACGCCAGCCGACCAGAACATCGTCAAATCTGGTTCATTCCAAGCCTCCCAAACGCTCACACCTGCGCCGGACGGTAAACCGAGTGTTGAAGCCAATAGGCCACCGGGTTTGTATCGCATGACAGCCGCATAGACAAATGTCGCCCATGCATTGGCTGGATTTGGCAGTTTGCCGGCTGCCGGTATATCACTGCCATCATTGAAGGTAGCCAAGTTTAAGCCTTGAATGCCCCCACCCTGTGCGTGAAAAGCTGGACGACCTAACAAGATAGCGTTGATTGATAACCCATGTTGAATGTCTTGGCTTACAAGGCGGTCATAACCTGACCAATCAAAGCTGTTCGGAGCAACTTCGATACGATCCCAATACATCGGCCAACGATTCCACGCAGCGCCCAACAAAAGCGCCCGCTGATAACGCAAGTCATTCGCTGGATGATCAAGGGAACTAATGAAGGTAATACCTAAACGTGAAGCACGAATATATGTGGCAGGAGATTGCGCCAATAATGTAGTTGAAGATTGAAGCAGAAATAATAAACTAATTGACAACCAAATATGCAAACGGTGGTATATAAGACGACGGTGCATATTAACAGCAATTCACATGCGAACGATTTTTATTAAACAACAATCATAATTGGGAAGCGTAAGTGAAAGGTCGTTCCCTTCCCTAATTCACTTTCTACGCTAATAGTTCCATTATGATTGCTAACAATCCGCTTGACAATTGCCAAGCCTAATCCTGTACCTTTACTGTTGATCATACGGGCGTTTTCGGCACGATAAAAATTATCAAAAATCTGATGCGTGTCTTGGGTAGTCATCCCAATGCCTGTATCCGAAATCACACACTCGACTTGGTTGTCGATGAGCCGCGTTTTAATAGTGATGCTACCACCGGGCGGGGTGTAATTAATGGCATTCTCCACAAGATTAACCAGCGCCCGATCTAATTCATCCGAGTCCGCCAAAATGTTAGGTAAGACTGGCTGCAAATCTAAGACAATGGATTGTTTTTTATTCTCAAACGATGGAAGAAACAGATCAGCGATTTTAGAGAGAAGCAAATTGATATTAACAGGATAGTTAGTCACCTGTGGAGCATAATCCAACCGGGAAATAGTGAGGATGTCTTGAATTTGCTTATCCAGAAGTAAGGTTTGTTGTTTAATCAAATTAAGCTTGTCTTTTTGCTTAACAGGATCATTAATACGCTGAAGCAAATAGAGGCTGTTATTGATAATCGCCAGCGGTGTTTTGAAGTCGTGCGAAATGGTGTTGATAAATTCAGTCAAGGCACTGACACGCTCTTTTTCTAGAATGAGTTCCATTGCCTGCTGATCAGCACGTTTGAGTGTTTCCTCAATTGTCTTACGTCCTGTAATGTCTTGGGTTACACCTGCAATCCCCACTATTTGCCCATTAGTATCTCGATAAGGCTGTCCTAATGAATAGAGCCAATGCACTTGGCCCCCTTCACCTAAAATACGGTATTCAACTTCATAAACTCCCATCAGTTCAACCATTGTCCGCATAGCATCAAGCACGAGGCTTCGATCATTAGTGTGTATGCTATTCACAAAATCAATATAGTTAGCCTTGGTTGGCAGCGCATTGTCATCATATAAATTGCTGCCAATAATTTCCCCTGTTTGGAGGTTCCAATCCCAGGAGCGCATGTTTGCAGCACCAAGAGCTAGTCGCAACCTTAAATCTTTTTCGGCTAGAGTTTGTTGAGTCTGTTTTTGGGTGAAGAGTTGCCCCAACATGGCGCCGTACAATCGTATGAGTTCCAATTGATAATCTTGTAACGGCTTATGACGAAGGAGGTTATCGGCAACAATCCAACCCAAAATCATCTCACCTTGTGTGATAGCTGCAAAAACATTCCAACCCTTGCCTACAGCAACATTTCGATCGTTTAGGTCAGTGTCGACACGAAAATATACATGTCCATTGGATGTAAATCGCTGAAAATTATTTTTCCAATTGTCGAGTAACACTTCAGTTCTCACATCATGTACATCATCTAAATTACCTTGAGTATCAATTCCATATGTCCCTTCGAGAACCTGAGTATCAGCATTTAGAACAAACCAACCCATACGATCAAAACCGAGACGTTCGCATCCAAGAATAATGGCTTGACGATGCAGATCATCTAATGTTGGAGCATTTGCTAACAGCATACTAATTTCATGGAGTTCCTTCAGATAGTCCTGAAATTGTTTAGCCATTTGATCACTTGCGCGAAGTGTTGCTTCGATTTGTTGGCGATCCGCAATTTCCCTTTCCAGCTCGCGATTACGTACGAGAAGGTTTTCCTCACTTTCTTGGGCGCGTTGGAGCGCGGCATTCGTATTGCGATTGGTCAAAGCCAGTAAGGTGGCAGCAACAAGGAAAAATATAGCTTCTGAACTTAATTTCAACAGGGCATCTACGGATGAATAGGTGATGGTATCGTTTGGCGGACTGTTGACTTTGAGAGCAAAAAAAATCCCCGCAAGGATTGAAAAGAAAGCGACCCAATAACTATTTTTCGCCCCCAGCAAGAAACCTGCTAATAACACCGGAATAATATAAGCACTAAAGGCTGCGCCGTAGATTCCATCGCCACCTAATAAGATGTTAGGCAACGAGATGACCAGCCATATGCCACCGATAAACAGGTAACTTGCCGCCCTTACATAGCCACGACGTGCTATCAGATTGAGCACGATAGATAAGATAACAGCCAGCAGACCATAAATTGCAATATCAAAGCGCTTCAAAACAAGGGTCATAACACCGGCATGGATAATCGCAATACCTATGATTGCCCCTGTCATCCAATTGAGTAAGCGCAGTGTGCGATTGGTCGCTTGTGTGGCAATATCAAAGCGCTGCGCTAACTGGTGCAGTTTTGCAGACATTTTATTTCATTACCTAAAGCAACTAAGATTGCAACACATGGCTAATTGTTTCTAATTCTATCTTGGCAATTGGGAAAATTAAAGCTACATAGGGCAGTTTTTCACAAGTGATTGTTTTATAGTATTAACATATTTTCAATAAGGTCAAACAAACCAGATCTTTAAGATGAAAACCTCATAAGTTAGCTTTTTTGCGTTTCTGACACATCGCACCTAAACTGTTTACCCACAAGTAATTGGTTCATCAGGAGTGCGCGTAATGCTCAAAAAAGTGGTGATGACAGTAGCTATTACATGGTTACTGATGATTACATCACTCCCGGCACAAGCCCAAATCACCGATGCTAACTGGTCGGTAAAACTTTACGAACCAGTCAACGGAAGAGTGGATACAGTCAATGGCAGCGGACAAGTCACAGATACATTTACTTTGCCCTTAGCCGCAGGATTTGACCACTATCCGGGGCGAGTGGCGGTTGGACATGGCGGTTCGCTTTTTGCCTATGTGCCTTATAACAGCAGCACCTATCAAGGAATATTGATCGTAAGCCAGCGCGAACGTTTATTGGCAAGTTTCAACCTGCCCTTGACGGTTGCGACCAGCCTAGAATTTATCGCGGACGAGTCAGTATTTAGTGACGATAACAGCCGTGTTGCGCTCGGTTACAGTTTGGATGGGGGTGGATGGGGGATTATTGTACTTAATTTGCTGAACGGCGCAGTCGATTACAATATTCGGTCAGAAATGCCAACCGTAGGTGCATTAGGTATACCGAATTCGCCCGGTTTGACTCCCATAATCCGGCAGTTCAGTTTACAGACCGTCACGTTCAATTTAGTTTTGAATGGCAGCGAAGCGGGCAGCGCCCTTAAAGCCTATGACTGGAAAATTGACAGCAACGATTTGACACTCAATCCGGTGTTTACCAGTTTGGACAGCGACCGATTCAATGACACGGATGAAGTCATTATGGTGGCGGAAGATGACCGACTACAAAATCAGAAAGCTGCATTTCCAGTTTTTCAAGCCAACAGCATTCAAGTGTATCAAGCACTAACGGGTGCGCGATTTCCATTTTTCAATCTACCGGATGCAACACTTCAAACCCCGCGCTTCATCCAAAACGGCGAACGAGTACTCGTAGATACAGCGACGGCGGATGGTCGTTACGCATGGACGGTGGTGGAACGTAACGGTGCAATTGTCGGCACATTACCCACCGCGATTACATTGAATGAAGCCAAAGGTGTAGCCGACGGTTTCGTCTATACAACCGACACATTTTCACCCGGTGCAAGGACATTGGTGTACGTCAATACGCGCAATGGATTGAATGCCGGTGTACCCATATGGACTGGCGGAGCGAACGAACAGCCCATCATCGTATGGGCAGGCAATACGATTGTGAGCGCACAAAGTGTAGGCGGCACGGCTTATACCGAATGGTCACAACTTGCCGAATCGGTTTACGCACCGGGTAGTACGCCTATTATCGCCCCTGCCCCCGACCAACCCTTACTGGTTAGACCACAAGATGTCTCAACACCGGAGGCCACACGCAATTTCAATTCGGTTCTAGTCGCAGGCGGATTAGCTGTTGTTCATACGACAAACGGCGATCAACTGAATGTTCGCACAGGCGCTGGCACGAATTACCAAATTGTTGCCAAGCTCGGTGATGGCGCACGAGTCACCTTGATTGAAGGACCAAAGACCGCTGACGGATTTCGGTGGTGGCATGTTCGCACAGAGAGTGGCATCGCGGGTTGGGTTGTGGACAGCGTTAGCGATGGTCAGAAGCAGTTGCAAACACTGCTTCCGACGTGAGATGCATTCAACAAAATAAGCTTGTAGAGGAAAGACACAGGTTCTCCATGTTTCACAGCTTTCGCACTACAGGGCTAAAATAACCCGATTAACAGATTTAATTCGCCAGAATATTGCAAGACTAATCAACCGATTCTCTTGCAATATTTGGGTGATTTTATTGAACGTTTTTCTTGCAATGCCTTCCAATAATGAAAGATAGATTTCAAGAAACAGTTTTAGGAAACGAAACAAAGGAGTCTGCTGCCGAAAAGCAGGGTAGGGTAGTGTTTCCGATATACGAACGTTTTTCGGAGACTGCTCAGTTTCTTGTCCCACACCGGGCTTCCCCGAAGTCGGCTAATCTTAAGGAAGCCCGAATGAATGAGGGCTATTGAATGTCGAGTGCCATCGCTATGGATAAATCACGATAGGCATTGATTTGCGCCTCAAGATTGATCACCTTCTGTGCAGCTACCCCGATGACATCAGCACCAGCAATGAAACGACGTGGCGGCTGCTCCTAGGCTGACGTCGATGAGTGCTTACAGCTTAACATCGTTGGATAATGCGTTCGTTGCAGTAGATATCCGACTATGCATCTTTCTTCATTTCACATCTCACGTAAGCAACTTGAAATCCCGCCCGCATCAAGTTGCGCATGGAATTATTCCCTGGCTCCGTTGTTGAGAATGCGATCTCACAACCCTGGGCTTGGGCATAATCCAAACGCGCCTGGATCATGGCTGTTTGTACGCCTTGGTTACGGTAGGCATAACGGGTCGCGGTGAAATACATCGTCGCAATCCCATCACGGATAGATAAAGCAGATGCTCCCACCGCTTCGCCATTCATTTGTGCTAAAAAGCACGTTGTCAGTGCTCGATTGGATACCACTTGCGCCAAACGTGTATCGGTCATTGAATCCCGTGGATAGATAGCCATGGCGGTCTGAACCCACATATCTCTATTGGCATCATCAACAATTTCCACACGGATATTATTGATATTAAATTTTTTCGCTACTCTATTTTCTAGCAGACATGTGTATGCTGTAGTGAATTCAGTTAGACGATAATTACTTTATTTGAGCAGATTGATAAAACTTTCATCGGTTAACGAACAAATTTCAATATGCGATGAGAGACCCCGAATACTGAAGAAAGTTTCAATTTTTTCCAGATCAGTAATTGAGGCAGCGTCACCGAGACCCACACCAATGGTTGTGTTGATAAATTGTTCGCCGGTATAGATCGCTAGCCCGCCGCCGACTTCCTCGCACACGGCGTCATAATCAGGGAATAAGCGATTAAAGCACTGAACATAGGCCTTCATATCTAGTGCAAGATTTTTTTCAAGACGGTCAACAAGTACCTTATCAGGGAAAATCATGCTTATTCTCTTTTGAAATTTCGGGTTTATTTTTCAACGTAACCGAACGTTTCTAAGATCTAGAACGCCGCCTTTAATCAAATCACCACGATAAGGAGATTTTATTTACTTAGACAGTATCTTTATTAATGCGATAAAATAGCCATGGTCTTACCCCGCTTTACACGACTAATGCGGAAAATACTTTGCGCCGAACCAGATTTAATCGTATTCAGGTTTAATTTTCCAAACCCGCTCTACCCAAAACCAACCAATCCCGAACCTTCTTAACCGTTTCGCTCCCTCAAGATGGTTAGAGCCAACCCCGCGAAAAAGTTACCAAATGTTCTTCCAAATGGTAACCCTTTCGTCCATCAATTCGCTTACAATAAACGATAGGATGGGACGTAGGGATTTGACACTGGCAAATCCACACGACAATTCCAATGCAATTTAACATCGATCAATCGTTGCAATTGTAACAAAAAACACCGATTCTCAACTGCAACATTTGCAATATTTTCGACCGAAAGGGGTCCTTTAGGCCAACATTTACCACGTCAAATTTGCCACCATCGCCGCCGCCATTTTTCTCACCGCCACCACCGCCGGATTATCTCTAAAAGGACGCTGAATTCGAAGAATTTTCCGAATCAAAACAATGATCGAGCGATTGATTTTTCTTTTCTTTCTTTGTACCTGTGCGAAGCCTCCCTGTGGGATAGTGGTAAAAATGCATTGGGTTTGGAGACCGATTTGGCAATCTTGGCGTCGGACATCCATTGCCAACATTGCAGCGATCACAGCCGAGCCACCCACCGAATTTGTCACAACAATCGTTCCGTAATATGGCGAATTTGCCATAAATTGCCAAAACTTCGCCAAAAGTGTGGCTAGCGAGTCGACCACTTATCCTCAGGAATGCCAGCTTGCATATTTTCCCAACGGGCAAGTGTGAATAGGAAATCAGAAAGTCGATTCAAGTAGTTCACAACATTATCGCCCACAGGTTCATGTTCTTGTAGCTGCACAACAATCCGTTCTCCACGCCGACAAATAGTACGTGCTACATGAATATTGGCTGCGGCAAGTGAACCACCCGGTAATATAAAGTTTTTCAGTTCGGGCAGTTCAGCCGTCATTTCATCAATAGCCTGCTCAAGCCAGATAACCGTTTCAGCATCCATCCGAACAACCCAATCAGCTTTAGAGTCAAGCGGCGTAGCTAAATCCGCACCCAAGTTAAACAACTGGCGCTGTACACGAGCCAGCCAAGCATCGGTACGTGAATGAGGGTGATGCGCCCGAGCAACACCTAAAACCGAATTCAACTCGTCAATTGTGCCGTAAGACTCTACACGGAGATGAGTCTTAGAGACTCTCCCCCCCGAAAAGAGGCTGGTTGTGCCATCATCACCTGTTTTGGTGTATATTTTCATGTATGCATCACCACATTACTCATTGCAAACTAAGAACGTCTGTGCTAAAATAATAGTCCATATCCGTTATTAATGATAACAGGAAAAAACCAAAGTGGCAGAAACAGATTTGAACGAACTGGAAACTGAAGCCGAAGAAACCTCTTCGAAAGATAAACGCGGCGGGAAAAAACTTCGCACGAAAAAACCACCTGTTGAAGATTTTTCGACAGGCTCCGGTGAGAGTACTGGACGCATGAAAGCGCTCGAAGCAACCTTAGCTGACCTGACCAAGCGCTTTGGTGATGGCACTGTCGTGCGCTTGGGTGACGCAAATCATCTGGCTGTTGAAGTCATTCCAAGTGGTTCTTTAACGGTAGATATTGCGACAGGTGTAGGCGGCATCCCACGCGGACGTATTACCGAAATCTATGGACCTGAGTCCAGCGGTAAAACCACACTTTGTTTGCATGTCATTTGCCAGGCTCAAAAGCGCGGTGGTTTATGCGCGTTTGTCGATATGGAACATGCACTCGATCCCAAATATGCTGAACGGATCGGTGTGAACGTTGACACGCTGTACATTTCACAACCGGATACCGGCGAACAAGCGTTGGAAATCACCGAATCGTTGGTGCGTTCAGGCGCACTGGATGTCGTCGTGGTGGATAGCGTTGCAGCATTGGTTCCACGTGCTGAAATTGAAGGTGAAATGGGTGATTCACACGTCGGTTTGCAAGCCAGATTGATGAGCCAAGCGCTGCGTAAGCTCGGCGGAGCGATCAAACAGTCAAACGTAACTGTGATGTTCACCAACCAGTTGCGCGAAAAAGTCGGTGTCATGTTCGGTTCACCCGAAACAACATCCGGTGGACGCGCGCTCAAGTTCTATGCAACCATGCGTTTGGACATCCGCCGTATTCAGAGTATCAAACATGGCGAAGACACCATTGGTAACCGGACAAAAGTGCGTGTGACCAAAAACAAGGTCGCAGCACCATTCCGCGAAGCCGAATTCGATATCATGTTCTTTGAAGGTGGCATCAGCAAAGTCGGTGAGATAATTGACCTTGGCGTGGAACTAGGCATCATCGAAAAACGTGGCGCTTTCTACCGCTATAATGACGGGCTGCTCGGTCAAGGACGTGAATCGTCGAAGACATTCTTGTTAAATAACAAGGCTGTTGCCGACGAGATTGAAGATACGATCCGCGCGCACTACAATTTGCCCGTACTGGCGCATTAAGCGTTATCCGAAGGAAAACTTTGGTGAACGAATAAACGCAGAGCTTAATCACTCTGCGTTTTTCATTTATCGTATTGAGCCTAATTGACAAGAATATCAATCCGGCTTACGCTGTACCAGAACATAATTTCCACTCAAGAGGTGTTGCGATGGCAGAATCAAAATTTAATCCAGAACATGAACGGATTTTGAATTCGATGTTGGCGGATAATCCTATCGCGAAAGCTGGCAAGATGTTCGGGTATCCAGCTTATAAGGTCAATGACAAATTGGCCGTTGGGTTATTTGAAACTGGCATTGTAGCCAAAGTCGGGCCTAAGCGCGTTAAAGAACTTGTCGGTCAAGATGGCATCCAAAACTTTGAGCCGATGGCAGGACGTGTCTGGAAAGATTGGGTGCTTTTAATAGGGAACTTCAAAGCACATCGATCTATTTTCGAAGAAGCCGTCCAATATGTTCTTGAGGAAACAAGCTCATGAGCAAACACAATTATGATGAACACAGTAAGGCTAAAATGGACGAAATGTTGTTGGTGATGCCCGGAGTTAAAGTCAGCAAAGCCTTCGGTTATCCTGCATATAAAATTAATGGCAAGATATTTGCTTTTGTAGGAAGCCAGGGTGTCGCTATAAAATTACCAGCTACGCGTGTAAAAGAACTAATCGATGGTCAAGCCATGAAACCGTTCGAAGTAGCAGAGGGAAATATATGGCGCGAGTGGCTTTCTATTCAGCGCAGCACCTACGCGGATTATGAACAGGACGCGGGGTTATTTGAAGAATCAGTCGAATTTTTATTGGGCTAATCTAAGCAAGCGTGGACGTTTGCAAGTAAAATACCAATGAGAAAGGTTTGAAGGAGTGTTCTAGTGAACGACCATGCCGAATATTATGACGAAGATGAGGAAGCCATTGAAGCGTACTGTGTACGCTGCAAAGAAACGATCGAGGTTGAAAATCCACGAGCGGTTTGGACACGGCGTGGTGTCCCTGCCACGCGCGGAGAATGTCCAGATTGCGGTGGAACGGTTTTCCGAATGGGACGCACGGCACTCCACAGTGGTGAAGCCCGTCCAGCAGCAGTGCAAGTTGCCAGCAATACCCGCACCAAACTCGCACAGGATACTGCATATATCAACTTCACCGAAGCCGACGCAGAATTAGCCGAACAATTAGCTGAGGATCTCCAAAAAGCAGGTATCGCTACGTGGCTGCATGAAACGACCAGTGAGGCTGTGCATTGGGCAGGCGGTGTACACCCAGCATTGAGTGAATGTTCAAGGATGGTATACGTGCTTTCTCCGCAAGCCTTACACAGTGAAAGTGTAGAAGCGGCTTGGAAGTTCTTTAAGAGCAAAGGTAAGCGGATTGTGATTGCACAGCTCGCGCCCGTTGATCCACCCGATGCAATCCGACGCAGCGCACGATTTGATATGACAGCCGATTATCGCAGCGCGTTCCGACAAATGATTCAAGCGCTCAGCCAATAGCAAAAAATGCGGAATTAAAAAGAGCCGGAATAAAAATCCGGCTCTTTTTGTTGCTGACTTTGATTACCTCTACCCGTTTCCAGTTGGAGCGCCTGCAACATTCGTGGCCTGCAAACGATCACGCGCGTCTTTAGCAGGTGTAAAATTGGGATCAATACGAGTAGCTTCTTGATAGTTGGAGAGCGCACGAGTCAAATCACCCATACCCTCACGAGCAACACCCGCGTAATAAAAGGTTTCCTCTATATACTGCGATGTACCCGGTTCCTTAAGTTGGACATGCACCAGATCAATGACATCCTGATAACGACCAACTGCATTATAGGCTTCATAAGGGCCAAATTGATACCAGAGCATACGCCACGGCAGATTAAGTTCACGGGCTTTGTCGTAGGCCGCAGCAGCATACTCGAAGGCTTTCGGTTGATAAGCAGTTGGGTTCAAGTCTGCCAACTGAACATAATTCGTCCCCATGTTGAACCATGCAAACTTATTCCCTGCATCGGCAAGCGCACGCTGACGATTAATTTCGAGCGCGTTGAGTGCGTTCTGAGTAGGATCAGCATTCGTACCGAGCAACGTCATCAATTCGGCTTCGCGCGGTGCATCGTAAAGGACGATGTAGGTATTGTTAAAGTGTGCCCAAAATTCGCTGATGTGATCATACGAATTCGCCTTATTTGGCCCCAGATAGCTATCATAACTGATGAAGGTTGTTGTCGGGTCATCATAACCTACCATTAGGAGGTAATGTCCCATCCAACCTAGACGATCCGGTTCAGGGTCATACCCCTCCTCAATAATGACCGGAAAGTTATTAGAAAGAAGAGTCTTGATGGTGTTGATGTCGCCGCCCACTCGTGAGACTGCTTTGACCGCACTGCCAAGCTGTGTATTTACGTAGGCAACTATTTGCCAAGGGCTAACATTGCCATCTTCTGAGGTGGGTTTTAACCAACTGGCCGCAGGGTCTTGATTTGCTGGAAAACCATAATAAGTCAGTGCCATCGTCAAAGTGGCAGGACCACAGTTATTCCAATGCTGGGGGATATGGGTAATGCCGTTCAACTTATAATTTGGCGGCAGAATAGGTGTGTCCTGAGCATAAGCTGCTGCCACCGGCAAACAGGCTAAAAAGACAAATAACATTGATAACATGCGTTTGAGAGACATGATTATACTTCCGAAACTATTGCACGATTAAGAAGCATTATAGCATTGTGAAGTGCGTTTGTATCTGCGCTAAGACTACGATTGCCTGACGTAACAAACAACATTACTTTATAAATGACGGGTAAAATCCCTTAACAACGTTGGCGATTTGAGTATGAATAGCCTATACTTTAGCCGTCCTATATTTCTATTTGTTAATTGAATTTACTGATGTCGGGGAAATTTTGTCATGCCAGACTCGTTAATCGGCAAAAAAATAGGAGAGTTTATAATCGAAGAGCGTTTGGGACAGGGAGCAATGGCTACTGTTTACAAAGCCTTTGAGGCATCGATTAACCGACATGTAGCACTGAAGGTTATCAAACTGGATGAAAGCCAGCAGGAAGAATTTAGGCAACGGTTCGCCCGAGAAGCGGAAGTTATCGCCAAGCTAGAACACATTCATATTCTACCAATTTATGCCTATGGCATTAATGATGAGATCGCGTATCTGGCAATGCGATGGCTGCGCGGTGGTTCGCTAAGCGAGATACTTAAACGTGGCAGTATTCCCTTAGAGCAAACCGCTAACATCTTTCATCAGGTGGCACAGGGTTTAGCTTTTGCACACAGCAAAGGGATTATTCACCGCGATTTAAAGCCGAGTAACATCATGTTGGATGATGCTGGGAACGCGTATCTGACAGACTTTGGTTTGGCAAAGCTGACCGAAAGTTCGGGCGAAATCACTCGAAGTGGGACAATTGTAGGGACTCCTGCTTATATGTCACCGGAGCAATTGAGAGGGGAACCGCTCGACCATCGTTCAGATATTTATAGTCTGGGCGTCATTCTATATAACATGGTCGCGGGACGTTTGCCGTTTGACACCTCCACGAGTGACCTCGTTTCGATAATCTATCAGCACCTTGAAAAACCACCCACACCGCCGCGTGAGTTTAATCCAAATACGCCTCCAGCAGTTGAGGAAGTCATACTCAAAGCACTCCAAAAAGATCGTAAAGATCGATTTAATAGCGCCACCGAAATGTCCCGGGCACTTAACCTCGCTGTAGGTTTACCTGCAGGGAGTTCAACCAACTTACATCCAATTAAACCTGTTCAATTTTATAACACTCAAGAACTTACACTACATTCGGCAAACTTATTTCGTAAAAATCCGTGGGTGCTGCCGGTAGTAGGGCTTGGGTTTGGCATTTTAATTTTGATCGCAGCATTACTCGTTACTCAAAATAACAATGCCATTCAACTGGCAGCTTATTCGACGCAAACGGCACTCGCAATCCCCCCGCCCAGAACCAGCGCTACGATATTAACGGGCAAAAGTGAAATGGCAGCAGAAATTGTTCCGACAAAGGAGCAAATTGCGGCAGCCGCAAAAAATATCGGACCAACAGGGTTTGTAGCCTATATTGCATGCAACCAAGATAGCGAGTTCCACGCTGGCATGGCACGCGAATTGGGCGACATCGCGAAACATTATGGCATGGATTACAAAGTGTATGATAGCCAAACCGATAATTACCGTGAAGTTACCCAATTTGAAAAGGCACGAGCCGAAGGTGCAGCGGCGATGATTATTTGTCCGCTGGATTACAAACTACTGACAGCCAGCGTAAAATCTGCGAAAGAGGCTAATATTCCTCTCGTATTTCAAGCCAATGATATTCCGCCTAACTCCGGCGGCGTTATGGTGGGGGGCGATGACTATTTGCTTGGTGTAGAACCGGGACGATTCGCTGGAAAAATTGTGCGAGATGAGATGGGTGGTCAGGCACAAGTCATCATTCTCGATTATCCAGATAGAGCAGATATTGTAGCTCGTGCGAACGGTTTAGAAGGTGGATTAAAAGAATTTGCGCCAAACGCAACCGTAATTGGACGGTATTTAGGAGCAACCCGAGAATTTGGTAAGGCATCCGTTGAAAAACTCATTAAAGATGGTGTAAAGTTCAACTTCATTCTGAGTATCAATGACGCAGGATCGTTTGGTGCAATTGACGCAATGGTAGATGCCGGAATTGATCCGAGCAGTGTAACGATTGTTAGTATAGATGCAGAAGCACTGGCACGAGATTATATACTTAAAGGCTATTTCATTCGCGGATCGGTTGAATCATCACGGGTTCAATTAGCGGAAGCCATGATGAACGCTACAGTTCAACAATTGAATGGTGGAACAATTGCTGAAAGTATCGTCGTTCCTCCCAAACAAATTGTCACCAAAGAAACGTTGGAGCAGGAGTCAACCGATACGCCTACTCCAGCGGTTTAACTTTGATCAGTTCAGCCAAGTTATGCCCAACAATGCGATACTCGGTGCCGACTTTAAGTTGAATTGGCCCGTTAAACGGGGCAAGGTGAATGATTTGAAGATGGCAACCGGGTACAAGACCAAGTGCCGCGAGATATTCAAGTCGATCTGATTCACGTGTTCGAACACGGGTGATTTCTAAATCAACGCTAGCAGGCGACACAGACAGCAATTCGTCGTTTAATTCGGGCAAAGTGCCATCGGGCAACGGAATAGGTTCCCCATGCGGACAATGGGTAGGCTCGTGCGCCATATGATACATACGCTCGACCAAGACTTCACTTAGTCCCTGACTCATGCGCTCTGCCTCTTCATGCACTTGATGCCAAGCAAAGCCCATTACGTTTACTAAAAAGGCTTCAACAATACGGTGATTACGCAACTGTTTAAGCGCTTCTTGCTTTCCAGAATCGGTTAAGCGAATGCCCTGATACGGTTCGTGCTCAAGCAAACCATTCTCTCTGAGCCGTGTAACCATGCGATTAACGGCAGGAGGACTTACATCTAATAAGTCGGCAAGAGCAGAAGTGCCGATGTAGCTTGTAGGATCATCGGCACGGTCAGCTAGGCGATAAATCTCCGCGAGATAATCGCGCATCGTACGACTGAGGTCAGTAGACAAAAGAGAAGCAGGATCACCAGCCATGTTCAAGCCTATTAATTAAGCGCTCCGGCATTCCAAAGGTACGCATACGCTTCTGAACTGCGGCAATATCATAGGGAATACGACGATGTTCCCATGTATTGGTTTCGACATCAAGAATAGCATAGGCAGCGTCAGGATTCTGATCACGTGGCTGACCGACACTTCCGGGGTTAATGATTTGACGATGACCATTTAGCTGACGGATTTTACGATAAGTGGGCGGAATAGCGGCAGTATCACCGTCTTCGCTCACTTGTTCATAAATGATGGGTTGATGAGTATGCCCTACTAAACAATAGGGTGTTTCAAAATGCGGAAAATTAAGCGTCGCGATTAAGGGTTCGAGAATATACTCCCAAACGGGTTCGCGCGGACTGCCATGTGCAAGGGTATAATTACCAATTACGAAGGTGGTGGGCAAGGCATCAAGATATTCGATATTATCTTTAGTCAGGGTTTCGCGCGTCCAATTAACCGCAACACGAGCATCCGGGTTAAAGGTACGGATATCTAACCGTCCGAGCGCGGCCCAGTCATGATTCCCAGCAAGACAAAGATGAGGCAATGTCCGCAATAATTCAACACATTCATTGGGATCTGGACCATAACCAACTACATCACCTAAGCACCAGACATATTCCCACTCGTCTTTAGCATCTGCAAGAACCGTTTTGAAAGCGGTGAGATTGGCATGAATATCGGAAATAATGAGAATTCGCATGGTTGAACCTAGATGTAAGACACGAACTATACCTTTTGCATATTACCATGCTTTAGATCACCGTGCGAGTTCAAATCTCTTAATGCTCCTAAAAAAATCACAAGATTTTCGTTTCATATTTCGTCAATTTATTAAGGTAATCTGGTTAGGTTTGTTGTTGACATCGGGTTGTATTCGACTGGAACGGATTTCAACAGCCACACCCGTCTTGGTAGAGCCAACAGTTGTGCAATCAACACCGGCAATAGCCCCAACCAGCACACCTGATTATGGTTGGAAAGATGTCAGTTATTTAATGGAGACCGTGTGTTTTGAAGCAGCAATGCATGTGGCGGGACAAGTATTTAAAATCGCAGATACAAATGCTTTAAACACGTTTTATATGCAACTTGACCGTGACCAAGGATGTGAAGACCCGATTAACACTATGACATATCCCTTTAATGATGGCGAGGTTATCATAGGATTATGGAGTGCAGGCATGGGATGTAATGCACGTCACGAAGTGCATAATGTGACACGAGATGACACAAAACGACAAGAGACGATACAATTGCAATTTATAATCGAGGGTGAGTGTCCTTATGAGTTATTACAGCCCTTCTGGATTGCATTACCACAATCAGCGGGTTTCAATATTCAGATTGAAGTTCAATCCACATAGTAAAACGACGTTAGGGGATTGAAAGTAAGCCATAGTAAATTGATATGAAGCTGTTCGTGATTATTTGTTTAGAGGCTCTATGGATCAACGAGATGAAAATGTTCTGGTGGCACTGACCCAACAATATGCCCAACCTCTTTTACCTATGTGGGATAGACGAGGAACATTTGACGAAAAATTACCTCGACTGGCGCGAGGTTTAGCCAGTTATAATGTTCTGGTACTGATGGCTGACCAGCCTTATTCGCTCCAAAACATTCAGCAAAATATAGGATCATTAATTCAAGAATGGGCGAATCATTATGTTGCTCTGTACAGACGCATCTGCCAAGATTTATTCCCCTCATTTAATCAGGTTAGTGTTCATCCAACAGACCACAGATGGCCGATTATCATCTATTTGCACGGAACTGCAACGCCAGTTATACAACGCATGGCCGGGTTTATTGCGCCGTATATTGTAGAACGTCAGTTTAGCCCGACGGTCTCCGAAATCGAGTTGAGGGGTCTGATGGATCTCATTCTAGATGAGTTGGAGGCAGGCAATCTTGCCAGTGATACTTATAAACAGCTTCGCAACGACTGCATGGATATATTGAAACAAATACTGGAAACGCCTGTACACCAACTGGCCCTCACCGAATTTGACCGTGCCATTTTCACAGACAGTCAACGCCTTGTTCCTGTACGGGTTGAGCCACCGGCGAGTATACCAGAAACGCCCCCTACTATTTTGCCACCTATTACCCCTCCACCGCCCGTTCGACAGGCTGATACCGAACAATTAATGCCTACAGACATTATGCCAACACTGCCTAAAAAAGATGATTCGAGATCAATGCCAATAGTAAAGCCACAGGATAATTCGCAGTTCTCATTTTCAAGCACCTTATCCTCATTGCGGCGCGATAAAGACAGTGGGAAAAAAGCTCGTCCTCCTGTTCCACCACTGCCAAATGCAGATAAAAAGGATTAGTCACAACTCCAAACGACACGGTCACGTCTAGGATAGATTGTTTATGCGCGAGAATTCATCAGCAGCAGTATAATGCGAATATTGACTAGACGCTGTATAAGGAGTTTGAACTGTGCGCCGAGCTATTTTTGTGATGTCAATTATTGGATTAGTGATGGCGCTGCCTCTGGTGCTTGTCGCACAGGATACTCCAGCGACTACGCCCGATCCTTCAGCGCCAGTGGTAGCAGCAACCGTGACCTTTCCCTCAGATGTCTCTCCATCTACGCTTGATTCAGCTGTAACCCCGGAACCCACGCCTGCACCACCTACCTCACCGATTGAACCCAACGCGTTAGCACTATTGACTGACGCACGGAATGATTTGGATATTCTCGTTTCGCAAAACATGGGCGGTGATCGACCCATTGGCTGGACGGGTAGCGGCGACATAACTAACATTCAACTGCCGATTCTTATCCGACTGGATTTGGAATTACTAGCCGGACAAATCATGGGACCAGATCAACGTCCTGCCGGATGGTTTGGCGCAGTACCTAGCACAGCCTACGCGATTGCACGCGATATTCGACACGATTTGGAATTGTTAGCTGACCAAGTTAATCCACCGAGTGTTCGTCCGCCGGGATGGAGAGGTTCAGACCCGGTTATTCGATGCGACCGAAGTGTGCAAACATTGGTTTTTGTATTGGAGCGCACAGCAGGCTATAAGCTGAGTATTGATCCATTGACACGTGATTTTTGTAGAATGGCTGAACTACAAGCGACGGCTTATGCAGAATCCAATTTACTGCCTAATGCGAGAGCGCCTAAAGGTAGCAGCAGCCAAGTTGCAAGCAACGGTGCAGTACAAATTAGCAGTCCATATGCAGTAGCATTTCTTGACCGATTTGGGCGACGACCGACAGGCAGTATTCCTGTGGGAGAACCGATTACGCCTGTTGCACGCAGCTATACGCAGTTTTCTAAGATGATGCTGGTGCGCGGTAATGGCTTCGAAGTTTTTATTGATTTTAGCGCATCGACTGTAAGCGAAAACCAGTTTATCGCACTGCCCGACATCAATAATGTGAGTATGCAAACGGTCTGCACTGTCAGTTGGTGCAAAAGCGTACCCTAGCGGAAAGCAATGAAGCGCTTATTTGTAGCGATTGATTTTCCAGAAGCTGTTAAGGCTCAACTCAAGCCGTTGTGTACTGATATTCAAGGCGCGAAGTGGGTTGCACCACATCAAATGCACCTGACACTGCGGTTTATTGGTGATGCGGACGAGAAACAATTGGCACAGATTCAAACGGGGCTGGCGACTATCAATACCACCCCGTTTAAAATGACTTTAGGCGGTGTCGGGCAGTTTCCACTGAGGGGCAAACCTAGAGTCCTTTGGGTGGGCGTTGAGGCTGAACCAGTGCTCAATCCACTACAACAGAAAGTGGAGCATGTCATCCACGATTATGGATTTGAGCCAACCAACCATCCTTTTTCTCCTCACATCACACTAGCACGATTCAAAACCCCACCCCCAAACGAACAGATTGAACGGTACTTTAGACAACATCAAGGTTTCAAGAGCGATCCCTTTAATGTGGATGAGTTCGTTTTGTATTCGAGCCAACTTACGCCGGGTGGTTCGATCTACCATCAAGAGGGTTTTTATCCTCTTAGGTAGCGCGGGCGGGATAAATCCACGCCCCTACAAATCCCTTTATTGACATTTTTCTGCACAAATTGCATATTCCGCATATTTCCCGCTGAATTGCATGGCGGCAAGCTCGGCAATATCCGCCGAATTGACATTTTTGTGCAGCGGGAAGTTCCCGTAATGCCACTGAATTCGCACAAATTCGGCGGATTGCTCGTCTGATGCCACCGCTGCAAAAATGAACTGCGCTGCCGCTTTAGTTGCAAGTGATTTTGACGGCGGTTGAACAGTAGTTATTGACATTACAATCCTTTCAGAGAATCCATAGCGCAAATGTTACCCCCCTATATCTCATGGTGGTTTTGAAGTACAAGCGGCAGCACCAATGTTTGTTCCCTTACCAAATGCGTTGTTAGGTATTTTCATTTGGTAGCACCACACTAAGTGGTGGACGCTTTTTGAGGGAGAAATCTGGCGTATAAAATGGTAAAAATGAACATGTTTACCAAATTACTGAACGCGTTCATCAAATTCTTGAACATGTTCACCGATCATAATGGTTCAGGA
>JBBSBM010000042.1:0-57907 GCA_038251275.1 Aggregatilineales bacterium
AGAAAAAAGCGCATCCAAATAAATCTTGGAGCGCTTTTTCGCTTGGTGCTGGGAAGGCAGGAACACATTCGAACTTTCTTCGGCTAGCGCTACTGACTTCTTCCACTGTATAGCATTTCCTCAACGCGCGCAACTGGCGCGTTTCTCTGACCAACTATGAATTTGGCTTTTCGGTGATTGAGGGGAGCAGAACCTCCCCTAACCACCTTGAAGGCTCGCTGCCATAGCCAGCAAGACTCCCGTAGGTCAGTGTAGCACACCTCCGCGATGTCCTTGCCAGCACAGCGATTTTTATCCGGTTTGTCGAGTGAAAGAGGAAATGGCAATGACTCGTGTTTTCGTATTCACCAATCATAAAGGGGGTGTCGGGAAATCGACATCCGCCACCAACACTGCGTTTGGCATCGCCGGGATGCTGCGACAGTCAGGTGCTCCCAACTCGCGCGTGCTGCTGATCGACACCGATAGTCAGGCACATGCGACCCTCGTTACCACAGGGAGCAAAGACTATGGTGTGGACAACAGCCTGTACACCGTACTGATGGCGGATCGTCAGAATGCAGCCCAAGCGCTGCTCAACTGCATCGTGCAATCGACATGGGATGAAAATTTGCACGTTCTGCCTGCTTCACCCATGTTGGAAGGCGCAGAACGCGAACTAATGGGCATCGCGGGTGCGCCGTATCGTCTCGCGGAACCACTGAGCCGGATTGCCAACCGGTATGCCGCCATTATCATCGACACCCGACCGTCTTTTTCGCTCATGACCGAGATGGGACTCATTGCAGCCAGTGATGCCATTGTACCGGTTGAACCGCGCTATCTAGAAACCGTCGGCTTGATGAGTGTGATTGGCAAGATCAACGACATTCGAGAAGGTTGGCGGCAGCCGAACCTGCGCGTGAGCGGCATTCTGGTCACGAAGATGAATACCCGCGTCCGGGGACATAATCACCTGCTTGATGAACTCAAAGGACACAGTGTTCTGGGAAAACTGCTACTTGGAGTTGTACCGGCTAATGAGGCCGTATCTTACGCGCATCAAAGCCACTTGAGTGTGTTCAGCTACGATCCGAAAGCACCTGCCAGCAAAGCCTACGCGCAATTCGTCGGTAAGTTGGTGCAGCGCATCGCCAAAGGGGGTGCGTGATGCCGCCCAAGAACCAAACCCATCGGATTGATGAACTGCTGGGCGGCGTGACGGAAGAGATGCTGCTGGGCAGTCCACAGCAGTTTGAGGACAACAGCATTCGTGTGGAAAGACTCCTGCTGGAGATGGTGCGTCCTGATCCCATCCAACCACGCCGGGTGCTGCCCGAACAGTTGCATTTCGCGTTCCACAATAGTCGACTCACACCGACGCAGGCACTGAAAGAACTCGTCCAGTTAGTACAGGTTGCTGCCCGGCAGCGTGGACGACCTTTCAACAATGTCTTGGAACTGCTTCCCAACCCGGATGACGAGAGCGACGGAGACCAATCGGCGCATCTCTCGCCGGAAGAACAACTCTTGCGTGATCTGGTCAACCTTGCTGTCACCATTCGAGATGATGGGCAGGTCAATCCATTGACCGTCGTGGATGTCTCACAAGGTGTAACCCAGCAGTTCCGCATCGAGACAGGCGAACGTCGCTATTGGGCGACCTGGTTGCTGCGCGACTTTATCGCCAACTACATTGGTGATGGGATGATCCCCTGCATTATCATCCCCGCCGAGCGTTCCTCTATCTTTCGGCAGGCGAAAGAAAACACTTCTCGTGCTGGACTTTCTGCGATAGCGATGGCGAGGCAAGCTGCTCTGCTTTTGCTGACTATTCATGGGTATGAGATTCCATCCCAAGCCGTATCAAATGACTTCTATCGGCAAGCGTTAGAACTCGATCTCCGCGGAAAACGGGAATATACCGAGGCTGTTCTCAGTGCGATGGGCGGGATCAAGAAAGCTCACTTCAGCGCTATTAAAGCCTTGTTACGCCTCTCAGATGAAGCATCTGAATTGGCAGATCGCCATAGTATTGAGGAATTCAAACTACGCTATGTTGTCGCTCTTCCAGTGGAATACCACACGGAAGTTGTTCGGCAAATCATTGATCTTAATCTAACCGCCAAACAGGTCAAAGAACTTTGTGCAGGCGGCAACCTAGATGCGGATGAAGATGCAGACTCAGACAAACTGCCCGCTGCTGCTATGAAAATGGCGAGAGTGACGCAAATCATCAATACACTGTCAGCACACGATGTTGCACGTGCACTCATCCAGCAAGAAGGCGATGCTGCTATTGCTCAAGCGAGATTACAAGCTCTACAGAAATTGTTGTCTGAAGCCCAAGGGTATTTGACCACTCAATAAAAGGTTCGCGCGCGCGAACCTTATGGAGGTAACCATGTCAGTTCGAAATCATTCCCCACCGTAGAAAACAAAACCCACCGACGAAAACGTGCAGGTGGGTGACGGATGAAACTGATACATTGTGTGTGTGGTAACTCCAATGTATCACAGTCCTTCCTCCCCTGCAACTGAATAACAACCCTTCAGTCCTGTTTGTTGAACCTGACTTCTATTCAGCTTTGCTTGGAGGCACTTATGAATGGCTACTCTGTGGCTGGCCCACTTGATCGCCAGCCTGATCTACTCGCACGCCTGCAAAACGTGGTTCGTGAACTCAATCGTCCTGATATTCGTACCGTTTCTGCACTCATCTCTAAAGTACTAGGCGATCAAAACGCAGGCTTGATGGCGGTTCGGTTACTGCACTGGTTTCCACGCTCAAAGAAAGTCGGTGGCTGGGTTTACAAATCATGGCGGGATTGGAATGCCGAATGCAACCTGTCGCAGGCACAGGTTAAGCGTGTTCACGGTAAACAATTACTTGAAGCAATTGGGATTGAACGCACGATTATGAAAGCTAATGGCACGCCAACGGTGCATTATCGTCTGGATGAAAACCAGTTGGTGCAACGGCTAGCCGAGTTTTTAGAAATCATGCCGCTTCGTATCAAAATGTGGATGTGGACAGAAACGCCCAATGAAAATGGTCAATCCAGCCCATCTCACGAAGCGGATTCAGACCAACTCAATGAGCATAATCAACCTGATTCGTTTGACGAAGATGAGCCTATTCATTTGGTCGAAATCGCCAAATCCATAACAGACTCTGACTCACAAACAAAACAGCATAATAACGATCAATCTATACAACATAACCGCTATTCTGTTGCTGTTGTGGACATTGAAAGAGAAGAGAAAAAAGAAATCATTCAATCACTCGAAAAACTGGGAATCAGCTATCTCAAAGCCAAAGAATTCATCGAGAAATATGGGCGAAAACGGATTGCCGAAGTAGTCGAACATGCTCAAGAGCAAAAATGCACCAATTCTGCAGGTTATGTCATTCGGGCACTCAAAGAAAATTGGACATTCTGGTCAAAACCTGAAAAAGAGGATTATGCCTATGGCGATGGAAGAGCTTATATCACCGGGAAATATGCGGCTTTTATTAATCATTAGTACCTATCTCATACATTACTCGCTGATTTGCAAGTTGGTATTAACTGGGTAACTTTTTACTCTTCCATCTAGGTACGCAAGTTGTCATAGAGGTCTTGTTTTAAAGAAGGAAATTATTTCGCGTACGTAATTCAAATTCTTGCATCTATGTGTTTGTCCACAGAATGCAGCTTCGTGTGCAGCAACCAAGATTGTACTTGCTTCTAATAGATGCGGATACAAAGCGTTAAAGTTCAGCATATTTGAGGAGATAATAAATAGAATGACGATCAACTCAGTGTCTTAATGTGTTTAAGAATAGCCTACGATTCCTTAACAAATCAATAAACTCAGTTAATATACTATTGATTCCGAATCAGAGTTATTGAAGAGTGAGAGAAAATGGTCGTGAATTCAAACGCTGCTGAAAAAGCACAAATTTTAACATCTAGTTTGGACAAAGTCCTACCTATCGATACATTGGCAGAAGCAGGACGCAAAATCCTACTTGCTGAATATTCCAAGATACATCAATTTGAAGTCAAAGCCGAGACAGATGAAAGCAGACCTAATGTCAATGAAATGCGGGTCACTGTATACCACATCCAAGGCGCTCTCAAACTACTAAAACCTCAGTATGTGCCAAAGAACATACGCTTTTACAGACGTACACTAAATGATTTATCGCAACTATTAAGCGATATTCGATACATGGACGAACTGATCGAAGATTTGGGTGCTTTTGGATCAAGTCTTGAATCGAATCAACAAGATGTCTTGAAGTCAATTCTTGATAAGCTTGCGAAACGACGGATCGAAGCATTGAAAAAATTAGACGTGATGTCTAATAATAAAAAAGAACGCCATTTCATAAAATCACTTGTGAATCTGGGCAATACACCTGTAAATGATCCCGCTTTATCAGGTCATGTCGAGCCATCACAAGTACGTTACTTGCTTCCCAAACTCATTTATGAACGTCTTGCGGTTATTCGGGCCTATAACGAGGCACTTGTTGATGTCAACATCACCCTATTAGATGGGCTCCGTGTTGAGATCAGCCGCTTACTTTACACGGTATCGATGTTCGAAGAGGTGCTCGGCAAACAGATCACGGGTTTCACTGAGGAATTGCGGATCATTCAAGATACACTTGACCAAATTCATGATGTGGCAACAACACAAAATCGGCTTGATAGCTTGATAAATACTAGCAAAAAGAAGTACCTTAAAATCTTTGAGACTTATCTCAACCATCGAAAAGAAAAAGAACAGTCACTTATCGCTGAATTTAAGAAACTATGGGTACAGTTCAATAGTCGAAAAGTGCAGCAAAAGCTATCAACAGCACTATTGGCACTCTACGAGAACTAGTCAGCAGGTTGCTGGTGTTGTACTTTCCTTGTCATAGCGAAGCTCGTGAAAAATATCAAACCGGAAAGTACAGCAAAATATATCCCGACTAGGAGAAGTGTTTGACTAGAAGGGTTCCATAATTCGAGTTAAAGGGGATCGTTTGCCAATATCATAGAGGGTATAGTCTGGACGATCAACCAAGAACAAGCGAGGCTAATTCCGCTGGCGAATACCAGTATTTTTGCCACTGATATGGATTGATATCTTTTCACGTATTGTCACTCATTTAATATTAAATTGATCATATCCAAGCGAATTTAAGTTGGCGTTAAATCGTTGTGAATCCTGATCAAGAAAATTGGTAGAGGTTATTTAAACGCAAGTTTTAAATAATCTCCCACTCTATTTGGCAAGCTAGAGCTTGTCCAGTTAAGCGCTGAACAGTTTTGAGGAAACTTCCAGTTTCGTCCTTATCAACTACTTCAATTATGAGATGTTGATCCAATGTTTCATGAGCATCGAAAATTGCTTTAAAGTTGACCAAGTACCTCGTTGCAACCAGCGTATTCGTCACTATCCCATAAATGAACATGCTCAAGCACTTCAATAAATTTAATGCTATATGACTTAAACCAATCTTAAGAGCGGCTTATCACAAAGAGCGATTTTCAGCATTATCTTCATCCAGTAATGTGGTTAACCCAATTCAGTAAACGGATCCGTGTAAAGCGTCAGGGTGCGTAATTAACGCACTTCTATTTCGCTCAATTTGTAGCGAATAGAACTCATTGGAATAGGCTTGAAAGGCAATTAGGGGATGAAACTGAAAAGTCGAGCGTCTTTTGCTATTGCTGCATTTGCTGTGGTATCAGCGTTTACCCAAATAAACGTATTTGCTCAAGATCAGGTTGTCTGCACAACATATAATGAAGCACCCATGTTGGCTGCTGATGTTGCTTCAGGTAAGCTTCCTGCTGTACAAGATCGTCTGCCGAAACACCCGGTAGTCGATGTTCCTTTTGAAAAAGTTGGCACTTATGGTGGCGATTTTCTCAGCCTGTATGATGGTGGGCGACTGGCTGAGTTCCGTCAGTATGGTTATGAAAATCTCGTTCGCTGGAACGCGGACGGCACACAAGTTATCCCTAATACCGCCGAGTCATGGGATATTAATAACGGTGGCAAGGAATATGTCTTCCATCTGCGCGACGGACTAAAGTGGTCGGACGGCCAAGCCTTCACAGCAGATGATATTCTCTTCTGGTGGACAGATGTCGAAACCGACAAAGAAATTCATCCAGACGGCCCACATCCTTATTTTGTAGTGGCCGGTGAACCCGCTACCGTCAAAGTAATTGATCCATTGACGATTTCCTTCTCATGGAGCAACCCAAACGGGCTGTTCCTGCAAAACTTGTCGGCATCCTATGGTGTGCGCGTGACCCAATTCGCCAAGCACTATTTGGAACAATTTAGCAAGAAATCCAGCGCGGACAATGTTGCCAAGTTGATGGCAGCCGACAACGCGACCAGCTATGGTGATTGGTGGACGAATAAGGTTGGTAGCTACGGCGATCAGGCAGAATACAATGATCCCAAGCGTCCTTTGATGCAGGCATGGATTCCCAATGCGCCTTACATTGGTGCGGATCGCTTCACATTCGTACGCAATCCGTACTATTTCAAAGTTGATTCATCTTGCAACCAACTGCCTTACATCGACAACCGTGTCTTTACACTGGCGACTGATCCTCAGGTTCGTTTGCTAAAGACACTCGGTGGCGAAAACTTCTTCTCCGGTGAAGATGTCAGCCAACCGCCGAACAAAGCGGTTTTCTTTGATAACCAAGATAAGGGTAACTTCCGTTTCATCAATGTGACCAACAGCAACTTCAACACGATGATTTTGCACCTGAATTTTACCCACCCTGATCCGGTGAAGGCACAGGTTTTCAACGACAAGAATTTCCGTATTGGTTTGTCGCAAGCTATGGATCGTCAGAATGTAATCGATACTGTTTATGTGGGTCAAGGCAAGCCATTTCAAGCAGGCCCACGTCCCGAATCGCCATTCTATAATGAGCAATTGGCGACCCAATACACGGACTTCAACGTTGAGGCCGCCAATGCAGCCCTTGACAAAGTTCTGCCGAATAAGGGCAGCGATGGTTATCGCCTCGGGCCGGATGGCAAGCCCTTCAGCTTTAGCGTCACAGTCGATCAAGGTTTCCGTACCGACTGGGTTGATGTGATGCAGATTGTCCAGAAAAACTGGCAGTCGGTTGGTCTTGATGTGAAACTAGATGTCGTCTCGGACGATACATGGCAGACACGCGAACAACAGCCTGACCTCGACTCTTACGTTTGGGCAGGTGAGAACGGCCTCGGTCAAATGCCTATGCTGGCGCTCTCGCAGCAGACAGGCGATTTTATTCCGGCAGACTGCGGCGGTTCGATTAGCAATGGATGGTGTGCATGGGACATCAAGAAACAAAATCCTAGCGCACAAACACAGGTCGCCCCTGTGACACCACCAGAAGCCATCCAACGCATGTGGCAGATCAGCCACGACATCAAGTTGGCAGCTACTCCCGAAGCACAGACTAAACTGATGACCGAGTTCTTTCAGATCGAAGCTGATCAGTTCTTGACCATCGGCCTCAGCTTGCCCGCCGGTGATTATCAAGTCGTGAACAACACACTGCGTAATGTGCCTGATACCGTCATTCACGGATGGCTGTATCCGGGACCCTCGCCGGTCAATTTTGAAACCTTCTTTATTGATTCGAGCTTCGCCAAACAGTCATAACATCCATATGGAGCGAAGGCAGCCTGATATGACTCGGGCTGCCTTTATCTGTTCATTAAGATTTTCAAGTCACAGGGCATGGCTCGCATATGGCTCAATATCTTCTCAGACGTATCCTTTATATGATCCCGACATTGTTCGCTATTTCAGTAGTGGTATTTATCATAATTAATTTACCACCCGGTGACTTTGTTGATCGATTGGTTGCCCAACGCAGAGGATCTGGCGAAGTTGTAAGCCCCAGTGAAGCAGCTAGTATGAGAACCGTTTACGGGCTGAATGATCCGGTTCCAGTTCAATATGTGCGTTGGATTTCTAACATATTGCTGCATGGTGATTTTGGAACGTCTTTTCGCTGGCAACTTCCGGTGAACACGCTCATCTGGCAGCGGTTGGCGCTCACATTCTTACTGTCATTCTTCAGTTTGATTTTTATCTGGGCCGTCGCTATCCCAATTGCTATCTTCTCTGCCGTTCGTAAATACTCTGCTGGTGATTATTTTTTCACCTTTTTGGCTTTTATCGGTGTCGCTATCCCTGATTTTTTGATCGCGCTTATTTTGATGTACTTTTCGTTTAAGTTGTTTAGTCAGAGCGTCGGTGGTTTGTTCTCACCGCAATATATTGATGCCCCTTGGGGTTTCTCTAAAGTGCTGGATCTGTTTAGCCACTTGTGGATACCGATTATCGTGCTGGGAACGGCGGGAACAGCCAGTCTTACACGCACTATGCGCGCGAATCTATTAGATGAACTGCGCCGACCTTATGTAACCACTGCACGAGCTAAGGGTTTGCCAGAGTATTGGTTAATTCTCAAATATCCGGTGCGTCATGCTCTAAATCCGTTTGTGAGTGGTCTAAACGATGTGTTTGTCAACCTCGTTTCCGGTGCGACGATTGTTTCAGTGGTACTCGGTTTGCAAACGACCGGCCCACTGCTGCTAGAGGCTTTACAAGGCCAAGATACCTTTTTAGCTGCTAGTGCCATTCTGCAATTGAGCGTTCTTGCTGTTGTGGGAACACTTTTTTCCGATGTGCTTCTGGTTTGGTTAGATCCCCGCATTCGCTTTCGCTAAATAGGCTGAAAACGACAAGTGACTCCGGATGAGTGTATATGACTGATTCTTCGATAACCGTTAAAGCTCCGCCTGACGTGAACCCCGTTCAACGCGAGATTGAGTCGCGAGTTGTAGTTGCGACACAGTGGCGGCTAATCTGGTGGAAGTTCCGCAAACATCGTTTCGCAATGGTGGGTGGCATCATCACTATTTTGATTTATCTGGTCGCAATCTTTGCTGAATTTTTAGCGCCTTTTACGACCGATGCTTATGCCGCGAAATATACTTATGCACCGCCGCAAACCTTGCACTTTTTCCAACAAACTGCCGACGGTCTTCATTTTCAGCCTTATGTGAATGGCTATAAGGTAGCCATTGATTACAATGCCGGTCGGCGAACCTTTGAAGTCGATCCTACGCTTGAGTATCCGGTGGGCTTGTTTGTTCATGGGGCGGCTTATAAGTTGTTGGGCATCATTGACACCGATGTGCATTTGATTGGTCCACTAGACAAAAGCCATCCAATGTATCTATTCGGGGCTGACCATCTGGGTCGTGATATGTTTTCCCGCGCCATCTATGGGACGCGGATTTCAGTGACGATAGGTCTAGTCGGCGTTGCACTGAGTCTGGTTTTGGGCATCCTACTAGGCGGCATTTCTGGCTATTTTGGCGGTTGGATTGACAATGCGATCCAGCGATTGATCGAGTTTTTGCAGGCCATACCTTCTATTCCGCTGTGGATGGCGCTGGCTGCGGCCATTCCTAAAGATATATCGCCGCTCACAGTGTATTTCTTCATCACGGTGATTTTGTCGGTCATCGGTTGGACGGGCTTGGCGCGAGTAGTGCGCGGAAAATTTTATACACTGAAAACTGAGGACTTTGTCAAAGCGGCTCGTCTTGATGGATGCGGCAGTCTACGAATCATTTTCCGCCATATGGTTCCCTCATTTCTCAGCCACATTATTGCGGTGGTCACCCTGGCGATTCCGGGCATGATCCTTGCAGAAACCGCCTTGAGTTTCCTTGGCATTGGGCTGCGTGAACCGATTGTAAGCTGGGGGGTCTTACTACAAGAGGCGCAAAATATCCGCGCCATCTCGACTGCACCGTGGTTATTATGGCCGGGAATAGCTGTTGTAATAACCGTCCTCTCACTCAATTTCCTCGGCGACGGTTTACGCGATGCAGCCGATCCCTATTCCTAACGAACAACTGGTGACGACTATGAACTCGAACATTGATTACCTGCTCGAAGTGCGTGAATTACAAACCCACTTTTTCACCAATGAAGGTGTCGTCAAAGCCGTTGATGGGGTGAACTTCAGCATACCGCGCGGAAAAACGTTGTGTATTGTGGGCGAGTCGGGTTGTGGTAAATCGATTACTGCCCGTTCCATTTTGCAAATCGTCGATGCACCGGGGCGGATCGTGGGCGGCGATGTTTTGTTCCGTCCAACCCCTGACACCGAGATAAACATCACCCAGATGAATCCTTTTGGGCGTGAGATCCGGGCGATGCGCGGCAAAGACATCACCATGATTTTCCAAGAGCCCATGTCTTCACTGTCGCCACTTTATACCATTGGTAACCAGATTATCGAAGCCATTCGATGGCATCTGCCGGTATCAAAAGACGAAGCACGAACCATGTCCATTGAAGCCTTGCGGAAAGTGGGCATTCCTCGTCCAAGCGAATTGATTGATTCCTACACGTTCGAGCTTTCGGGCGGGATGCGGCAGCGGGCGATGATCGCAATGGCGTTGGTGTGTGAGCCGAAACTCCTAATTGCTGACGAACCGACGACTGCGCTGGATGTGACGACACAAGCCAATATCCTTGATCTCTTAGGCGATTTACAGCGCGACATGAATATGTCCATGATGTTCATCACCCATGATTTAGGTGTAGTCGCGAATATTGCGGACGAAGTGGCTGTAATGTATTTGGGGACGATTGTCGAGCGCGGATCGGTCGAAACAATTTTTTCTGATCCTAAACATCCCTACACACGGGCACTTATGCGTTCTATCCCGAAAATGAGTGTGCGCCAAAAGACTCGTCTTAGCGCCATTCGGGGCATTATTCCCCATCCACTCAATCGACCTTCAGGCTGTCCTTTCCACTCGCGCTGCGATTTAGCGGTTGCGGGTGTCTGTGACAAAGTAGTACCCCAAACCGTGATTTTAGAAGATGGGCACGAAGTTCGCTGTTTACTATACGGCCCGGAAGCGATTGCGCCCTCACAACAGACCGCAACTAAAACGCTTATAGAAGATCGTGCCGCCCACTCTCCTGTAAATACTGAACGTGCCTTGTTAGAAGTCACCGATTTAAAGATGCATTTCCCAATTACCAGCGGCTTTTTCAATCGCACGGTCGGATATGTTAAAGCGGTTGATGGAGCATCGTTTGACATTTATGAAGGTGAGACGTTGGGGTTAGTCGGCGAATCAGGCTGTGGCAAAACGACCTTGGGGCATACGGTGATGCGCCTGTATGAACCGACATCCGGTGAAATTCGGTATACACCTTCTAACGAAAGATCGGTTGATCTAGCAGCGCTCAATAACCGGCAGCTTAAGCCTTACCGCCGTGAGATCCGTATGATTTTCCAAGATCCACAATCTTCCTTAAATCCACGTATGCCAGTTCTCGAAATTGTTGGCGAATCCCTCAAAATGAACCATATCGCCAGTGGAGAGGCGCTCGAAAAGCGAGTAGGGGATCTGTTGCAAAAAGTGGGTTTACGTCCTGAATATATCCGGCGCTATCCACACGCCTTTAGTGGGGGTGAACGTCAGCGTATTGGTATTGCCCGCGCTTTAGCACCGGATCCGAAACTCGTGGTCGCGGATGAGGCAGTGTCGGCACTTGACGTGTCGGTTCAAGCACAAATTTTGAATCTGCTCAAAGATTTGCAGGCTGAGTTTGGTCTAACGTATCTTTTCATATCACACGCGCTCAATGTGGTCGCTCATATCAGCGACCGCGTGGCCGTCATGTATGTCGGTAAGATTGTCGAGTTGGCGGCTACCGAAGACATCTTTGAGCATCCGCAGCATCCTTATACGGAAGCGTTGTTATCTGCGGTTCTTAAGCCTGATCCAGCGACCCGCCACAATAATGAGCGTATCCGCTTGCAAGGCGAAGTTGCTGACCCTTCAAATCCACCATCGGGCTGTGCGTTTCATCCACGCTGCCGATATGCACAGAAGCGTTGCCACACTGAAACCCCTCAGCTCCGTCAAATACGAGATAAACATTGGGTTTCTTGTCATTTTGCTGAAGAACTACAACTGGTTGGGGTGGATGCCCCAGCAGTATCCGAAAGCAGTACCCTCACTCTAGAAAATGACAATGAAATAGTCTCATAAAACCACATCGATTTTCCTGATCAGCCAAAGTGAAATGCAAATAAAGGATATACCATGATCGAAATGACTACTCCGCAGATAAAATTTTTAGGATCGTTGAGCAAAGCCGATTCCAAAACCTATCATCCCTTTACCTTTGACGTGCCAGAAGGAACGACCAATATCCATCTCGATTTTTTGTATACACCGCATTACGCGACTGGACGGATTCACCGTAATCAGATTAATGTATCGATTAATGGTCCCGATGGTGTGCGCGGTCAGTGGAACTTTATGCAGAAGTGTGACATCAACGGAGTTTTATCATCACCGGGGATGGGTACATGGCCGATCCAACCCGGCACATGGACAGCTTTTGTCGAGTCGCATCGCATACTCCCACCGGATACCGTTAATTATGAATTGCATGTGACTCTTTCAAGCGAGCTATTAAACCTTACGCCTTCGCCTTACAGTGATGTTCGCAAAGTCGCATCTACAAAGCAAGGTTGGTATCGTGGTGACTTGCACGCTCATACGATCCATTCTGACGGCAGTTGGGATGTTCCAGAATTGACTCAGTTTATGCGTAATCTTGGTTTGGATTTTGTCTCCCTGAGTGACCACAATACGATTACAGGCTTAAACCAGCACCGCAACCAAACAGAAGATGGTTTCTTAGCGCTCGGCGGTATGGAACTCAGTACCCTCAACGGTCATATGCTTGCACTCGGCGGAAACGATTTTTACGAATGGCGGCTAGATATTGAACCCGGCATGGATATTAACCGGATTATGCAGCAGGTTATTGATCGGGATGAACTGTTGATCATTGCTCATCCGATGTCACCGGATGAACCATTCTGCTCGGGTTGTTTGTGGCAGTTTGAAGATGCTCGTCCCGGTGTAGCATTAGGAGTCGAGGTGTGGAATGGTACATGGCATGAGTTTAATGAAGAAGCGCTTCAACAATACTATCTGTGGTTGAATATGGGACACCATCTCGTCGCAACCACAGGCAGCGATATTCATAGCCCATTTTCCCTTGAGTTCCCACGTCGCGATGGTTTTAATGTGGTTTACAGTGAGCAGCTTAGTGAAGAAGATGTGCTCAAGGCGGTTCGTAAGGGTCATTCTTATTTGAGTGCTGGGCCAGAACTCTTGGTCACCGCTCGAAGTGCATCGGGTGCTGAGGCTATGGTTGGTGATACTTTACCGGCTGATGATACTGCGATTAGCGTTAAAGTCGCTCAAGCTCATGCAGGAGATAAACTTCGCTTAATTGTTGATGGTAAGGTACACGCGACACAATCTGTTGATGAAACGGGTGAGTTTACATGGGATTTAGCGGCGGGCGCGGGTCACTGGTTTACGGTTGAACTGCGTGACCCATCAAACAATATGTGGGCGGTTACCAATCCCATTTACTTGGGGTGATCGAATGAAGATAAAATCAATAATCAAGTGTAAAAATGGAGAGATCGAATTCATGCGATCTCTCCAAATATTGATGCTGAATTGCAATTATAAGTTAGAACCAGCCCTTAAACTGTAAGTCAAGCGCACGAATAACCCTGAGAATATCGGCATCTTAACTGTGACACAATTCCATCCATTCGAGATTCACTGATTGCAGTCTTGCTTGACCTTGGGAGTATACTCACCGATTATTAACTTCTAAGCCAACAAATAGTTCGTAGATTTAATCTGAATTTCAAAACTCTTGAACATATCCTCGTTATGCTCCTCAAATTGCGGTTTGAAACCATCTATCAAATCAACATTATCTAAATCTCGACACAGCAGTCATAAGTTGTGCTAAGTCGACTTCTTTGAGCAGGAGCATACATGACAGAATCAAGCGTTAACCATGTTGAGATCATCGCACACACTGGCACATATGAGTTTCCAGAAAATACAATGTCCGGCTTCAAACGCGCGATTGAAGTCGGTGCGGATATGATCGAGGTCGATCTGCAAATCAGCAAAGATGGCGTACCGGTCGTTTTTCATGACAACACCTTATACCGTATGACCGATGGCATCGGTAATGTTGCTGATAAAACATTAGAGGAACTGCGAGCGTTGCGTATTGATGACACAGACGAATGCATTCCGACACTGGATGAGATTATTGCGCTGCCCATACCGCTTAACATCGAAGTTAAGGTACTGGGTCTTGAAGAACAGGTCGTAGCAGCAGTCAAAAACAGGCGTGATGATGTTATTTCATCCTTTAACCATGAAGTCCTCAATCGCATTCACGCGATTGATCCCGACATCAAGATTGGCTATCTGTATCTTGAAGAAGATTGGCACCAAATCATTGAAACGGCACGCCAAGCAGGTGCTTATTCTATTCATCCTCTCAATTCGGAAATTACCCCGCAGCTGGTTGCGGCGGCACACGAAGCGGGACTAAAAGTATTGATGTGGTCCACTGATAAAGAAAAACGGGCTAAACAGCTGATTGACTGGGGTATGGATGGCATCATGACCTACGACCCCGCGCGGATGAAAAAGTTTGTAACCAGCTTGTAAAACACTAACGGACTGGTCACTTTTCCATATACCTGTTGATGATTTTTAGATCATTCACTTGCCATTTTAATTCGTCGTAGTCTCTAAGGAAGCACGAATCATGCGGAAAATGTTATTGATTGTTATGGCTCTTCTTTCGATGACAACCGCCGTGGTTGCACAAGACAGCGCACCAAGTGGGGAAATCGTCATTTCACTTGCGAATGACCCCACCTCGCTTTTTTTACCACGAGCGGCAGATACAGCGGCTTATAATGCTACATTGCCCCTGTATGACACATTAGTTGGTTCTAATGAACAGCAAGAAATCGTTCCTCAACTCGCGGAAAGCTGGGAACGTTCTGAAGATGGTAAGCAGTACACGCTCAAGCTGCGTAAAGATGTAACCTTCCAAAATGGGGAAAAATTCACCGCTGATGCCGTTGTCGAAACATGGCTTACAGGCAAAGACCCCAGCAACTTGTATCCTCAACTTTTTACGATTGCGACAAATGTCGAAGCAGTCGATGATTACACGGTCAAAATCTCAATTGAAAAGCCGGAAGTACTATTTCTGAGCAAGTTACGCCGCTGGGCGATTGTCGCGCCGGAGTACATGCGTAAAGTTGGTATTGATGAATTTGCCAAGAAACCGATTGGTTCCGGCCCATTCCGCCTTGTTGAACGCATTCTAGGGGATCGTATTGTTATGGAAGCCAATCCTGATTATTGGCGCAAGGGATACCCCAAACTCGCCCGTGTGACCTTCCGTATTATTCCGGATTCATCTACTCGCTTGGCAGCCATTCAGACAGGCGAAATCGACATTGCAAACCGTTTGAGCGCCGATGATGTATCAACATTAACGGGTGTTTCGAACGTTAAAGTGATTTCGTATCAGAACGATAGCCTGTACTATGTTGGTTTCAAGAATATTGGAAATGGTGCAGGCACGCCACTCGAAAATCCGAAGGTGCGTCAGGCGCTCAACTACGCGGTCAATCGTCAGGGGATTATCGATGCCATTTTTAATGGCGGCGCGAGCCTTGTAAGTGGTTTTATCTTGAATAGTGATCTCGGTTATGATAACGCTATCCAGCCCTATCCCTATGATCCCGAAAAAGCCAAGACACTCTTAGCCGAGGCGGGTTATGAAAAAGGTTTCTCAATCAGCATGGGCTGCCCGACCGATGCCTATTTAAATATCAATGACGTCTGCCTCGCTATCCAACGCGATTTAAGCGCAGTCGGGGTCGATGCAACAGTCGAATTTAAGACGAGCAGCAGTTACTGGAGTGAGAAGGCCTACGGCTCGGTTGGACCGCTGTATGTTGACGGCTGGGCAAGCGGTTCTGGTGAAGCGCTAGATCGTTTGCAAGGTGCGCTAGACCCAACCGGATTTTACAATACATGGGTTGATACCAAACTGAGCGACCAAATCACTACACTCGCGGCTACATTTGACCGTGATGCGCGTGCCAAACTCTATACAGAACTTCAGAAGTATATGTATGACAACCCTCCCTTCATCTATCTTTATACACAGATGATTTTCGAAGGGGTTAATTCAAAGGTTGAAGGCTACAGTCCCACTTCGACCGAACTGATCAATCTGTCCGATATCAGTATTTCAAACTAAGCACTTTCGTCGTACAAGATGATGTGATACCTGTGTGGTGGGCTAAAACAATCCCACTACACATAAGGAACCCTGATTTATGGTGCGGTATATTTTTTCGCACTGCCTTGAATCACTCCTGCTGATTCTTGCAGTCCTCGTTCTGGTATTTTTTAGTGTTCATTTAACGGGTGATCCCGTTAACCTCATGGCTTCCCGATCTGCAACCGAGGCCGAACGAGATCGTTTGAGGCAGAGCCTCGGTTTAGACCGTCCACTCTCTGAACAGTTTGTCAGCTATATGCTCAATACCGTTCAAGGTAATTTGGGGAATTCGCTCAGCCAGCGAACACCCAATCTCGATTTGATTTCGCAACGGTTGCCCGCCACACTCGAATTAGCAACCACATCTCTACTCATGGCGTTGGTGATTGCTATACCTTTGGGGGTGGCCGCGTGGATGTATCCCGGTGGACTAAGCGATAAAGTGGCAACGGTCGTTGGCTTAGCGGGACAGGTCATCCCCAGTTATTGGCTTGCGCTACTTTTGATTGTTGTTTTCGCGGTGCAACTCCGATTGCTTCCCTCATTCGGACGAGATAGTTGGCGATCATTGGTGCTGCCAGCGTTTGCGATGAGCTTCAATACTATAGGCCAGCTCGTGCGTCTGACGCGTTCAAGTGTGCTGGAAGTGCGTTCAGAAAATTACGTACAGACCGCTCGCGCAAAAGGGTTGCATCCACGGACAATCGCATTTAAACATGTACTCCGTAATGCGGCTATCCCGCTTGTAAGTATCATTGGAATCAGCTTTACCTACTTGCTAGGGGGTTCTGTATTTATTGAGACTATTTTTGCTTGGCCTGGTCTCGGCACGCTCTTGCAAGAAGCGATTGGGAACAATGATTTTCCGCTGGTGCAGGCCATCACGCTATTTATTGCCCTGTTCGCTATTGGGATGAATTTACTGACCAATGTGGCATATGGTTGGCTTGATCCCCGTTTGCGGTTGCATTGATATGCAAAGTATACAATCTTCTCCCATACTTCCGGTTTCTACTATGAAAGAAAATTCCCACCAATCATCATTTTGGGCTTTGCTTTGGCGGAATTGGGGTACCTGCTTGGGTATCGTGATTTTGGTCGTGTTGGTGTTAACGGCTGTATTTGCTGACCAGATTGCGCCATATTCTATCCAACAAGGTGAGCTTTCCAGTGCGCGGAAACCTCCAGCATGGTATACGGGCGGTACGTCGGCTCATTTATTAGGCACCGATCAACTTGGACAAGATATTTTTAGCCGTATTGTTTATGGCGCACGAGTTTCGATCTCGGTCGGATTTTTTGGAGTTCTGCTGGCAACAAGTATCGGAATTACGCTAGGGATGTTGGCCGGTTATTTAGGTGGATGGGTAGATCGCCTCATTTCTGCTGGTGTGAATTTGCTATTGTCCATTCCGTATTTGGTGCTGGTGCTGGTGATTGCAACCATCTTTGGTCGCAGTTTATTAAACGTCATTTTGATCTTCGGCATTACCGATGCTCCCATTTTTATACGTTTGGTACGGGGTGAGGTGATGCGTATCAAACAAACGGACTATATTCTTGCGGCACACAGCATCGGTGGACGAACTAACCACATATTACTAGAGCATGTACTGCCTAATTTAATCGGCTTGGTGACTGTGCTGGCAACATTTGAGATGTCGGCCATGATTTTCTATGAAGCGGGGTTGAGTTTTGTAGGACTGAGTGTGCCGCCTTCGATACCAAGTTGGGGCAATATGCTCAGTTTGGGGCGGCGATTTCTGGCTGTTTTACCGTGGGTTTCACTTTTCCCGGGCTTGGCAATTGCACTTTTATCCCTCGGCGTGAATTTGCTTGGCAATGGACTCCAAAAAGTATTTGATCCCAAGCAGCGCAAAGACTGATCATTGTAGATTTCATGTGAATTATTCTCGTACTTAAAATTAATCTGCCTATAAAAGTTTGCTGGACCTTAAATAGAACTTAATTTACGTATTCCACAATCCAAGCGCATCTATTTTCCTCTATTCATAAAAGGTGACATCAATATGAATAATCCCTTTGACAAACCGGGTCGTTTCTGGCGCGGTAATTTGCATACCCATTCAACAAACTCGGATGGTCGACGTTCTCCAGAAGTAGTTTGCCGTACCTATCGCGAAGCTGGATATGACTTCCTCGCCCTGACCGATCATTTTGTGGAAAATGCCAATTGGCCCGTGAGTGACACGCGTCCTTTTCGCACAGAAAACTTTACGACCATTATTGGTGCAGAAATCCATACAGCGAAACATGCCATGGAACTCGGTCACACTTGGCATATACTCGCGGTTGGTTTGCCTTTGGATTTCGCTCATACCGGCCCTGATGAGACCGGGCCAGAATTGGCGCAACGCGCGTTACAAGCAGGGGCGTTTGTTGCGGCGGCACACCCCCATTGGTTCATGATGACTGAAGCCGATTTATACTCGCTAGGGGACATCCACGCTTTAGAAATCTTTAATGCCAGCGCCAGTGACGATAATGATTGTGCGGAAAGTAGTTTTATGCTGGATTACGCACTTGCGCGAGGCAAACGGCTGAACGTCTGCGCCACTGATGATGCCCATTTCATTACCAACTCACGCGAACGCTTGACCGGCTGGGTACATGTCAAAAGCCCCGACCTTTCACCTGAATCTTTATTAACGGCTTTGAAAGAGGGTGATTTTTACTCAAGCACCGGGCCACAAATTGCCCACGTCGAAATTGTGCCGGGCGATCACATATCTATTCGATGCACACCGGCCTCGCGTGTATTTATTATGGGAAGCCCCACCGAATATGCGAGTATTGGCGAGTTGGGAATCACCGAAGCAGAATTCAGTCTTAAGAATTGGCGCAGTCCATATGTCCGTGTCTTGGTGCGGGATGATGCCCAGCGCAAAGCGTGGACGAATCCTTTTTGGTTCACATAATCGAATAGGGTATTGAGCATAAATCGGGGTTAATGAACCAGACATATGACTTAATCAGAATATCGTCAAATATACAATTGGGATTAATTTATATGCGTCATATTCTCCTAAGAACAGGTGAAATTAGACCTCTTCGTACCAATATTGGTTTGATTAACGGGAGACAGACGTGTTTAAAAAGAATCTTAGCCGTCGTGATTTTCTACGTATTGTCGGTGCGACCGGCACTGGTGTTGTAGCCAGCGGTTTAGCAAGCAAGGCATTGGCTTCGAACTTTGCTGTGCCAGCTTTCGTTCGCCAAGTGGGTGATTTGGATTTGAGCGATCCTGCAAAAGTTGGTGAAGCGCTCAAAGCTGAGGGTGCGACTGTCAAAATCCATACATGGGGTTTTTCTGGCTTGCGGGAAACGGTTTTCGTTGACCAGTTCGCCAAATATACCGAAGATTTATATGGTGTAGCTGTCAAGTTGGAATACGCAGATGGCGACTTCACCAGCTTTATGACCGAACTGCCATTAGCGAACCGTAAGATCAGTGAACTTGGCATCGATGTCATTGATAAAGAAGAAGAGTATTTCTCTCGCATTATGGCCTTGGAGTGGAATGAACCGATTGACCAAGATCAGTACAAGCCTCTGCTGACCAACGTTCCGACGGTTGAAAAGCCCTATGTTTTCACTGGTGAAAAAGCAGTCAATGGCAGCAGCACCTACGGCCTCGTTTATCAAGGTTATGAGTGGCTTCAGTCTCTCATTCGCAAAGATAAGGTCAATGCTGCTGACTTCAAAGATTGGACAGATTTAGCACGCCTGGAAATGGCTGCAAAGGGCATTAGCTACTCTCTGAGCAACGACTCTCGTGGTCATTTTGTATTCCTCGGCTTGCTGAATTCGCTTGTTAAACAGAATATTGTCACGGGTGATTTGTGGAATATTGCCACTTGGGAAGCAGGTTTCGAGTGGTGGAAAGCTAACATGGAGAAGCAAATCTTCAAGTATGGTGATATGGGCAATGATCCTACCATGCGCTTAAGCCTGCAATCGGGCGAAGCGTGGTGGGGTGGCCTTTGGGGCAGCTACACCCGTGAATTGCTGGCGACCGATTGGAACAAGCGTGATGATGTGCTGGCTCCTTTCTATCCCATATCGGGCATCGTTGCTGACCGTGAAACATTAAGTGCCGTTGCTGGCGCAGCCCATCCTGTTGCAGCCCGTATTCTCATCAACTGGTTCCTCAGCACCGAATTTCAACATGCTGGTTGGTACAAAGAAACACCAGATGCAGAAGCGGTCAACCACTGGAACATTACCGAAGACAAGTATTTGGTCGTGTACTGTGGTGGTGTCTCACCAGAACATCGTGTCGCCATGCCGGATTGGGCGAAACCGTACTACGCGGAAGATCCCGGTAAATTGATTATTACCGTCGATTGGGATTGGTATATTCCGAACGCTGAAACCATTTCGCGTGCTTATGACCGTATTTCGGCTGGTTAACGAATTCCTATGGCTGATGTCATGTTTAGCGGCACCGGGGGATCATCTATCATCCCTCGTGCTCGTCTCTTTGCTCAGAATGTTGTCCGATTCTGGCAGCAGAATCGGGCGACAGTATTTTTACTCGCGCCTTTGTTGATTTATATGGCGATTGTATTTGCCATTCCCGTGAGCTATCAGCTGGCCTTCGCGTTCTATTCGCGTATTTTGTACAAGGGTGTCCTCTGGATGCCTGTTCCAGATTTCACACTGGTCAATTTCGCCCGTGCCGTCAGTGAAGCCGAATACATTAATAGCCTCACATGGACATTGGGCGTAGCGATCTTTACTTCGGTCGTTTCGCTGAGTCTGGCGTTACCCGTGGCCTATTTTCTCGCGCGCTACAACACATTTGGACGCTCATTTATTGAACTTTCGTTTTTGCTGCCCATTTTTGGTGAAATATTTACGCTTTATGCACTCGCTTATGCGCTTACCCCGCAAGGCCCCTTGAACTGGTTGCTCATGACCCTAGGATTGATTAAAGCACCATTGCAACTGGTACGAAATCCGGCAGCCGTTATTCTGTGGATGTCATTACCAACCTTATCGGTACTCCTCATTCGCGGCGCAATTGCCGGTGTGGATGTCATGTATGAAGAAGCCGCGCAAACGATGGGCGCAAATTGGTTCCAGACCTTTTGGCAAATCACCGTCCCGATGGCAAAAAAGGGCATTATGGGGACACTGCTCCTGAGCATTTCTGGCGCAGTCGGTGTCTATACATTGCCCCTTATTCTGGTCGGGCCGAACAACAATTGGTTATCAACTAAAATCCAGCGTGAGGTCAATCCCTTCTTTAATTATCCGATGGCTTCGGCTCTAGGAGTTATCTTAACTGGCATCTGTGCCATCTTGATGTATCTCTACTTGCGAACCCAAGAAGAGGGAGAGAAGTCGTGAAGCTGCCGCGCCCCGTACTCATTGGCTTGAACACCTTAGCTTTTGCATTGGCCTGTATTTTGATTTGGCCTGCAATACAAATGCTGCTCAGTTCCTTCACGACGGACATCAACTTCCCGCCTAAAAATTTCTCGTTCAATGCTTTTAGCCAAGTCGTCTGGCCGAGTTACCTCATCTCGCTGCGTTTCAGTTTGCAATTGGCCTTCTGGGTAACGATCTTACTTTTGTTTTTGTGTTTGCCAGCCGCATATGCTATGGAACGGCGGCGTTTTCGCGGACGCAGCTTGCTCTCCGTGCTGATTTTCGTACCGACCATCTTCCCCGGTGTCACCTATGTTTCGGCTATTGGTACTTATGTCGCCATCTTTTTTCCGAACTTACGCGGTGCGTTTCCTATCGTGGTACTCGGTACGGCGATGAGCGCGATTCCGCTGGTCGTCCGTGCCTTGCAAGCCTCGATTTCCACGACTGATCCCGTTTATGAAGAAGCCGCGCTCGTCATGGGTGCGCGACCCATACATACTTTTATCCGTATCACCCTACCGCTTATTGGCCCCGGCCTTATCACCGCCACCATGATTGCATTTACCGCCGCTGCGATGGCATTTACCGCGCCCTTCATTTTGGGATCCCAAGAACCCACTGTGGCCATCTTTGTCTACCGCGACATTGGCAAGTTAGGTTTTACACCGTCGGTTGCCGTACAGGTATTGGTGATGGAAGCGGTCATCATCGGTGTTGTGCAAACGCTGTACTTTGTCTTTCGTAAACAATTTCGGGGGTTATTCGTCTAACCTTATGGCTCAAGTTAATATCGCACAACTCATCAAACGCTATGGCAATTTCACAGCGCTAAAGCAGCTCGACCTCGAAATTCCAGACGGTTCGTTCACCGCTATTCTTGGCCCTTCTGGATGTGGCAAAACCACGCTGCTTCGCTGTGTCGCTGGTTTGCTCATGCCTGACGAAGGGCAGATTTTCATTGGCGATCAGGATGTGACACGTCTCGAACCTTTCCGTCGCAACTTGGGCATGGTTTTCCAGCGCCCATCAATGTTCCCACATATGACGGTTTTTAATAACATCGCTTGGGGACTCAAATTACGGGGATGGGCGAAAGCTGATATTCCGGCTAGAGTACGTGAAATGCTGCGTTTGGTACGCCTCTCCGAAATGGAAAATCGCACTTATCAGCAGCTTTCGGGTGGTCAAGCGCAGCGTGTTGTGATTGCACGGGCGTTAGCGCCGAAGCCTGATCTTTTACTTCTGGACGAACCGCTAAGTGCCTTAGATGCCAAACTGCGTGAAGAATTGTTGACCGAAATCGCTGAAATCCATCGTCAGACGCGCTGCACGACATTGCTCGTTACGCATGACCAATCAGAAGCACTAACGGTCGCCGATAATCTAGTGTTGATGAATGAGGGTGAGATCGTGCAACAGGGTGCGCCGCTGGATATTTACCGCAACCCGCAGACCGTTTTCAGCGCCAACTTTATAGGCACAAACAACTTATTGCCCTGTACGGTTGTGAATAACGGCGCTCACACACAGCTTCAACTGGATGGAACCGATTTGCGCTTGAACGTGATTACGCCGCGATTTGCTTTGACTCTAAGGCAGCCAGTATGGGCTTGTGTTCGTGCTGATGATATTGATGTGCTTGACTCGCAAACAGCATCTCTCTATAAAAATGTCGTCACCGTAGAAATGGTACGCACAACCTTGACAGGCGGAAGTGTCAGTGTCGAGGCAAAGTTAGCTGATGTTCCTATTCGCATCAACGTAGGTGGCAGCCAGCGCTTTAACCTGCTAGACAGCACACATACGTTGACTTGTGCCTTGAGTCATATAACTGTAGTGGCGCGTGAAGCTCAAGCTGCGCACCAATAAATGGGGTTGGTGAGTGCGCGTAAATTGCCGGCTCCATCTCGAATTTCGACAACACACCAACTATATTTCGCGGCAGCGATATTCCAATGCGCCTCGCCGTGCGGTTCAACTAGCTTTTCTTCGATCACTTTTCCATCGGCTACCAGACGTAAATTTTCACTGTCGTTGCAGCCTGACCATTGAACATGGATGTCTGTATCTTCTACCGGCAGAGAATCACCCATCATTGCCATTTTGCCGGACGTACTCTTACCGCTTAATTCGAGCGTTGGCCCACCGCTGACATACAAATGCCCCTGACCAATGGCGTTAAGAATAGGTGCTTCACTCAATGCCTCGGCATAGACGACATTAAAACCCAACTTCTCGTCAGGCTGTGCAGGACCATGTATATCGGTTCCAGCCGTTGCCACCAAGCGATGGCCTTGGTTCAACCAACTGTACCAGAGATGTACCGCATCGTTATTGTTACTGTTGCTATCCCACGGGGAATTCCAGATCTCAACCGCCCGTGCGATTCCCGGCATCATATCAACATACTGCCAATCACAGCCCGTGCAACCCGGATCGCCTTCGCTCATAGGGTGGGCGATGATGTAAAACGCTCCGGCATCCATCACGGCTTTTGCAATATCGGTCATCGTCAATCCGTCACGCACACGCCATTCCATCCATTCTCGTGTACCCAATGCAAGACAATGTCCGTGATAGGTGGTGAGTTCAACCCCACCCATTGTGAGCAAGTCATCTGCCGAGTAACTGTCATGCTGTACCAAGCCCGAAATCGTATTGTGATCGGTCAAGGTAACAAAATCTAATTTGTAATCGCGCGCGTATTGCACGAAATCCGATACATCCCAATGACCATCCGAGTGAATGGTGTGACCATGCAAATCACCACGATACCAACCTTTTCCGCGTGGTGCGGTCGAGCCACTTTGATAGACCACAGCACTGCCGATTACGGGATCGGTTGTTACCTTAATATCCAATTCAAAGTGAACCGGAGCATTCGGCATAATCATGTGGGTGTCCAATATAACTGACCATGTTCCCACTTGCAGTGTACCGGCTATAAATCCCGGTGTTGCGTCGATTGTGCTGACCGTAAAATTATTATTCGAGCGGGCATGTGCCGCGCCGCGTGCGCCCTGCGGGTCGAACAAACTTACGCCAATATTGTTATTACCCTGAACACCTTCAAAATGTTTAGGAGAATAATCAAACTCAACTGAAAGACGCGTCGCGTCTTTGGGCATTTCAAAGGGATAATAAATATGCTGTTTGACGTTTATCTCTGTTAATTCGTCACTGTAATGTAAATGCATTTCCTATCCTTCGTGGAAAATCAGATTGCAGAATATGTGAACCTAGATCATGGATTGCGGCATGGTTGCGTTGATGGTTTCTTGTACTTTTGCGGGGTCATCAGAAAGAATTGCTTCAACGTCTAACGCAATCATCCGCCGCATCGCTTCAGCATCATTCACTGTCCATGCCCATAACGCTAAACCATGTGCGCGAGCCGCATCAATATGGGCTGGGGTTAAGTGTTCATAGGTGTGGCTCATAAAGTTAGCACCACTACTCAAACATTGCTCGCACAATTCATCTGGACTTAAAGAGCCATCTTGTGGCGTGGGATCAAGGTTAACGGCGATGCGCGGTTCCCATTCACGTATTGCCCGTAAACAGCCCGGCTCAAATGATGAAATCGAAGTGCGATGGATAAAATTTCGCGCTTGTAACAATGCCACCGTTGTTCGCGCAGTGGTCAAATTCTCATCAGGTGTACGTCCCTTAATTTCGACGCACAGCCGAATAGAAGTTTCTTCCAGCATCGTAATCACATCCTCAAGCGTGGGAATGCGTTCGCCAGAAAAACGCGCATCAAAGCCAATACCTGCGTCGAGCTTTTGCACTTGTTCCCAAGTCATTTCATGGAATAACCCTGATCCATTGGTGCAGCGGTCAGCGGTCGTATCATGACTGACGATAATAATATTGTCTGCGGTTGTCACCACATCCAGTTCAATCCAATCCACTTTCAAGTCAATGGCTGCCTGAAACGAGGCGCGTGTGTTTTCGGGATAAAACGCCGAGACACCGCGATGGGCAACCACGAATGGAACTCTAGACACAATACTTTCTCCTTTGAAATGTGGCTTATCGGTAAGGATCGGCAGCGTCGCGCAAGCCATCACCGACAAAGTTGAGGGCTAAAACAGTTAGTACAATGGCGATAGCGGGTGTGAGCATCCAAGGGGCAGTTGAAATCACACGCAGGCTTTGCGCATCCTGTAACAAAACGCCCCAACTGACAACTGGAGGGCGAAGTCCCAATCCTAGAAAACTGAGCGCTGTCTCAGCCAAAATCATGTTGGGTATCGCCAGCGTGATAGCCGCGATGATATGGCTGTACATGCTCGGCAGCATATGAAACACCATGATGCGCCATGGACGCGAACCCATCGCGTGGGCAGCCAGTACATAATCTTCCCGCCGGATGGCAAGGAAGCGTCCTCGCACCACACGGGCGAGTGAAGTCCAACCCACCAGCGAGAGGATAAAACTGATGACAAAATACACCTGTATCGGTGACCAGCTTAACGGTAAGGCAGCCGCCAGCCCAAGCCAAAGTGGGATGGTTGGCAGAGAGCGGGTGAAATCAATCGTTCGTTGAATAAGGCTGTCGAGCCAACCGCCATAATAGCCTGATAATCCACCTAAAATGATACCGATGAGTAAACTTACGGCGACACCGACCAATCCAATGGAAAGCGAAATACGCGCGCCATAAATGACGCGGCTTAACACATCTCGTCCTAATCGATCCCCACCAAATAGGTACATCGGTTGCGTCGAATCGAGTGGGCCAAATAAATGAATATCAGACTTAATGAATCCAAGCATCTGATAAGGTTCGCCCCGCACGAGGAAACCGACCGAAATCTGCTGGGATGGATCAATCGTGAATATCCGTCGCATTGCTTTTGTGTCGACTTCAGAGTGATAACCGTTGACATAAAGACCGGGATGAAAGCTACCAGTTTCATCGGTCATCGTAAAATTCAGTGTTTGCGGCGGTGCATAGACATAAATACTGCTTGATTTGTCGGCAGGAAAAGGCGCAATGAACTCGACAAATAATGTGGCAACAACCAACGGGATGAGGAAAACAAGGCTGACCAGCGCCAACCGATGACGGCAGAATCGTCGCCACACCAACTGTCGTTGCGACAGTGGCGATGGAAATTCAGGTATCGATTGGTGAGTAGGCGCTGATTGAACAGCCTGTTGTTTGAGAAATTTAGATGCGGACACGAGGATCAACCCACGCTAATAAAAGGTCGGAAAGAAACGTGCCGATGATGGTTAACATGCCCAGCAGCAAGATCAATGCCCCCGCCAGATACATATCCTGCGATCTCAATGCCTGTAACAGCAAAGGGCCGATTAGAGGCAGTCCGAGTATCGAGGCGACAATGACGGATCCCGAAACCAATTCGGGCAATATCCAACCGGCTGTACTCAGAAAGGGATTGAGCGCGACCCGCAGCGGATGTCTTAAAATCATGCCCGCTTCATGTAAGCCTTTGGCTCGTGCGGTCGTGACATACGGTTTATGGAGTTCATCCAATAAATTGGCTCGCAGCACCCGAATGAGTTCCGCACTGCCCCCCAAACCGAGGATAAAAACGGGTATCCCTATATTTTGTAAGAGATCTAAAGCCCGACCAACGCTCCAAGGGGCATTAATATATTCAGGCGAAAAAAGTCCACCAATGGTGATCCCAAAATAGCGAAAAGCAATATACATTACGATGAGGGTGAGAAGGAAACCGGGAACGGCTAAACCAATAAAACCGATGAAGGTGAAAATGTAATCGCCGATGGAATAAGGTTTAAGAGCAGAATAAATGCCAATCGGGAAGGCGATACCCCACGATACGAGTAATGTGATCCCTGAAACCAATATGGTGAGCAGCACCCGCTCACCGATGAGTTCAGTGACAGGCTGGTTATAGAGGAACGAACGTCCCCAATCCCCATGAAGCAAATTGAGAATCCATTTGCCATAACGGATGAAAATCGGTTCATCAAATCCATAGCGTTCACGCAGAGCATAAATGGTGGTTTGATCAATATTTTGATCGCCCCGGTGACGCAGTTCAGAGACATAAGTGGTCACATAATCGCCCGGCGGCAGGTCGATGATAATGTAAGTCACGATGGACAGGGCAATCAACGTCATCAATGAGGCAAGTACACGGCGAAGCACATATGCACCCAAAATATTGCTCCAAAAGAGGATAGCCACAGCGTACTGATAACTTACGCTGTGGCTATATTCGGACTCGAAACTAACTTTTACGAATTCTTGAAGAAGAACGTGAAGGGATTAGCAGGTGCCGGTGTCGGCCATTCCCAGGCAGATGGCATCTTGTCAGGAACATTGAAGAAGTTATTCTTCACAATTCCGAAAGAGGCTTGAGGGGTGCTGATACCCATATTCCAAAATTCATCGGCTGCAATGTCCAAGATTTCCTTCATGAGCTTTTCTTGTTCATTTTGGTCAGGTGTTTGCTTGATTTGATTGTAGAGTTCGATTTGGCGCAACGCACTTTCACTGGTAGGTTTCTCGGCATTCGGGTCTTTGGCGGATTCTGACCAAATACCCCACGCCGAAGCAAACCAAGCATTGTTGTCATTAGGCATGAAGTTGTGTGGGCGACCAATCGGGCGCAATCCACCTTCACCGCCCCACAACGCCGCGTCATGACCGTTGGCGTAAACCATTTCATCAAAGGCTTCACGGGGCATCTGCCGGGGTTGCATATCAATGCCGACCGCACGCCAATAACGCTGAACAAATTCCATCACCTGCGCTGCATTAGACGGGAATTCGCTGAACACCATAACAAAGCTGATCGGATTGCCATCGGCATCTAAGCGGATACCATCGGCGTTCTTCTTATCGAAGCCAGCTGCATCTAGCGTCGAATTTGCTTTATCTACATCATATTCGGTGTACTGAGTTGCTAACTTTTCATTGTAAAGTGCGGTGCCCGGCAACGGCGCAGGTTGTGCCGGAGTCGTTGTGCCGAAATACAGGGTATCAATCATTTCTTGGCGATTGATGGCATACGATAACGCAACGCGGAAATCACGGTTCTGGAATATGGTCCGCAGCGCCGGATTCTTAGATGTCAGATTCAACTGGAGAACGCTGCTGTTGCTATCGGTCGAGGTTTCTTCGATTAAGTGATAATCACCCTTTTCCTCGTTATCGACAAAAAATGCCTTATTATCGAGTGAATTGATATGGCGATCTTGCATGTCCGCTTCACCGTTGGCGGCACGCAGAACCATATTCTGGACTTCAGGCACGACATCATAGGTGATGCTATCAATGTAAGGATATTGGCGACCTTGAGGATCAACCTTCCAGTAGTAAGGATTGCGTACCAGCACGAGCTGTGTGGTATCACTCTGTAATGCGTTTTGTGCCATCCACGGATCGAGGGTCGGAACACCGGGTGCCCAGCGAGAAGGATTATAGTGATCGCCACCATGATTTTGGAAGTAAGTCACCCAGCTATCAAAACCAGCAGCTTTAGCATCTGCTGCTACACTCGGATTGTATTTCGGGTGGAATTTTTCAAAGTAGTGACGTGCATAATAGACGGTTTGCACACCCCATTGTGCAGCCAATTGAGGCAGGAATAATCCGGCAGGCTGCGAGAAAGTGAACTTGACAGTGTAAGGATCAATAACCGCAAAATCGGCAGTCTTACCGTCGACGATCAGGAAGTCCATACCACTGGGATTGATGTCGGCGTTGTTCGCCACATCATCGTACCAGAACTTAATATCGTCGGCGCTGAAGGCTTCACCATCTGACCATTTCATGCCGGAGCGTAGGTGGAAGGTGAATTCTTTGCCATCGGCACTGACATCCCAGCTTTCAGCAACATTGGGAATAACCTTGTCGTATTGGGTATCCCAACGAACTAAGCCTTCATAACTGGCAGTACGTTCAAGGTTACCGTCATCACCGACTCCGGTCATCAGTCGCCGCCATGTGCCACCATATTCTCCCAACTGCATTGGTTCAACAACCAGCGGATGTTCTGGCAAACGGTCAGCGAGTGCGGGAATTTTGCCCGCATTGACTTCCTCGGTCAACATCGGCGCTTCGCTATAAGTCGTGGTGTTTTGTGCAAATGAAGGAACGACCCCAATTAGAGTAACCAATAGTAAACAGAACATTATTCGTGCGGAACGATAAACCATTGCGTCGATACTCCTTAAAAATTCAATGCGTAATAGGCGCATAGTAAGGAAGAAAAGGGATCAATCTTCCTTCTCCCTGACGAGATGGTTTATAGCAAGTGTGTATTAATGTATATTTAAGTCGAGGTCAAGAAATGCCCGAATAGTCATTTATTTTAGTTAATAATGACCGATTAGGCAGTTTGGGCGAGGCTGATTGGAAAAATAAGGTAAGGTCGATAATGATAACGGCTAAAACGATTAGGCAGAATTCTCAGCAACATGTACTTGTATATCAGCTTTATTGAAGGCGTTGGCTAGAGCATCAGATAGGGGAATATCAGTAATAACACGATCAACTGTATCGAGTGCAAAAGCGGACACCAGCGCTGTCTGGTCGAGCTTACTACTATCAATAAGTACCGTCGTGCGCCTTGCTTGCTGCACCATCATCCTATTCATTTCGGCTGTCTCGATGCGATAATCCATAAATCCTTGAGAGGCATTCACTGCACCCACTGTCAGAAATACATGGTCAGTCCGAAATTGCTGTATTGCAGTGATGACACTTGTTCCCAATATTTCGACCTCAGCGCCGTTATAGTATCCACCGAGTAAATAAATTTTATGATTGGTTTGACCGTCATTCCAAAATTCATGGGCAATTTGGGGAGAGTTGGTGATTACAAACAGATTGTCAATCCGCTTTGCCAATTCTCGTGCAAAGATGGTTGTGGTTGTACCCGAGTTGAGAAACAAACTATCACCAGCGTTCACAAAACGAACAGCATACTGAGCAATTGATGTTTTTTGCTCGGCATATTGTTGTGTACGTAACGTGAATGAATTCTCTTGAGCAGACTGAAACTTCACCGCACCACCATAAACTTTTCGCAATAATCCCTGCTCAGACATGGTTGAGAGGTCACGACGAATCGTTTCAGGGGATACGTTGAAATGAATGGCTAAATCATCGACATTCACGCGCCCCTGTTCATCAAGGAGGGCTAAAATAAGACGGAATCGCTTCTCACGCTTCATAAACGAGTTCTCATAGATGATTACACTTTAATGGAGCATAAATATACCTCTACATGACTCAATATCGCAGCCTCCCATAGTTGGAATTGGCAATTTGTAAATATTCTATTTAGTTTATAGTTTGGGGAATGAGGGTCTTTGTCTAGAGATGGCCTTCGCCTCCAAGACTTGGCATTCCGTTCAAGAATTCATTGCTTCGACCGCTGTAATTGGTGAGTAACATACGAGTAATCATGCCAGTGAGGTAATATTGTGGTTACTGACGAACATTTCTCTGGGATCATTTGTTGGTGGGATAATCGGCGGTAGGGAAATGCGCTGGCAAATTTTGATAAAGATATACATTAACACGACTGGAATAACCCCGCGTAAGTAAAAATGCTTTAAGCATGATTTGTTTGATATTGTAAATGACTAAAATTCCAATTTGGCTGTAGAAAAAGTGGATTTCTCCCGTCTGCATACCCAATGCATCTTGAACCCTGTTTAGGTTCGAAAATTGAAAAGCGACCTGTTTTTACGTCGCTTTTTCCCGTGTGTAACCCCGCTGCGACTCAAAAATTACCACAGAAGTAAAAGTATTATGATCTATCCAGTAAAGATTTATACTCAATATGAAGTTGGGCATTACAACAGCTCAAGATTAAGTATTGATACGTAGAATTGTTTCTGTCTTAAGATTTAATCATTTCCAAGTTAGGGAAGATAGGATTCGAACATTGGCGTGGGAAAGAAAAACGCCTCCGGCACAATGTCGAGGCGTTTTTTCGCTTGTAACTGGGAAGGCAGGAACACATTCGAACTTTCTTCGGCTAGCGCTACTGACTTTTTCCACTGTATCGCATTTCCTCAACGCGCGCAACTGGCGCGTTTCTCTGACCAACTGTGAATTTGGCTTTTCGGTGATTGGGGAGAGTGAACCTCCCCTAACCACCTTGAAGGCTCGCTGCCGTAGCCAGCAAGACTCCCGTGGGCCAGTGTAGCACACCTCCGCGCAGTCTTTGCCAGCACAGCGATTTTTATCCGGTTTGTCGAGTGAAAGAGGAAATGGCAATGACTCGTGTTTTCGTATTCACCAACCACAAAGGGGGTGTCGGGAAATCGACATCCGCCACCAATACCGCATTCGGCATCGCCGGGATGCTCCGACGTGCAGGCGCTCCAAACCCGCGTGTGCTGCTGATTGATACAGATAGTCAGGCACATGCGACCCTCGTTACGACAGGTAGTAAAGATTATGGCGCGGACAACAGCCTGTATACGGTGCTGATGGCCGACCGTCAAAATGCCGCCCAAACGCTCCTCAATTGCATCGTACAGTCGACGTGGGATGAGGATCTGCACGTCCTGCCCGCTTCGCCGATGCTGGAAGGCGCAGAGCGCGAACTCATGGGCATTGCAGGTGCCCCGTATCGACTGGCTGAACCGCTGAGCAGAATTGCCAACCGGTATGCAGCAATCATCATAGACACGCGGCCATCGTTTTCCCTGATGACTGAGATGGGACTGATTGCAGCCAGTGATGCGATTGTGCCGGTTGAACCCCGTTACTTAGAAACGGTTGGTTTGATGAGTGTCATTGGCAAGATCAATGACATCCGCGAAGGTTGGCGACAGCCGAACTTACGGGTGAGTGGCATTCTGGTCACCAAGATGAATACCCGCGTTCGAGGACACAACCATTTGCTGGATGAACTCAAAGGGCACAGTATTCTTGGTAAACTGCTGCTTGGCGTCGTCCCCGCCAATGAAGCTGTGTCTTACGCCCATCAAAGTCACCTGAGCGTGTTCAGCTATGATCCGAAGGCCCCAGCCAGCAAAGCCTACGCGCAATTCGTTGCCAAGTTGGTGCAGCGCATCGCCAAAGGTGGTGCATGATGCCGCCCAAGAATCAAACCCATCGGATTGACGAACTGCTGGGCGGCGTAACAGAAGAGATGCTGCTAGGCAGTCCGCAGCAGTTTGAGGATAACAGTATTCGTGTCGAACGGCTTCTGTTGGAGATGGTGCGACCCGATCCCATCCAACCGCGGCGAGTACTGCCGGAACAACTTCATTTTGCTTTCCACAACAACCGACTTACGCCGACACAAGCACTCAGAGAACTCGTCCAGTTAGTACAGGTCGCCGCCCGTCAGCGTGGAAGGCCCTTCAACAATGTACTGGAACTGCTGCCTAACCCTGATGACGAAAGCGATGAAGATCTATCGGCACATCTCTCGCCAGAAGAACAGCTTTTGCGCGATCTGGTCAATTTGTCTGTCACTATACGCGATGATGGGCAGGTCAATCCACTCACTGTTGTGGATGTGTCACAAGGTGTGACGCAGCAGTTTCGCATCGAAACGGGCGAACGCCGCTACTGGGCGACCTGGCTGCTGCGTGACTTCATCGCGAACTACGTTGGTGATGGGATGATCCCCTGCATCATCATCCCCTCCGAGCGGTCATCTGTGTTTCGGCAGGCAAAAGAGAACGCCGCCCGGGCTGGATTGTCCGCGATAGCGATGGCACGACAGGCCGCTCTACTTTTGCTGACCGTGCATGGGAATGAAATTTCTTCTCAATTAGTTTCCAATGATTTTTATCGGCAAGCCCTTCAGCTTGATTTGAGAGGAAAGCGCGAATACACCGAAGCCATATTGAGTGCTATGGGAGGCATAAAGAAAGGGTATTTCAGCTACATCAAAAATCTGCTGAGGCTCTCTGATGAGGCAATGGAACTGGCGGATCGCCATAATCTTGATGAACGCCGCTTGCGTCCTGTTGTAGTTCTATCTGCTGAGTATCATGCTGAAGTTGTTAGGCAGACTATCGATCTAAATTTGACCGCCAAGCAAGTCAAAGAACTGTGCGAAGGTGACTTGCATGAAGAAGATAGTGATGAGCAGGATAAGATTCCTACTCCTGCGCTCAAAATTGCCAAAGCTGCTCACACAACATCAGCAGCAGCGCCACAGGATATAGCTCGTGCGCTTATCAGACAGGAAGGCGATACTGGCCTTGCTCGCGCACGTCTTCAAGCGTTGCGGAAATTACTAGCTGATGTTGAACGTTATTTGGGGGATGAATAAAAGGTTCACCCTGGTGAACCTTTTGGAGGTAACTATGTCAGTTCGAAACCATTCTCCGCCCTAGAAAACAAAACCCACCAACGAACTGTGCAGGTGGGTGACGGATGAAACTGATACATTGGCGTGTGGTAACTCCAATGTATCACAGTCCTCCCTCTCCTGCAACTGAATAACGACCTTTCAGTCCTGTTTTTTGAACCTGACTTCCGTTCAGCTTTGCTTGGAGGCACTCATGAATGGCTATTCTGCAGCTGGCACGCTTGACCGCCAGCCGGATCTACTTGCACGCCTGCAAAATGTGGTTCGTGAACTCAATCGTCCCGATATCCGGACGGTCTCAGCTCTCGTCGCCAAAGTCATCGGCGATCAAAACGCCGGTCTGATGGCTGTTCGTCTACTGCACTGGTTCCCACGATCAAAGAAAGTAGGTGGCTGGGTTTACAAATCATGGCGGGACTGGAACGCCGAATGCAACCTCTCACAAGCGCAGATTAAGCGCGTACATGGTAAAGGGTTTTTGGAGGCTATCGGCATTGAACGGACGATTATGAAAGCTAATGGCACACCAACCGTTCATTATCGACTGGATGAAAATCAGTTAATTCAGAAGCTGGGTGAATTCTTGGAGATTATGCCACTCCGTATCAAAATGTGGATGTGGACAGAAACGCCCAATGAGGAAGGCCAATCTAGCCCATCAAATGGGGTAGATTTAGACCAACTCAATGAGCCAAACCAGACCGATGCATTGGGCGACAATGAGCCTATTCATTCGGTTGAAAGCGCCCAATCTATAACAGACTCTGACTCACAAACAAAACAGCATAACGACTATCAGTCTATACAACACAACAGCTATTCTGCTGCTGTTGTGGACACTGAAAGAGAAGAGAAAAAAGAAATTCTGGTGTCACTCGGAAATTTCGGGGTTGAATACCTTAAAGCGAAGCAACTCATCGAAAAACATGGCCACATACGAGTCGCTGAGGTTATTCAGCACACAAACGACCAAGACCGCAAGAATCCAGCAGGCTACATCATTCGGGCGCTAGAGGAAAAATGGACATTTTGGTCAAAACCAGAGAAAGATGACTATGCTTGCGGCGATGGAAGGACATATATCACTGGGAAATATGCGGCGTTTATCCAGCACTAAGGGACAATTTGATGCCGTTTTCGGAAATCTGAAAGCTTTATAATGTCACTTTATGTTGGGCTCGATTCTTAGAAATCACGACGAAGGCTTCTTCTACTGTACTTACGAAGCTACGATTACGGCTTAGATCGGTTTTAGTTGCCGTCGCGACAAACGAATGACCCACTAAGGTCGCTATAGAACGTTTACTGACCATAACAACGATGCCCATATTGGTATATTGGCTCAATTTTTTCATGTTGCCAATTTCAACGCTCACGAGGCGGAAAGTTTTGCAAACCGATTAGTAATAGGTCGCCGGTTAATCATCGTTAACTCCCTAGCTTATAATCTGTTCCTGTAGCTTGAGTGGCATAAATTATCAGTGTGAGCATATCGACAATAAGTGCCGGCGTGGCTATAGTTTCAATTTCCACAGTATTCCGTGCCTTCAGTAGCACTCTTCCTTCTCCGCGTGGCTCAAATTTCGATAAGCTTATTCTAAGTCGGATGCGCACACCTGCATGGACTGGATTCAGAAATCGTAAATAGTCTGCGCCATAGTTGATGACCTGACCAACATTATTGGGAATGAATAGGATGCTACGTCGCAGATATGGTATGAGTGAGAGTACTAAAAATCCATGCGCCACAGTAGTACCAAATATACTTTCGTTTCGAGCGCGTTCCACATCAATATGAATCCACTGATCATCCAAGGTAGAGGATGCAAAAGAATCGATCATGCTTTGTTCAACCGTGAACCAATCTGACACACCGATTTCCTGACCAACACGCCCCTGTAAGGATGCAAGCGAAAAACTCGCGTCTTTCATGCCCACCTCTCAAAACTATAATTACAGACGTTGAAGATAAGATTTGACAAGTTCGCAAGCACTTCCACACTCCGGCTTTTGCTTTTTAGAGAAATGAGGCAGTGTGTAGTGCATAATATCTCACAGATAAAGCCTTAATACTATTGATGAAGGGAATATTGCTGGTGAATAGGCGCATATTTAAGCGGTACAATCCTTTCCTTGAAAATCAGTAATCGGCATAAAACGAAATACCATCATCTGAATGAGAAAATTGCGAGAACAATCCTCACAATATAACCACTCGAATGACATCCGTTACTTTTTCACCACAAGTAAGTTATCGTATAGGAGATTTGGCGACAAAGTCAAATGATCGGATTTCGATTTTGCGACTATAGAGAGGAATATCGTGATGGGTGACAGTCTTTTACCTTCCTCACCTAATGCCCTTGATTTTTTGAGTCTGGAGGCGCGGTTGACGGATGCACAACGTGCCCTGCGCGACCAAGTTCGCCAATGGACCGAAAATCGAGTACTTCCTTATATCAACGACTACTGGGAACGCGCCGAATTCCCGCGTGAAATGGCCTTATCACTGTCTGAACTTCCCATCATCGGCGGTATTATCATGGGTTATGGCAGCGCCAACCTCGACCAGATGGAATTAGGGCTGGTTGTCCGTGAACTGGCGCGTGCAGATGGGTCTATTACAACCTTTTATTCAATTCATTCTGGGCTGGCAATGGGGTCAATTGGGCTGCTCGGCTCTGAATCGCAAAAGGAACGATGGCTTCCATCAATGGCCCGGTTAGAGAAAATTGGTGCATTCGGACTGACCGAACCAGAACAGGGATCGGACGCTGCCCATGTACAGACTCGAGCCCAACGTGATGGCGACAGCTATCTTCTAAATGGTGCGAAACGCTGGATTGGTAATGCAGCTATTGCCGATATACTCATCATCTGGGCGCGGGATGAGAACAACAAATTCGGTGGTTTTATCATTGAAGATCCTTCATCCACTTCCGGTGTTCATATTGAAAATCTGAAAGGCAAAGTGGTGAAGCGTGCGGTCCCGAATGCACAAATTACGCTCACCAACGTGCGGATTCCCGCAAACAATCGCCTTGAGAAAGCGCATTCATTTCGCGACGTGGCACATGTGCTCACACAGGGTCGCTATGTAGTAGCTTGGGAAGCAATGGGTGCAGCACAAGGCGCATTTGAACATGCTCTCAAATGTGCAAGAACCCGCCAGCAGTTCGGTAGACCGATTGCGGCCTTCCAACTTGTTCAGCAAAAGCTCGTCGAAATGGCAACCGAATTAAGTTTGATGCAGTTGATCTGCTTGCAACTAGCAGAATTGATGGCGATTAATCAGGCTACAGACGCCATGATTGCAATGGCAAAGTACAACAACGCTGCCAAAGCCCGCACGATTACTCGTCTGGCGCGTGAAGTTATGGGCGGAAATGGTTTACTAATTGAGAACCATGTCGCACGTCTCTGGACAGACGCAGAAGCTATGTATACTTATGAAGGAACGAACGAGATTACGTTGCTGATCATAGGGCGAGAATTGACCGGGTTTAATGCTTTCGTTTGACTCCACAGGTTCGCGTTATTTGATGATTGCAAGAGACCTTATACATGAAGCAGTGATCGTAAATGGGCAAGACCACAATAGACAAGTCGTATAAAATAATAGCCTGTCAGTACCACTCAGATTAACGAGATTTAAGCTAAAGAATGATGAGACAACAACCCATTTTTCTAGACGATTTGGTAGAAGCTACAGCTCAACGATTTCCTGAAAAGGAGGCAATTGTCTTCAATGAGGAACGTATCAACTGGCGCGAATTTAGCTGTCAAATAGAGAATTTAGCGCGGGCATTTTTGGAACTGGGTGTTCAACGTGGGGATCGCATCGGCGTTATTTCGACTACAAGACCGGAGTATTTATGTGTTTACATGGCGGCGGCACGGATTGGTGCCATCATGGTAGGTTTTAACATTCTATATACTCCTTCCGAACTCGTCCGCCTTATAAACCTGACATCCCCCAAAGTGATGGTTGTGCTGGATAAGACCAAAGATAAACCCGTTGCAGAATCTCTTAAATCAGTATTTGACGCGATGCCTTTTGTTGAGAAATATGTAGTAATGGGCAATAACGTTCCTGAAAATATGTGTTCCCTAAACCAATTGCTGCACACAGAGCGTCCAGACATGGAGTCTGCTTTGAGACAGCGTAAGACGGAGATGCACCCAGAGGATGGTGTACTAATTGTATTTACATCAGGTTCCACAGGTGTGCCGAAAGCTGCTCTCCTTACTCACAAGAGCATCCTTAGTACTATTCTGGCACAGGTTCGGGAGTTTGGTTACCAAGCAGAGGACCGCGTCTTACAGAATAAACCGATGAATCATGTTGGCGGTACCACCAATCAAACGATGCCTTCTGTAGCCGTTGGTGCAACATTGGTATTCATGGATCATTTTCATCCGACCAAGGTATTAGACATCATTGAACGGGAACAGATCACATTTTTAGGACAAGTACCTACCATGTTTATCATGGAGCTCAATTTGCCGACATTCAAGGATCATAATCTTTCATCCTTGAGGATTGCTGCTGTGAGCGGGGCAGCTACTCCAGTCCCAATCATGCATAAAATAATGGGTATGGCAAAGCATGTCATAACTGGTTATGGTATGACTGAAACGGGCGGTTATATCACTTACACAAAAATAGATGACGACCCCAATATTATCGCCACAACTGCCGGGGCTATTGCGCCTGAATTTGAATTGCGTGTGGTAGACGCTGACCGCCGTCCTGTGCCGACAGGTCAGGTGGGCGAGGTAGCCATTCGTGGCAGTTGCTTATTCAAGGAATATTTTGACAATCCGAGCGCTACTAAGGAATCGAAAGATGATGAAGGTTGGTTTTACAGTGGCGATCTGGGCTATCTGGATAAACAAAGCTATTTAACACTGGTTGACCGCAAGAAAGACATGTATATCACGGGTGGCTATAATGTCTATCCGCGTGAGATCGAACAATATATTAGCCAGCATCCAAAGGTATCTTTAGTTGCCGTGATGGGTATAGGTGACGCGGTTATGGGTGAAGTCGGTGTCGCTTGTGTAATGCCAATCGCGGATGTTGAGATTACGGCTGATGAAATTAAATCCTATTGCATCGGAGGATTAGCGGAATTTAAGATACCTCGCCTTATATTCATTCAGCAGTCGATACCATTGACACCACTCGGCAAGATTAATAAACCACAATTACGTCAGGAGCTGCTACAACTTGGCTATCTTAGAAGTTGAAAAACGCAATGCAATCACATGGGTCTGGTTAAATCGCCCTGAGCGACTTAATGCATTAGACGAAGAACTGCTAGACAATCTTCATAGGACGTTTGTCACAATCAGTCAAGACCAAAGTGTGCGGGTAGTGGTATTAGCTGGACGAGGGAAGGCATTTTCGAGCGGCTTTGACATCAGATGGATGGTTGAGCGAACGTCCGAAATGGTACGATCTGATAGAGCTCGTCTACGTGAAATATTTGATTGTATTGAGAACTGTCCCCAGCCTATTATCAGCGTCGTACAAGGAGATGCAATGGGCGGTGGATTGATTCTCACACTCGTTTCCGATTTTGTACTGGCAAGCGAGCAAGCACGTTTTGGGGTACCAGAGGTCAAAATTGGACTTTTCCCATCACTGAAATTAATACCGCGTTTGGAAAGGTTGGTTGGAATTCGTGCAGCTAAACAGATGGCGCTGATAGGCAATCCTATTGCTGCACGAACAGCACAAGATATTGGGCTGATTACAGCGCTTTCAGACTCAGCCGAGACCTTATATGATGAGGCACAGCAGTTGGCTGAACAACTCGCTTCGCTACCAACTATGGCTCTACAAGTCACGAAAGAATCGTTTAATGCCCATTTACTGCCTGATTATTTAGAGTGGGAAACTGACCATTCGGTCGAATGCTGGTCTGAACCAGAACGTCTCAGTGCCATGCGAAGTTTCCTCGATAAGAAGAAACCGCCTCGGACTTCATAAATTGTCGCACCTTTATTTGTGCAAACAGGACAGTTTCCACAATGAAGATCGTAACGGCACTTCCTATGACGTTCCAACCTGCATTAAACGCTGCATAAATCCATGCTCATACTCGGTATCTAAAATCAAGGTCGCTGCACCCAATGCACCCTGCATCTCATCCAGTTCAGTTAGTACCAGCGGGAAGGGGCGCGGGAGTTGTGTCAGCGTATAATGATTGAGTTCTCGTTGAATGATGGACAGCAACAACGTATTCCCGCGCATTACACCCCCTGTCAGCACGACCAAATCGGGTGACATCAGGTTGACTGCTGTAGCTATTGCCAATCCAAGCCAAGTACCTGCTTCGTCCAGTAAACTTAACGCCAAATCATCGCCTTCAAGCGCCGCGTTCGTCACCATTTGAGTGGTAATTTTGGTAGGATCACCACCGCATAATTCGCTCAGTCGGGAATAAGTACGATGTTCGAGCAAATAACGTGCACGGGCAGCAATTGCACTGCCAGAAGCGAGCGTTTCCAGACATCCAGTGCCCCCGCAACGGCACCGAGTTCCATTCAACAATAAGGGGATGTGACCGATCTCGCCAGCAAGTCCCCATGGCCCCCGGTACAATTGCCCACCAATCATGATGCCCGAACCGATACCTGCCCCTACATTGATACACAAAAAGGACTCGCTATGCCGTGCCGCACCGTAACGCATTTCGGCAACTGCCATTGTTCGCGAACTGTCATCGACTAACACTGGTAGCCCTAAGGCCGCTACGAGATGATCTTGAATAGGCAGCGACTCGGCATAGGCAATATTTGGTGCCTGCAAGGATTGACCATGCTGGAAATCAACAAAGGCACTGAAGGCGACCCCTAATCCGCGTACTGAAACGCGCCCGCTATCAAGGGCTTGAAGGGCTGTCTGTACCGTTTGCGTCAAATGATTAAGGAGCGCCATGCTGCTGGTGGGGTGAATGGTGGGGGTTGTGCGGCTAAATACGACCTTTCCCACTGCATCCAACACAACCAACCGAGTCGTCGTGCCACCGACATCCAAACCAATCGCGTAACAGTTTTCAGGCGTAATTGACCAGAGTTGCGAAGGTCGCCCTGCCCCATTCAAAGGCGCAATTCCATAAGGGGAAATGTGGTTGTTATCAGCGAGCTCTTGAGTAAGCTGACGAATCAGTGACAAACTGTGTCCAGACTTGTCTGACAACTGCCGTACCGTTTGAGGTCCATGTTTTCTTAGCAAGCGCAAAAGGCTCACTTGCTGCTCTACTGTGTTTTCTCGGTCTGTGACTCGCATCTTTCATACCCGTTCGAATACCTGTCGAGCCATACCCAGCAAACCGCTGTCATCACCTAGTTGTGAGACGATAATCCGTCGTGAGTTGCGCCGCGCCCAATACCCCAATTCATTTTCGATATCAGACTGTACTATAGGCAGCAGGATGTCGGCCCCGTTCACAGCCACACCGCCTGCGAGGATAATGCGTTCTGGCGAAAGCAAGTGAATAAGGTTGGTAATGGCCGTCGCCAATGCATGCCCGGCATTCTGGATAATTGTTATTGAACAGGGATCCCCTTGGCGAGCTGCTGCTAATACATCCATAGCGGACACTCTGCTGTTGATACGAAGTGAACTGAGGATGGTATGTACGCCTCGATGTATCGCTGCCTCTGCCGCCGCAGCAATCGCGCTACCGGATGCCAGCGCTTCGACACAACCGAAACGCCCGCACCCACACTGTGGGCCACCTATTTGTACGCAAGTATGTCCAAACTCCCCCGCCAAGCCGTCATGACCCCGGTACAATTTGCCATCCATAATTAACCCAGCTCCAATACCTGTCCCGACAATAACAAGTGCTAGATCACGGGTATCTCGTCCTGCACCCAACCAAGCTTCACCGATGACCGCCGCATGAGCGTCCATCTCAATAATGGCTGGGATGCCTGACTCTTCTTCTAAGAGTGTTGTCAATTGCAATTCGCGCCAACGGAGGTTCACCGCGTCGTATAAGTATCCGGTTCGCGCGTCGAGTTCACCTGCTACCGCTGCACCGAGTCCGACAATAGCGCTGCGGTCAATCTCGCATTCCTGTGCTAGTCGTAATAAATGCTGTGAGAGATCGTGAATAACCTGAGGGGCAGGGCAATCGACTTCTGGTAACCAACGATGGGCTGCTAGAATAGTACCGTCTATCGATACCAGTGCGACGCGTGTGTTCGTGCCTCCTATGTCGGCGACCGCTGCCACCTTCATGCAACACTTCTCATCGGGTCGGCGTTAGGAAAAATATGTTTAAGAATCGCGCGTGCCGTGTCAGCATTTGGCACCAATTCATTCATCAGCAGTGCCTGTAGTGCCTTCGATTCGGATTGCTCCAAAATCGCTTCGACCATCACTTGCTCGTAGGCACAATTGCGCTGAATACGTGCGGCGATTGGACTTTTCGGTAATGGTACTGCTACAGGACGCGCCTGCCCATGGTCAATGAAACAAGGTGTTTCGATAATTGCATCGGCAGGCAGCCAAGAATGTGTACTGCCATTAGTCACATTCAAGATATAACTGCCAGGTATTCGCCGAATCAATGTCACCAGTACAGGCGCGATGATCGCATCGTACCATTTGGCCGAACGCCTCCCAAGCCCACCAGATTGGTTGATTTTAAACTGTGCGATCAACTCCGCTTCAATTTGCTGGAGTTGTTCAGCACGACTTTGTTTTTGCTGCTGTTGCTTATTCAACATCCGATCTGAGTGAAAAAAATATTTGAAATACGGACTGGGCAGCGCGCCAAGTGATTGTAGGATATCCACATCAATGTCAATGCCTGTCACAGTCGCGAGTCCTTGTAACATGGCCTCAGTCACATCAACGCCATCACGGACGACTTTGGTGATAAAACCGTAATGATGCATTCCAACATAATCCACACTTAACTCAGCCGGTGAACAACTTAATGCCTGAGCTGCCCAACCGATCATTGTGACAGGTGCATCACACAGTCCAATGACCTTCAACTGCGAAGTACGCGTTACGGCGTACTGCACCACGCTTGCGGGATTGGTGAAAGATAACAGCAGTGAGTCGGGTGCGAATTGTTGTATGGTTTGAGCCATCCGCACCACCTCGGGAACGGTTCGCAAAGCATTCGCAAACCCTCCCGGTCCGACCGTTTCTTCGCCGGGAATACCAAAGGCAACTGGAAAAGTCTCGTCAAATACTCGCGCCGCCAAACCGCCGATGCGAACCTGATTAATCACGTAGTCTGCGCCGCTGAGGGCCTCCTCAAGGTGGGTGGTCGCTGTCACTTTCAACCATTCACAGCCCTGCGCCAATTGTTGGGCAATCTGGGTCACAGGCAGTAACTTGTCTGACGTTCGTCCATGCAGGACCAGATGTATAACGGTTTCAGGCGGCGTCTGGCGGAGCAGCGCGTTGACTAATTCAGGCGTACCCACGGCACTGCCGCCGAGGACAACGACCTTGACTTCACCCGCTTGCATAAAACCTCCGAATCGTGTGGGTGATTTCATGGACTTCGGCTTCGGTCAGTTCGGGGAACATGGGGATGCAAAGGGTACTCTCAAGATGACGGGCGGCGACGGGAAATAGGTCACGGCTCAAACCTAGAGGTTGGTAAGCACCGGTTTCTGGGATAATGTAGGGGTACATGACGTAACAGCCAATTCCCTGATCGAGCAAATGCTGCTTCAGGGCATCACGGCGTTCAGCACGAATAGTATAAGTATAATAGACGTGTGAATTGTCCTTTTCCACTACGGGTGTCTGTACAGGCATCCCTGTCAGTAGTTCGTCGTACATGGCGGCTATATGCTGCCGTTTCTCAATCCAATCTGGCAGATAGCGCAATTTCACACGCAGCATGGCGGCTTGCAGTTCATCTAATCGCTCTTGGTAGCCGATGATTTCGTGATTGTATTTGACCTTCTGCCCCATATAACGCAGTTGGCGAATTTTTTCATTTAGTGCTGGATCACTGGTGGTACAGATGCCGCCGTCCCCGAAGGCACCCATGACCTTGGTCGGATAAAAGCTAAAGCACCCTATGTCACCGAATGACCCGGCGCGTTGTCCATTATGGGTTGCGCCGTGAGCATGAGATGCATCTTCAATAACTTTTAAGTTATGTTTCCGCGCAATGGCTACAATCGCTGGCATGTTGGCGACTTGTCCATACAGATGCACTGGCAGAATGGCCTTGGTACGCCCCGTGATCTTGGCTTCTAGCTGACTCGCATCCATATTGTAAGTATCCGAGTCTACATCGACAAAGACGGGGGTTGCCCGACAGTAGCTAATCGCAAAGGTTGTGGCGACATACGTATTGGGAACGGTGATAACTTCATCGCCCGCCCCAACCCCACATGCCACGAGTGCTAAATGCAACGCAGCGGTTCCACTGCTGATACCGATTGAATAATTCGTACCGATAAAGCTGGCGAACTCTGCCTCGAAAGCCGCCAACTCAGGACCTAGCGTGTACTTCCCTTTGGGTAATACTCTTGCAGCGACATCCAAAATTTCTGCGCCGATTTGATTCCATTGCCGCGTTAAATCTTCGACGGGAATACGAGAAGGGGAAATGATCTGATTCATCATTGATCCTAAAAGAAAGATTAAAGACAGAAATTACAGCATAGAATACTCTAATTAACCACCTATTGCAAGCAAAATACGCAAAGCTGAGGCAAGGAAAATTTGTGGTGTTGCAAATTCGCGCTATAATACGTCATAAAATACTCTATTTATACTGAAACTGCTTTTACAGGGGGTCGTATGTCAATCTGGCATTTGCCAAAGATCGAGATTATGCCCTTTAAGGACATCAGCGATGCCCGATCCATATGCGTTGTTACTACACGCGCCGCTTTCGACGCCGTAAAGCAGCATGTCCAGCACCTCACAATCAGTAGTTCGATTGAACCGCTCGATGCTTCCATAGCCCATTGGGATCAATTAGTCGATGGTGTTAAGGGTGACGTGATCTACGCCATTGGAGGTGGTTTGGCTGTGGACACCGCCAAATATTTAGCGGTGAAAAAAAGCCTTCCGCTCGTAAGTCTTCCAACTGCGCTTTCAGTAGATGCTTTCCTCACTTGGGCATCGGGATTTCGACGTGATGGCAGTGTTTACTACATAGAGACCAAGCCACCTGATCAATTAATCGTTGATTTCGATGTCCTTGCTTCTGCCCCCACTTCGATTCGAGCAGCAGGAATTTGTGATGTTTTGTCGATTGCCACAGGCGCATGGGACTGGAAATTTGCCGAAGAGCAAGGCGAAAATCCTCCTCATATGCTTTTTATTCCTTATGTTTACCAGACCATTCAAGGCGTACTTCAAGGTGGACTGGACTGCGCGGAAGCTGCCGGACGTGGAGATCGAGAAGGCTTGAAACAGCTTCTTGACTGTTTGGCGATGGAAGTTCAGCTTTGTAACCAAATCGGGCATTCCCGTCCAGAAGAAGGGAGTGAACATTACTTTGCTTACTCAGTTGAGAACAGTATGGGTAAAGGGCTTCCCCACGGTGATTTGGTTGGGCCTGGCATCATTCTGATGGCAGCGCTTCAAGGACAAGATATTCAACCGCTGCTTGATGCCCACCACGCTTGCAACATTCCGCTGACGAACATTCCTGTTTCCGTGATAGAGAAAACTATTCTCGATCTGCCCACTTACAGTCATCGCCATCATTTCGCTTATGGCATTGCCCACACACTGACCCACCAGCACCTTGCGGCACTCCCACATTTAGCATGAATAAGGCCAACCCGATGCAGCGAACAGTTTTAGTTATATGCCCTCACGCTGATGATGCCGCTGCCTTTTGCGGTGGTCAGGTTATTAGATTCGCTCAAGAAGGTTGGCATGTGGTGATGGTGCGTGTTACCAACGACGCAACCGATTCAGTTGGGCTGAGTCGCGAAGAGACGATCAGCTTAAACACTGAACAAATGCATATTGCCGCCAAAATCATGAGTGTGTCCGAGATTGTCGAACTTGGATACGAAACCGATTGTTTAGGGGACGTATCGCGTGTTGAACTGCGCGAACGGTTTATTCGCCTTTTCAGGCATTATCGCCCTTATGCGGTGCTGTCATTTGACCCCTATGCTCCATATGAACCCAACCTCGATCATGTGGTTGTCTCGCAAGCGATTGAGGAGGCTTATTGGACAGCAACCTTTGATAAGCACCATCCAGAGCATCTAGCTGAAGGCTTAAAACCCCATTCGGTTTGTGAACGTTGGTATTTTGCACGTCAACTGCCTGATATAAACTGTGTGATTGATATTAGCGATGTGATTGAGCAGCGGATTGATGCGTTGTCTGCCCATGTCGAAATGATGCGAAATACCTTCAACCAGCTTAAACTTCAAGCAGCAACATGGGGACGCTATCTGCCTTTACTTGATGAGGCAATTGCCAGCGGCAATCTACGTCCAATGATGGCTGTGTGGTTGAAGCAGCGTGCAGGAAACTGGGGTAAGCAGTACGGCATGGAATATGCTGAGGTATACCGCGTTGACCGTTTTGGAGGGGCAGAAGCGTTATTTCAGCGCGAGAGTCTGCCCCTGCCGGGTTTGGAGGATATTCCGATGCATAATCGCAAATGGTTTGAGGTTATCTAAGGAGGTGTCCATGTAAAAATGATCAATAGGCGAGATTGTGTAGGATGGGAACGATTGTATCGACCTAACTAGCCATCATAAATCTCAGGAGAATGACATGAAAACTTTAAAACGTATACTTATGCCTTGTTCACTTTTCATTGTACTATTTTTGCTTCTTTCCAGTTCACTGGTAAGCGCCCAAGATACGATCACCCTCAAATTCTGGTCGCATGATTTTCCACCCCGCGAAAAAATAGACCGTGAAATTATCGCTCAATTTGAGAAAGATAATCCTACTATTAAAGTTGATTACACCGTTGGTCCGGGTGATGATGATCAATATCGTGACCAACTGCTGACAGCGCTCGCGGCTGGTGAAGGGCCTGATCTGTTTAATATTCTCGCCCGTAGCGTAGCTGAACTCGTCAGTTCAGGAGCCGTTGCACCCGTGGATGCCAAAGCGATGGGCTTTGATTCACAGCAAGGGCTCGAAGATGCCTATCTCGCGGGAACATTGGATGGTTTCATGGGTGAAGACGGTAAACTGTATGCTGTGCCCACCGAAATCGGTAATTATTCACTGTTCATCAACACTAAGCTGTTTACCGATGCAGGCCTCGATCCAGTCAAAGATATTCCGCATACCTGGGAAGATATTCTGGCACTAGCACCTAAATTGACCAAAAAAGATGCTAGTGGCAACATCATCCAGCGTGCCTTCGACTTCTCATATCCGGGGCCAGACGCGGTCATGTCGCCCCGTTTGACCTACGGCGCAATGGCTTACCAACTGGGCGGTACCTATTTCAATGAAGACAAAACTGCCGGTGCTGTCAACACAGATGCTTGGGTAAAAACCTTATCGTTTATGCGTGACTATGCCAAGGAATATGGTGGGCCAGCCCTAACACCAGTCGCAGCAGATTTTGTCGCTGGCAATGTGGCTATGGTCATCTCCGGCGCGTGGTATATGCCCCAAGAGATTGAGGGCAAGAATCCTGATCTCGCCAAAAATATTGCAGTCGCGCCTTTCCCGCGTTGGAAGAATGGTCTGGTGAATGATGCAGGCAGTTACATTTTCGGTTATGGATTGTATGCTAACAGTGCTTCATCGCCGGAGGTGCAGGCCGCTGCATGGAAACTGGCGGCTGCATTAACCAGTCAACCGGATCGCTATCTTAAGGACGCACAACTGCTCCAACCCCGTAAATCATTAGTCGAGAACACTGACTTGATGAAGTCCGTTTTCGCCGCGCCTTTCGTTGCTGATATGCAGGGAAATCCTTGGACACCTGTTATTAAAAACGGTGGCGAACTACCGGGTATTCTGAACCGTTCAATGGATCGAGTTTTGCTAGAGGGAGCAGATCCGCAAAAGTCTCTGGATACTGCTAATGATGAGATCACGGCACTGTTCAAGCAATAGGCAAAAAACTAACTTCCAAAAGAGGCGCTGAATTGGTTTCAGCGCCTTCATCACACCGATTCAGAGATGAGTTCACAAGGGGATGTTATGAAACTGCACAAAGTACTCTTGTATTCATTGATGTTAGGATTATTGGCAATTTTCAGCCTGAGCGCTGTGAGTGCTCAAGATCAAATCACGCTCAAATTCTGGTCGCACGATTATAAGCAGCGTGAGAAGATTGACCGAGAAATTATCGCTCAGTTTGAAAAAGACCACCCAAACATCAAAGTAGAATACACCATTGGTCCGGGTAATGACCCGGATTATATCACTCAACTGCTGACGGCTTTGGGTGGAGGTGAGGGGCCTGATGTCTATAACGTTCTCTCATTGGTGCCGGAATTGAAGCCCGATGGGCCGGTTGTGCCGGTCGATTATAAAGTAATGGGCTATGACTCGCAGGATGCGTTGGTCGCAAGTTACATTAATGGCACATTGGGCGGGTTTATGGATGCTCAAGGTACGCTCTACGGCATCCCAACCGAACTGGGCAATTACGCGCTGTATATCAATACAGACTTGTTTAAAACGGCTGGACTTGACCCGCAAAAAGACGTTCCCAAGACTTGGGAAGATATTATGGAGCTGGCGCCTAAACTGACAAAGAAAGATGCCAACGGGAATATCACCCAGCGGGCATTTGACTTTGCATATCCAATCCCAGATGAGTTTAATTCCGGGCCAGTTACTTATGATGCGATGGCTTATCAGCTTGGCGGTACGATCTTTAATGCTGATCGCACCGCAGGAGCCGTTAATACTGAACCTTGGATTAAGACGTTTAAGTTTATACGGGATTATGCCAAGGAATTCGGTGGTCCCACGCTAACAGCCTCGGCAGTTGCATTCCCTGAAGGCAGTATCGCCATGATTATTTCGGGTACGTATTATATGGATGTGGTTCGCAGCTCGAATGCTGATCTGGTAGATAAGTTGGTGGTTGCGCCTTTCCCCCGTTGGAAAGAAGGTCAAGTTAACGATGTCGGTAGCTACCTCTATGGCTATGGCCTTTATGTCAACAGTCAGTCTTCTTCGACTGTTCAGCAAGCGGCTTGGATGCTGGTGAAAGCCTTGAGCGCTAAGCCTGAAAGTTATTTTACCGATGCTAACCTTTTACAGCCGCGCAAGTCGGTTGCCGATAATGCAGACTTGCTCAAGAGTACCTTTGCCGGGTTGTTTATCCAAGACATGAATGGTAATCCGTCTTTTCCAACCGTCAAAAATGTGACCGAAACTACCGGCATTTTTGACCGTGCGCTGCAACGTGTTTTGGACGAGGGTACAGACCCTGAAGTATCTCTCAAGCAGGCGAATGACGAACTGACCGCATTCTTGAAGCAGTAATACACACGGCTTTTCGCTTTCTGCTCGTTTGTCATGTAATAAGTATATGTTTTGCTCCCATCTCTGCGAAGCAGTTCAGGGACAATATCTTAGTTACGAAGAAGAGCTGCTTTCTCAATTGGCACTTCTCCCTTTACTGAGGAGAAGTGCCAAAGGATGAGATTCTTCCTAAGCTACAAAAGTGTTGTCATGCCAAGCGAAATGGGAATGGGGCAGGTTCTATCTTGCCTTTTAGGAGAAAAATCAAGAGTCATGAACATTTACCGTCGTCGTAGCCTATGGGGCATAGCCTTTGTGCTGCCTGCCATTGTCTTCTTCCTGATTTTTGCCTATTATCCGGTTATCAGCGCGGCGCGCATCAGCTTTACTGACTGGAATTTGCTGAGCGCACCCAAGGATGTCGGACTAAACAATTACACCTTAATCTTTCAGGAAGGCAGTCGTTTCTGGAAAGTACTGGGCAACACCCTCGAATTTGTCGCCGGTTATGCCGTACCGATGTGGATTTTGGCACTATCACTGGCAATTATTTTTACCCAAGAATTTCGTGGACGAGGCATTTACCGCACCTTGTATTTCGTACCAATTGTTTTGTCTGAGACGGTCATTTCAATCGTTTGGCGACTGCTCTTCCATCCTCAAGGGGTCATGAATATCCTAATTGCTCCCTTTAACGGCGGTGTACATATCCCTTGGCTGACAAGTTCTCAGATTGCCCCAATTGCGGTCATCATAGTCGCGATTTGGCGAGTTTTTGGTTATTACATGATAATTTTCATCTCCGGTTTGCAAAATATTCCGAGCGAATACTATGATGCAGCAAGGGTGGATGGCGGCAGTCGTTGGCAGATTTTTCGCTTTATTACCTTCCCACTGCTGCGACCCACGACCGTGTTTGTGGTAGTCATTACTCTGCTCAATGGCTTTCAGAGTTTCGCTTATCAATTTTTGATTACACGCGGTGGGCCGAATGACTCGACTAATGTACTGGGGTATTTAATTTACGAAGAAGCTTTTCCAAACCAGAACATGGGGCGGGCGGCGGCTATTTCGATGGTATTGTTCGCCATGCTAATTGTGCTGACCTTCATCCAGCTTTATTTGCTTCGGCAAAGGTATGACTCATGACCAGCCAAACGCAGAAGATCGGTGAGTTCAGGGCAGAACCCAAAAGTGTCAGCGGCTTATCAAAATGGCAGCGTTTTTTCCGCGCATTCTGGTTTCATCTGATTCTGGGACTAGGGGCATTAGTCATCTGTATCCCCTTAATCTGGATGGTGACCAGTTCGTTTAAAGCGCCCAATCGCCTGTTTGCCGTACCCATTGACTGGATTCCTTGGGAATTCCGCTGGCAAAATTACGTTGAAGCTTGGAACACAGCGCCCTTTGGACGTTATTTTTTGAACAGCCTGTATACCAGTGGCGTGTCAACGCTGCTAAATCTATTCTTTTGTAGTCTGGCTGGATATGGGTTTGCCAAGTACAACTTCCCATTTAAAAATGTTTTATTTCTATTCATTCTGGCAACTTTGATGATCCCCTTTCATGTGGTGATGGTGCCGCTTTTTGTGCTGATGCGCGATCTGGGCTGGTTGAAAGGGGCGAATGTTTACAATGCACTGATTATTCCGGGAATGATGAGCGGCTTCGGTATCTTTTTGATGCGCCAATTCATTCTGACGCTACCGGATGAGTTGTTTGACGCGGCCCGAATAGATGGTGCGGGCGAGTTTGGGACTTACTTCCGTATTGTCTTGCCGCTCGCACGAGGGCCTTTAGCGGCGCTCACAGTATTTATCTTCCTTGACAACTGGAATAGTTTGTTGTGGCCGTTAGTGGTGACGACAACCAACGACCAGTTTCGCACGTTAGCCGTCGGACTAACTCAGTTCCAGACAGTTCATGGGACGGAATATCACAAACTGCTTGCCGCTTCAACCTTGGTCGCCATCCCCATGTTGATTGTATTTTTCTTACTGCAACGTCACTTTATTCGTGGCATTGCCCTCTCTGGAATAAAAGGCTAGGAATATGATAGAACTTAAAGCAGGTGTTGGTCGCAGCATCGTTACGCCTCGTGTTGGCGCAAAACTGATTGGCTACACGAATCGTCCAGAAGGCTCGAAAGGTGTCCATGACGAGCTCAACGCCCGTGCGCTTGTTCTGGACACTGGCGACACTGCGCTTGCATTGTGTAGTGTTGAAATCCTGTGGATATGGTCGAACATCATTGCCCAGATTCGACAAGTCGTTGCCGCACGCTGTCCACTGAAACCGGAGAATATATTCATCTTTTGTACCCACACTCACGCCTCAGCTGGACCCCACGTTACCGAAGATTGGGAAACTCCACTGATTGAACTGATTGCTGACGCTATCGTCAAGGCCTATCAAGTTCGTCAGCCGGCTCAACTTGGATTTGGCTTTGGGCAGTTATTGGGTTACAACATTAATCGTCGCTGGTTAAATCGTCCTACAGACCCCTCAGTAGGTGTTATGCGAGTGGATACAGCAGCTGGTAAACCGTTGGCGCTGCTGGGAAATTATGCCTGCCACGCCGTCGTAATGGGATATGACAACAATTTAATTTCCGGCGATTGGCCTGGCTACGCCGCTCGCCAACTAGAGGTGGAAATGGCTGCTCGCGGTGGGGAAGACTGCGTGGCATTGTTCAGTCAGGGGGGTGCGGGAGATGTTAATCCATTAACCGAAACGGTACGCCAGCGTTTGGCTGCCGGACATCCGGTAGAAACGATTGGTGAGTTGACGATTTATTATGGTGATCTAGATCAGCCCGATTCGTGGAATATTGGGGATCGTGGTGGCGGAACGTTTCTGGAATGTGAAACGTTGGCACATGCCTACAGCGCCGAAGTGATGCGCGTCTACCAAGCCGTTGAACTTAGCGCACAAGTGTCTGTTTGGGTTGAGAGAATTATTGTGAACGGCGCGGTTGGCGCTGACGAACCACCCGGCGAAGGCTTGCCGGAAGCCTACAATGCAGTACTCCCTGAAATCAGCGCGGGTAACATTCCGATAGAAATACTTGTAACTGGCATCGGTTCGGCAGTAATGGTTAGCCAACCCGGTGAAGTCTTCAGCGAAACAGCGGTTCAATTCCGCAAAAGCGCACAGCAGATGGGCTATGCTTGTCCTTGGTTAGTCAGCTACGCCAACGGATCCTATGCTTATCTGCCGCCTGCTAATGCATTTGATGAAGGCGGATATGAGGTATCTTGGGCGCGACGTTACGGACTCAGCAGACATCTGCAAGATCGTATTACGGAAGCTATATTACCGATTTTGAAGAGGCACATCCCCGTTATTTGAATACTACTGATTGATTGGAGAGTGTTTCATGGCGAAATTGGCAATTTTAGGGGGAACCCCTATCCGGAGCGAACAATACCCTGCATGGCCTGTCTATGATGAGCGCGATATTCAGGTGGTTACCGATGTCATCCGCTCCGGTCAGTGGGGTGGTTATCCTTATCCCGGCCTGTACACACAGGCATTCCTGCGCAAGTTTGAGCAAATTCAGGGGGGCGGATACGGTGTGGCCGTCGTCAACGGCACAGTGACGATGGAAGTAGCACTCCGTGCGTCCAATATCGGTTGGGGTGACGAGGTGATTGTTCCAGCCTACACCTTCCAAGCAACCGCGGCGGCGCCGATGGCAGCGGGGTCTGTCCCGGTTATAGTAGATATTGACCCGGAAACGTACTGTATCGATCCGAAAGCCATTGAAGCCGCGATTACGGCACGCACGAGGGCAATTATCCCGGTACATCTGGGTGCCCAGATGGCTGACATGGACGCGATTATGGCGATTGCCGAAAAGTATGATTTGATTGTCATCGAAGACTGCGCGCATGCGCATGGTGCCAGATGGCAGGGGCGTGGCGCAGGCACAATCGGTCATTTTGGGTCATTTAGCCTTCAATCCTCCAAGACAGTTACATCAGGAGAAGGCGGGGTGCTGTTGTGCAGGACAGCGGATTTGGCGGCGCGCGCCGCCAGCATTATTGATTGTGGACGCCCGCATGATACGTCAGAAAATGAATATACAATGGGCGCAAATTACCGGATGAGCGAACTGCACAGTGCGCTAGCACTGGTCGGACTAGAACGTTTCCCGGAACAGGCTAGGCAGCGGGAAGAAATGGCCGCCTATATGGATGAGGCCCTGAGTGAATTACGGGGAGTGCGGCTGCTGAAACGGGATGTCCGGCATACGACGCGCTCGTTCTACCGCTATATCTTCGCTATTGACCCGGATGTATTTGGTGTGTCCCATGATCGCGTCTGCGCCGCCTTGGCCGCTGAAGGTATTCCCTGCTGGGAGGGGTATGCCGCGATGCACCATTACGACTTGTTCCAACCGCAACTTTCGAAACTACCTGTACCCAGCGCCTTTCCCGAGTATTTCAACTTTAAAAATCTGAATTTACCAGTATCTGAACGTGCTTGCGAACGCGAGGCCGTATGGTTGGATGAAAGCATTTTTCGGGCAGGACGTCAGGGTGTAGACGATGTTGTGAGCGCGCTCAAGAAAATTCTGGATGCAGGTGTCGCTGCGACTCCGGATCCGTGATATCGGTTGTTAAGCATTTACCGCTATCTACTGTCGGTATCACACCCCTAAACCGTGGAGATGAATTTCTAGGTATTCATAGATTTTGGTTTGAGCCATAAACGCCCTTTTAAGCCCTCTCTATGCATGGGTAGGGGGTGGGGAGCATGGCAATCCACCACTTAATACAGGCCTACAGGTAATGCCTTTTGTATCTTGAATAGATCGCGTGAGCAGCCACGCGAGGAAGTCTGTCATCTCCGCCCCAACAGTGCCCCCGGAATACCAAAGTATACACATTGCGTTCATGCTCACCGCTTGAACATTGCCATTGGTTTGCTTCTGGGTTTCCGTGGCGGCTCTTGCCATCAATGCCGCTGTTTCCAATGTGGATACTGTCGTTGCGGCAGACTCGGGTGTATTCGAGTTGGGGAGGTAGCATTCGAACATAGCTGGATATTAAGTGACTCTCGCGGCCTTAACACAAACCGATAAATTTAGCGAACACCCTAATTGGGATCGAACATGGCTAGGCAAGGAAAAAGCGCTTCAAAAGCGCTTTTTCCCGTGTGTGACCTTAATTGGGATCGAACATCAATTGTGAAAAATTAAAAGACATCTATTTATACTTCGAGGGAACTATTGACTGAATAAACTTCAAACTTAATAGGGCAATCGCATATCATTTCTTAAGTATTGAAAAATGAACCTCAATGACTTTTATTGACCTAATAATTTGAAAATATTCTGACCTGTATGTGCTATTCAATTTGCAGACGCTTCCATTTCATGCCCGTACAAGTAAAATCGCTGGATATTTTTGGGTTTTAATGGGTTACTGTGGCTCATCAATTGATTGACGGTAACTACTCAGGTGGTATTTGAGGGAGAATCCCGTAATCAAGACTAATACATCTCAATCATCTGAGGGAGACTTTATCGCTCTTAGTTCCAAAATTGATACTCATATTTTGGAAATTGAGGGAGAAAAGGGTACCTGATGGTGAAAGCATTTAGAGATGGCACAATATAAGGGGTGCAAACTTTTCGAGCCAGCGAAAATGAAAGAGGGTCGTATCGAGAAAATGGGCAAAAGCCTTGCGAAGGGCAGCTAAGGTCAGAAAGGAATGATTATGGCTGACAGTCTGACGCGCTTGCTTCCAGACATGTTCTTGGGGATAGAGTTGAGGGCAAGCGGGCGGAAAATAGAGCAGTTGCAAGCGAGGATGTTCAGCCAAGAAAGTCCGAATGGCTGCGCCACGATGCCAAGTCGCTCGGTCAAGGAAGAGTAAAATGGGGTGAATTGGAAAGACAATCAGCAGATGGCTTAAAAAATGGAGGGTGGTTTGACTATCTAAACCCGGGAGGCTGAGGGCGACTTCCTGACCGGAGTACAAAGCCAGTGCGCCATACCAATGCTGACAGTCGCGCTGTGGACTGACACGCACCATGGGTCGTTGCCCTTTCGGATACCACACGCAGGTGGTGGTCGCTTGCAGATACAAGCTCATTTCATCCATCGCTAGAACAATGCCCTCTGGATGGTCTTGTAGAAAATCCGTTACTTTTTTTCGGCTTCAGCCTCAAAATCGGCAATGACGACCTCGTTAGGACGCGAACGATAGATGTGCTCGGGACGCTGGTAACTCAGCCCGCTCTCGGTCAATAAGTGGTGATACGAGGGCAGACTGCGATAACGCACACCACAGCGCTTCTCCACCCACTGCTTCACATCCTCAATCGTCCAGTACTCGCCAGTACTCACGCGCTCCTCAAACGCTAACACTTCTGATGGGCGGCGTTCTCGCAGATCCTTCCCCAGCGCTGTCCGCTCCTCTTCGTTCAGCTTGCCCCGATTTCCACCCACCCAACCCGCTTTCAAGCCCTCGATCCCCCGACTTTCATAGTGCTCCACCCAGCGTTGTATCGTTCGTCGACTGGCTCCACTCACGCGCTGCACTCCTTCTATCCGCTCATCGCTCCCATACAATCGCACCGCCTGTAGTCGCCGTAATTCCAGCGCATCCCGTGTTTGGCTTTCCCGTGCTTTCAGTTCCTGTATCGCTTTGTCCGTTAGTCTGAATTGCCGTTGTTTCATTCCTTTATTTTACTCTGTGTCACTTTTAAATGCTTTCACCATGAGTAGTTACGATTGAGGTTTCATATGCGTTTGCCCTACTTAATTTGTTCGGATTTGACAGATAACTGAATTACTATGTGGTTCTTATGCTAGATAGGGAAAGCTAAAGACTTGATTTGTAAAGGAAAAGGCTTGCCCAAAAGACGGTTAATATAAATGGAGAGAGTATGGGCAGTGAGTTTGGTTAATAAGCGCGTACACAGGCCCCAAAAAGTATGGGCATGGTTGAGTTCGATTTGAAATTGCTCTGTGCTGGATACTTAGGCTATCCTCTCTCAGTTTCAAGCAGCTCGACGATGATAATGATGCAAACCACTCAGTATCGAACGGCTAATAATTCTGTCGGTTGAAGCTGATTCGATGGCTGGAACCGCTTCAGGTTCGGGTATGTGCTGACCGATACCTTGATGCGGACGCATTCGGTTGTAATAAGACACGTACTCGCTAACCATTTTGTGCAAATGACGCGTATTCAAAATAAGCATGTGATCAAGACATTCCCGCCGCAAGCTTGCCCATAAAGCGTTCGTAATTCGCATTGGCCTTTGGCGCTCGATAAGGCGTTTTTAAGAGGGTAATTCCACTGGTAGCCGCCGCATGAGCAAAGGTTTCGCCGTAGTTGCTGCCCCGATCATGAATAAGCTGGCGTGGTGCTTGCCCAAAAGGAGTGGCATTACGCAGTTGTTGAGCTAACCAGAAATCGGTCGGATGATGGGTGATTCCGATGTGAACGATGCGCCGCGATCCAACCTCAATGATGATAAAAATGAAAATAGCTCTGAAAAAGAGATCATAGGTTTGGAGCAAATCACACGCCCAGACCGTGTTGGCATGATTGCGGATAAATGTCAGCCAATTTTGGTTGAGTGGCTGACGTTTCCGAACAGATCTCATATATTTGAGGATCGTCCACTTTGTAAGATGAAAACCTAGCTTAAGCAATTCACCCCATAACCGGTTATCTCGTGCCATTTGTTGGATAAGATGAATGGTTTCGGGTGGTATCTTGGGTAAACGGCTCGAAGGACGAGATTTGAGCCACCAGAATAGGCGAAACATTTCCCGATGCCAACCTAGTAGCGTATCCGGCTGAACAATAAGTAGTGTTTGTTTCCAGAAACGGGTCAATCGCGAGAATAAGATCAACATGAGACGATCTCGATTGCTCAAGTGGGGTCGTTTAACTTGGCGGCGAAGGATCATAAGTTGTTGACGGAGCAGGGCGTTTTCAAGAATGAGGTCTGTCCGATTTCTGGGCAAATCAGCAACAAAACCAGTGGCAATGTGTTCTGGCTTTGTCCACTGTTGAACGATCTGTCTGCAAATCGTAAGGAGCGATAAGATTTGTGCGGGTAAATCAAACAACCAAGATAAAATCGGCAATCTGCGGCCTTTCTAAATCAAATTTAAGACTATAGACGAAATAAGTTATGATAACCCCGCTTTACGGGAATTATTGTGGGCGGGTTTCATTTATTGGCTAATTTGAGGATGGGTTCTAGTTTTATTCATGCAAATTCCATCTTTATTTGTCTAACTTTTGCCTCATTTGACGGCGAACTGACCACACTTGCTGTCTTACCCATTTGCTTTGGTGCAACTTTTATCCCGCAGGATAGCACGCCACCCCACCCTTCATACCCGCAAGCGGGCACGGCTATGGTTTTGCCCGGGCTTGTGCCGCCTTCGGCTCATGGCAAAACCATGCCGCCCGTTGGGTGAAGGTGGGCGACCCCGGCGTGCTATTTTGACCTGCGTAAAAGTTGCAGATTACCAAAAGCATAAGTGG
>JBBSBM010000043.1:0-56932 GCA_038251275.1 Aggregatilineales bacterium
TCCTGAACCATTATGATCGGTGAACATGTTCAAGAATTTGATGAACGCGTTCAGTAATTTGGTAAACATGTTCATTTTTACCATTTTATACGCCAGATTTCTCCCTCAAAAAGCGTCCACCACTTAGTGTGGTGCTACCTTTTCCAGTTTACACAATCAAAGGTATGTCTCATGCGTAAACTCATCGTCTGCAATATCGTGTCACTAGACGGCTACTTTACTGGACTCAACAACAATGTTATGGTCATGCCGATGGGCGGAGTCTTTAATATTTATAACGCCGGACGCTTAAGGGAGGCCAGCACACTGTTAGTCGGACGTGTATCCTTTGAAATGTTCAGAGACTTCTGGCCTCCGGTTGCGGATCATCCCGCTTGGGATGATCAAAATCGGGAAATTTCGCGGCTGAATAACGCCATTGATAAAGTCGTTGTCTCTGACACACTCTCGCCTGACCAAACCGGCGTATGGGCTTCTACAACCCGCATCATCAAACGTAAGGATGCTCATCAAGAGATTGCCCAACTCAAACAGCAATCTGGTAAGGACATCATCATGTTTGGCAGCCATACCCTTTGGAATGCTCTATTAGCATATGGGCTGGTGGATGAACTCCACCTGATGATCGGCAACCTTGTTCTTGGAGAAGGTGTCCGTGCCTTTGAGTGCAAACCGAATTTTACACTTCGATTAATCGATGCAATCAAATGGGAGAACGCCAATAATGCGGTTCTCCAATACGCGGTTGATTACAAATAAGGCAATTTAATTCAACGAATGTCTCCCTCATAACCGCAGCAGGGATACCCCAAATATGCACGCGGTGGCACTGACCGAGCTTCCCGCTGCACTTGTGTCATTTCAGCGGTAAGCAGCGAACATCCCGCCGACATAAAATGTCAATTCAGCGGTTTCTCCCGCACTTCTCGCGTGTCATTTCAGCGGAAGTATTGCACAATCTTCAATACGCTCTTCATCCTCTGTACCCGTTTTAAAAACTTTATTGCTGCTCTGAAAGTCTTTGGGCGAAACCCTATAAAACCCACTCTATCTATATCTGCGTCTTCTGCGGTTCAATTCTGTCTTTCATTTTGGGGTGTGATGTTATTTTATAGGGACTCGGTGGTTAAAGCTTTTTTCTCCCTTCTCATTTTGGTCTACTTGCGTCTTGGCAGTTCAACGCTAGACTAAGGTATAGGGACTTGGTCGGTCAGATCACGCCCTCCTTTGTCGTCTATACTTCTATATCCTCTGAATCAGGTACAATGTCCCTCTGTTTAGCACGTAACCGCGTAAAGGAGTAACTATGGCAGGTGTCACCCGCCATCAATTGAGTAATGGCTTAACGATTATTTTGAAAGAGCAGCACAGCGCACCAGTGGTAAGCTGGTGGGTCATGTACCGCATTGGCAGCCGTAACGAGCGTACTGGACAAACAGGTATTTCGCATTGGGTTGAACACATGATGTTCAAAGGTACACCGAGTTTTCCGGGTGGCATCCTTGACCGTCAGATCAGCCGTGAGGGTGGTAATTGGAATGCCCAAACCTCGATGGATTACACGGCTTACTACGAAACCATGCCAGCCGACCGGATTGACCTCGGCTTGCGTCTCGAAGCGGATCGCATGATGAACACCATTTTCGAACCGGATGAAGTGGAATCCGAACGAACGGTGATTATCTCGGAACGGCAAGGTGGCGAAAATTCACCGATGTTCTGGTTGGGTGAGGAAGTCCGTGCAGCGGCTTTCCGTGTACATGGCTACCACCACGAAATCATCGGTGACGAAACCGATTTACGAACCATGACTCGTGATGATCTCTACGGGCATTACAAGCACCACTACATGCCCAACAACGCGATTGCGGTTGCAGTAGGCGACTTCAAAACCGAGGACATGCTCAAGCGTATTGAAGAACTCTACGGCAGCATTCCGGCGGGCGAGAAACCAGAGTTGTTTGTGCGGCCTGAACCGGATCAGCACGGCGAACGACGTGTTGTTGTTGAACGTCCGGGGAATACGCAGTTTCTTGAAGTGGCTTACCATGTTCCACCAGCAACCGATGACGACTGGTTTAAGCTGGCGATCTTGAACAGCGTTCTAACCGGGCCAAGCGGCATGGGTGGCGGTGGCATTGATAACAAGACCAGCCGTTTGTATAAGGCGATTGTCGAAACCGAATTGGCAGTCGATATTGATGGCGGTTTGCTGCCGTCGATTGATCCGTACTTGTATGATTTTGTGGCGACGGTTCGTGATGGTCGTACCATTCAAGAAGTCGAAACGGCTTTGGATGTCCAAATTAACCGGATGCTGAACGAAAACATCACCCAGAAAGAACTGGATAAAGCCCGTAAACAGGCGAGAGCTTTGTTTGCTTATGGAACAGAACGGGTCAGTTCACAGGCATTCTGGTTGGCCTTTGCCGAAAACTTCCACAGCTACGAGTGGTTCTTGAATTATGTCGATAAGCTGGAAGCGGTGACGATTGAGGATGTGCGAATAGTTGCACAGAAATATTTACGTCCACAAAACCGGATTGTCGGTTGGTTTGTGCCAACCGAAGTCGGTGGCGACGATATGGGCGAGGAGGACGACGATGAATAACTCATCTATTCCGGGGCCAAATAACATTACCCGTGTTGAGCTGGATAACGGCATCATTATCTTGGTCTACGAAAACTTTGCAGCACAATCAGTAGTGATTGCTGGTTCATTGGAAGCCGGCAGCATCTACGAAAATCCGGCAAAATCCGGTACTGCCAGCATGACAGCAGCAGCGTTGATGCGTGGCACCAAAAACCGTGACTTTGATGCCATCCACAGCAGCCTTGAAGACATCGGGGCTGATCTGGATGTGGGTGCGGGAACACATACGACAGGGTTTAGCGGCAAGGCTTTAGCCGAAGATTTGCCTGTGCTGGTCGATATTCTGGGTGATGTGCTGCGTTATCCAGTTTTTCCAGCACCACAAGTTGAACGGCTGCGTGGTGAGATCTTGACTGGCTTGCAATATCGTCAGCAGGATACACGTTTCCGTGCAGGACGAGCTTTCCGTGAGAACCTGTATCCTGAAAGCCATCCATATCATTTTAGTTCACGTGGGACGTTAGAGACGATACCGGGCATTACGATTGAGGACATTAACTCTTTTCATCGCAATAACTACGGACCGAAGGGCATGGTGATTACCATCGTCGGTGCGGTCAAAGCGGCTGATGCGATTGAAATCGTGAAGGGTAAATTGGGCGATTGGCAGAACGCAAATCAGCCAGCTAAAGCGGTGCTGCCTGAAATCCAGCAGGTGGACGAGACACGACAAATTGCGGTCAATATTCCCGGCAAAACACAGTCGGATATTGTGATGGGCGTGCTTGGGCCGTCAAGATTTGAGCCGGAATATCGGGCGGCAACATTGGTTAACAGTGTGCTGGGGCAGTTCGGTATGATGGGGCGTATTGGTGACGAAGTACGTGAGAAGCGTGGCTTGGCCTACTATGCCTACAGCAGCATCGAAGGCGGCTTGGGGCCGGGTGCTTGGAGCGTGAGTGCCGGGGTTAATCCAGCCAATGTGCAGCAGGCGATTGAGAGCGTCGTGGGTGAAATCAAGCGGATTATCACTGAAGAAGTGAGCGACGAAGACATCAGCGAGAACAAGTCCTACTTTACCGGACATTTGCCACTGCAACTGGAAAGCAACGAAGGCATTGCCGGTTCGATTTTGAATATGGAAGCCTATCAGTTGGGCTTGGACAACCTGCAAAAGTTCGAGGGTGAGATTAATGCCTTGACCAAAGCAGATTTGTTGAAAGCGATTCAGAAATACTGGAATCCAGATGCTTATGTGGTGGCAGTTGCAGGGCCACAGGGGTAGTTAGTTGCAAGTTTCAAGAGACAAGTGGCAAGAGAAGACAAGTTGTAGTCGATAGACTTTAGAAAATGCAGGTCTAAAACAAGCAAAAAACCACAGTTCAGAAGATGGACTGTGGTTTTTTGTTGGGTGTGACCTGATAAACAGGTGATAACAGGTAAGATTAAGGAAACTATTACGATTTTTGACGTGATGAGGTCGTTTTTAGCCGAGAAAATGCGATTAAGGCCAACCTAAAATGGGTGAAGGAGGTGACCTGAAAAACGAAAAAAGCAGTATTAAGCCGATTTTGGTTTGTTTTCGCAAATGAAATGCTAACCGACTTCGAATGTTCAAAACTGGAATTTCGTGTTAGAATTTTTGTTCTTGGCGCAAATCTTCTCAAAAAGACTTTCGATTTTTCATTGATTGGAAAGGAAACCATTATGAAATTACTGCTTACCTCGGCTGGCATCAAGAACAAGAGCATCCACAACGCGCTGGTCGAGATGCTGGGCAAACCGATTGCCGAGTGCAACGCCCTCGCCATTCCCACCGCAGGATACGGTCACCCATGGGCTACTCCCGACAAAGCATGGAATTTCATCAGCGGACATGAACCCCAATGCCCCATGACCGAGCTGGGTTGGAAGTCGGTGGGCGTGCTGGAGCTGACCGCGCTGCCGAGCATCGACAAAGAACGCTGGGTGAAGTGGGTTCGAGAGGCCGACATATTTCTGGTGAATGGCGGTGACGCGCTGTATTTGTGTTACTGGATGCAGCAGTCCGGTCTGGTAGACCTACTTCCGTCGCTGACGGAGAAGGTGTGGGTAGGACTGAGCGGCGGAAGTATGGTGATGACACCCCGTATCGGCGAGGATTTCGTCGGGTGGAAGTCACCCAGCGGGGACGACAAAGCGCTCGGCGTGGTGGACTTTTCGATTTTTCCGCACCTCGATCACCCTGATCTGCCGGACAATACGCTAGCTAACGCCGAAAAGTGGGCGGCTAAGCTGTCGAACCCATCCTACGCCATTGACGACGAAACCGCCATCAAAGTGGTCGATGGCGTGGTCGAAGTTGTCTCCGAAGGCCATTGGAAACGGTTTACGCCGTGAAGATTAGATCTACGAGTCAGGAGCAATAGTGACTGTATATTCGTATGCACCTAAATCGCAGCTTTTCCCCTGAGGACGCACAACACCCCGCTGATCATTGTGGATGTCGGGATCACAAGGCACGACATCAATTGCACCACTGCCATTCAGTAACGCATAGGTCATCGTCGTGCCGGGGGCATAAAGTTTCAATGGGCCAAGAAGTGGATCGCCGCTGTAGGCTGGCTTACACGATCCATCGCTGATCCAATTCGGTGCAGGCTGATTAATGTCAGAACCAAAATGATCCTTGCAATTTTGTCCATACAGCGTGTTGGTAAGAATACTATAACTGATAGTTATTTCCGGGCCTCCGCCGTCGTTAAATACTGCTGCCCCATATTTCTCGCTGGTAATGTTATCGGCAAAGGTGCTGTGGATAATGTCCATAGTGCCCTGATTGTAAATCGCACTGCCGTTAACGGCGGAATTACCGGAGAAAGTCGAATTGACAATCCGAGCCGTTTTCATATTCCCCACACTGCCACCTCCATAACTGTTGGTCATGATGTTATTGGAAAAAGTGCTGCCAGAGATGTTAAGTATGTCACGATTTTCAACGATGCTGCCGTTCTCAGCTATATTATCTGAGAAAGTGGTATTGCTAATGTCCAAGTGTCCGCCATTATCGATAGCGCCTCCATAACTGGCTGAATTATTGTAAAGGTTGCTGTCGGTAATAGTCACATCACCATGCTCAAAATTATCGATGACTCCTCCAATAAGCGAATTGTTGCGTGCTAGAATGCTGCCTTTGATGGTTAATTGACCGCGCCGATTGCTGACCACTCCGCCACCGCCCGATGAATTGTCAGTAAGCGTCGTATCGGTCAGGAATACAAAACCAGCGCTATTGTAAATACTACCGCCTCCATGAGTCGCAGAGTTACCCGAAAAAGTCGTGAAGGTGATGGGCAGCGTGCCGCCATAATTGAATATGGCTGCGCCGTTGGCCGCTTGATTATTGGCCAGCGTGCTATTTGAAATACTGACCGTACCCAGTTTGTTAAAAATCGCTCCACCACCATGGGCAGCCAGATTAGACTCCAGATCATCACTGTTGACCCCTGCTGATTTGGCATTTGCATCATATAGATCCACATAAGTTTGGTTGTGTGAAAATAGGGATTTCTCTATCGTGATTGTTCCGCGATCATTGAAAATCGCGCCACCATTCTCTGCCGAATTAGCTGCCAAGATACTGATACGGATGGTGACGGTTCCCTGATCGTTAAAGATGCCGCCGCCTAATGTTCCTTCCTTGGCTAAGAACGTTTTGCCATCCCGGATAGTGAGTTGTTCGACGGTTAGGATAGCACCGGGTTGGACGTAAAAGATACGCATCTGGTTGTCGGCGCTAATGGTCGCTCCATTCCCCTGAATGGTTAAGCTGTGATGATTGTCAGAGGCTATAGTTAAGGTTGGGTTTAATGACAAGGCCAATACATATACACATTTCGGTGCGAGGTTGATGACATCATCCTGATTGTTGCCGTTGGCAGCTTTCACCACATCCTCCAATGCCCCTGTGGAACAGCCGGGATTGAATGGAATGATTTCAGCTACGGGTAACATTTCATTGACTGAGTAGCGAAGTGGTATTTGAGGCAAAATGTATCGCACGAGGAATGCAATCAAGAGAACCGAGATGAAAATGAATTGATACCTGCTAAACGCGCTATGATTCCACTGACGCTGAGAATAACGATATGGCTGCTGAATAAATTCGACCATGTAATGCAAATACTCCTTACAACAGGTCTCAAAGCCTATCGCTTATTGGCGACACCGGCTTCTACGTTTGCCTGCCGCTTCACCTCCGTCTGCGTAAATTTCAAGCCATATTCCAATTCTCAACAAGGTTAGATTAGAGAAATGAGAAGAGATGAGGTAAAAATAGGGAAATAAAAATAGAAAACGACATTGAAAAAATGGCACAAATCAAAATATACGGGCTGAAAAGTACACTGAACCCGATTAAAGCCCAACTTTCGGATGTGATACATGGCTGTGTGGTGGAGGCATTGAAGTTTCCGGTGGATAAACGCGCACACCGTTTCTTCCCGTTGGAGGCCGACGATTTTTATTATCCGGCAGGCCGCAGTGAACGCTATGTCATCATCGAGATTGTGATGATCGAAGGGCGCACGGTCGAAACCAAAAAGCAGTTGATCTACCTGCTGTTCGAGCGCATCAATCAAGCTTTTGGCATTTCGATGACCGATATTGAGATCAACATCCTCGAAGCGCCGAAACATAATTGGGGTTTTCGCGGCAAAACGGGCGATGAAGTGGAGATCAACTATAAGATTGAGGTGTAGTGTTCTGGATGGGACTTATTTTGTGGTAGAGCGTGATTTTGGGATTGTGTCGCATGAGGCTAAAGTCATCATGCTAACCGAAAGACAAGCCTGCTAAAGCGGCTTCAAAGACCGTCTGCAACTATTGCACTTCATTATGGCGCTGTCAGTTTTGAAGGGTATGACATCAGCTATATAATGCGGATGAAGGTTATTGCGAGAGCGCTATTATGTTTGAAAGCCCGATTAGGACAAAGATTGCTGAGGCGGATTTGGCGATAAAGATCGTATCTCCCTCTGATGGCGCAGGTGAAGTGCTGGCGAAAATTCGGGATTATTTTGCTTATGGCACGGATGAGGTTTGGGTGCTGTATTCTGAACAGCAAGAATTACATCAATATATTCGCGGTGAAAAAGGGAGTCACATTTTTGTAGCCGAAGATCAATTTACCAGTGCCTTATTCCCCGACCTGAGTATCAAAATTGCTGATCTCTTTCTTGTACCTGAAGCAGATTAAGTACATAAATAAACTATCCTTCGCCCTTTCGATCTACACTATTTTCTACTCTGTTTAACCTATCAGGTTTCGTGATTTCATCGCGGATACGATAAACTCCGGCAACTATCTTTCAGCCATTAGACAGGGTTATGAATTATGCATGTCGATCTCAAGAGCCTGTCTCCCGCGAACCCTGCTTATTTGGAACGTTTCCTGAAAGAAGTTGGTGCACCCGATTCGACTCCACTTGACCCTCAGTTCGTGGAGGTATTTGCCGGGGGAGCATCATCGACCAGCCGCTTGATTGTGCTGCTGCCGGGATCGTACATCAAAGTTCAATATATGACGGATTTCGCGCAGGGATTAAGCCAAAAACTGCCTGATGCGCGTGTTATCGGCATCAACTATCCTTCACGGCGGGATGAATACAGTGAAGAGCAAATCGACCAGTTCGATCTGATTGATTATGTGCGCTGGGTGATGGCGCATCTGGCAAATGAAGCACAGGGGCGAAATGTGACATTAGTCGGACACTCGCTCGGTACGATAATATCTCAGATGGTGCTGCTGACTTATGCGAATCAAGCGCCTACAACCTACAAAATCGACTCGGTGGTGATTTTGGGCGGCGGCCCACCCAAACCCGGTTGGCGCGATTATCTGGCAGCGCTGCCGCATCTTCAAAGTCTATGGACAATCATGCAAATGGTACGTGATCCCAAAGCATTCGCGTTTGGCAAAGGCATGGCGCAAACCCTGAACGGCGAAAACCGCTGGCGTGACCTGCATGATCGTCATCTGATCTATCCTGAATCACGTGCGATTATGCAGGAAACATTTACTGGCAATGCTTATACTTATATCCCACACAGTATGCTCGACTCGCAGGGGGTTAAGGTGCTTCTGCTAGGTGGTGACCGCGATTTGTTCGTGACCCAAGGCGCGATTTTGCGCGCAGCAGCACAGTGGGGCGGCGAACATCGCATCCTAGCGATGGAACATACTGACCTTGTGATGGACTCGACAGGCATCGAGGTTGGCGGTATGGTCGCAGATTGGATTGCCGCTACCTCGAACAAAAACTAATTGTCTGATGATAGGATACTGAATCTTCTTCTGCTTATTTGTCCTTACCCTTGCGGCCTTTTGCACCTAACGCTAAAGTGGAGTGAATATCGGCACTTAACAACCATACGGCGTACTTTGATTATGGAAATTCCACTGCGCGTCGGCATTTCACCCACCCTCAATATCCGCGGCTTAATCGCCACCCGTGACATCAAAAAGAATGAAGTTATCGAACGGTGTCCGCTGATTCTGGTCGATCATCGCAATGACACAGCTTTTGAAAACACGATCCTCAACCGCTACTGCTTCGAATGGACAAAGAGTCATAGTGCGCTGGTGCTGGGATACGGCAGCTTGTATAACCATTCTTATACACCGAATGTGCGCTACCACTTCGTCTATACCACTAAGGAAATTTTCTTCCGCGCGCTACGTTTCATTAATGTAGGCGAGGAGCTTTTCGTCAACTACAACGGCGATCCACCAGACCAAAGCGCCATCGAAGGTTTTTACCTTGACGGCAAGCACTAACAAAAGCAATTCAATTGCGAGATATTGCCCCGTCAAAAAATTAGGAAACAGGCTGCACCTCGATATATAATGGCTTTATGAGGTACGGCTGATGCAGGTTGATCTACCATCGGGAAAGTATTGTTCATTTACCGAACATAGCAATAACATCTGGGAATTTCGATTTCTCAAATCCAGCAACGACGCGGTTGATGAATAGATCGCATGGCAAAACACCCTGAGTAAACGCCCACCTAAACCCGGTGTCGATAGTGTGCGCACGCTGCTCGATTTCAGACCCGATGGGCTGATCTCCATGATGTACACCTTACAAAAAAACGCGGAATGGCGCAGACAAAATCCTGAGATTCAACCCATTCCGGTGAAGGTCGCCATCGTACTTAGACCACTCAACCAATTCCAAAGAAGTTACGGCGAATTAATTAAAGAGGGCGTTAACGTCTTTGGCATGAGAAAGGTGCATGTGGAGTTGTTTCCAGATGCCTACCAAAAAGCCATCGATTGGCTGCTTGAGACCTAAATTTTTCTTAATCCACTCTACTGTAAAATTACAAGAGAGAGGTCTTGTTAGACCTCTCCCTTGTTCTGCCTATGCGTCTGCCAGCTTAATTGCAACTTCCGTTTGCCAGTCTTTTTTATCGACTCCCGATGTCCGGTCAGTCAGATAAGACTCGTAACGGCAGCGGAAAGCATCACCTCTTTGATCGTCCCAGCGATCCCATGCAATACCATTGTCCCTTGCCCACTCGACCAGTGCTTTGTTGCCTTTGTAGGCGTTGTTTCTTCCGGTATAGACGAGCGCCGCATAACGTCCGGCTGGCAGTACGCCGGGTTTTACGCGATCATCGCCCTCAATGGGAGTCGCAACGGGTATACCGACCTCAAAGTCATACTCCGTACCCATATTAATGACGTAGAAGCGATGGAATACCGGCCCGGTGGCTTTAATATCTTGCTTTTCCAGCCATTTCGTCAGTTCTTTGGTCAGCTTAATCTGCCATGTTGAGAGGTCTTTGGAGGGTATCCATAGACGAATGCCCATGTACGGCTGCTCTTTGCACTCAACGATCTTAGGTTCAGTCGTAACAGGTGTAACCATGAGCGTTTCTCCTCTAACTCGCCTTGACCACTGGATACTGTATTTCAGTCTCAGAGGCGCTCATATCCTCATTATGTTTGACGTAAAACTCGCGATAGGGGCCAATGACTTGATAGTTGTTGCTCTCGATCCAATCCAGTAGAACCGCGTGAAGCTGCACGAAAATATCAAAGTCTCCACGATGGACGGCTGATGCGACCTGCGCTTGAGGCAGTTCGTAGACCTTTACGCGGTCAGAACTGGGTACTGCATGATCAACCGGCACGGCTGCTTCAGCGATCTCATTAGCGAGTACAGCCGCAGGTTGATGCCAAACGGCAAAGCAAGCACCAGTATCTTTTGCACCGTTTGTTTTAATGTGGGTGTAGACTTCACCATAAGCCTCACCCAAATAGGTTGGCACTTGGTCATTGGTCGGGATGGTGACTTTGCGAGAGGCAATCAGTTGTGACGGAACAGTCTTAAGTACAACATCATAATTGGGCATAGTATCCTCCATTTTAAGTTGTTTGAGTCGAACACCGATACGAGATAAGCGAGCCTGTTCATCTACAAGTTGCTGCTGCACCTCCATTTGCTTCATCTTGAGCATGCCTTGTAACTGTTCGCCAGTCAGACCGCTCAAAACCTGCTCAATCTGATCCAGCGAAAAGCCGAGGTCTTTGAGCGCCAGAATATGGTTAAGTTCAGCCAGTTGGGCAACCGAGTAATAGCGATAACCGGTGAAACTATCGACGGAAACCGGCTTCAGCAGGCCGATGTCGTCATAGTGCCGCAGCGTCACCACTGAAACTTGTCCCAGCCGTGCGAAGTCTCCAATTTTGATCACGCTGCACCTCGTCGCTCATATGTTCTTATGATACACTCTCAGGTAAGGTGAGAGTCAAGCAGTCATTTGAATTCATAAATTGTAAATTATTCTCGTCCATTTGACTGACGCAGCGTACAAATCGTGATAAACTAAACGCATCACTCACCCGTTCGCTGGCTGAGGGAGAATTATGCTCAACCGGGAACAACTCGAACAAACCATCGCCGCACAGGAAAGTTTACGTGCCGTCCTCGGTGACACCGTTGTGGATGCCACTGTTGCTATCCTGCGCGAAAAACTCGCCGCACTTGACCATCAGAACGCGCTCGAACAGCGCAAACTGGTTACCATTCTCTTTTGTGATATTGTCGGCTCGACCGCCCTCTCCGAGAAACTCGATCCTGAAGATGTGTTGGAAATTATGGACGGCGCACTCAAAGCCTATTCGGATGCTGTCAGTGAATTTGGCGGAACCGTCGCCCGTTTGATGGGGGATGGGCTGCTGGCCTTCTTCGGCGCACCTGTTGGACGCGAAGATGACGCGGTTCGGGCTGTCCGCTGTGGCCTCGCCATTCTCCGTGCCACCCGCATCTACGCTGCCACAGTCGCCGCAGAATACGATGTAGAAGCCTTTAACGTCCGCGTTGGCCTGAACACAGGCCCGGTCGCGCTGGGTGAAGTTGGCAGTGCAGCAGGTGGTTCCGAGTGGACAGCGATGGGCGATGCAGTTAATCTAGCTGCCCGTCTACAAAGTGGTGCCCAACCCGGCACCATCCTCATGTCGCATGATACTTATGTGCATGTGCGCGGTGTATTTGAAACGCGCACCCTCGAACCGATGCAATTCAAAGGCAAATCCGAACTCATACAGGTTTACATGGTTGAACGCGAAAAACCGCGCACTTTTCGTGTGACCACGCGTGGTATTGAAGGCGTGGAAACCAACATGGTCGGGCGTAACAATGAACTGATGCAATTGCAATCGGCTTTCGTTTGGGCGATTGAGGAACATGAAACCCAAATCATCACGGTTATAGGCGAACCGGGTGTCGGTAAATCGCGTCTGCTGCGTGAGTTTGATGTCTGGCTAGATGAGCGTCCCGAAAGCATCGTGCATTTCACGGGACGTGCCACCGCTGATATGCTCAAACTGCCTTACGCACTCATCCGTAATATGTTCGCTTTCCGCTTCGATATTCTCGAAAGTGATAGTGCCGCGGTTGCCCGTGACAAGCTCGAAAAAGGTATCGCCGGTTTCCTCGGTGTGGATAGCACAGCCAAGGCCCACGCCATCGGCAACCTCATCGGCTTTGATTTCTCATCCAGCCCACACCTGCATGGTGAGGATGCTCAACAGTTGACGCAGTTGGGACAGTTTGCGATCACCGAATTTTTCGGCAAAGTCGCCAGCGATAAACCCGCTGTCATCTTTCTTGACGACATTCATTGGGCAGACGACAAATCGCTCGATCTGGTTAACCACATTGTCCGCTCCAAACGCGAGTTACGGTTGCTGGTCGTCTGTCTGACGCGTCCCGCATTATTCGAACGCCGCACCCCCTTATGGATGGATCAGCAAGATTTCCATACACGTATCGAACTGCGTCCGCTTTCCAATCAGGATACCCGTGCGCTGATTAACGACATTCTCCGCAATGTGGATGTTATTCCCGATGATTTGTGCGACTTAATTGTGGTCAATGCGGAAGGCAATCCATTTTACGTCGAAGAAATCATCAAAATGCTCATCGACGATAAAGTCATCCTCAAAAATGATGGCACATGGTCAGTCGATAGTTCTCGCCTGACTGACTTGCGTATCCCGCCGACACTCACAGGAGTCTTGCAAGCGCGTTTAGATGCGCTGCCACCTGCCGAACGCGAACTATTACAACGGGCTTCGGTCGTCGGACGCATCTTCTGGGATGATGTCGTCAGCCATTTGCAAACCGATGAAGACCCGCCGCTCAAAAATATTCCTGACGCGCTTAAGAATCTGAACAACCGAGAACTCATCCGCCAGCGCGAGGATTCAGTCTTTGACGGAACCAAGGAATATATCTTCCGCCACACGATTCTGCATGATGTGACTTACGAGAGTGTACTGCGGCGGCTGCGACGGACTTATCACGAGCAAGTCGCCGATTGGCTGGTCAAACGCAGCGGCGACCGCATCAACGAATATACCGGCATGATTGCACGGCATTATGAGCAAGCTGGTCAGCCCCAAAAAGCCGTGACCTATTTCATTAAAGCGGCGGAAAGCGCCCTCAACATCAGCGCCTATCATGAAGCGATTGATTGGGCCGAACAAGCGCTGAACTTGCTCACCATATCCGAACAGCCCGCCGATGGCGCACGCGATGTTTTAGAAGCGCAACTATTGGCCTATCTTGGACAAGCCTATCGCTGGCTCAGTAACTTTAGCAAAGCCCGCGAACTCTACGAACAGAGCCTTGTCCTGTTTGAACGTGTAGGCGATAAACAGGGCATCATCAAAGCGCTCTACGAACTTGGTTGGCTGGTCGGTTCGATTATGCGCCGTTACACCGAAGCCGAGCAGTATTTTCAGGTGTCGCTCTCCATCGCCCAAGAAATCGAGGACAAGCGTGGTGTGGCGTGGGCCTACAATGGCCTCGGCGCTATGGCACATTATCAGGGTGATTACACCGAAGCCATCCGTTACTATCAGGCCAGCCTACAAATCGCCCGCGAAATTGGCGACCATGTTCGTACCGCCGGAGCGCTCAACAATCTTGGCCTCGTCAAAGCCGAGTTGGGACGCTTAGACGAAGCCCAAGGTGATCTGGAAGCCGGTTTGCAAATCTTCAAAACTATTGGCAATCGTTCCGGCCTTGCCAGCCCGATTATGAACCTCGGCAATCTAGCCCGTTTTCAAGGACGACACGAAGAAGCCGAAAAACTTTTCCGCGAAGCCCTTGCCATCTATGAAGAAACCGGAGATCGTTCCGGTGTATCGGTATGTTTATGGTCACTCGGCAGTCTTTCCCGTGTCGATGGTGATTACGAGGATGCTCGCCAAAAATATAGCGAAGCCTTAGCCATCGCCCGCGAAATCGGCTCACCCGCAGGTATCGGCTCCAGCCTCGAAGATTTAGCAATGGTTGCTCGTCTACAAGGCCAATATGATGAAGCGCGGGGTTTCCTTGAAGAAGTGCTCAAAATGGCAGGTGAAGTCGGTGACCATCACGAAGTCGCCAACGCGCTCTTAAATCTCGGCGGTGTGGCACGGGCACAGGGCAAGTATGATGAAGCGCGAAACTACTTAGAAGACAGCATCGTCATGAATATGGAGCATGGCAACCGCCGTGCTTTAGCGCGGGCGATCCTATTTTTGGGTGATGTGGCACTCGCCCAAAAAGATTATGCGTCCGCCCGCCGTTCCTATCAGGACTCGCTCGCCATTTACCGCGAATTTGATCACCGCTTAGGGGTGAGTCTGACTCTTGGTGGTTTGGGTGATGTCTCGGTCGCATTGGGCGATATTGAAGGCGCACGTCAATCATTCCACGAAGCCTATACAATGGCGCAGGTTATTCGGGATACGCCGCTGCAACTGTGGATACTCACCGGCATCGCCAGCTTGCTTGCCCGTGAAAAAGAAGAAGAACGAGCCGCCGAACTCTTGGGAATGGTACTTAATCATTACGCCACTACTCAGGAAACGCGCGACAAAGCCGAAAACATCCTCAGTGGTTTGGGTGAAGCCGTGCATACTTCTGCGTTAAACGCCGCCTTAGAACGCGGTAAGAGCATGGCGAACCACCGTAACCAGCAGCGCGTCAGCCCCGAAGAAAACCGCTGGCTGCCGCTTGTGACCTAAAAACGGTTATATCCCAATCCAATTGAGTGCTATACTTTCATCTTTATCTAATCCAGAGTGCTGATAATATAGCGTTATGTGCCCCCTATAAATCACTTACCCAATATGCATCAGTAAAAAATCATTTATTTCCGCCAAACTTAATATTTGATGTTCACATAATCGTTCTCGTCTTCGTCGCTTTTGTCTTTTCATGCCAACCTGTGTGTAACCTATGACCATACCGACTGTTGAAGTTTCAGCCAATCAATCCACCGGAAGTGTCATATTCCGTCGTTCAATTGTGCGCGCCTTGGTTTATCCAGTGCTGCTTTTGATACTGCTGATTGTCATTTTTATCTGGCAGTTGGGCAGTGTACTCAAAACGACCGAGCGCGTCGAACACAGCAACGTGACCATCACTCACGCATCAAATGTGTTAAAGCTGCTGGTGGATATGGAAACCGGCTTACGTGGCTATCTCTTGAACGGGGATACACTTTACCTCGAACCTTACCAAAAGGTGCAAGAAATATTTGATGATGAATTTAAACATTTACAGGAACTGGTCGCTGATGATGCTGTGCAGACCCAAAGCCTGAATGATGCATGGCTCGACATTGTAAAATGGCGGGAATATGCCCTTGATACACTGAACAAAAAAGCCAGTATCAACGATGGTGTCGATGCGGCTACGCAGCTAACCGGCAAACAACTCATGGATTCCATTCGGGAACAAATGGCAACCTTTGTTGAAACCGAAAATCATTTGCGAGAAGAACGCATCAGGACGACGCAATCAACCTCGCAGTTTGTGATCCTCAGTGTGGTTATCGGCGGCATTGTTGTTGGTGCGCTCTTAGCAATCGTGACGCTGCGACAGTTGGTCGGTTTATCGCAGTCTTACCAGCAAGCTCTTAACCTTTCGCATCAGCAATCCCAAGAATTATTGAATCAGCGAGAATGGCTGCGCGGCGTGTTATCCAGTATTGGTGACGGAGTCATTGCAACTGACATTCATGGCAAGGTCACCTTTATCAATCCCATCACCAACCAGCTTACGGGTTGGTCTGATGATGAAGCGGCTGGCAAATCCATTAGTACGGTATACAAAGTTGTCAATGAGGACGTGGCACAAACCACGCCCCAAGATATAACCCGCTTATCTGCCAATTCGAAACACCTGATTGCGCGTGATGGCACTGATCTCCCAATTGAAGACACCATTACCTATATTAAAGACGGGAACGGCTCACCGATTGGTACTGTGGTTGTCTTCCGTGATATCTCCCACCGTAAAATGATCGAACAAAAACGTGCCGAGCTTGACGCGATACTTGAAACAGAGCGTCAGCGCTTCGCCAATATCATCGAAACTGTACCCGGCATTTTTTGGGAAAACCGATACGACGCAGCCGCCGACAAGATCAAACTAATATTTGTCAGCGCTTATGTCGAACCCGTGTTGGGCTATACAGTCAATGAAGCACTTAACAACACTGAATTCTGGTACACGCTTATACATCCCGAAGATTTACAAAGTGCATTGGACGATTTGGCTAAAGTGCGTTCAAGTGGTAAATCTGGAATCATTAATTTCCGTGCTGTGCATAAAGATGGTCATTTTGTCGATATTGACGCGCATTTAATAGCCATGATGGAAGATGGCAAACCTGTAGGCTCACGGGGTGTCATGATGGATGTCAGCGAACGACAGCGTTTGATGAATGCCCAAACCCGCTATGCAGGCATGCTGCGCCGTTCCAACGAGCAGCTTCAACAATTTGCCTACATCACCTCGCATGATTTACAAGAACCGCTCAGGATGGTCATCAGTTATTTGCAACTGCTGGAACGGCGTTATTCAAACGCTTTGGATAGTGATGCCCACGAGTTCATCACCTATGCGGTGGATGGAGCAGCACGCATGAAGGAACTCATCACCGGATTGCTGCAATATTCCCGTCTTGATGCGGATCAAGACATTCAAGAGCCGATTGCTTTGCAAGAAATACTTGATCGCGCATTGACCAATTTATCGGTAGCCATTAGCGACAGTGGTGCGATTATCACCCATGATTCGCTGCCCCGTGTTCAGGCCGATTCCTTACAACTGATGCAGCTTTTCCAAAATCTGATCAGCAACGCGATTAAATTCCACAGTCAGCAGCCGCTCGAAATCCATATTGGGGCGGAAAAGAAAAACGACGACTGGCAGTTCAGCGTCAAGGATAATGGCATCGGTATTGCGCCCGAATATCAGGAACGCATCTTTGCCATGTTCCAGCGCCTACATACCCGCACCGAATACGCAGGCACAGGTATCGGCCTCGCCATCTGCAAAAAGATTGTTGAGCGTCACAACGGACGCATCTGGGTTGAATCGGCGGCGGACGAAGGCGCAACCTTCTATTTTACGCTGCCTGTTCAAGCCAACGACTATCTCCCAACACTCTCTAGCAACCCTCGACCGCATTCCTATTGAATCTCGAATCCACTCATTCAATGAGCCTCTCTTATTCGAGATGCGAGTTAATAACTGTTGCGAACATTTAGCTGTAAATAGTCGCTAACTTCAGCATATCCAATCCAATCAATCTCGTCACGGTAATTACCTCTTAGTAATTCTCCAAAGAGTACCCAATCCGCTTCTGGCGCGTAAGAAAAGGTCAGATTACGTATTGCAGACCTTGCATTCAATTTGTCTTGGGGCGACATCTCTGCGATCATATCATCATCCTTACCAAACGTGATAAGGAAATTTATTTGATTCGAATTAGCCACGACATTGTTACGAAAAACTCTATGGGGGATATAACCTTCATTAATCAAATCACCTAATGACAAAACTTCATTTTTTATACCTGATGAAATTTTGATACTTTGTACGTAATTGCCATTTCTTGGATCAGTAGAAAAAAGGAATACATTTAGAAGTATTCCTTTGTTACTAAACCTGATATAACCTCCTGTGGTGATGAATCCGCCTTTAACGGTTGTACCAATCACCTTGTTAGCCTCATCTATTGGCGTAGTACCGGGCACAACATTGAATGCACAGGGAATTTGACAACTTGGGGATGAGAAGAACAAAGAGGGTGTTTTGAATGTGAAAATAAATATCACCCCTAGAGTGGCAATAAAAATTCCTTTGCCGATTAGAAAGTTGTGTCGCTGAAAGAAACTCATTGTAGTGAAGACATTTTTCATTTTCAAAAGAATGATGAAAGTAAACGTTAGATCAGATCATACTATCTGGCACAAATCTTTACCCGACTATTAGCATTCGATTGATCTACTCAACGACAAACTCCATACATCCGATTATTATTCCCTGCGTTTAATTTCCCAAACTCGCTCTACCAATTTATAACCCGTTGCCAACCTGCTTAACAATACCACTCCCTCAGAATGGTTAGCGCCAATCGTCGCAAAGAGTTACCAAATGTTCTTCCAAAATGTAACCCGTTCACTTTCTATATCCGTTAAAATGTACGCTAAGGACGGAACTTGTTATTCCCATCTGACAGATGAGTGAGACGAGAAGCTGTTTAAAAGGCATTTATCCTCAATTATTTAGACTGATTTTCATAAAAGGTGATGCAAACACCTGCGAGGTCACGCACTGCGAATTCCCGTGTTCCCCAAGGCGTTACCTTGAGTGTGCCGAGTCCCGCACCATCGCCCTGCTGAAAGGGAGGTATCGCTTGGGCTTGATATTCGTCATAAAGCGCATCTACCTCCGATATCTGAATCCGTAAACTGGTTTGTGATGCAGTATGGGGATCATCAATATTCTGAAGAATAATATCAACGACACCGCGCCGGAGGATAACCATGCCTAAATCATCAGCTTTATAAATATCTATGAATCCGAGTTTATGCTGATAAAAATCCACCGCAGCTTTCATATCTTTTCCCGCAGGAAGCATCGGAATTAACTTATTAAAAACGGGGGTTGGGTTGGACATGGCGTTTGTTCTCCAGTCATATAAACAGAGCGTATGTTCTAGTTATATCCTTTCCGCTGTTGCAGCGCAATCACCTTATCAAGAGACAGTGATTTATGGCAATCTTGGCGGCGGCAACCCCATTGCCAACATTGCCGCAGTTCTAGCCGGGCCAGCCGCCAAAAATACACTTAAATCGCCAGATTCGCTATTCAAAATGACATACTTTTGCCAACTTCGCCAATCAAAAAGAGGCACTCGCGCACCTCTTCTTGTATTTTCTATAGACTATCGACTACGGACTAACGACGATATGATACGTACCCGCACCGACGTCTTGAACTGCACCACTTACAGCCTCGCCGTTCACAGTGATTTTACCCTTATCCGCCATCGGGACATTAATCGTCGCGGTCGTATTGGGAGGCACAACCACATCCCAATCGAACCTGCCATTATCCAATTTCCACTTGGAAACCAGTTCACCATAAGGCGTTTGAAGCTGCCCACAGGCCGAGGTCAGATTGCCATCGAGTTGTGGAAGTAAAATGCTGTGCTTATAACCCGGCTGCTTGGGATCAATATCAATACCTGCGATGGTGTTGTACATCCACGCACCAATCGAACCATAAGCATAGTGGTTGAAAGAGTTCATACCGGGGTCTTGGAAACCGCGATCTTCCGTCCAACCGTCCCAACGTTCCCAGATGGTGGTCGCGCCTTGTGTGACCGAGTATATCCACGAAGGCCATGTCCGCTGATTGAGCAGGTTATAAGCCATATCCAAGCGCCCATTTTTGCTCAAGACATGCGGGAGATAAGGCGCACCCACAAATCCGGTCGAGAGGTGCATGTTCCGCCCTTCAATCGCCGCTACCAACTCTTCAACCGCTAACGGACGCAGTTCATCGGGAAGGAGATTGAAGTGAAGCGCCAGTACGTAGGCCGTTTGAGTCGGTTTGAAAACCTCGGTATTAAACACCTTGGATGTGACCGTCTCATTCTCGACCAGCTTCAAGTTACCTTGAGAAATCGCGTCCGCCTCATCCATGCGCCGACGCGCTTCGGAAGGCATCGGCTTCACCGCCGGAACAATGCTTCCGACCAGATAACGATTGGCAAAGACTTCTTTCACATCCGCGAATAACTTACGGTACTTCTCAGCGTCATCTGCCTTACCCAATACTTCGGCTATTTGGGTGAGCAAACTGGCATCATACGCAAGGAATGCCGTACCCAACAAATCGCGAGGAGTCGCGGCATTAATAGAAAGCCAGTCGCCAAATCCCGGCCAACCTTCGTACTCCGGCGCACAGCGGATATAACCCGGGCTGGTTTGAAGGAGGAAGTTGATGAACTTAATCATGGTCGGGTAGCTGGTTTCAAGGATGCGCTTATCGCTGTAGGTCAGGTAAATTGTCCACGGGCAAATGATCGCCGCATCTGACCAAGCTGGCCCACCATCCGCCAAAAACGAGGTTTTCATCTGGGGAACAACCGGAGGCACAACACCATTCTCATATTGGGCATCGGTCACATCCTGTGCCCACTTAGTCATGAAGCCCGCCACATCAAAGTTATAGGCTGCCGTCCGCACGAACACCTGAATATCGCCCGTCCAACCCAAGCGCTCGTCACGCTGCGGGCAGTCGGTCGGCACATCCACAAAGTTGCCCTTCTGCCCCCATTGGATGTTGTGTTGCAGTTGGTTGAGGATCGGGTCAGAGCATTCGAACTCGCCCGTTTGTGCCATCTCCGAATGCAGGACAACTCCGGTGATCGTATCCTCGGTGATTTCACCGGGGTAATCGACGATCTCAACGTAACGGAAGCCGTGAAAAGTGAAGTGCGGTTCCCACACCACAGGCTCATCCGACTTGAAGGTGTAGTAATCCACCGCACGGGCGCTGCGCAGGTTGGTCAGATACATCGTACCGTCTGCATCCAGCACCTCGGCAAAACGCAGCGTAATCGTGGTGTTGGCTGGCGCACTCCCTTTGAAGCGTACCCGTCCGACCATATTCTGCCCCAAATCAAAAATTTGCCGGTGCGAATTAAAGTTGCTTTTATCGACGGGTGGGCTAATCGGTTTAATTTCTTCGATGCGCTTCACCGTTGGCCCGTCTGTCGCCACAATCGCGATTCCTGTATCCTCAAAACTTTTAGCTCCGTACCATGATTCATCGTCAAACTGGGGAGCGTCCCAACCCGGCACTTCCAACCGTGCATCGTATTCCTCGCCCATCAACAAATCGTTGCTGAGGATCGGGCCAAATTGATATTTCCAAGTCGTATCGGTCGCCACTGTAACCGTCTTACCATCTTTCAGGGTAATTTCAAGCTGTGCCAACAAACGCGGACGATCCACGTAACTCTGACGGTGATTCCAACTGATGTGTCCAACTGCCCAACCATCACCCAACATCGCGCCGATGACGTTCTCGCCTTCTTGGAGCAAATCGAGTACATCATAAACCTTGTACTGTACACGCTTGGCGTAATCCGTCCAACCGGGGTTAAACACGTCATCGCTGACCTGCTTGCCATTGATCGAGCATTCATATAAGCCGAGCGCCGTAATGTACAACCGTGCTGATTGCGGTGCGCTGTCCAACTTGATCGACTTACGGAACATGGGCGCGGGGATTAAGCTGCGCGGCCCGCCTCGTAAATCGGTACCAATCCAATCACCATTCCAGTCGTCACGCGCCAGCAAGCCCAACTCAAACCATGCGGTTTCACTCCCTGTTGCAGTGCCAGTCTCATCCCAAACCGTCACAGTCCAATAAACACGCTGCCGTGATTCTAAAGCCTTGCCTGCATAGACCACATGGATTGATTGATCACTCTCAACTTTGCCGCTGTCCCACAAATCCGATTGACCTTCACTGCTGCCCGCTTTGATCTGATAGGCTGTTTGTCGAGCACCTTGGTTGTCACTCTGTAGCTGCCAACTGAAGCGCGGGCTGATCACATCAATGCCCAACGGGTTCACGCGATACTCAGTTTTTAAATTTGCAATGGTTGTCATACATTTTTTCCTATCATTCAATTTTTATAAGTTCGAACACGGCGTGCCGTTTCCTTACCAAAGATCACAATTTCATATACTAGAATGCAAACGGACTGGCCCAAATAACCCCGACACTTTTTGACCGGGGCGAACGTAATGCGTTGGACTGACCGCATCCAAATAAGGTGCGAGCGTATTCAGGACTAGAATATCAACGGTATTTTCACCAGCCTGTACCAAGCTGGTGATGTCGAATTGATAGGGTGACCAGACACGCACACCGGCTTGCTTGCCATTGACCATCACTTCGGCTGTCCCGCGCACTTTGCCGAGATCAATCACCAACTTAGCGGGGAGTTTATCCAGCTTAAAGGTATTCTGGTAATGAATACCGCCGGAATAGGCACTCAGTCCTTGGTCTTCCCAATCGCCTAAACGGATTGCGCCGGACTCGGTTACGTAGGTCACAGGGCCAGTGAAAACGCCGCCACCCGTGCGCCCGCGTTCGGGTACAACTCGCACATGAGCAACTCGATTCACCTTATCAGATTTGGTTACGCGAACCGAACCATTTTCAGGCATCACTTCCTCATCATCAATCCAAATGCGGATATGTCCGGCAATCGGCAGTTGAATCGCGCTCACTCCCGGCGGAAGCTGCCACCTGAACCATTCAACATCAGTTTTACCGCCGTGAGCATCCGGCACGATTGGAAGCACCACACCGTTTGTTGGTGTATTATCCAACCATGCTGATTCGGGTAATGGGTGCGGTCGCCGCCACAGATAAGGCCACGCCGGATCGTTCCATTGGATGCGGAACAACTTCACCGGTTTAGCCTCACCACCATCGCGCTTGACCTGCCAATGTAAACCGCTGGTGATGGAAATCCGTTCGCCATTTGCGCCTTCTACCAACCCATCAACCATCACCGCCGCATAACCGCGAATCTGGTTCAGTCCCATCGTCGAAAGTTGGCCTTCAGTCTCTAGCAGCTCATCATTTTCATCGATCTGAATAATCGGTGTTGAACCTGTATCTTGGATTTCGACGATCAGTTGGTTGCTGCCTTTGTGAGCATTCTCGACTACATAAGGCTGCACCCGCGCGAGGCTGGCATAGGGATCAAAACCACCTTGCCGCCCTGCCTCGACACCGTTGACGATTAGCTTACAGGGTGAGTCGGCAGAGATTTGCACCACCATCGAAGTCGGCTCGAAATCGACATCGAAGTTATGAACATATTCGATGCGCGAGTCGCGTTGGGCTTGGTCGGCGGGGATCATGCGTTCCGGTCGGGCAAAAGCCTCGGCATCGGTGACGAACGCCCAATAAGCGCGGAGATCCGTTTCGGATTCCGCCACCAAGCGCCATTCCAAGAGGTTCATGCCCGCTTTCAATTCAACTGGAATGATTGACAGATAACCCGGCGTATTTTCGCCAACGGATTCCCCATTAATCCACATTCGTTTACGAGCAGGAGCAGCCAGCGCTAAGAAACATGTCTTGCCTTCTTCTAACCAGAACGTTGTGCGGAACTGAACACCATCGCCCGCTTTGATATGCCCGAAATCCAAAAATTCTTCGGGCACATGGGCTTTCGGCCCCAAATTGGGTACGTGGATCGTGTCCTTATAAATGCCGCGCTGCATTGAATAATCCGCAGGACACCAACCAACGTCCTCCAACTGACCGTCTTCAGGAACTGCGATGAGTGGTGCGGGCAAATCTTTGGCCGAATGCACACTCGACCAAACCCCATAAGTGCCAAAGGTAGTCATCACAGGCGACCAATTTTTATCAGATGTGCCGTTGTACCATTGGTCACGCACGCCATCCTCACCCACTTGCTCGATGTGATGCGCCAGTGACCATGTTTGTACGGGCGGCGCACCTTCGAAATCCGGTTTAGTGAGATCGCCGTAGCGGTTATCGAGCGTTTGCTCTAATGCAGCCGTCCAGACATCACCGAGATCAACCACTGATGGCGTTTCAACCTCACCGCCAGCCGAACCCGCTTGATCGTCTGACCAAACCAACAGCGCGGCAGGCGACGAGTCAAACGGAATTTCGATCTCAAGATTGTCGCCAATCGCTACGGCTTTTACAGATCGCCTTTCACCGCTGACCGCATCCCATAACTGCGGCGTGCCCTTGAAGCCATGCACCGTGATCTTCATCGGATTCTGATAACGTGCCGGATCAAATTCGTAATTGGCACGCAGCCAACTCAAGCCATCATTATGGGTATCGGTGTTGCGCGTGGCATGGGGCGAAGCGGCTGGCACAAACAAGACATCCGCGCCATCAATCCGCCGATGCAAAACCGGAACCGGCGCTTCGACGCTGCGTGGTATGCGTTGCAGTACAGCAGGCAGTTCATCAGCATTCGCTAGCAAGATTGCTTTGCCCGACGCGAACAAATCAGCAAAGGCTTGTGTCTGTTCGGCAGTCCCACCCGTCAAATGATCGGGGATACGACCGACCGCCACCAACAAAGCGCCGCCTTCGACAAAACGAGTCAGTTGTTCGGCGGTCTTGCTGTCGATGACTTTACAGTTGGGCAGCACAATTGCTTTGTAACCTTCATCACCAATTTGTAGTGCATTGCTGCTCACCTGTCCGCGTTGAATCGAGTCATCGTCCAACACATCGAAATCACGGTGATCAGTTTCCAATGTGCCGCTGACCATTTGCAAGAACATCATGGTTCCGGTGAGCGTAATATACATATCGTTGGCTGCATCTGTAGCCGCCAACGGGCCATCAACCGTCAAACCGGATTGCACTGTCGTCGTCGGATACAAAACACCGACATCACACACATGGCTTCCTTGACTCAGAAGGAAGCACAAACGGGCAATCGTATTGGCATACACAGAATAATGCTGCCAATAAGGCTGTCGCCAACAGGTTGAAGGTGGAGCCCATTCGTACCAACCGCCCCATGTGCTGTAATAAACCGCGTGAGGGTTATAGAGTGTCGCGCCGTTCCGCAACCAAGGCAGCAACCAGTCGAAAGTTTCTTCTAAGGTGCCGCCCCAACCGCTGCTGTGGAAAGATTCGATCCACACGCGCGGACGGTCATAGAGGTGGGCAATCGAACTATGAATTTTAGCGTTGCCGTGATGATCGCTGCCGGGAACATCATACCAACGGTGGGTTTGCATGTAATTGGCGTACTGCTGTACACCGCCCGTGGGCTGACCGGTACGACCGGGGCTTTGCTGGTCAACACCGCAGACTAAGCCATGTTGACGATGCCAATCAAACAGTGGTTTAAAGATTGCCTTTTCAGCCAGTTCCGCCCGCATTTGATGATAATCAACGCGCACCTGTTCAGCGTGGGCATCCTCGCCTTCCCACAGCGCGATCATATGCTCCAACAGGTCATAACCTTTGATCTGCTTGAAAGCATCCGCGAACAACAAACTCCATGTCAGCATACTCGGCAGTTCATCTTGGAACGAACCGACAATCACATCGCCGAAGTATTGCACTGCCCGCCGTTCAAATTCGCGATGTACCGTGTCAATCAGCTTATCGCAGCCCTCAGCACTGAAGTAATCAAAACCGCGCCGGATGGCATACATCAACCGCAAGCGTTTGTTACCGAAGGCATCGGTGCTGGCAATGCGTCCATTTAACTTAATCGCAACGGGCGCACCGTTCGGCTTGCCCTGTGCATCCAATGACACATAAGCTGCTGCCAGCGGTGTTCCTTCGGATGGGCATTCGAGTTGCAAAGCCCCTGCGCCTTCAACAGTTACCGAGTTTAGGGCTTGGCCTGCAAAGTCGGGATTATCGCGCACGATCTCACCTTGTAGATTCGCGCCGGAAAAACCAATCTGGTCATAGAACCAGACGCGCATTCCAATTTCGCGGGCATCTTCGCACATCTCTAGAAAATGTTGCCACCACTCCTCTGTTAGGAAGTGTGGACGGTCAGGATCAGATCCATAAAGCGGGCTGGTGGGCGCAAGGTTGAGAATGATGACGTTATAAACGCCGCCTTTAATCAACTGCTCCATCTGCCAGCGCAGCCGCCCACGTTCCAGTTGATCACCACTCCACCACCAAATTGGCACAGGCGAAAATTCTTTTAGGGGTGTGGCAAACTGCTGCGCCAGTTGATCGAGAGTCGTTGCAGATTGAATTGATTTGGATGTCATAAAGTTACCTAAAAAATACTTTTAAGGAATTTTGTTGTAGGGAAAAAGCATCCACAGGAGGCTTCGCACTGCCTTTTCCCTACGTTTCTGCTATTTCTATATTTACGAAACCGTTTCCGGCAAAACCACCTCGACTTCGCAGCCTTCGGGAGCGTCATATTCCACATCAATTTGACCGGACGCATTGAGCTTCCACGATACGCTGATCGGCCCGCGCGGAGTCGGCACGACCCCTTCTGCCCATGTCAGATTGAAGGGCTGCGGTGCGATGCGAACGCGGCTGTAACCGGGTTCAGCAGGCTTCACCCCAAGCACTTGCGTCGATAGGAAGTAAGCCGGTGCGGCTGACCAACCATGACACAAGCTGCGGCTCCAATGTCCGCTGCCGATGTGACCGGGGAAGGTTTCCCAGAAGGTGGTTGCGCCTTTTTCCAGCATCCGGTTCCATTGTTCGCGCAAGATGGTCAATGCGTCATTGGATAAGCCTTCTCGGAACAGCGTTTCCAACGTGAAGAACAAGAACCAAGGACTGCCAACCGGAACAATTTCATCCGGTTTCCCAGCGGAGGCATACCAAGGACTGCTGCCAACGAACTTACCATCTTTGGCATTCAAAACCAGTTTCATGACTGCATCGTATCGTTCGGCTGGCACGGCGTTGCACAGCATGACCAGCGTATTGGTTGGTTCGCTGATACGCTGTTTGTTGCGGAAGACCTCAAACGAATCCGGTGTCACGCCGCGTTTGGCACTCAACTTTTGATGATGCTCATAAGCCGTTTGATCGCGCACCGTATCCACATAACCCTGATATTCATCTGACCAACCGTACTTATTCACAGCATCACGCAGCCGCTTGGCAAGTGCCTCGTGGTAAGCTTTGTCATCAGCATGACCGAGTGCATCCGCCATCTTCGCCGCGTAATCCAGCGCCTGCGCCATCAACACGGTATTGCTGACGACTTCGCCATCACGTTCCAAATCTTGTGCCGCCCAATCGACCAAGTTCCACACATCAGGAATATCGAAGAGGTCACGCTCAGTCAACAAAGTCGCACAGCGTGTCATACACTCTTTGACATCGGCGTAATAATCGACCAGCGCGGCTTTATCGCCGGTATTCATATACTGTTCCCATGCCATCCAAACCCACAGGAACGTCCACATTGGGATTTCGTCGAACCAGCCACTGACCACGTGCGAAGTGGCAATATGTGTTCGCATCGCCTGGATATGCGGCGGGATAACCATCTTAATTTCGGGCGAGAGCGATTGTCCGGTCAAGCGCACACAGCGATCCGTCAGTTCAAACGCACCGAAAGCGATGCCGTTGACCAGCGCACTGTTACGGGCATCACCGACCCAATACACCTGCTCGTAAGTCGGGCAATCGACATAAGTGTCGAGCATACACAGCCGCACGGTATAAGCACCGACTTCCCAAATCTTGTTGAGTGTCTCATCCGAACTGTGGAAACTGCCTTTGGCCTCCACCGGATACGTCGCCATGCGGTGCGTGATGTGCCGAATTTTTAAAGGGCGCGTCAGATTACGGAAGGTCAACGATGCATAGCGCAGACCACGCCGTTCATGGGAGGTAAAAACCTGATGGCCTTCGCGGCACACATAACGGAAACTGTTGCGGGTATTGCGCGTCCAGAAGATGCCGCCGTCATCAATGCCTTCGAACAAATTGCCGTCAATAATCGCACCTTCGTTGGCATCCAGATCAATCTGAATGTAGCCGATGGTTTCACGTCCGAAGTCGATCACCAGATGCACATCACCATCGGGCTGCGGGTTAATCGTCGTCCATGTGCCGTTGTCATGCAGCAGCGCATTCGGGGAAATGGCGATCATCGGGCGGCCCGCACCGTTAAGCGATGGTCGCGGTGTCGCACGGGTAATGTCATGCGTACAAAAGCCACCGGGTACGGCGAAAAATTGCTGGCTGGAAGTCAGTCCAAAAATATCGGTTTTGTTCGCGCTGGCAGGGATAGCGATCACCGATTTGCCTTTGACCACTTCATCCAGCGTTGAGAGTTTCCATAAGGCATCGACTTCACCCTGTACTTCGTTCAATGGCGTGAGTAATCCCCATGCAGCGCCACTCGCAAAGCGCTCAGCCGTAAACGTCAATTGCTCAGTTGATTCGAACAGGAACGAAGGCCATTCCACCGTCTTAACCATAAACAGGTTCGCACCCTCATTCAGATGCACCGGAATCGGCGCTTCGGGGTTATCCAAGGGGTTATTGGCCTCGCCAAAACGAGCGTCATTCACACGCATGGTGATCGGCTCGTAATTGGGGAAGGTGTGCAAGAAGATGTCGCATTCTTTCGGCGCAACAATCTCGGTAAATAAGATTGCACCACGCTCACCGGGGGGAGCGCTGCGTAAACCTGTCCGCATGGTGTTCATTTGTTCACGAAAATCAAAATTCCAGATTGTACCGGGGCGTGTCCGTGCCAGTTCAACCGCTTTGACAGCAACTGGCGGTGTCAGGTCTTCCGTCAAAAAGGGAATGCTCGATGGGGTCAAATTTGTCCAAGGGCCTTCGCCCGCCGCCGCGATTTCCACCGCCTGTGCCCATGCGGAGTCGTCCAATTCGAGGCTGTCCCAACCCACAATTTCCTTGCGACCATCAAGCTGTTCTTCGAAACCCAACTGCACCGAAATGCGGGGCGCAAGCGCATTAAAGGCTTCGCAGGGTGTGGTTTTCCACTCGGAACTCGAACCAATATGGGTGATCTTACCGTCGTTATCTTCAATAATCAGTTCGACCAGCAAACCCGCTCCCGCTTTGATGTAAACCATCGAATGGTCGCCGTAAGCGTTGACCAAGGCAGCAACCACATTTTCCGCGTCCGGTTGCACCGAGGCGGTGATGTCATAAACATCATAAGAATAAGCGTAGGGAAAACTGCGAACGGGTCCACGACCGATGTGCGTCCCGTTCAGGCTGCATTCGTAACGCGAGTCGGCGGTGATCAGCAAGGTTGCCCGCTTGATGGTGGCAGGTGAGATCCAACGAAAACGAAAATAGCGCCAGTCGTTGTGTAATGCTGCTTTCGGTGCATCCCAAATCCAAGCAGCACCCGATGAAAACGTCTCTGTAGACATGGGCATAACCATCTCTCTTCCATTAAAAATGCGGCAAACGATAATGCTTGCCGCAAAAACTTAAATGCTCAAACCGCCTTGCAAACCAGCCATGAAACGCCGTGCGGTAAAGATGAAAACAAGAATCAGCGGCACAGATGCCAGCGTATAACCGGCAAAGGTCACACCAAAGTCGGTACTAAACGAACCGCTGAAGCGCAGCACACCAATTGAAATCGGATAGCGTGAAGCATCCAACAAGGTGATGATTGGCCAAATTAGATCGTTCCATGTAAACAGCAGCGTCAGAATACCAAGTGTGCTAAAGGCAGGTGTGGCAAGTGGCAAAGCAATCCGGTAGAACAATTGCAGTTCACTTGCCCCGTCCAAGCGAGCCGCCTCGAAATATTCACGGGGCAGTGTCTCGAAGAAGGTTCGCATCAAGAACATGCCGAAAGGGATTTGTACGGCTGACCACGGCAAGACAATCCCTTGAGTAGTATTAATCCACCCGAAGTCCTTGATTTCAACAAACATCGGGATAACCAACAGAATACCCGGTAGAAAGGTCAATAACAGCATTAGAAAAAAGATGACGTCCCGACCCCAGAAGCGGTAACGGGCAAAGGCATATCCCGTTAAGCCAGAAACAATCAACACCAATAGAACGGTGGGAGTCGAATACACCACACTATTCAAAATGCTCTGCGAGATAATCGGCCACGCTTTACCATAATTTTCAAAGTGAAACGGGGTTGTCGGCAGCCAGAACTGGGTAAAGAACTGCTTGTTATCTTTAACCGAATTAATGAGAACTGATACGAATGGTACATAGGTGATGAGGGCTAGAATAACCAGTGCGATGGTTAGCGGCCAATCATTACGCCATCCCATTGCTTTCTTAGCTGTCGTCCGGCTGCGAACGGTCGACGCACTTTGGACGGTCGTATTAGACTTCAACATCATGTGCGCTCCTGTAGCGTGACCGTAAGATAAAGATGCTGAAGGCCAAGGTCATGAGCATCAACACGGTACCAATAGCGGTCGAATAACCAAACTTACCGTATGTAAAGGCCTGTTGATAGAGGTATAAACCGGGAGATTGTGTCGCATTCACCGGCCCACCATTCGTGACAACCAACATCGGCGCGAATTCTTGCAACCCCGCGTTAATGCCCAAAATAAGAATGAGGGCTAATGGGCCGCGAATAGACGGTATATCAATCGCGAATATTCGGCGTAACCGTGTGCAGCCGTCAATCAGCGCCGCATCATTCACCTCGGTTGGTAAGTTTTGGAGGCCGGAAAGCAGCACGAGAAAGCCCAGCCCCGACACCAACGGAAACCCGATCAGAATGAGCGCCCCCAGAGCGGTATCGGGCAAACCGAGCCAAGGCTTGGCTTGGCTGCCTAATCCAATTGCAGTCAGAATTTGGTTAAACAGTCCCAAACGAGCCGCGTAAACCTGTCGCCAGACGAGGAACACTACCGTTGTGGGAATGACCAGTGGCAGCGTAAAAACAATGCGCCAAACACCCTGCGATACATAGCTCCGTAGGTTGTACACCAACTCTGCACCAATCAAAGCCATGACCGTCGAGAAAACGGTACGCAGTAAGGTATAGATGCCAATGTTGACAACGGACTTAATGAAAATCGGATCGTTAAAAAGAGCTTTATATTGATCAAAACCGACAAAATTAGCGGTGCGCGTTCCATCCCAATCGGTAAAGGAATGAAAGACCGCCGAAAAAGCAGGGTAGTAGCGAAACACAATCAGAAGGAGGATGGCTGGCAGCAGAAAAAGATAGGGCATGTAGACCGGGATCAGCCGCGATTTTGGTCTGCTGGCAGCGCTTGCGTCGCTTGTAAGCGTCGAATGAGTTGCCATCGATTAAACTCCAGATAATGAAAAGGGGGCAACACTGGCTGCCCCCTGTGCGTCTCATAAACTCAAGGTCAAAAGAGACTGAGCCTTATGATGCCGGGCACCAATCATATTTCTGGTCAGCGCACAACTGCTTGGCACCGTCCATCCATATTTGCTGGAGCGTGGCCTTGGTTGTGGCTTCATCAGTCTGACCAAGGAAGTAAGCCTGCATGGCACTAATCCAAGGATCACGGGCAGCCAAATTCAGGCGGTTATCCGGGTCATTGAAGAGACGTTCTGGCAGCGCAGCAACATCTTGGAAACCTTGCATGACCGAGCCAACTTCTGTTCCCTTGACCATCGGGACGAAACCGCCGTAGCTAGTCGCCAGCGGACCAAAGTTTTGTGGAGCCGAGAGATATTGCAGGAAATCGACTGCCAAATCGAGCTTGCCATTCTTTACAGCCGATTGAGCGATACCATATTGGCCAGCGCTGCTGGGGCCACCAACGCGATAGGCTGTCCCTTGCGCGGCTGGTGCATCCTCAGTGGTGAAACCGGGGATATAGGTCACACCATAATCAAACGGAACTGACTTGGCGAACAATTTGTTCTTCCAAGTACCGGTCCAATATGCACCCAATTGACCACTGAAGAACACTTGATCCAGATCGTCAAGACTGGCGATACCATTGTAGTCGGCGGGTAAAACGCTGACAAAATCCTTAGACAGTTTCAGATAGTTATCCATACGGGGATCGGTCGCGTTTAGCTTGCCGTCAAGGACTGCCTTGGCGACTTCTTCGGGGTTCAACTGCCGCCACGGACGGTTCTTATCGTTATACTTCTCCATATAGAAGTCATTCGCCATGTCTGCCCATGTCACCGTCAGGAACAGATCATCGGCCCAGAACCAGTTCGACCAGTCACCTTGCTTGACGAAAGCGCCCAAGCCATCAGCACCGGTCTTTTCCTTGAGGGTCTTCATATCATTAATGAATGCACCCCAGCTCGTCCAATCCTTGGGATCGATGCCAGCCTGCTTGAAGAGGTCTTTGTTGTAGAACAAACCGGTTTCAACCCAGTCCAACGAAACCTGATACCAGTTACCGTCGGCCGCTTGGGTTTGCGCCAGCACATAATCCGGCAAGGAGTCTGACCACTTGTCATGACCGGGTGTGCCTGCGGCAATATAGGGATTCGGGGCGTTCAGATAATCATTCAGCGGAACCCACCATGTCTTGCCGCGCACATTACGTGTACCAAACTGCTGCCACATAATGTCCGGCGATTGGTCTGCCGCCATACGGGCAGCGAGATAAGCCTCGACATCTTGTCCCGCAGGGAGGGCTTCGACCAACTTAATCGTGACGCCGGGATGATCGTCCATATACTGCTTGGCAATGCTGGTCATCAAGTCGGCAGTATCTTTATCAACGGCGGGATCGTAATAGGCATTTAGGTAAACGCTGAGTTCGCCAATCAGATTTTTGTCTTGTGCAAGGCTGACCGACAAACTACTAACGAGCATCATAACAACAAGGAGGAGAACAGAATATTTGAGGACTTTATTTTTCGACATATCAGTATCCTTTAAACAAATTATTTACAAAGCGGATTTGATATTCTAAGAGCGATTGACGAGTGTTTTCATCCTTTCAATTATTTGTGAAGACTTACGAATGCTTTCGCAGCTTTCCCGACGAAGCATCTACCGAAGCTGAGTCGGAACTTATCGCAAGTGTACAATGTCATACCAAATAGGGGATGTGCATAAGTTGGCGATTTTAGGAGTATAATTGTACAAAATTGACTTTTTAGAAAATTAAAACAAAATGAACCATCCTTACAAATTGCAGCATCTGACCTATAACAAAGTTTTCCTCGGCAAACAAACTCCCTACGTCATCTATCGCCATCAAGTGATCGGTGATCACGTCAACAATGTCCACGATCATGACTTTGTTGAAATTGTGTTAATTACGGGTGGTACGGGTACTCAATCCACCCCTTACGGCGATGTACAACTTCGGGCAGGTGCATTTTTTGTAATGCAACCGGGTGTTTGGCATGGTTATTTCGATTGTGATGCCATGCTCGTTAACGTTTGCGCCATTGACATCCGTTTATTTGACTGCGAATTGACATGGATGCGGGATAATCCAATACTACGTGCCATCTTATGGGACAATGCTATTAGCCCAAATGATGAACGGATTCCAGTCTGCTATTTCGGCTCAAGCCAAATTGTGCGTTGTAGCAAATCCTTCTTTATGCTCCAAGAAATCGAGGCAAAAGAAACACCGCAGGCCAGAATTCACCAGATTGGTCTTCTAACCTCCTTCTTAGGAGAAGTCGCAGACTATGTCTCCGCCAAAATACCGCTGCCCGATCAAGACAATAACCCGATTAAGCGCTCGCCCATCGTCGAAAAAGCACTGCTTCTTTTCTCAGAGAATTTAGCGTACGATTGGTCGATTGCCGGCCTGAGTGCTGAGTTTGGGTTGACCACGCCCTATTTTATCCGCCGCTTCAAGCATGAGATAGGCGAGTCGCCACTGTCTTATTTATCCAATCTACGCGCTCGCCGCGCCGCCCAACTCCTCCTCCACAGTGAATGCACGATTACCCAAATCGGTGATGATGTCGGTTGGTCAGATTTGGGTTATTTCTCGCGGCGTTTTCGTCATTACTTCGGTGTAAGCCCACGTGAATATCGCCAAAAGTACCGCGAACTCATGACTATCTAAATCAATCAAAAAGCACCCATTATCAGGTGCTTCTCAAACCAAATCAGTTCTCTTAGGCACGGCTCGCAGAGACTTGCGTTTTAATCCAGATGAAACACCTCTTCTAACTTCTGCATATTTTCATCCGGTCGGCCTGTTATCGACTCGAAGAACGGCCCCATAAACTCCTGCCATTTCAGGTTGATGGCTTCTTTCGCCATGCCTGCTTCGGCAGCTTCGGGGCTTTCGGCGGCTTCATAGTAACCGAACAACATACCATCCGGTCGCAAGAAGATGCTGTAGTTGTGCCAACCGTTACGCCGCAGTGCATCCAGCATTTCCGGCCAAACCGCCGCATGATGCTTCTTATACTCTTCGATCCGATCTTGCTTAATTTTGAATATAAATCCTACACGTTGCATGATGTTCTTTCCTAAATTGTATTCATCGTTTTATTCGATACGGTTTCAATGTTAAAAATGTTTTCTGTAGGGGCGCACGACCTTGCGCCCCTACAGAATTAAATAACGGCTAATTCGAGTTGGAGCAACCGCGCCAACTTTTTAATTTTCTCGGTTTGCTGACCTACACCTAACGCTACATGATGTGTTGGGCCAAAATCACACCAGCGGTTCATGAACTCCGCCGGATCAAGTTTGAACTTCAGCCGCGAGTTGGTATTGCCGATCTTCATGGTTGAACCCTCAATCGAATTACCTTCTGCCGCCAACAGCTTCAGATTACCTTCCGCCGTTTGCGTCATGCCAAGGATCGTAATCGGCCCCTTCTTGACCTGCATCTCGACCGACAGGCCATAACCACGCTTACCATGAAACAAGCCTAACCCGCGCAGCATCGGCTTGCCATCCGATATAGCGATGTGTCCCGGCCCGTCATGCCCCATCATGATAAAATCTTCTTCGAAGTCCATGCCATAAAACTCGGTGTATGAACCACCCGCGCCTAACCGATCCATAATCAGCATAGCGAAGCAGGTCTTGAGGTCGCCTTCACCGGATGCCGGAATGCCACGCGCCGTTAGCAGTGAATTACCAACGATCAAACCTGCGCCGAGTTCTTCAAATTCGTTGCCATCTAACCCGCGATAGTAATAGGTCAAGCCATTTAGGTCGAAATCCGCCACCAACTGATCTAACCCACAGGCTACTGTTGCTGACCAACGCAGCGCTTCAGGTGTCACATCCTGTGAAATCTTATCGTTACCTTTGCCCACCAATTGGAAGTGGCTCCGAATTTCCTCAATCTTGGCATTAATTGTCTGTTCACTCGCCGCCTTGACGCGCTTTTGCAAATCATCCATTTCCAGTACTTCGATATGCGCTCCCAATTGAGCGTGGTGCATCGTGAAATCCGAGTACATGTCGAGCATTCCGGGGTAGGTATGCCCCAAGAACCCGATGCGGCTGTAACTCAGTTCGCGCAGGATTCGTGCGGCTGTCACCCACTCCTCAATCTGCAGCCACGCCCGTATTGCATATTGGTTCGCGTGATCGCGGCCTTCAATCTCACCCAACAAACCCGACACCACATTGAATTGAATGCGACTGCGGGCAAAGGCATTCGAAATTTCGGGTACACAGCAAGCACAGCAGTTCGCCAGCCATTCGCCTGTATCCGTGTTGGGATAATCCATCGCCGCTGACGGTTGCAGATTCAAAATCAGCACAGGTGCTTTTCGACGTTGAACAGCCGGTAAGACCTGTGAAGAAGTGGCATACGTGCCAACATAGCACACGATCAAATCGACATTATGATTGGCAAAAAGTTCACCCGCTTGCTGTGCTGCCGGAGCATTATCCACCAACCCCGCCGAAATCACCTCGGCATTCATCGCTGAAATTTTGCGCTCGACTTCGCGCTGATAACCTTCCAACCGTTCTTTCAAACCGTCGAACTGCGGCCAATACGCCGCCAATCCGATACCAAAAACGCCTATTTTCGCTTTTATCGCTGTATTCGCCATACTCGTAAAATCCTTATGAATAAGTGTTGATGACATTTAAGACCTGTTGAATCATCAACAAATGCCCTGCCGGACCGGGATGCAAACCGTCCGGACAATAGAGTCCGGGATCAGGCTTCATACTGAACTGTGATACCAGATCCACCAGCGGGATACCGTGCTTTTGAGCAATCACCTTCAGAGCATCCGCACAGGCTTGAATATCGGCGTTGTCCCACGTCATCTGCATGGCTTGATATTCGAGGCTGGAATTAACAATCGACTCGATCACTGGAGTCGGCGTAATCAGCACCACTCGCGCCCCGATTTTTACATAAGCCTCCACCATCAAAGTAAAGTTGGCAGTGTATTCTTGCAGCGACACCAACAACTTACTGCTGTCGCCGCCGAAACGTTTGGTATCGTTCGCGCCGTACTTCAAGAACACCCAATCCGGTCGCTGTGCCAGATACAACGTAAAGGTATGTTCTAAACCGTGTGTCGAGGTGTAACCCGACCGACCATGATTTAAAAAGGTTACTGCTTGTTCAGGCTCAACTAAGCCTACCAGCGCCCGTAAAATCTCTGCGTACCCATAACGATAAGTGGTGATCGAATCACCCACGGTCATAATGGTGTTAAAGGCATCTTTGCGCGGTTTTTTAAGCTTTCGAATCGCCTCAACACTTTCGGCGTTATCTAACAAACCTTGCGCCACCCGCGTACATTCTGCGAAGGCTTGCTCGGTGTAGCCGTTAAACTGCTCCACGCTGATATTGAGCATGGCTGCGGCGGCTTCCGGCGGGATATTCACACCCAATGCCGACGGCACTTGCTGAAAGTTGAAATCAATCTGCAAGGCGCTCTCTGCCGAAATCTCAACCATCATTCAGCCTCCATTTGTAGGGACACGGCATGTCGTGTCCGTCTGATTAGGCTAACCCTGTAAATCAGTATTTACTGCGTAACAAACGTCCCAAATTCCCCACACGCAGTTGATCCAATCCCACTGCCAACAACAGCAGCACACCCAGCGCAATCTGCTGGTAATAAGCCGAAACGCTGAGCAAAGTCATGGCGTTATCCAATGTACCGAGTATCAGCACGCCCAAAAATGTTCCAAACAGGTTGCCCTTGCCACCTGTCAAACTCGTTCCACCCAAGATGATAGCGGCAACCACTTTTAGTTCTAATCCTGTGGAAGCTTGCGGTGCGGCTGCACCCAACCGCGAAGTCAGAAATAGTCCCGCGATAGCCGCACCCAACCCCGAAAGCACGTAGGCAATCAATTGATAACGTTTGACAGGCAGCGCCGCCAAATGGCTGGCTCGGCTGTTGCCACCGATGGCATACATCGCCCGCCCGTAAGTGGTGAAGTGCAGCACAATAATAGCGATGATAAACATGATGAGCGCCGCCACAACCAGCGTCGGTACACCTGCGATTTTGCCCCGCCCAAGCTGTCCAAAGTTCTCATCCATAATCAGGATGCTCAACCCGCCCGAAAAGACGAACGCCAAACCCCGTACCACTGACAGCATACCGAGTGTGGTAATGAGCGGATTGATGCCGACTCGTGTCACCAATAAACCGTTGATTAAGCCAATCAACGCCCCCACAATCAGCCCGAACGCTACTGCACCGCCAATACCGAGTGACTCTTGTGTCGAGGCCACCAATACGCCAACCAGTGCGGTATTCGCGCCGACCGACAAATCAAGTCCACCGCCGATCATAAGCAGGGTACTAAATACGGCGATCATACCAATGACCGCCACTGATACCGGCAAATTCACCAGATTGCGCGACCCTAGAAAATAAGGCGACAACTGTGAGATGACGATCACCATAATGATGTACAGAACTAACAAACCAATTCCGCTGCCGAAGTTTACGCGCGGAAAACGCGAAGGCGTTGCGGGCAGTGCTTTCGTGTTTTCGCTCACAATGTTCCTCCTGCTGCGGCGTGCAGCAGCTTCTCGCGTGATGCCTCGCTTCGGCTAAATTCTCCAGTAAGCTGTCCCTTATACACCGTCAAAACCCGATGGCTAACCGATAACACTTCATCCAAATCGGACGATACCAACAAAATCGCTAACCCTTGTGCCGCTAAAGTTTCCAATTGCGTATAAATATCGCCACGCGCACCCACGTCCACGCCCCATGTTGGCTCGTTCAGCAGCAGCACTTTGACGTTCGCCTCAAGCCAACGCGCCAGCACCACTTTCTGTTGATTACCCCCACTCAAGAAGCGCAGCTTGGTGGTCATGCCCCCAGCCATGCGAATGCCGAGACGATCAATCCATTGTTGAGCGCGGCTTTTTTCCGCCCCGGGTTGGAAGAATCCCCAACTTGAAAGTGCGCCCCAATTAGATAGCGTCACATTCTCACGCACATTCATATCCAAAACCAACCCTTGCACTTTACGGTCACCGGGAACCAAACCAATGCCTGCCCGCCGTGCATCACGCGGATTGGAAATGGTCACGGTTTTGCCATCCACTACGATGCTGCCGCGATCTGGTAGAATTTCTCCAAAAATGGCGTTGATAATCGCATCGTGTCCCGCACCCAACAGACCAAATATCCCCACAATTTCGCCGGGGATGAGTTGCAAATCAATGTTGGAAAATACGCCATTACGTCCTAAATTGGAAACTTTTAACACGGGCATCGCATTTTTGGTACTGTCAGGAATCGACGCTTGTGAGGTTCCGCGTGTCACCTCATGCCCGACCATCATTTGCACCAAATCACGCTGCGCAATGTCGGCAATGCGTTCTGTTCCAACCAATTTGCCATCGCGCAAAACAGTTGCCCGATCAGCAATCTGAAAAATCTCATCTAAGCGGTGCGAGATGTAAATAATTGAAATGCCTTGCTTGACCAACGCGCGGATGCTGTCGAACAACAGCGCCACTTCATTCGGTGGGAAAGCCGCCGTTGGCTCATCCATAACGATAATCCGCGCATTACCCGAAATCGCTTTCACGACTTCGACAATCTGCCGTTCAACTACAGTCAGACTCATCATAGGTTTGGTTGGATCAAGGTCAAATTTAAGCAACTTCAACCGTTCGCGTGCTTGATCATGTGCAGCTTTCCAGTCCACCATAATGCCGCGCATCGGCAAATGTCCCAGAAGCAAATTTTCAGTGACCGAAAGTTCACCCGCGTAATGCTGTTCCTGATAAATCATACGGATGCCCAACGCTTCCGCATCTCTCGGACGGTTAATCTGGACTAGCTTTTCATCAATTAGAATAGTGCCACCATCTTTTTGGTAGTCGCCGTTCAGAATTTTGATGAGCGTCGATTTACCTGCGCCATTCTCACCGAGCAGCGCCAGCACTTCACCGGCATATAAATCAATCGAAACCTTATCCAGCACTTTGACACCGTAAAAACTTTTCTCGATGTCCTGCATCTGGAGTAAAAGCTTGTCACTTGGGGTCATGATGATGAACCCCCGTGCCGATTCTGTTCCCATCGAACACGCACTTGGTCGATTCCCACCGTTAGCAGCAGCACCGCACCGCGCGCTACATCCTGCCAGAATGACGACACATTGAGTTGAATCAGACCATTGTCAAGTGTACGGAGTAAGGCCACGCCGATCAATGTACCGAGCAGTGTACCTTTGCCGCCTGCTAATGTCGTACCACCCAAAACCACCGCAGCAATTACCGCAAATTCGAGCCCAAATGCTGCTTGAGGACGACCCGCTGCCAATTGTGAGGCACTCACCAAACCGGAAAGTGCCGACAGCAGCCCGCATAACCCATATACAATCATCAGATGCATATTGATGTTGATGCCCGCTAACCGCGCCGCTTCAGGACTGCCACCAATTGCGAACAAATTACGTCCGAAGCGTGTGTAGCGCAGCATGAACGAGAACAACAGGTACAACGCCAGCATCAAGATCAATGAAAATGGAACACCTACGATATTGCCACGTCCCAAAAATTGAAAACTCGGCTCACCCAGTTGGTTATCCTGCGTGCCGGAAATGACGAAAGCCACCCCCCGTACAGCCGAATAAGTAGCCAGCGTAGTAATCAGCGGATTGATCTTCAGCCGCGTGATGATAAAGCCGTTGATTAGCCCCACCAATAAACCACTGAGCAACGCTACACCCACCGCAGGCCAAATGGGCAATGTGCTCGGCCACATCAAACTGGCGACCACGCCTGTCAGTGCGGCAACTGATCCTACAGATAAATCAACACCACCCGTAATCAAGACGATGGTCATGCCGATGGCTGAAATGCCGACAATAGCGAGCGTGCTGGCTATCGTGACAATATTATCTAAAGTTAAAAATGTTGGAGCGAAAATAGCAAAGACAGCGCACATCAGAATGAACGCAGCCAGCAGCGCGAGGGTAGGATTAATCTTGAGAGGCGATGAGCGAACTGGTGCAGAAACCGTTTCTTGTAACATAGTAATGTTTATAAACCGCAAATTTTCAGAAATAAAGGCGAGGGCAGCCTAAGCACACCCTCGCCACGAGAACCTTTAATTAGCTAGCCGCAGTAGCTTCTGGTGTGGCTTCCATTCCACCCATCATTTCCTTGAGGGCAGCGCAGCCTTTGCTATCCGGCAGAACATCACACATGTTGTCCTTGGTCACGAAGACATGGTCAACATAAATGGCTGGTGGGACAGCCTTGCATTCCAGCAAGTTCAACATCGCGGGGATAATCTTGCTGCCGTACAGTTCGGGGAAATAAGCCGTTGCACCGAGGTACAGGCTGTTCGGCTTCAACATTTCGGTCAGACCACTTTCAACAGCGCCTTGACCCACAACAATCGAATGCTCGGTGCGACCAGCAGCTTCTAATGCAGCAGCCGTACCCTGTGCCGTATCGTCATTGATTTCGACGGCGATAATATTCGCATCTGCTGGAATCTTGGATAGTGCATCACCAACGACCTTGAAAGCTTCGTCTTGGGTGTTCTTGCTGTCCAAATGAATGATGTGATCTTCAGCTACCGGGGTCGAGAGCTTGGCCTGAATACCTTCGACCTGACCTTGCATACGGGCAGCGGGGATCGGGCCGGATTGTGGCAGTTCGAGGACCAGAATGTAATCAACCTTGCCGTCCCAATTCTTGACCGCATAATCGCCGCCAGCTTCACCAGCCATACGACCCGCTTTGTAGTTGTCTGCGCCGAAGAAGGTCGCACCGGGCATCGGGATGTCAATCGCGATTACCGGAATAGGCGGTTCTTGGTTCTGGAACAGGTTCATAATAACGTTACCGAACTTCTCGTCGGTCTGGAACTCAACGACACCATCCACACCCTGTGCCACGAAGTTCTCGGCATTATTCAACGCCGTCGCGCCGTCAAGATTGTTGTTGGCGATGACGAGGTCGATATTACCAGCTTCTTTAGCAGCTGACTCCATCCCACTTTGAACGGCGGTTATAAAGTCAACGCCTGTGGTCAGGTTAGCAAACCCGATTTTGTAACTATCTTTTTTAGTAGGGCAAGCTGCATCTTGCGCTGCAACCGACTTGGATAAACTGGAAGCCGAAATAATGCTGAGCGGGCTAATAACGAGGGTGGCGGCAATAGCTAATAGGGCAATCTTACTTTTTGTTCTCATGAGAATTTCTCCAGCAAACTAAAGGATTATACTTTTGATCAGTCGGGTACTTTTATTGCTCCTTCGAAACGCCTCCATGTGTATTTTTGTTGAAATTTGTTGAAATTTGTTGAAAACCGTTGATAATGTAGCATGTGAGATGAGACTTGTCAACAAAAATAGCACTGTTAGAAACGTAATAAATAAGTCATGCTAGTATCTTGAACGCTCAAATCGTTATGCTAATTTTTCAGAAATGATCTTCCCAAACATGCTGTATGAATCTTGGCGTGCTTGGCGATTTGGCGGTTTAATAATTCAAAAGAGGAAGCAGATTGACCACCAAAACATTAACCACCTTTGAGCGCCGTCAGGTTATTCTTCGCATATTAGAAGAACAATCCGGCATCAAAGTGACCGAATTAGCCCAGCACTTGGACGTATCCGAAGGCACAATTCGCAATGATCTCGCCGCACTCGACGAAGAACAACAGATTATGCGGGTGCGGGGTGGCGCTGTACCACGCAGCAAATCCCCTCATCCCAACCAGATTATCGCCGCCCGTGTCCGCGTCAACTTCGATGCCAAGCAGCGCATCGCCCAATGGGCAGCCGGTCTGGTCGAAAACGGCGATTCGATTATCTTGGATGCCAGCACCACCATCTTGCATATGGCCGAGTTCTTGCACACCCGTCGCAATCTCACCATCGTCACCAATGGCTTGGAAGTCGCCCGTCGCCTTGCCGAGTCCCCATCCAACACCGTAATTTTGGTAGGCGGCATCCTCCGCAGCGATGGCAACGCCGTTACCGGATTACTCGGCACCGAAGCCCTGCGCGACCTCCATGTTCGCACCGCTTTCGTATCCTGTGCAGGTTTTTCGTGGGATGCGGGCTTCATGGAATTTGATATTCCACAGGCACAAATTAAACACACCATGATTCAATCGGCGCAGCGTGTCGTCGGCTTGGTCGATTCCAGTAAGTTCGATCAGTTAGGGCTAACCCCATTCGCCACCTTACCCGATATTCACCATATCGTTACCGATCAGGATGTTGAACAGTCCGTGATTTCGCGCCTGCAATCCGCCGACATCACCGTGACCGTCTGCACCGATCATGCTTCCACCACTTATACCCCCGACCAGAATCTTAAAAAACGCTACAAAATCGGTTTCGCCAACATGAGCGAAGAAATGCCCTTCCCGCGCGATGTCCGGCGTGGTTTGGAACGGGCTGCCAAAAACAGCAGTCAGATCGAACTCTTCGTCTCGAATAATCAGATGAGTGGTGAAATTGCTGCCGAAGTGGCGGACAATCACATCAATGCCGGTGTCGATTTGATGATCGAGTTCCAGATTGATGAACGCGTCGGCAACATCCTCATGAACAAATTCAATCAGGCGGGCATTCCGGTCATCGCCATTGATATTCCGATGGTCGGCGCGACCTTCTTTGGTGTGGATAATTACCAAACAGGCTACGTCGCGGGTGTCGAATTGGGGAAAGTGGTGCAGCAAGAATGGCGCGGTGAGTTTGACCGCCTCATTATCCTCGAACATCCAAGAGCCGGTTATCTGCCCGCCTCACGTATCAAAGGTCAGATTGATGGCTTCCAAGAAATCATCGGTGATGTCAGTCCTGACCGTATGATCTTTCGCGACAGCGGCAACACCACCAGCGTCAGCGAAACCCAGATGCTCCAACTTTTCCAGGAACTGCCCAACGAACATCGTTTGCCCGTCATTTGCTTTAATGACGACGCATCTATCGGTGCAGTTGATGCCGCCCGTAAAGTCCATCGTACTCAAGATGTGCTGGTCATTGGTCAGGGCGCGGATCGCCGGATGCGCGAGGAACTGCGTAAGCCCAACTCGCGTATCGTCGGCTCGACCTCTTTTCACCCTGAACTCTACGGTGAAAAACTCATCGACTTAGCGCTGCACATTCTCAAAGGCGAACCCGTTCCACCCGCCGTTTATATGGAATATACGTTCATCAATGCCGCTAATGTTGACCTGCTCTACTTCGCCGAAAAAGATGAACGCTAGCAATTGACCGTACTCAAATGAAAAGCCACTATCATGTAGGGTTTAGACATCGCCCAAAAATACGGCGACTTCCTCGGTTTGTCGGCTGAGATAACTTGACGTTTCACCGCAGCTTGGAGCATACACAGGATTGATACTCAATATTGGGCTTAATATTGGATTCATCAGAAAAGCGATGGTGTGGGTAGCATCCTAAACCGAGAGAAACAACAATGCATCGAATACTGGTTTGGTCAACCTTATGGTTATTGCTTATTACGTCGCAAGCAGTTCACACCCAATCCCCTACTGATGCATGGCCGATTGTTGAACATTGTGTCAGCAATGCCACCAAACCACCTGCCGATTGGCACTTCGACGGCACTCTGTTATTGAGCAGCTTTTCAAGACTTCACACTTATCAACAAGGCTGGGACACACCGCGTATTCAAGTATTTTATTCATTTGATATTCCAAGCAGCGGTCAACTATCTCCTGATGGTAAATGGTTCGCAACAATTGAGGGCAAGCGCGAACGTGTACAAGTGGTAACCGCTTGGAAAACGTCTAAAATAACTATTCATAGTACTGACAGCAAGAAAAAATACACGATACCTTGGGAAAATATTTTCTTTGCAAGCCACAGTCTTAATGGTCACAAACTATATTGGCTTGATAATCAACATCTCTTGTATTCGAAAGATGATAAAGAACTAAATGAAAAATGGTTTGTCATTAATCCCTTTACTCAAGAAGTCAAACCTTGGCAGAATAAATTTAAACCATCAACATTTGCAGTCGCTTTCTCGTCTGATCGATCAAAAGCTTTACACTATGAACAATGGGACGAATATTGGACTTTGGCTGATGACGAACATGAAATTAAAATACCAATTTTGGGGAATGTGGCATGGAGTTCTGACTCATCTCGGTTCGTTGCTTACACCATGAAACCAGATACTCGCGATGTGGCCGACATTGCGTTATTTGATTCAGAAGGCAATTTGATTGATCACATTTTCCATATCCCAGATGCAAACGAAGTGTTTTGGGATGTTTGGACTGCTAATCAAATGTGGTCACCAAATGATCAATACATCCTTTTTGCCGCCGATCATTTATATTTGGCAGATATGAACCAAAAGACAGTTATTGATACCTGTATTTCAACCCGCTCATTGACCATTGCGTGGTCGCCTTCATCAACCCAAATCGCAATAATCGAATCCTATGATCCCAAGCGTGAAGTCCAAATCTTCGATCTTGACCGCTGGGCGCGTTACATTGTTGCCTACCACAGCGGCAGCGTCATCGGCTGGCGTACTGATGACTAAATTCGACGCAACTGAACCGCCTGCCACCTACCCATAAACCAACCTTTTCGTAGGGACGCAGCACGCTGCGTCCGCCTCTGCCAACCCATGCCTCAATTACCCCCCCAATTCTTCGTGCCTTTGCGTTTAATCTTTTCGCCTATATCTGCCTCAGAACCCAGTACTATTTTTCAGGTTTATTTTCGGTTAACCCGACAAACCTTTTCCGAACCGTCCAATAACGATATTGTGTATCTTTCTCCCTCAAAATAGTTAACATCGAGCCTCGAAAAGAGTGACAAAATGTTCTTCCAAATAGTAACCCATTCCCGATCTCCATCCTTTATACTGTTCATCAGAAGGATTTGTATGGCTCCCTCCATCGCTGTGCGAAGCCTCCTGTGGATGCGAGGAGGGTTCCTAGTATGGCAAATCTGGCACAAAACCTGTCGTTGTAATTGCCGCCAATGCTGCTTTTGCCGCTTAATTTGCTGATTCGACTTGTAGCATGCTTCAGCGCCCTTTTTTACTCAGACGCATGCTTGAGCATCTGACAATGACGACACAGACGACTGTGAGTGCGTAGCCTCCCGTGGGACGACATTTCCGACATAAAACAGGCTTTGTATTTGCTGACGACTGGAGACTATCGACTTTTCACTTCTGAATCTGAAGAATCTGAAGAAATTTGCGAGGATTCGGCAGCTTACTCTCGTAAAGCCGCCGTCAAAACCCTATTCACAGATGCAACATTTTGAACATTTGATTCATGTTCCCGTCGAAATTATCCTAACGAGGCCAATCAGTGAACAATCTACGGACAATTGGCGGGCAGGAGGTGATAGTCCCGCAAGCCGACCCACACAGGCACGTTAGGCTCAATTGCCAGCGAACGCACCTTTTCCGGACTGAGCAGGACTTGAAGCGGTTCGAAGTTGTGATCATCCAAACAGACGACGACCCGCTCAAATGGTCCCGCGAAACCCATTTGCTGCACGATTCCGCGCCCGACTAACTGCCCCTGTAAGTCTTCACGATTTAACGCCAACTCAATTTCTTCGGGACGGATGAGCAGTTCGACGGGCTGACCGGAAAGATGATCAGTTTGGGGTGGCGCAGTTAAGCTGGTTTTGCCGACATAGACATGTGTGCCGTTACGCTGACCGGGTAACAGGTTGGCTGCCCCCAAAAAGGTCGCGGCAAATCGGGTTTGTGGGCGGCGATAAAGCGCGTTGGGGGTACCGACTTCCAACAGCTTTCCCCCTTCAATGATGCCGATACGATCCGCCAGTTCGAAAGCTTCATCCTGATCATGGGTGACAAGGATGGTAGTGACGTTGAGCGCCTTCTGGATTTCGCGCAAATTCTGCCGTAACTGAGCGCGGATTTTGACATCCAGTGCGCCGAAAGGTTCGTCTAATAAGAGGACGCTGGGTTGATAGGCTAAGGCTCGTGCGAGAGCCACACGCTGTTGCTGACCACCTGATAACTGCCACGGCATCCGGTCGCCCAAGCCATCCAAGCCGATGAGTCGAAGTAATTCATCAACACGTTTATCCACGACCGCACGGGGCTGCTTGCGAATGTCCAAGCCAAAGCCGATGTTTTGCGCGGTGGTCATCTGGCGGAATAGCGAGTAATTTTGGAAGACAAAGCCAGTGTTACGGGCTTGAGGCGGCAAATCGGTTACGTCACGTCCATCGAGCGATACGCGTCCGTTGTCAGCGGGCAGTAATCCAGCGATAAGGCGTAGTAAGGTGCTTTTACCACTGCCACTTGCGCCAAGCAGCACGAACAACTCACCCGTTTGTATTTCGAGCGATACATTATCGACAATAGTTTGCTTGCCATAAAATTTGGAAATCTTATCCAGAATGATTGACATAGGCGGTCTGCTCCCTAACGATACTGCGCCGTAGCAGACGCATCACAACAAGCACAACGATAGCGGTTAGCCCCAGTAAAAGCGACATGCTGTATGCGCCGACATTATTCCGGTCATTTAAGGCACGGAAAACAAACATGGTAGCAGTTTCAGTTTTGCCCTCGATGCCACCGCCGACAACCGCGACTGCGCCAAATTCTCCCAGTGCCCGCGCCAGTGTTAAGACCACACCGTACATAATCCCCGGCCAAATGTTGGGCAGAACGATGCGACGGAAGGTTAGCCATTGGCTCGCCCCCATCGTATAGGCGGCGGCTTCCGGTTCGGTGTCCAATGTCGCCAGTACAGGCCCGACTTCACGGGTGACGAAGGGCAGCGATACAAAGGTTTTCGCTAGCAGGATACCCGGTAAGGCGAAGACGATTGGGAAAGCTGTCGGTGTGAGCCAGCCGTCACGACCAAAGAGAACGATCAGACTATAACCCGCTATGACGGGCGAGAAGACAAAAGGAATGTCGACCAGTATGTTCAGAAGGCGACGCCCGCGAAAACGTTGGCGGGTCAGCACCCACGCGATGATGATGCCGAAAACGGTGTTCAACAACACGGCGCCCAAGGTCATGAGGAAAGTAATTTGCAGCGCGTGGATGACGTTAGGTTCGCTGAGTGAGGTAATGACCGGTTGAAAGCCATTTGCCAGCGCCTTCTGTACGATAGTGACAATCGGCGCGATCAATAACACCGCGATATACAATAGCGCGATTCCCAGCACCAGAAAATGAAGGGGTTTACGGGGTGTAATCTCACGCATGGCGACGCGACTCCACCAGATCAACGGTCAGGGTAATAATGAAGGCGATGAGTAATAACACAACCGATACCGCACTGGCAGCCTGCATGTTGCCGCCTTCAACCTGACCATATAAATAAACGGTCGCGACTTGCGGACGTATGGCGACGATGACGATTGCGCCGAATTCCCCTAAAGCGCGGGCAAAACTAAGTAACCCACCTGTGACGACTGCCGGACGAATCGCCGGAAAGATCACACGACGAAAGGTGTACCAATCGGATGCGCCGAGGGTTTGGGCAGCGTCCTGCTGGTTCGGTTCGAGTGTTAGTAACACGGGTTGCACCGCGCGAATGACAAAGGGGTAGCCGACGAACAGTAAGGCAATCACAATGCCCGGTGGCGCGAACATCAGTTTGATGCCTAGCTGTTTGTCGAAGAAACTGCCAACAGGCGTTTGTGGGCCGTAGAGCAACACCAACATCACACCTGTGACAAGCGTGGGAATAGCGAAGGGAAGATCAACCAACGTGTTCAAAATTTCTTTGCCGGGGAAGCGGTAACTCACCAGTACATAGGCTGTCAATGTTCCCATAATCACGTTGATGACGGTCATCAAGGCGGCGGTCCAGAGTGTGAGCCAGATGGCGTTTAAGGCCGCAGGGCGTACCAGACTTGCCCAGAACAAATCCCAACCAGCACGCAAGCCTTCAACATTGACGACCAGTACAGGAACAGCCACAAACGCCGCCAGATAGGTAATGGCGGCTAAACGCAGCCCCCATTTACCCCATGCTGGTTGGGTGCGACGCCGTGCGAGGCGCATTTCGCCGATCGGATTCAATGGATAAGAAGTCATCATGCCTTTAGACTACAACAAATTGGATTACACTAGATAGTGAGGAACAGCCTATTCGCTGCCCCATTTGACCTACGTATGGGTGTGATAATTGTTCGACGGACGAGGCAGGCCTCATCCCTATATTTATACTGATCCGATTCCGATTATCTGATGAAAATGTTAGCTTTTAACGGCATTGATGAGGTTGGTGATGCTGCCATTGTCTCCAAAGAAAATCGTTCGAGCATCCGCCCACGTCTGGAATTCCTCAATTGTGAATTGATCAGCGATAGGCGGGAAAACCAGCGATACTGTATCTGTCGGGGCATCTGCGGTGGGTGTCACTTCCACATTGACGTTAAATTGTGTGGCAACGTCAGTATTCACCGGACGGAAACCATGCTGCGCGAAAATTGTTTGGCCTTCGGGTGACCACAAGTAGTCGATGAAGGCTTGAGCGACTTCACGCGTACCGTGCTTGTCTACATAGGTATCGACCAAGGCTACCGGATTTTCGATAAGAATGGTCGAGGTCGGGTAAACGATTTCGTATTCGCCGCCCGCTTGCAGACCCGCATAGACTTCGTTTTCGTAGGTAATAGCTACATCACCGACACCATTCTCAAAGGTCAAAAAACTTTCGCGGCCATCTTTATCGAAGGCGACGACATTCGTGATGAGTTGGGTGAGAAATTGGAGCGCACCATCATCGTTGGCATCGAAGCCTGCCACATGCCCACGCCGCGCCGCGCCATAAGCCGCGAGAACGTTCCATTGCGCACCACCACTGGTGACAGGATCAGGCGTGACGACTTGCAGGCCATCCTGTGCCAGATCAGCCCAATCTTTGATGCCTTTAGGGTTGTCGGGGCGAACTGCTAACACGACTTCCGAGTTGGTGGCAAAGCCTTTGTAATCATTGGCTTTCCAGTCGTGGGTAATCAAACCCGCATCCACCAAACGTTGAACATCCGGTTCGATGGATAAATCAACAATATCAGCCTCGAAACCACCTACAACCGCCCGCGATTGCGATCCAGACGCACCATATGATTCGGAAATCGTGACCTGCTGATTCTTGTCTTTCAACCACTTGGCTTGAAAGGCCGGAATAATATCACCGAAGGCCTCACGAGGGACAGCATAACCAACCAACGTGAGGCTAACAGGTGTGAGCGCATCCTGCGCGGCGACGGGCGCAATGACGGTAACGATAAACAACACCAACAAAATGCTGGTGATACGAATTGTGCGTTTCATACTGCATACTCTCCTTAAACTCAAATCCTAACAAGACGATTGATGAATGAAAATGATGAATTAGTAACAGCGACAACAATAGTCTTGGCTGCGACAACCCATGAGTTCACGCGCGCGGAAAGGCGGCACAATCGACATGTGGACGGAGTAGAGATGCATTCGTCTAGACACTTTCTGAATGTTGAACACCACGCATAAGTACGCGGCTGACTTCGGGACGGGTAAATTCTTCCGGCAGCAGTTCGCCGCGCGAGAGTTTTTCACGCACCTGCGTGCCGCTGAGGACAACGTGTTGGCTCTTATCGTGCGGGCAGGTCTTTGAGCTGACCACCTGACCACAAGCCTTACAATAGAAGGTATGCTCGAAGAACAGCGGCGTAATACCTAGTTCTTCAGGGGCAAATTCGTCGAAAATCAGATGAGCATCATAGGTGCCATAGTAGCTGCCAACTCCGGCATGATCTCGCCCGACGATGAAGTGCGTGCAACCGTAATTCTTGCGGGCAAGCGCGTGGAAGATGGCCTCTCGCGGGCCAGCATAACGCATAGCAGCCGGGAACACACCCAACAATACTCGTGAAGCCGGATAATAAGAAGACAGGATTGCTTGGTAGCTTTCCACGCGCACATCTGCCGGAATATCATCCGACTTGGTTTCACCCACCAACGGGTGTAAGAGCAGGCCATCGACAATTTCCAGCGCGGTTTTCTGGATGTATTCGTGGGCACGGTGAATCGGATTGCGTGTCTGAAAGCCGACGATACGCCGCCAACCCCGTTCTGCGAAAATGGCACGGGTTTGTAGAGGTGTGTAACGCAGTTCGGCAAATTCGGTTTGGGCACGAAGAGGTAAGTCGATGACATCTACCGATCCTGCCAGAAGCACTTCACCCTGTTTGTATAAACGGGCTACACCGGGGTGTTTTTCCTCGGTAGTGCGATAGACATTTTGGGCTTCGACTTCGCGGTCATAGGTGTATTTCTCGGTTACGTCGAGAATTGCCAAAAGGCGTTCGCTGCCCTCGGCTTGCTCGACTAATGCCACGGCTTGTCCGGCTTGGATACGCGCACCTTGTTCGGCACTGATGGCGAGCGTGACTGGAATTGTCCACGGTAGGCCGTTCGCCAAGCGCATGTCGTGAACGACTGACTTGTAATCAGCCTCGCCCATAAATCCGGTCAAGGGGCTCAGGCCGCCGGTGGCGATCATTTCCAGATCAGCCAGATTGAGGTCGCTGAGAATAATGCGTTCCAACCCATTAGCGCGTTCGATGGCTGATTGACGGTCATCGCCAGTCAATTGGCGATTGATGAGTGTGCCACCATGGGCGGCAATTTGCGGAAATACTTTTGTCATGAGGCTTTTTCTACTTCCAATGCTGGGATCAAATTATGCTGTTCGAGATAGGCGATGATGATGTTCACACTCTCCTCGAGGGTTTCTTTATCAGTGTGCAGGACAATTTCAGGATTTTCCGGCGCTTCGTAAGGATCGTTGACGCCTGTGAAACCTTGAATTTCACCTGCGAAGGCTTTGGCGTACAAGCCCTTCACATCGCGGGAAGCGCAGACTTCAAGCGGTGCATTGACGTAAACTTCGATGAAGTTGGTGGTCAATTCGCGTACTTTGGCGCGGGCTTCGTGGTAAGGGGAGATGAAGGACGCGACCACGCCGACGCGGTTGCGAGAGAGCAAACGAGCGACGAAGCTGACACGTTCGATATTCTTATCACGGTCTTCTTTGCTGAAGCCCAGATCACGGGTTAAGCCTTCGCGGACGGTGTCGCCATCCAAGCGTTCGATAAGCAGCCCACGTTCATGTAGTTCATTTTCAAGCGCGACAGCGACGGTTGTTTTGCCTGCGCCGGAAAGTCCTGTTAGCCAGAGTGTAAAGCCTTGTTGAGTCACAGTAATCTAGATCTCCTCTATTAGAATGGTTAGACAAGCCGATTGCGTATTTTGAGATACAGCGTTTCGATGACTGATCCTTTTGGAATCAGCTTGTGACGCAGATTCATAATACGCCGGGTAATACGCCATGCGTGGCTTATTTCAATTAGAGATAAGCGCTCATTTTCCTTGGTTAACTGTTCGATTTGTCCCTCATATTGGGTTATCAAATCTTGCAGGATTTCTACTCGTTTTGAATTGTAGGCATTGAGATCAATGGCAGGACTTGACGTCGTTTGTAACGACTCTCCAAACCATTGTTTATAACGTTCCTCAAAAATCCGTTTGCCCATTTCATAAAGTGCGGCATCTAAACGCGTATTTTCATGAATGATGTCAATCGCCTCTTGGGGTACATCATCCAACGCATTTGAACCGACATTTAAAAGTGTTTGGGTGGTGGGTGTTTCCCAGCCAAATGTTTTACACAGTAACTCGACTGATTGATCAAATTGTTCGCTCAAGCCTACGAAAGGGATATTTTCTAAGCGGCTTTGTGCCAGTTCTAAAAGGTTAGCGTCGTTATAACGGGCGTTTGAGTACCAAAGCACGTAAGGTGCAATATCACCTTTATAAGCAGCCGGATCAACCGTTTCCACGATCTTTGAGATGGTAGCATCAAGGCCAAACTGACGGGTTTGTGAGTTGGCGTAGACAAAACGATTTTCAGGATCTTTAACAAAGTCTAACAGCGATTGCTCTTTAACCTTGTCGTTTCCCATGCTGTGGGGAACCCGGCGCACTTGTAAATACTGTGAAATCGTTCGTGAAACGGGGTTACGAAGCATTGTCAGGTGAACCAGATGTCGATTGATAATCGGCGAAAGATCGTACACCAGATGCCCCGCGATAAACCGGATTTTCTCGATTAGTTCCGGTTCCATACCTAGAAATTGCTGGATCGACATCGGCTGATAATAGGCATCTGCACCCACATTATCGATTACGACCTGCGTAAATGACGTCCCGGCTGTTTTGGGGATATGCAAGTAATATAGCAAATCGGCTTTAGTAAGTGAGTAAGGTTGGTTAGACATCTATTCCGCCATGAATGTACGCTTGATTAGAGAAATCCGACTTTAGCCATTTTACAACGACTAGACTGTAGCCAAGGGATTTAAGAAAACAAGTGTACATGTTTCCGTTATATTATTCATATGCTCCATTTCAGGAGCCAGACCCTTCGAATGTAACATTTTGCTGTGCATCCGCTTAAGAATTTTAGTTCGTTCCGATATGAATGCCGCATTCGGTTTTTGCGTGCCCAACCCAGCGTCCCGCACGTTTATCCTGCGAGTCCGGTGAAACCGCCTGAGTGCAAGGATAGCAGCCGATTGTCGGGTAATTGTGATCATGTAAGGTGTTGTAGGGAAGCTCATAAGCATGGATGTAAGTCCAGATCATTTCTTCGGTCCATGTTGCAAAAGGTGAGAGCTTAACCTTCTGGTTCTTGGCATCCCAACTAACGATGGGTGTTGTTTGCCGCCCTACTGATTGATCACGGCGCAAGCCCGTTACCCATGCATCGTAGCCGACCAATGTTTCGTTTAGCGGCACAGTTTTGCGGATGTTGCAGCACAAATCAGGGTTATGTGACCAAAGTTCAGCACCATGCGCTTCGGCTTGCTGTGCGACTGTCAATGCTGGTTTTACGCGAATGAGCCGCAAATCCAACCGCGCTTCCAAATCGTCCATCAGAGCGTAGGTTTCTGGAAACAGCAGTCCGGTATCCAACGTGAGGATGGTCGTCTCTGGTGCGACTTCACTCAGCATATGTAGGGTGACAATGCCCGTCGGCTGAAAGCTGGTGACGACGGCTAGATTATCACCGTAGGTTTCCGCTGCCCAGCGTAAAACGTCCTGCGGATAAGCGGTTTCAAACTGGGTGTTCAATGTGCTGAGATCGTTTGTTTGCTGGGTCATTTTCCGTCCTGAAAACACAATAAAAAAGCCTCGGTATAGTCCGAGGCTTGCTGCGTTGGTTCAAAACTGACTTACGCGCACTGAAGCGGACTACAAAGTTTGGTCGTGTTCATACACATACAGAGACAACACATCAATCCATTCGAGCGCATAATCAACATCCTAATTTTCACAAACAAAAACCCCAGCGTTGTTAGCTGGGGTTCATCGTTTTTTCGCAGTTCGTCGCTAGAAACACAAAGCCTTGCTACAACACAGTGGTGGTAACGGAGTTACACATACAACACATTGGACAACAAGTAAATGACATAGACTTTGTTTTCGCCAAATTTCACAATCTAAATAGGATTATAGGCAGGCATAGGAGCTATTGTCAAGGAATTTGCTTAAATTGGGTTGAGAAATAGATAACGTAAAACAAATCGCCAAGAACGCCAAGAGATTTTTAACGCAGAGACGCAATAGTTCAGAGTATAAGTAGGCTATTTATCCAGCCAATCTATTCCCATATTCCGCAGTCCAACTACCGAGCCGATGACGGTGAGTGCAGGCGATTGTATTCCGGCACTGTGTACTTTTTTAGGTAAGGTAGCGAGTGTGCCTTCGACAGTTCGTTGTTTGGGAGTCGTTCCCCATTCGATGCAGATGGCAGGTGTATCGAATGCGATGCCTTCTGACAGCAAGCGAGCCGTAATTTCTGGCAAATGGCTAACACCCATAAGCAGCACCAACGTTCCCAAACGGGCGGCAGCGGCTAAGGCTGCATAATCAATACCCGACTCAGGTTTGGTAGGGTCTTCGTGTCCGGTGAAGACGGTGAAGGCACTGGCAATATTCCGGTGGGTTACGGGTACCCCCGCATAAGCAGGTACGGCAATGGCGCTGCTGATCCCCGGTACAACCTCGAATGGAATGCCTGCTGCATAACAGGCTAAGGCTTCTTCGCCGCCACGTCCAAAGACAAAGGGATCACCACCCTTAAGCCGGACGACCATTTTCCCCTGTTGTGCGTGTTCGACGATTAGCCGATTAATTTCATCCTGTGATAAGCGGTGCTTGGTGGGAAGCTTGCCAACATCGACGCACTCGGCATCAGCGCCGGCTTCGGCGAGCAGCTCCATTGGAATCAGGCGATCATAGAGGATGACATCCGCCTGTTGAACGAGCTTCAGACCTTTGACGGTAATCAAACCCGGATCACCGGGACCTGCGCCAACTAGATAAACTTTACCTGTCATGTTTCCTCATCATCTTTGACGTTTTCGAGTGCAGCAGAGAGCCAATAATCACATGGTTCAGGGCATGATAAAAAAAGCGGGTTGGCAACACCATAATAGCGAAACCATTCTGGTCGCCGAACGCATTTGCCACAAACTTGGTTGACGATGGATTGGTGTGCATCCCGATCAAGTTGACCAATTTTTTGATAGCGTCCAGTTTGGCGGGCAAGCAGTGATTTCAGCGAACCGGGCTTCGTGAAGCTATTGGCGAACGCCGCAGGATACACCGTTTCAATCACTGCTAATGCACATTGAGGGTCACCGTTGGTTGCGACGCGCCAACCACGCGGTAAATCGGTACTGGTTGCCAATGGACGAAAAGGGTTTTCGCGCATCTTCCGACGCAGCGCATCCGGTTCAGTGAGGGTTTCAGTCGGTTGGTCAGTGTCATCAATGTGGCGCACATCGTCGGTTGTGACACTCAGTTGTCCGAGCTTGCCATGCCATTTTGATTGCAACAGCGTGGAAATCAGATTTTGAGCGACAGAAGGGAAACAATCCCAACACGATCCTGTGCCGGGTGGCTTTAACGGTGCACCAGCCTCCCGCGCCAATTCGATGATGGCATTTAATAGGTCATCTTCTACGCCAATGGGCTGGGTGTAATAGACGTTGCGACCCTTGATGGTGGCGGTTTGTGTCAAATCGTGTCCAGCTAAACCGAGTTCGCGCGGCACATCAATAGTCGTATGAGAACCGTTGGCTAGAAAATAAGGTACGACAATCAGACTAGGCGCGCTGGTCATCCGGTAAACATCGGCAATCGCGGGAGTATCATCCAGATAGAGGGCGACTACTTCACGGGCCGCGCCACTTTGACGAACGGATTCGGCTTGTGCTTCGGTGGCTTTGCGGCTTTCGGGATTACGCTTGGTGCTGTGTCCGACGAGTGCGATAGCTGTTTTTTCGGGTGACGTGCTGAGCAAACGCATAGCATCTTCAATGCGCTGTTTGACGACTTCACCCAAATAAGGATGCTCACTTAGGGTTCTTGCATAACGGATGGTCCGTCCGTCACGCTCGGTGATTGCACCTGTAAGTCCCATTTCAGTCGGAATGACGGTTTGGGTGAAGTAACCCTGCGCGGTGAACAACGGCACAACGGTGATGTCTGTAGCTTCCAGCGACGCGAAAACGGTATGGAAGGAAGGCATCTCTTTCCAGAAAGCCGCCGTGACCTCGTCGGCGATGTTCATCCCACGTAAGGCATCGACATGCTGCCAAACTAATCCGGCAGTTTCCGGACTGATGTGTGAGCCATGACCTGCCAGCACCAGAGCTGTTTTCATGTTGATTTGCTAAGTGCCTCTTGGATTATTCCGTCAAATTGCTGATGGGCAGTTAATTCATCCCCCTGCCGCAGCGTATCCAGAATAGACGATTCAATCACGCGCCGCCAGAGTGCTGCCCGTTCCGGTTGGGTTTTGACACCTTCTTGGACAATCGGGCGGGCTTCAGCCATCCAAGTGGAGAGCGTGGTATATTCTTCTCCGATGACCTTGTCGATTTCGCGCTGTAAATGGGCGACCAATGCCGGAGATGCGCCGCCTAAGGATACTGATACGGTAATTTCCCCGCGCTGCACGGTTGCCATGCTCATGAAGTCGCGGTCACCGCTTTGGTCATCTACACCGTTAACCAATGCACCTAATGAACGCGCTTCATCCGCTATTTGTCCGTTGACGGCAGAGTCATCGGTGGCGGCGAATACGAGCAGTGGGTGAAGGTTTGTCAACATCCCCGTTGTATACACCTCCTGCTGCACCATAATTTTCTGAACTTCTGAAAGCGCGATTAAGGCTGGATGTAGCTCTGGACTGATGACCGTTACTATTGCACCGGCACTTAGCAAACGATCTACTTTACGGGCAGCAACCGCACCACCACCGACGATGACACAGGCTCGTCCTTCTAGGTTTAACATGATGGGATATAGTGAAGACATAATTGTTTACTTCTCTTTTCATCTTCAGATGATTCCTAGTAGTTCACCACAGTAAAGATTAAGGATAAAAGTATGACAAGCGAGTACGGGCATGGGATACTTGGAAACGCCAATTGATGGTGGCCTGTTGAGGATTACGGGCTTTTTCCCAAGCGGCAATCTCGTGTTGTAGGCCA
>JBBSBM010000044.1:0-56545 GCA_038251275.1 Aggregatilineales bacterium
CCCTCAATCTGGAACTTATTGCTTGGGAACAGGCTGCTAACGCTTCCCACCGTCGCATTCATTGGTCTTTTACCCTTCAAGATGCTCAACGGGTTTTTGTTGACTATTACCCCTCATCTTTAGCTGGTTGAGGTACTAGGTTGGGATGCTATCTGGACATTACGTTATCGTGCAACTCGTGAAGTATTTGAAGCTGCCAAAACATTGTGTAAGAGCTATGATCCAATTAAACGGATAGTTGGCGTGGATATTCTGGCACAGCTTGGCTTACCAAATCGTATTTATCTCGATGAAACCCTAGACATTTTCTTCAATCTTATTGATACAGAAACTGATAATCATGTCTTAAATTCAGTGGGATTAGGATTAGGACATATATCACCTGAACCGAGAAAAGTTAAGCCATTACTAAAACTTAAAAATCATCCCGATTCACAGGTGCGTTTTGGGGTTGCATTAGGATTATCTTCTGAAGAAGACCCATTAGCTATTCAAGCTTTGATAAAATTGTCATCTGATGAAGATACAAGTGTTCGAGATTGGGCCACCTTTGGGCTTGGCACTCAAATTGATGTGGACACTCCACAAATCCGAGCAGCGCTTTTCAAGCGTGTGCTCGATCTCAATGATGAGAGTAATGCACCGGATGAAGGACTACTTGGGCTTGCTAAAAGACACGACGAACGAGCATTCGAGTTGACACTGAAACAATTGGAAACAGGTAAGGCAGGAACACTTATTTTTGAGGCGGCTGAAATTTTGGCAGACTCACGCCTCTATCCAGCGCTTGTTAAGCTAAGCGACGATCCCAACTATGACAATTATGAAAGATCCTGCTTAGAAGATGCTATTATCGCCTGCAAAAACCAAGTCTAAGGCATTTTTGAGACTTTTCCGAATTTCATATGTAAGTGTTGTTTAAACTTCGAACTCTTACTCCAAGCTCGTTTTTCTAAAGTGAGGTTATAGAAATAATACATTTAGCTAGGCACAAGCTGATAGAAAGTCGCGGAGACATCAACTTCTCGCCCATCTTCCATTTTTGCTTTGAAGTGAGTATTGCCCGTCATCGGATCAACTGATTGCAACGTCAGTGTCCCTTCGCTGATGGTTTCATACACATCTGTCCCATTGGTTTTATTAATGGCGCTAAAGCTAGCACCAATGGCGATAATTTTATTGGTGGCACTGTCATAAGCGTCGGAATAGGATTTGGGCGTATACGTACCCGCAGCGGTTCCAGTAGGTAAGATAATAGTGATGGTCGCACCCGATGGGCCTTGTGTACCAACTAAACTGATGAGTAAGCCACCTTCATTCTGCTTAAAATAGCTGCCTGTGCCACTAAAATCACCACTAACTGCTCCACTCACAGTCGCCTTAAAACTGCTAACCGTGAGGCCGCCCGATTCGATGGTTGGCGCAGATGTACCCGCACTTTGTGAGGCTGTGCCACCACAAGCTGCTAAAAACAATGCGAAGCAGAGGACAAACAAGCGCTTCATAAATGATTGATTCCTAGCCGTTGGTCAGAATAGTTTTGAAGTTTTTTACAGCCGTTAGATGCTCTTGTAAATTTTGGTATCCCATACCCATTGTGTTAATAGCGACGTGGGAAACACCCATCTCGGCTAGTTGTGCCGCATCACTGACCCACTCAGATTGAGGGGTGCGATTGACACTAATCCGAAAGTCTACGCCGAATGCTTTGGGGTCACGTCCGGCATCAGCGAGATAACCACGCAACGAATTCAAACTTAAACGCAGTTCAGTTAGCGGCATCGGGTTAGGCATCCAACCATCACCTAAACGAGCGCTCCGACGCAGCGCAATGTCAGAATTCCCGCCAAACCAAATGGGGATGGGCTGTACTGGTAGAGGGTTCAGACCGGCATCAGGAACCGTGTCGAAATCACCTGCAAAATTGACCAACGGCTTCGCCCACAATTCACGTAAAAGGGTGACCTGCTCCTCGACACGTTTACCACGGGTATGAAAATCTTCCCCTAGAGATTCGTATTCAACGGTGTTCCATCCCACGCCGACCCCTAATCGAAAACGTCCGCCAGAAAGAACGCTAATCTCGGCAGCCTGCTTGGCAACCAATGCGGTTTGGCGTTGCGGCAGGATGATTATGCCTGTCACAAATTCGAGGTGTTGGGTGAGCGCAGCCATCCATCCAAAAAGCACCATCGGTTCATGGAATTGAGTTAGATAGGTATACGGGCCAGACCAGCCACCGGGGCGATCCGGGTTCGCACCCAAGACATGGTCATAAACTGTCAAATAATCATAGCCCAGTCCTTCAACCGTTTGCACATACTCGCGCAATACGGCTGGATCAGCGCCAATTTCGGTTTGGGGGAATGTCACACCTAATTTCATGGTGTGTCTTGCTCCTTAAGTAATGATCAACCCGATGCGGTGGGTTGGCTGGTCGGTTGAGTATCGGATTGCGCCTGTACTGAAGTGCTGGCTGTAAGTGTAACAATAGGCGTTGCAGTGACGGGGCGAATAGTTGGTGTCACTGACGGAACTGGTGTTAGCTTCGGTGGCGGTAAGGTCGGCACGTTCAACTCTTTGACCAAATCAGCCGTATTGAAGGTCTGAGCACAGGCGAACTCCGAACGAATACCCCAACCCGATAATCCACCTTGCAAACGCGCCCGTAACCATTGACCACTACCGTCCTGTGCATCCACAACCACTGTTGCGCCTGCTGGAACCGTGCCAACGACTTGATAGCGTACGTCAGGGCCGTTGTACAAGGTGACAGGTGGGCCTGCAGGCAAGCATTCGGGATTGATGACCGGAATATCAAGCACCTGTTGTTGTTGATTACCTGCCGAGTCTTCGGCGTATAGAACCAAGTGAAGTGATTGGTCAGGGATGCCAGCCAAGCCTGTCAAATTACCTTGAGCGCCATATTCGGATTGAAGCGCTGTGTTGGTAAACGTTTCTAATCCTGTGAGACGAGTCTTAATCGCACCGGGAACTGCCCAATTGATGGTCAGATTTTGCACCACATAGCGCACGAGTTGATTAGGCGTACTAGCAAAGGTAATTTGTCCTAGCGGTTGATAAACAGTGATGGTCTGAACGGCTGAAGCTTTTTGCGTGCCATTTTCACCGACCAATTCCAGAACAACATTGCCAGAAAGTCCACTAGTATCCAAAGTAAGGCCGGTAGTTTCGGTACTGATGCGCTCGATGACGGTTTTGCTGTTGACACTTAAGCTCAGGTTACTAGCATCTATGACAACCCAACTGAGGGAAATATCTTCGCCCTGAGCAACCTGAGGCTTATTGACGGTGAAAGCCGTAATTTGTGGTGGGCGAACCGGTTGAAGCAGAACGGCCAGCAACACGACAACCGCTAGAATTCCAACAATAGCAGCACCCGCTAAGGCTAAGGGTGTCCAAGCAGGCAGCACCGGCTTTTCGATAAACTTACCACGAGCGACGGCTAAAAAGTGAGCCGCATCACCCGAGGTCACTTTAATATCAAAGGTATGCGAACGCGGTTTACCCCACAGTATGGGCTTCTGTGGCGTGATTGCGCCCGATAAAATAAAGCGTGCCCCCGGCATCAATGTGGATTGTGGTGCAGGCACCGTAAAGCGCAAATCATTTTCCTTGGCGCGACATACGACGTTTAGGGGTAAGGGCGCACTTCCCTGATTGTGAAGATGAAGCCGGAAATGCTCACCTCGATTGATCACCGCTTTTTCCAAAGCCATACCAAAGCCACCGAACGGCAGCACGCGCACAACCATCTGCGCGTCGAGTTTCAATTCGGGTTTATCGGCCTGATAGACGCGCACCTGTACTTTGTAATCACCGGGGCGACTGTCACTGCGGCGTGCGGGACGGAAGTTGATGAGGATTTGTTCACTGTGTTGGGGATCAACCGGAATTTCGGCGCGATCAACGCGTATCCATTCAGCAGGCATGCCCGTGACTTCCACACGATACCGTTGAGGCACGGTAGAAGTATTGGTGATGTTAACTTCAGCAGACATGTGTGCGCCGGGAGAAAATGGCGCAGGTGGGCCAATGACATCTAAACGGAAACTGAGGGCAGCGACTTCGATACGTTGGGTGGTTTCCTCAACCACTTTCATGGGTTGAGTTGCCATCTCATCAAGCTGATGATAGATGAGGCGAAGATCACCAATTTGAATTTCATCACCACCATCCAACTCACGCGGCGTATTAGATGCGACACGTTCACCATCCACGAACGTCCCGTTGGCGGAATCCATATCGGTGATAAAAGTTTTTTGACCATCATGCGATAGGCTGAAGTGGTAGCGAGAAATGGTGTTGGTTTCGAGCGCGACGGTGTTGCCCGTTGAGCGCCCAACAGAAATTGAATTTTCGACCAAGGGGAAGGTCATAAACTGGCCTTCCGGCCAAAATACATCCAGCCGACCATATGCCATAACGCAAACGCTCCGTTTTAGAACCCAATACGCTCATTGTAACCGGAGGCGGGGCATCGGCAAAGGTGGACGGTAGTACTTTTGCCCAACGCTGAGGCTACGTTAAGATGATGGTAGTTTGTTTTCAGCCTTTAGGCATGGGCTAGAAAGACAATCCTGATTTCCTATATCGATAAAATTAAACAACAAATGATGAGGCGAATTCAGTTGGTGAACGTCTGGAATCTAATCCCTCAATATGTCATGATTCGATCAAACTATTTTTAAGGAAGGTGATGATGTCAACACTAATGCGGTTGGCGACCGAGGCAGATGCACCGGCTATTCTTGAGATTTATGCACTGATTGTACGGGAAACCGTGATCTCTTTTGAATATGAAGTGCCGAGCGAGGAGGAGATGCGCGGGCGTATTCGGAGTAAGCTAGCGCATTATCCGTGGTTGGTGATGGAGCGCGAAGGGATGATACTGGGTTATGCCTACGCGGGACGCTGGCGTGACCGGGCAGCCTACGATTGGACTGTAGAGACAACAGTTTATGTGAACCCGGCAGCGCGTCGAGGCGGTGTTGGGCGGACACTTTACGGCGCATTATTTGAGGCGCTGCGTCAACAAGGATTTGTGCAGGCGGTCGCGGGTGTGACACTCCCGAACGATCCGAGTGTGGGCTTGCACGAGGCGGTGGGGTTTGTGCCTACAGGGATCACCCACAACGCGGGCTACAAGTTTGGTGGATGGCATGGGGTAGCCTTTTTCGAGATGAGCTTACAGCCTGCACCGGATATTCCGAGTCCGACGCGGGATGTGGCGAGTTTAGATTGGAAGTTTTTAGTCAATAGTCTTTAGTCGTCAGTCTCCAGTCATTAGATAAAACAGCAAGACAAAACGGATCGAGAAATTTGTTGCACTTGTTGCAGATTTTGCATAATTCCCGCTGAAATGAGAGGCGGGTTTGAGGGAGCGATCCGCTGAATTGACAATTTTGTGCAGCGGCTGGCTCGGCTAATTTCGCTGAAATGACGCAGTTGCAGCGGATTGGTCGGGTGTGTCCGCCGCTGTGCAATTTGGGGTGTCGTTGCAGCGAGTGTAAGGGAATGAGCCGCCGAAACTGCAAAGGCAGTACCCCTAACCCCAACCCTTTCCCCGTAGTAACAGGGCAAGGGAGCATTCGGTGGTTGGGTAGCACAAATTTCAGAGCAAACGCGAGGGAAATCAGAGAGAAATGCAAAGGGTTTTAACACGGAGACCCCAAGACACAATGACACAGATATAGGAACATCGTAGCACAGATTGAAGGGCTTGGAGTTACATTTTGGAAGAACATTTTGTAACTCTTTGCGAGGGAATCTCCTAACCATTTTGAGGGAGAATTGAGCGCGATAATGTTGGTAAATAGTTAAGCTATAGTTTGTCCAAAAAAATTTAACTTCACTAAGGATCAGTGATCGCGCTTCGTAACATTGACGAGGAGTTCGACGGCGAAGTGATCGGAGAGTTCGACGTTTTTGTCTTTGTAGGGAATGACCTCTTGGAACTGAAAACGGCTTTGCACATTTACATCATGTGTGAGGGGCGCACGCAGCAGCGCGAAATCAATGGGCATAATGTAGCGGCTGGGCAAAATCGAGCGCGGGCGCAAGGTCGGCTGGAGATTACCTGCTAGCGGATCGGTCAGGCCGCTTTCTTCGAGAAAAGCTTCGTACATCCAACTGCCACGCGGGATGTTAAAATCGCCACAAACCAGCACTAATGCTTCTGGCGGTTGTGTCCGCACACAAGTGGCGAGTTGGCGTAGTTGATTATATTCATGTTTGGCAAAGGGATTGGTGCGACTCCAATCACCCATATAATTGGCGGTGAGATGGGTATTGATCAACATGACAGGCATATGCTCCCATTCAAGGTGGGTGATGAGGATGCCTTTGTGCAAAATCCAATCGGCTAAGGCAGGTGTATACCATAAGCCGCGCTCGGTATAGATGTTAAATTCGGAACGAACAATAGGACAACGCGAAAGGGTTAGCAAGCCGCCTTTCGGAGCATGAATAAATGGCTCGAAGGCGCGCGAGGGATACGTGCTGCATTCACGTTCGAATAACTTGCGATGACGATTGGATTGTACTTCTTGCAGACAGACAGCCGACATATCCAGCGAATTGAGGGTATTTGCCAGCAAATTTAAGCGGGCGCTTGTACCGGGTGTGGGTACACCATAACAGTTGAAGGTCAGTAGTGAAAATGTGGGCATTATCCCCCAAGTGGCTCAGGACTCGGACGCTGATGCGGTTTATTATAAAACATGTTCGCCATGATTAACAAAAGTCAAAGATGGGCGCAAAGCCTTGCGCCCCTACGAAGTTTATCATAAAACCGGTTAGGGACGATCAACGAAAGAGGATTGGTTTGAAACCATCTGATTTGATCCGTTACGGAATTTGGGGTGTGTTGGCTGCTACAGCCGATGCCAACCGCCGCGAATATCATATGTCCACGACGTGGCTGCCCCATTTGGTCACAAACTCGATTACTTTACTACTACCGGATGCGCTGCGTTTGTTAATCCCAAAGAAACGCAAGCCCGCTAATTTAGTGGAAGACGTTATGGATAAAATGGTGCGTGATAACCCTAAGTATGCGGTTTACGTCGCGCCGCTGGCAGCAGGCTATATTTTGTCACATCCCAAGTTCAACATTTTCAAAGGGGATATGGGTGACATTCGTGTGGCGGGTTTAGGATTGGATGCTATTCCACACAGCGCAACGGGCTTTGCATTAACCGCATTGGTACAAGACACACTGCAAACGGCGGCGGAAATCGAACCCACTAATAAAAGTTCATTGGCGCGGTTCGTGCGCTGGTGCAATCAACATCCGGGATTGGTGACGTTCGGGATACTCGGTGGGCTCACTTTTTTCTGGGAATACGGCGAATACAGTGTGCATCAGCACGAAATGGAACTCCAAGACGGTGACATCAACAAGATTAATATGATGTGGAGTGCTGAAGATACGGCACGTGACGTGATTGCCAATTTCCTCGGTTGGGCGGCGGCACGACTTATTGGACAGCATTAATTTTAGTGGATTGAATGAATTTCGACGATTTCGCCGCCCGTATATTCTACCAGTGTTAGCCCTGCCCGTTTGCTACAGGTCAAATGCCCACCGTAGGGAGCATTGTAACTGCCTGAAGTGGGCGCTACATCGCGGTAATCACGACCAACAGCGACCGTAATATAGCCTAAATGTGGATGACGGTTGTTGGTAGGATCAAACGCAAAAGCACTCAGTCCTTTACCATTGGGAAGCAGCACTTCTACCCACGCGTGTGAGCCACCTTCACCCAGCAAATGCCCTGATACGTAGCGGGCAGCTAATCCAGCACTGCGACATATCGAGATCATGATATGTGAATAGTCTTGGCAGAGGCCGCGTTCAATTTCTAAGGCTTCGGCGGCGGTGGTGGAAACGCTGGTTATTCCCGCCTCGTATTGCATAATGCCAGAAACATAATCATTGATACTTTGTGCCAATTCTTGTGGTGAATTGGTCTGACGCTGCAAGTCGCGGGCAATACCGTTAATTTGACGATTAGGCGCAGTGAGAGCAGTCGGTTGCAGATAATATTGACTTTTGGAAACCCCTATTGCAGGGCGATGTTCAGGCAGATTTTGATTCTCGATTTCCAGCAGCACTTCGAAAGAAACACTATGTTCGGCAGTCGGGATTTCGAATTCGAGGACGCGATTACCAAAACGATCAGTTGCTTGACGAGTCGTGATGGGTTGTGGATCAACGGCTAGATGGTGATTGCGTAAATGTTGTGTGCCGTAACGGTCGGCGGGGATAACTACAAGGCGCTGTTTCAAGTTGTGGATGGGACCGGGATACTCGTAGTGAAAGCGGTGGTAGAACTGACAGCGTACCCTCCGCACATCACCCCAAGTGACACCGTGGTGGTCAATAAAATCTGATTGTTGAGACATCTGTATACTTGTCATATTATACTTTAATTTGCAGCGGTGCGTCGCTTAGACGTAAATCGTCAGCAACTTGATCCGCCCAGACTTTGAAGCCAACCAACTGTGCGCCGCCATAAATGGTCGAGAAGGCTGTATCCACTGCATCACGACCACGGGCAATTAAGACCCGCCCCACACGCGGATAGTTATGACGTGCATCAAACGTTCGCCACGCTCCATCTATATATACCTCAAACCACGCATGAAAATCCATTGGGGTTGGATCAAAGGGTATATTGATGTCCGGCAGATAGCCACAAACGTAACGTGCCGGGAAGTTCAAAGCCCTGCAAAAAGACACACCTAAATGAGCAAAATCACGGCAAACCCCGCTGCGCTGCTGATAAGAATCCCAAGCGGTAGTGGTGGAGGTTGTGCCTTTAGCGTATAGAATATTGGTATGCAACCAATCGCAAACGGCCTGCACCTGCGCCCATCCACCGACAACGTTGCCAAAAAGTTCCCACGCATCAGGAATGAACAAATCCGAGGGACATAATCGGCTAGGTAATGTAAAAACGATGACTTCGTCAGGTAAACTTTCAACAGGCGTTTTAGGTAAATTGGGCAGTATCAGATCACCGATGGGGGACACATCCGCCAACGCATCATAGACTACTGAAAATTGTCCCTCAGGAGCCATCAAGCGCCAGATCGTATTGCGATGGCTATCGGTATAATCATGGACGGTGACATTGGGGGTAATGACTCGTTGTTCTTCGACAAGGCGGTGAATATCAAGCTGCGGCGGACGGACGACCATCAGCATGGGTGTGGGTTGAGGAAATTCGTATTCGATGTAGCAACCAACACGGACGCGCATTTGGTTGTGACCTCTATGATTTAACCTACCCTCGCATTGTAATCGGTATGCAAGAGGTTCGCAATCAGCAACACCCACAATGATTCGCGATGAATATTGGGTATTTTTCACGCCCTGAAAATTTTCTTTAACCAATCGAGCAGCAATTCGGTTTCGGTATAAGGTATATGCTGAAGCATCGCCAGTTCGGGCGGCAGGCGGGAGGGTTTACAGATCACAGGAACAATCGGTCTGCCGATGCTCACGAAGTATTGATACTCCATTTGAACGAAGCGTGATTGTAGGGCTTCGGGCGAAATGCCGAGCACCATTACACTGGCCTCATCCAAGGCTTTCCAAATCATATTCATCCAATTTTGTCCGGCTTGTAATTCGCTGCGGTCAACCCATACATTGAGCTGATTGTTGGTTAAGGTTTCGATGAGTGGCTGAATATAAGTTGTGTAATCCGTATGGGCGTAGGACATAAAAACGGTCTGGGGTTTAAGTGGTGGCGTTGTATCATCGGTACGAGGTGGTAGATGGTGTATCTGATAATCCACTGCGGTGTAATCAGCCAGCACATCCAGTAAAGCGGCTGAATGTTCATCGAGTGTGTTTTGAAGATTGACGGTATTTTTGGCTACTAGTGCCCCGACCACCGTTTTCTCATAAACAACTGGAATCCCAATTTCGTGCTCCGAAAACACCGATTGACCAGAAGTTACAATGTGACGGGCTAAAGGATCATGAAGCGATTTGTTCAGGCTGATAGGCGCTCTATTAGGATACTTATAAGACAGGCAAATCAATTGATTATTTTCAATAACAAAAACACCACATTCATCACAATGAGTAATGGTCACAATACCCGCCAATATTAATTTCATCAACTGACGCTGGCTGGCGTTTTGAGCTATCGCATGACCAATTGTATGCACCATATTTAGATGTGTCGCACGGCCTTGGAGATTGGTATTGGTTTTCTGGAGCGATAGATGTAGATACTCATTTTCGCGACTTAAGCGCTGCATCAATAAGCTGCGTTCAACCGCTTCTAATAATTCATCTAGCGAAAAAGTGTCGCCACCTTTAATGATATAATCGCGAACACCCTTGCGGAACATTTCGACGACAATTTCTTCGTTGCCATGCGCAGTCATCAAAATGACAGGAATGGTATAACCACCTTTTTTGAGTGCATCCAATACCTGTGAGCCGTTCATACGCGGCATCTGTAAATCGAGTAGAATCAGATCAGGTTGGTGTTCTTCAATCTGTTTCATACATTCTAGACCGTCGCGAGCCATAATCACTTCAAATCGTTTTGAGACTAAGACGTCACGAATAAAATCACTAATCTCAACTCGATCATCAACAACAAGGATGCGTTCGTGAGGCATTTAGTATCCTTTGCAATTAATCGTAACCATATCTATTGAAACTCGAAAACAAACGGAAAGCAAATCTTTATAAAACAGAACTGCAACTAAAAACCCCTCCAATGTAGGGGGGCGCAGGTGTAATAAAATGCGCTATACTTTTGTAAGGAATCGTTTGTGAAGGAATAAATTATGAGCCCAACAGATCATTTGGTCGCTCGTCCGGCAATCTATCAAGCACATAAATGGACAGATCGTCAGCTCGTGGAACAAGGATTTCAATTCTATCGTCCGGTGAAACGGGTGACGATGGCACGTGTGCTGCCGGAGTCTGAAGCGCCAAAAATCATCAAGACTGCATGGGATACGATTGTGGCACGCGCCGGTTATATCATCGCTTATGTGGCGGGTGATACTGTGAAGCACAGGCTAGATGATTACGAACCACGCCCGATTGAACCCAAAATATTCGCCAAGACTTATAAAGTATGGGATGATGCCCGTTGGAGGCCGACACCCACCGAACGGCATCTAATCACGTTGGGGTGTAAGCCCTACTATAAAGTAGCTGGTGTTTGGGCAAAGAAGCTCAAGGAAAACACCTATGTTCAGAGCATTGAAAGCTCCAAGCCCATTATGGCGCCGCCGGGTGCGTGGTTGTGTGTGGGCACGGAAGGTGAACCGTGGACTGTCGATGAAAAATGGTTCCACACACGCTATTTGCTTCCGGGAAGCACGGTTGGCGGTGTGCGCTAAAGGATAGCTTTCAGTTTTTCACGGTCAATGTTGCCACCGGATAGGATGCAAACGACGGTGCTACCAGCGGGAACGTCCACTTTGTGAGACAACAATGCGGCAAAACCTGCCGCTCCCGATGGCTCAACAAAGAGTTTACTGCGCTCCATGATCAAGAGCATTGCCTCCTTGATTTCGTCGTCGGATACCAAGACCACTTCATCCACATATTGCTCAACATGTTCTAGCGTATGCACCCCCGCAAAGGGCGCTGCAAGGCCGTCCGCAATCGTGTTGAGTTTTTCTGCCGCCATCGCCTTATGATTTTGCAAACTGAGGAGCATTTTGACCGCGCCAGTCGGTTCGACACCGATGACCTTTGTCGTGGGATGCAGCAGCTTTACAGCAGTCGCGACTCCGGCGATTAATCCACCGCCACCAACAGGCACAAAGATGTAATCCGGCGCGGATATATCTTCGAGAATTTCCAAGCCGACTGTCCCCGTTCCAGCAATTACCATCGGGTCGTCAAAAGGATGCACGAAGGTTAAATGCTGCTGTTCAGCTAATTCCATCGCCTTCGGCACGAGGTCTTTGCCCACACCATGCAGGATAGCGGTTGCGCCATAAGCACGAGTGGCGGCGACCTTACTCTTGGTAGCGGCTTCCGGCATGACGATGGTGGCTTTCACCCCCATGATTGAGGCCGCATAAGCTAGCCCTGCCGCAAAGTTACCTGCCGACATGGATACCACACCATTGGCGCGTTGCTCAGCCGTCAAGCTGTTGAGCTTATTGATTGCTCCGCGCGGTTTATACGAACCGGTTTTCTGAAACAACTCTGCTTTGAACAGCAGCTTCACGCCGAGCATTTCTCCGAGCAAGGAAGCCGTCAACATCGGGGTGCGATGCACACGGCCTGCCATCACTTGGCGTGCCTGTTGAATATCGTCTAATGTGATGAGTGTCATGTTGGTTTTATTCTTTACGTTGTGGGTCGATTGATTCAGCTTCTTCAGGTACGAGGAATACTTGCCATGCGCCGTGCATGCCACTGTCAGTTACACCATAGTACACACGCAGTTGTCCATCGACGCGCTGAACCAAGTCATAGCGCGTTTCACCATTTTTGACGTAACGCTGCCACGAGCCGATGTCGCCATGCCATGTTACCTTTTCTGGACGTGGCATATTTCCTTCATGCTGTTTGATAGCGTAATGCCATAACCGCCGTGCCGACGAACGCGTGACATTTTGGACGATATTGCTATTTCGCAAATCACGCATGGTGTAATAGCGCTCGTCGCCGCGCTGCTCTTCACCAATAATTTCAACCCCCCCACTTGGCGGTGATGTTTCCGGTACGACTGGCTCGACAACGGGAGTTGATTCGGCAAGGACTGGCGCGAAACGTTTGGCTTTCGGACGAGGCGGATTTACAGGCGCTGTAGGTGGTTCGGGTGGCGCAGCATCAACTTGAATCTTCAAGCCCTGCCGTACCAGATTCACAATCTCATCGCGCACCGCTAAAGTCGTGTCGGCTTCATCGCGCACGTAAATTTTGTTGTCTTCGATGGCGTAAGGTCGGTCACCACCTGATGGAACCTGCACTCGGATAATCGGTTTACCCTGCGTTTCCTGCGCATCAACTTCCACGTCCAAACGCGGGCTAATCATGCGGCTGATTTCTTGTTGCAGCGCATCAATCCCCTCTTGCGGATTTTCGATGCCGACAGGCGGGCGTTTAGGATCAGAAGTCAAACCAATGTAAACCGTGCCGCCGTTGGTGTTGGCAAAGGCACAAACATCAGCAATGATACTGTAAAGACGACCGCCCGTTTTGGTCATCAATTCATGAAACGATTGAACAAGTGATGCACCTTCTTCGCGCGCGGCCTGAATATAGTCCAACGGTTGTCGGCTGGGATTGTAAGAGCGTGTCCGTGAAAAGTCTGTGCCTTGAAACATTTCCAGTAGTGCTTCAAATGTGCGTTCCGGCAGCAGCACTTCGGTGACTCGATCACCTACGCCGAGGTTGGCATTCTTAGCATTTTTATCAGTATTAGGCAGCGCATTTAAGCGATGAGCATCCGAACCTTGAATGCAGCGCATACGGCGGTCGTAACCGGATTTTGTACCATTGAAGAAGCGCTCGGTGCTGTTGCGGTCTTGTCGTCCCAAATCAGTGACTTCGAGGGCATGCAGATAACGATCTTGGGTGTAGGCAATCTTGGTTTGTCCACCGAAGTCGAAGCCGCGCATGGCAACCCCATGACTGCTGTTGACGTGGGCGGCGATACAAATGCCACCCGATGTGTTGATCGTTTCGTAAGCTGTTAGCACATCGGCTGACGCACCAACTTCCGAGTTGCCTTCATCAAGTACATGTGCGGGAACATTCAGGCTCAACAGCAAATGTTCAATCAAACGGACAGGCGTTGTGGGCGCGAACACGCCGAGGATGTGAAAGCCAAACGTCGCAGTAAATTCAAAACCGGGCAGCACCAAAATTTTCTCGAGCAAGCGACGATACTCGACCAAGCGTTTAAGTTCGTCGGGTTGTGCCCGCCCCAACCCTTCCAGATAAGTAAGCTGTTCGATGTCGCGCATCATATGCGAATAGCCCGCCACCGAATTGTGGTCGGTCATCGCGATAATGTCGATGCCGCGAAACTCGGCTTTTCGCAAAATATCCAGATAGGTTGTATTGGGCTCTTGATAGTCTGCCGACGCAGGGGTATGCAGGTGCAGATCCATCCGATACCACTGGTTACGAGACTTCTTACGGGATGACATAACGTTTCATAATCTTTATTCAGGTATAAAAAGCGTATTTTAACTCATTGTTTGAGCAATGGCATTAAATAGGTGATGTATTCGTCCAAACAGGCGGGATCGCCCTTGGGCGGCAGCAAAATTACCGAGTCGGCGCTCGCCTCGCCCAACCGTGTGATGGTGGTTGCGGCTTGCTCAGGTGTGCCGGAAGCAGAAAGTTCATCGAGCCACGCTTCGGGGATTTGGTCAGCGGCTTTTTCAGCACCATATTCGTTGAAAATCCGCGCGGCTTCATCAGCCACACCCAAAGGGGTCAAATGCGGTTTAGCCCATGTTAAGGTTTCAGCAAGGATTTTGCGGATGGGCTGGCGAGCTTGCTGGCTATCCTTGCCAATCTTAGCATATGTAAAAACCACAACCCTATTTTCTTTACGTCCGGTTTGTGCCATACCAATGTTGATTTGCTCACGCGCCCAACGGACATAAGCCGGAGATGACATCTCGGTTAAGATCGTACCATCACTCACACGTCCCGCAAGCTGCATGGTTTTTTCGCGCATCGCTCCAACATACAACGGTGGCTGTTGTTTGGGTGTCACTTTCATCTGAACATTTTCGAGATGCACATGATCTCCCTGCATGGTTACATTTTCGCCCAGCAGCAGTGCCCGAACCGCGGTCACGGTTTCCTCTAAGGCTTTCATGGTGGATTTAGGTGCTGCCCCAACTTGCTTCAGCCAGCCATCGACACCATGCCCAAACCCCGGCAAGAAACGTCCGGGGTACAGCCGTGCCAGAGTTGTAATTTCCATCGCGAAGAACAATGGGTTGCGAACCGTAGCCGGCATCAGCCCAATGCCGACTTTGATGCGTGATGTAGCTGCCAGCATGGTCGCAGCGGAGGTCAATGCGCCTGCCCAAAACGAGTCTTCCCAAAGCCATACTTCGTCAAAGCCGCCAGCTTCCGCTTTACGGGCGAATTCGACAAGTGTTTCGGGCGGGAAGGTCGGATGAAAAATAACACCCATAGAAGGTTTAGTCATAATTGTTTTTCCTCAAAATGATTTTGTATAAATTTACCGCGAAAGATGAAGTTTTGCGCTCTCTACAAAGTGAGGATGAGTTCAGGGGTAATCATAACAAAACAGGGTACATGATGTCGATGTACCCTGTTTAATCGCTTCGACTAGCGTTTATGCCATGCTTCAAGCATCTCGGTTTCTTTTTCCAGCGAGATAGCCCGCGCCGCAATCCGTTCCATCAACGACTCACTCTTAAGACCATCTTGACGCAGCCACGCCAGTGTTTCGGTGATGGTTTGCTTTAGCGGACGCTCGGTGTAACCTGCCGCGAATGCCTTATCAACATTCGCACGCATAAAGCCTTCAGCTTCGGTAGGAACCCAATAGCCAACACCATCTACAGGTTGAATATCATGGATTTTCATCAGGTCATTATCGGTGTAGGTAATGGTCGTTGGTTTACCTGTTACTTCAACTACCGTGTCTAGCAACGTCTGCATGGCGAATGTTCGTCCGGTTAGGTTATAGGCTCCGTGATAACCTGCTTCCACGGCCTTGAGCAGCCAATCAGCCATGTCACGGGAATGAATGATTTGTACAGGTTGTAGAGGAAGACCTGCCAAACGCTCACCCTCTCGGTCATAACGCCATAATAAACCGGGCATACGCGGCGAACTATCATATTGCCCGACGATGAAACCGGGGCGTGCGTTCAAGCCACGCTCACCATAAATCTCAGTGACCACATTTTCACAGGCTACTTTTAAGGCACCGTAGTGCTTGGGAATATCTTCGCTGGTGGGATCATCCAAGAGATTCAACGGGGCATTTTCATCCGCATTATCTGAATCCACGTAGACCGATATGCTGGATATGAAGACATAGCGCCCTACCGCATCTTGAAGGAGTTCTGTTGATTGGCGCACGACACGTGGCAAATAACCGCTGGGGTCAAACACCACATCCCACTTGCGACCTTTGAGCGCATCAAGGTTGCCGTCACGATCACCGATGAGGTGTTCAGCCTGTGGATATAAACCCGGCCCAGTTTTCCCACGATTGAACAGCGTTACTTTATGCCCGGCCTCTAAAGCTGCTTCAGTTAGGTGCCGCCCTACAAATTGCGTTCCACCAATAATGAGAATGTTCATTAACCCAAACCTTTATGCTGTTGTGTCGGATAGAAACATGTTTGGGAGCAGTTTGCTCCCCTCGTAATGTAATTACACGAGGGAATGAGGTGAGGTTCAAAGGCAAAACCTGAACCTCATAAGATCATCATGCTGAGGGTTAAATACCCAACAACTTATTAAACAATGTGGCCAAATCACTTGGCTCGAACGGTTTAATCATGAAGTGGTCAACGCCAGCGTCTTTGGCTTCGTCTTCTACATCCAAGCCAGAAGCCATCACAATGGGCGTTTTGGCAAATGTTTCATTTTTACGAAGGACACGTACTACATCAACACCGTCCATATCCGCCAAATGGTAATCCATCAGGAAGAGATCAGGCCTGGCTTCCTCGGCGATTGGCAGTACATCCGCGCCACGTCCGGCTACTACGACTACGAATCCGTCCAGCTCTAGCAACGTTTGCAGCAGCTTCACTGTATTCCGGTCGTCATCAACAATCATTACTTTCGGCACGGGTTATCTCCCTGTCCTATGAACGGCAAGAAAGGGATAAGCAATGCTTATCCCTAACCCTCAATATACACTACTTTTTGGCCTTATGCCCGTTTTTTGTGTGTACTACGGGAACTAGAGCCGCATCCAGCACATCCTGTACATGTTCGGCCAGCACAAACTTGAGCTGCTTGCGAACATCAGCAGGGAGATCGTCCAAGTCATTTTCATTCTTCTTGGGAATGATGACCGTATCCACACCAAAACGATGCGCTGCCAACACTTTATCCTTGATGCCACCCACAGGAAGCACCTGCCCACGTAGTGTGATTTCACCAGTCATAGCGACGTTGCTCTTAGTAGCACGACCTGTAATGAGCGAGGCCAAGGCCGCTGCCATCGTCACACCAGCCGATGGGCCATCTTTGGGAACAGCACCCGCCGGAACATGGATATGAATGTCATTCTTTTCGAAGAACGTCTGATCAATACCGAAGTCATCGGCTTTGGAGCGGATATAGCTTAAGGCCGTCTTGGCACTTTCCGCCATAACATCGCCAAGCTGTCCGGTGTATTGGAAACCCTTGCCACCCGGCATCCGTGCTGCTTCGATGAACAGCACATCACCGCCCACCGGCGTCCACGCTAATCCGGTTGCCACACCCGGAATATTGGTACGCTCTTCGATTTCCTCACGGTAGCCATAACGCGGCTTACCGAGCAAATCACGCACCTGCTTTTCCTTGATGACCACCTTGCGTGTCTTACCTTCGGCAATACGGGTCACAACCTTACGGGCTGCGCGTCCGATTTCGCGTTCAAGAGTACGGACTCCCGCTTCACGGGTGTAATCACGAACAATAGTGGTCAGTGCTTCGTGGGTGAACTCGATTTCCTTGGGGCGTAGGCCATTCTCTTTGGTCTGGCGCTTCACCAGATATTGTTCGGCGATGGCGACCTTTTCGGCCTCGGTGTAACCGCTAAGCTGAATGATCTCCATACGATCACGCAGCGGGCCGGGGATCGGTTCCAATTCGTTAGCGGTGGTGATGAAGAACACATCACTCAGGTCAAATGCCACGTCGATATAATGATCGCGGAATTCGGCGTTCTGTTCTGGATCAAGCACTTCCAGCAAAGCGCTGGCAGGATCACCACGGAAATCACGCCCGAGCTTATCCACTTCATCCAGCATAATCACCGGATTGCGTGATTCAGCACGGCGAATAGTCTGGATCATACGTCCCGGCATCGCGCCGATATAAGTCCGGCGGAAGCCACGAATTTCAGCTTCATCACGCACACCACCTAAGCTCATGCGGATGAACTTGCGTCCCATCGCCCGTGCGATTGATGCACCGAGCGAGGTTTTACCAACACCGGGCGGGCCAATGAAGCACAAAATCGCGCCGCGTCGTTCACGGCGGATACTATCGTTTGCTGCCTCGGCACTTTCAATTTCATCAGCGCGTTCATTTCGCAGCTTGCGAACCGCCAGATATTCCAGAATACGTTCTTTAATATCCTTCAGCCCGTAATGGTCTTCGTCCAGTATCTTCCGTGCGTGGGCGATGTCCAGATTGTCATCGGTCGTCTTTGACCACGGTAAGGTCGTCATCCAATCGAGATAGGTGCGGATGACTCCGTACTCGGCAGCAGCAGTCGGCAGCTTGGATAGACGGTCAAGCTCACGCTCGGCTTCCTTCTCAGCTTCCTCTGGCATACCCGATTCGGCAATCTTCTTGCGGAAGGTTTCAACTTCCACCATCTGTTCATCGGATTCACCCAGTTCGCGCTGAATAGCTTTCAACTGTTCGCGCAAATAATACTCGCGCTGAACCTTTTCCATCTCAGTTTGGGCTTCGGTCTGAATCTTACGACCGAGTTCCAGCACTTCCAATTCTTTGCTGAGAATGGTCATCAAACGCCGCAGCTTGGCATCGGTGCTTTCCAGTTCGAGGATTGCCTGAGCATCACCCAAGCCGATGCGGATATACGTCGAGATGGCATACGCCAGTTGCAGCGGGTCAAGTTCTTCGACATTAACCGCGTTGGTAATCAATTCGCTGGGGATATTCGGCACAAGGTCAGCCAACCGTGTGAATTGGTCAGCGACGTTGCGTACCAGCGCTTCAACCTCAACCGTGTCTTCCAAAGTTTCGGGGATTGCCGTCACGCGCGCGCGTAAATAGGGTTCATTCTCGGTGTATTCGTCGATACGGATACGTGCTAAACCCTGCACTAACAAACGGATGGTGCCATCAGGTGCGCGGAACAAACGGTGAATGGAAGCCAGCGTACCAATCTGGTAGACATCATCTGGTCCCGGTGTTTCCATATCAGGATCACGCGCGGCTACCAGACCGATCAATCGGTCGCCTGCAATGACATCATCCACCAGCTTGATACTACGCGGCTGCCCTACCGTTAATGGGATTGCAGTCTGTGGATAAACCACCAATCCACGCAGCGGCAAAATCGGGATTATCGCCGGAATGTCGCTCTTGGGCTGCTTGCCATTTTCGGACGGAGTTTCAGCACCGTCTTCAACCGTAATATCCAGCTCGGTTGTTGCAGTCTTCGCCTCGTCTTCATCGTCTGCGAAATAGCGGGCTTTGGTCACTTCTTTTGTTCGTTTCGGTGTCATCATTTCGCCTTTATGCGTCACCGCTGACATCCACTACAGGGATGGTGCGGGAAGTCTTACGTGGTAGTTCTACAGCCAATAAACCAGCTTCATAATTTGCCGTAACGGCATCGCGCTCAATCGTCCACGGCAAGTCTAGTTCGACCTTAAAGTCGCCGAAGCCAATTTCAAGTTGATGATAAGCGGCCTGATGATGCTCTGGCTTTTTGCGCTTGCCGCTAATCGTCAACCGTTTTTCATGCAAGCTGATGTTCAAATCGTCGGTTTGCATTCCCGCGATTTCCACCAGCACCAGTATCTTGTCCGCCAGTTCAATCACATCCGTCGGCGGACGGTGCGTTCGGGTTGAACGGATCATAAAGTTCTATCTCTCGCCAATCGTTGGAAAACGGATAAGTGTTTATTAGATGCACTGCTGGTAAGCATAGCTTACCGCTTACACGTAAGAACCTTGTTAGATTTTCCTAAGGCGACGTATTATAACAGATGGAGGCAGAAATGATGATAAAATCGCTCAGGAGATACACCCAGTCAAGCAAAAAATCGCCCCTCAAGCAAGTCCCGGTCATCAATAATAAAACAGGGCACACCCTTGCGGATACGCCCTGTATTTTTACTCAATACACAGTACTAATGACTCAGTACTTTTTCAGTCCTAGTACTCTGGCATCTGAGGTGCAGGAGCCGAACCAGCGGGTTCCTTCACATCAGTGATCAGGGCTTCGGTGGTGAGGATCATGGCGGCGATTGAAGCCGCGTTTTCGACTGCACCACGTGTCACCTTGGCAGGGTCAGGGAAGCCAGCGTCAATGGTGTCGACATATTCGTCAGTGAGGACGTTGTAGCCGATACGCAGGTTCTTCTTGGCCTTCTGTTGGCGGCGAACTTCCTGAATGATAACTGCACCGTCTTGACCAGCGTTAGCAGCGATCTTCTTCATCGGAGCTTCCAACGCCTTGCGGACGATGGCGATACCAGTGTTTTCGTCATCACCATCAAGCTTCAGACCTTCGAGGGCGCTGATAGCATTGATGAGGGTCACTCCACCGCCGGGAACGATACCTTCTTCAACTGCGGCGCGGGTGGCGCTCAGAGCATCTTCCACACGATGCTTCTTTTCCTTAAGTTCGGTTTCGGTAGCGGCACCGACACGAATGATCGCCACACCACCGCTGAGTTTCGCAAGGCGTTCTTGCAGTTTCTCGCGGTCATAGTCGCTGGTGCTGGCATCAATTTCATTACGGATTTCAGCGATACGACCCTTGATCGCAGCGCTTTCGCCCGCACCGTCGATAATGACAGTGGTTTCTTTGGTGCTAACAACCTTGGCTGCGTGACCGAGGTCTTGCAGGGTCACGGTTTCCAGCTTGCGACCGGTTTCTTCGCTGATGACGGTACCACCGGTGAGAATGGCGATATCGTTCAGCATGGCCTTACGGCGATCACCGAAGCCGGGGGCTTTGATGGCGAGGACGTTCAGCATACCGCGCAGCTTGTTCAGAACGAGTGTTGCCAAAGCTTCGCCGTCAACATCTTCGCAGATGATAACCAGTTCGCGCTTGCCGATTTGGAGCAGTTTCTCCAAAATGGGGACGATGTCCTGTGCAGCACTGATTTTCTTTTCGTAAATGAGGATATGAGGATCAGCGATAACCGCTTCCATCGCCTCAGTGTTACTCACGAAGTAAGCGCTGAGGTAACCACGGTCAAACTGCATACCTTCAACATATTCGGTTTCGAATTCGAGACCCTTGCTCTCTTCAACAGTCACGACACCATCACGACCAACTTTGTCCATAACATCAGCAATCAAATTACCGATGACGGGATCTTGGGCGCTGGTGCTGGCGACCTTAGCGATTTCTTCGCGGGTCTCGATGGGGGTTGCCAAGTCACGGATGTACTTGGAAACAGCTTCGGTGGCCACTTCGATACCACGCTTGAGCAGCATGGGGTTGGCACCGGCTTCAACATTCTTCAAGCCTTCTTTGACGATGGCCTGAGCCAAAACGGTGGCGGTAGTTGTGCCGTCGCCAGCGATGTCATTGGTCTTGGTTGCGGCTTCCTTCAGAAGCTGGGCGCCCATATTTTCATAGGGGTCTTCCAGTTCGATTTCCTTGGCGACGGTCACACCATCATGGGTAACAGTGGGTGCGCCGAACTTCTTGTCCAACGCTACGTTACGACCCTTCGGGCCGAGGGTTGTGCTGACGGCATCAGCCAATTTGTCCACGCCGATTTTCAGACTGCGGCGAGCAGCTTCACTAAATACGAGTTGTTTAGCCATTGATTAATCCTCCAAACTGCATATAAATCGTGTGATAATCAGGAAACGAATAAAGTCGAGTATTACTCAACAACTGCCAGAATATCGGCTTCCTTCATGATGAGCAGCTTCTTGCCGTCCATCTTAACTTCGGTTCCGGCGTACTTAGCGAACAGTACCTTGTCGCCGACCTTGACATCCATCTTAATAGTCTTGCCATCTTCGGTGCGGCCCGGGCCAACTGCCAGAACGTTACCCTGTTGCGGTTTTTCTTTTGCTGTTTCAGGAATGTAGAGACCGCTTGCTGTGGTTTCTTCTTGCTCAATCGCTTCCACAATCAGACGATCAGCCAATGGGCGCAGGTTGTTACCTTTTGAAGCCATTCCAATCTCCTCCTTCAGTTCCGTTTTGTCTTAAGGTAAACTTGATCACCCTAAACGCTGTACCCACGAAAGTTCAACCCAATTTTGAACCCTCGTTAGCAGTAGCATGCCTAGAGTGCTAAATTATGCTTATTAGGATAACAAATCCCCTCTTTGCCGTCAAGAGGTTTTTAGCAATCGACTGCCTCGATTGCTAAAAAGGCGCATTTCTAACTCATTTCAAATATAAAACGGAATCGGATTTGAATTTACAGGGGTAGCGAACAGCAGCCTTGACGCGGCGCTTTACCGCTCGCTCCCATGTTAGGAGAAGCGAATGGGTAAGACGAGAATTAAATATGGAAATCCAGCTTTTAGTGTATGACGAGGTTTACAGGTGTGCCTGCGCAACCTTACCAGCAGCCACAACGCTGTTCTTCAATTCGTCAACCGAGGCACTTTTCAGTAAATATCCTAATGCACCCGCCTCTAGCATCTGGCGAACAGCCTCATCATCATAAGTACTGCTTAAGGCGATCACTTGGATATGAGGATGTTTTTCACGAATAATTTTAGTGGCGGTAATGCCATCCATTTCAGGCATCATCAGATCCATCAAGATGACATCTGGCAAAATTTCATCACACAATTGGACGGCCTCGACACCATTGGCGGCCTCTGCTACTACCTCCAACTCATCAAAGGACGTAAAAAACAAGTTTAGTCCGCGCCGTACAACGTCCTGATCGTCAACAATCATAATGCGAATACGTGTCATTACATCACCTAAAACAATAAACTTAGTCAATACTTAGTATCATGCCAAATGAACGTCTTGTCTGTTAAGAATTATGTCTATGGATAGCAGTCAGTCCACTCAAAGCCCTCTTATTTAAACTATTTTAAATTTTATTCCTACCTATTATTCAGATTGTGCTAACTTTTGAACTTTAGTTTACGGTTATACTTTAGGGAGAGCGTTCTGCGCTTCTACATGTTTAATCATTAGTAAGGAATCACATGCGTAAAACTGCGATTTTCCTATTCATGAGTTTGTGTCTGCTACTGGCGCTCCCAACCGCCGCACAGGACACAACCAGCGCCACATTTGAATCTGCCGACTGTATGTTTACCGTACCAGCAAACCAAAAACCGGACTGTGGTTATCTGACTGTACCAGAAGACCGCAGCCAACCGGCTGGCCGCACGATAAAACTGGCGGTAGCGGTTTTCCACAGCGACAACCCTGACAAAAACACCACACCTTTAATTTATCTGGAAGGCGGGCCAGGTGGCAGCGCCCTCGAATTCCTGTCGCTCACTTTCAATGACCGTTATGCCGAACTGCTGAAAAATCAAGATATTATTCTCTTCGACCAGCGTGGTGTGGGACGTTCGCAACCTGCGCTAGACTGTAAAGAAATCACCGACTTGACGCTGAACACGCTCGATCAAGTGTTGACGGTTGATGAAGCCCTTAAACAAGGAAACGATGCTGCGACTGCTTGTGCTAACCGTTTGGCAGGTGAAGGTATCCATCTTGGGTCGTATAACAGTGCCGAAAACGCTTCGGATGTGAATGATTTACGGATTGCTCTGGGCTATGACAAGCTCGATCTCTACGGCATCTCCTACGGCACGAAACTCGCACTGACCATCATGCGCGATCATCCAGAAGGTGTGCGTAGTGCCATCATCGACTCGATTTTCCCGCCTCAAGTGACAAACAACGACGCGCCTCTCAACTTTGAACGGTCGCTGAATGTGCTGTTCAAGGGTTGCGCGGCGGATAATGCTTGTAACACAGCTTTCCCCGACTTGGAAAAAGTCTTCTATGATACGATTGACCAATTGAACGCCAATCCCGTTAGCTTCCAAGTGGTTAATCCGGCAACCGCCCAGAAACTTGATGTTAAGATGGATGGCGACAGCTTTGCCGGAACGATTTTCCAAGCGTTATACGCGACTGAAATCATCTCCGAACTTCCTAAAAGCATCTATGATGTACATAACGGTGAAACAGGCTTCCTGAGTCTGTGGACGCAATTGGAAATCACTCAATTGGATGCGGTTTCTGTCGGCATGAACTATGCTGTCCAATGTACCGAAGAATTGGCGTTCGGTACCACCACCAGTATTGAAGCTGTATTGGCAAAGATTAATCCGAAGCTGCAAGGGTTCGCCCGCCGCAATGGTATTGATGACAGCCAGATTGGGTTGTGCTCGGTATGGAACAAAGCCAAGCCCAACCTGATCGAAAACGAACCCGTTAAAAGTGATATTCCCACATTGGTAGTCAGTGGCGAATATGATCCAATCACTCCACCAGAATATGGTAAAGAGACCGCCGCAACCCTCAGCAGCAGTTTCTTCTTCCAGTTCCCCGGCACAGGACACGGCGTCATTCCATCCAGCGAATGTGCCTTGGGCATCGCACAAGCCTTCCTTAAAGACCCGAATACGAAACCGGATTCATCCTGTATAGCCGATATGAAGGAACCTAACTTCAACACTGGCGTACCGACGACTGCCGAGCCGATTAAACTGGAACCTTATACCAATGCGGATGCAGGTTTCAGTGGTGTCAAACCTGCTGATTGGAAAGAAGTGGTTCCCGGAACTTTTGGCCGCAGTCGTAGTGGCCTTGACCAAACTGCGATTGCTTATCTGTCGCTACCGGGCAGTAATGTCGATATTGCGCTCCCACTGCTAGCAGGTCAATTCGGGCTGGATATGAAAAAAATCGTCAAGCGTGATGCCAACGGCTTACAATGGCGCTTAGCATCCGGCGAAGTTCAAGGAATCCCGCTCAATCTTGCCATTACTGATACCAACGGAAAAATCTTTATCATTCTGGTTTTAAGCGACGCGGCAGAAAAAGAAACGCTGTACGAATCACTTTTCATACCCGCCATTGATGCTTTCAAACCTGATGTGTAGCAGCTAACAATCTTCAATGATAACGGGGCAAGCAAGTGGTTTGCTCCGTTTTTATTTACCTTGCTCTCTGTAGCGGAATACGTAATACTATGAGCCGCATGATTGCAATTAAAGGAGAATTCGATGTCCCAAGAGCAATGGGGTGCTGTCGACAATTATTTTGATGGTTTATTCGCGCCACCTGATGAGGTGCTTACGGCGGCTTTACAGGCGACCACTGACGCTGGCCTTCCCGCTATAAATGTCTCACCTAGTCAGGGAAAGCTGCTCCATCTATTAGCACGGATGCATAATGTGCGCTCGATTTTGGAAATCGGCACCTTAGGCGGATACAGCACCATCTGGTTAGCACGCGCACTTCCAGCAGATGGCCGTTTAATTAGCCTCGAAATTGATCCGGCTCATGCGGCAGTCGCCCGCGCCAATATTGCCCGTGCAGGATTACCCGCACATGTTGAAGTACGCGTGGGCAAAGCCATCGAATCGTTGCCACAGCTTGACGAAGAAAAAGCTGGCCCGTTTGACTTGGTGTTCATTGATGCCGATAAAGTGAGTACGCCAGATTATCTGATATGGGCATTCCGGCTGACGAAACCGGGCAGCCTGATTATCATTGACAATGTAGTACGCAGCGGTGCTGTCGCTGATCCAACCACTACTGATCCCAATGTTCAGGGCGTGCAAAAAGCACTATCTATGCTGGCATCGGATAAGCGCGTGATTGCTACAGCAACCCAAACCGTCGGCAGCAAAGGTTATGATGGTTTTGCGATGGCATTGGTTATCGGTGAATAATGCTTGTTTGTATTCACAAAAATTTTAATTGAAAGATAAGTTGATGAAACTGGAAAATCGAGTCGCCTTAGTGACGGGTGGTGCGTCCGGCATCGGACGGGCAAGCGCATTGGCATTAGCCGCAGAAGGCGCAATCGTGATCGTCAGCGATGTGAATACCACTGGCGGAGAAGAAACGGTTCACCTGTTGACGGAAGGCGGACATCAAGCCATCTTCATCCCCTGTGACGTGACGCGGGCGGTACAGGTCAATTCACTGGTACGGCGAATCGTCAGTACCTTCGGGCGATTGGATTGTGCGGTTAATAATGCAGGCGTAGGCGGTGACATGACACCCACCGACCTCCGCGAAGAGGCCACATGGGATATGGTCATGAACGTCAATCTTAAAGGCGTGTGGCTAAGCATGAAATACGAACTTGCGCCCATGTTGGAGCAAGCATCCGGTTCCATCGTCAACGTATCCTCAGCCGCAGGGTTAGTAGGCTTCCGTTACGCCTCGGCCTACTCTGCTAGCAAACACGGTGTCGTTGGCTTGACTCGTTCAGCAGCATTGGAATATGCCCGCAAAAATATTCGAGTAAATGCGGTCTGTCCCGGCTTCACCGAAACGCCGATGGTCAGCGAGATGAATGCTAACAACCCCAAAATGGTCGAGGCGACCATTAACGCCATTCCCATGCGCCGCTTAGGCACGCCGCAAGAAATAGCGCAGGCGATTCTTTGGCTGTGCAGCGACGATTCATCATTTGTTACCGGTCACGCAATGGTAGTTGACGGCGGGACAGTTGTAGCCTAGCTTTAGTCGCCAGCGGCAGTGAGAAGCATCGTTTCTTCTACGGGCAAGAAACGTTCACCAAAAGCGGCCATAGCCTGCACAATGTCGGAAAGTGCTTGGCCTTTTTCCGTCAATGTATATTCAACACGCGGCGGGATTTCAGCAAACGCGTGGCGCGTGAGGATGTCAGCATACTCCAAAGCCTTGAGCCGTTGAGAAAGAGTCTTGGGACTAACATGTCCTAATGATTCCTGTAGCTGCCCAAAGCGTTTTGAGCCGCTCATCAAATCCCGAACGATTAGGATCGTCCACGTATCACCAACGAGTTCTGCTGTTCGTGCGATCGGACAGTCTTGCTGTTTGGTTATCATAATATCCACTTTGCAGAATCAAATCTGCCTCTATTAATTCAATAATCACATTGTAGCATCCATAAATCTAAAATACATTTGGTTCCGTAGAGAAGGTGATACTTGTCATAAGTAAATTATTATTCAAGCGGATGGGGCTTCCCTAAACACCCTAATCCTACGGCAGCAACCACCAACCACGCCATCAATCCAACCAGCGGCACAACCGGCCACCACCACGGATGAAACTCAAATACGACGGTGCTTTCACCCTTTGGAACTGACACACCGCGAAACATAATATTGGTACGGTAAATTTTAGCCGGTTCGCCATTCACCGTGGCAACCCAGCCGGGGTAATATGCATCTGACAGCACCAGCAATCCGGCCTGAGTGCTAGCGTTCACCTGAATTTCTACATGTTCCGCAGAATAATTTGTGATACTGACGTTGATACGTGGATCTTTAAGCAAGGCAGAACTGTTACGAGGTACATAATTCGGCACGACATACGCCGGAGCGAACTCTCTAGTACTTCCACCCTTTTGACGCATCAGGTCCAGAACCGAGGCTGTATCATCTGCAATTTGTACATCATGATCGATAACAAAATAGGCGCGTGGTGTGACATCCAAGTTTTCATACAGCTTAATGTCGCTGGACAAAATGCGCTTGAAAGGTGGCAGCGTCACTTGCTGAAAGACTTTTGCGCGTGTATCGAGAAGCGTTAAGGCATGAAGGGTTAGATTTTCTGTTGCACTTAAAACCAATTGACTCACATTTTGAGCTTGTGGCAGTTCCCAACGCGCCCATGTAAATGAGTCGAATGGTTCAACTGTGGTGGGTGCTTGACCATCCACCAGCGGTGAACAAGTAACTGATGACGTGCAAGCATCTGAACTAAAAAGCAAGTCAACTGCAGTAGCCACAAAAGTGGGATCAACCGCAATTATGGCATCCTTGCGTCGAGTATTCGGACTGAGCGAAAATGACAGCGATGTGTCATAAAATACGCCGTCTTTAACAAGATCAGCCGTTTTATCAGTTATCAAATAACGGGTATTACTCAGGTTAAGCCATTTTTGATCAGGTATACATGCCCCTCGACACTCTGGTAGCGCCAGCATTTCACGCAAGCGTCCGTCAGTCGAAGGATCACTATCATATGGCAGCAGCAGCGATGTAAAAGCTGTGTAATACCGTGTCGGTAGCAACCCGCCGTCAAATCCATCAATGCTCGGAATCCCCCAACGCATCCCCAGATTCGGGCCAACCACTTCACGTAATTTGGTTGCCACCAGTGCAATCCGCGTCGATAGCGCATCCATGCCTAAATCGGCATAACGTGCGTTGAGCGCATCTTTATCACCGGGGTCAAATTCTAATGGTGAAATACTCAATAATCGTCCGGGTGGCGTTTGTTCCGCATCCAACACTTGCAACTGTCGAATCGTAAAACGTGAGGCACTGTAAACATCTTTGGGCGCAATCAAATTAATCGGCATAATCTGCGAAGCGAGGAATAATTCCAATACCGTCGCAGCCGTAATCAACGCCATCGTTCGCACATTGCCGAGCCATTGGCGACCTACGATTAACAACAGCAGCACAACTAAAGCCACGCCCCAACCAACCCAACTGCGTAAGGTTGGCACGGCTGGCCCAATCACATCCACTGCCTGTTTACCCGCCAGCGTACTGGCCGCCGCTAATCCGGCCATCACGATCATCACCAGAGCTAAAACCCATATGCGCGGGCGGCTGTACTTCAATGATTGCAAACCAACACCCGCCAAAGCTGCCACACCTAACGATTCTAGCGCCATCCAACGCGCAGGCACACGGAAAAAGCTAAAGCCCGGTAACGTCGCCAGCAGCCAGTTCAACGGATTAAATGCGCCTAATGCAAAGAAAAACCCAACCACGATCAGTAGAATATAGGGAGTTGTATTAATGACAGTAATAAAAATGGTATTCTTGTCATAAATGGTGGGTTGGCGATCTCTAATTTCAGGAAATTGGCGAACAAACAATCCAATAATTGCCAAGCCTAAACCAATGACTCCGCTGTAAGCAATATATTCACCAAATAACAAACCGTCATAACTGGGTAATAATCCACGTCCCATCAGCAATGGCGTAAAAGAGAAGGCCAGTACTTTTTGTGGATCAAGCCCGCCGCCACGATTGCCCAGTCCTGACAGTTCCAGTGTTGGAATGAGCTGTGGTGAGGCTAATATAAAACCCAAAGCGCTGCCTAATATAATGAGCAACAGAGCACGCACAAAAAAAGGGATATTCACTCTGAAGCGTATGGGTCTTTGCGGATGCTCTTGTTCATAAAAATTATGTCGCCCAAACAGGTAGACTCCCACTCCACTCAGTGTGATGAAAACCGTCTGTGGATGACCAGCAAGCAGTTGTAAAGCCATGCATACACCAAATAACAAAACCCCATTGAGTCGCACACGATAACGGCCCTTTCCCTCTATAAAATCCTCGGGACGAGCAACTTTAACTCTGACGGCACCGAACGTAGCCACCCAAAACAACCATGGCATCCATGACAAAGCCTGCAACTGGTTGATGTGTTCGCTCTGCCCGCCGAGGTAACCACCCAAGCCGAACAACACCCCTGCAAGCAGCGCTGGAACGCGATCCAAGGCCAGTGTTCGCCGGGTTAGTGAATACACACCCAACATCGCCCAAAAAGTGTGTGCCAGCAAACTCAATGTAATCGCCGTCGGCGCATCAAACGGCGTGACTAACCAATTAGGCGGATAAAACGTCCCTAATTGACTGTTCGCCAGCAGCGGCACACCCATAAATACATCTGGCGACCACAACGGAATATGCCCCGCACGAAACGCCGCGCTGCGAGCATCCCACAAGGGATAAAAGTAGCTGTAAACATCACCACGCGCCAAAATCATGCCGCTGAACGTGATGCGCCAGAAATAAATCAGCGTGATAACGACTAGCAAAATCAAGCTGAAAACGGCATAGCGATGAGGTGATTTAAAAAAACGGGACAAAGGTTATTTGCTCCGGTGATTGGTGAAACGCAGTTAGTGTAGCGGGGTAGCTTAAGGCTGGCAACATCATGAAAAAATTCATGAATATTTCTCAAATCTTTATGCTTCCTCAACCCATTACCCTATAAAGTAAAAGTATTGAATGGATTGATAAACTCCTCAGAGGTTGAGCATATGTCGTTTTTACAACGTCGTAACGAACAAGGTAAACCGAATGGCAGCGCAGCAGAAGCAATGGTCGAGCGCTCTGCACCCATACCCCTTGCGCCACCACCGATGCCTATTAAGGCTGAAGTGAAAGAAGAAAAGCCACGCGAAGGTGCCTATGTCATCCCATCCAAGCTGCATACATCAGCCAAAATCGCTCAACTCCGTAAACAATTTCGCACCAAACTGCTTGCCACACCAGATGAAGCTGATGATTGGGAACGCGGTGATGCTGAGAAAGAACAAATCATTATTGGTCGTTTGAAGACCGTGATTCAAAAAGCTGGCTTGCAACTTTCTGCCAGCGAAATCGAAGATTTGAAGGATGGTTTACTCAACGACCTGATGGGCTTTGGCGCAATCGAACCACTGGTGCGTAACAAGAGTGTCTCTGAAGTGATGGTCACTGGCGCGGATATGATTTTTGCCGAACAAAAAGGTAAACTGCTGGAAAGCGAATTTGTTTTCGATGATGAAGACCATGTGCAATTTACGGCACAACGCATTATTCGCCCATTAGGTCGTACCTTTGATCGTAATAACCCGATGGTTGATGGCCGTCTGCCAGATGGTTCGCGTGTGCATTTGGTGATGCCGCCCTCCGCACTCAAAGGCACCACCATGACCATCCGTAAATTCCCATCCAAGCCGTTAGCGGTCGATGATCTCATTCGTTTCGGTTCGATCACCAAAGACGTGGCACTGTTCCTTGAAGCCTGTATCGTCGGACGATTGAACATCGTTGTATCGGGTGGTACAGGTTCTGGTAAAACGACATTGCTCAACGTGCTGAGTTCCTTCATTCCCGAAGACGAACGCATCGTCACGATTGAAGATGCGGCGGAAATCCAACTCACTCAGCGTCATGTCGTTAGCCTTGAAACCACACCACCTGTCCCCGGCACATCTGATGTTGGACGCTTGCTCATCCGCGACTTAGTGAAAGGTGCGCTCCGTATGCGCCCTGACCGCATTGTTGTCGGTGAGGTTCGCGGCGGTGAAGCGCTGGACATGCTCCAAGCGATGAACACTGGTCATGACGGTTCATTGACCACTGTTCATTCTAACAGTTCACGCGATGCCATTGCACGTCTGGAAACACTGTGCTTGATGGCAGGTATGGACTTACCGATTATGGTTGTGCGGAGTCAAATTGCCGCTGCTGTAGATATGTTCGTGCAACAGTCGCGGTTGAAAGATGGCAGCCGTAAAGTCGTCCAGATCAGCGAAATTCAAGGTATGGAAGGTGAAAACATTACCTTGCAGGACATTTTCCTCTACCGCACACCCGGCCAAACCGGTCAAGGCTATTCACATGCAGGTGGTGGCTTATTGGAAGGCACAGGCTTCCGTCCCAACTTTGAAGATCGTTTGAAAGAAGCTGGCTTCAAACTGCCCGCTAACATCTTCGGCGGCGCGAACAAATTCGGACGCGGTGCGTAGCTCGTCTCAACAAACTTTATATACACGTTTAAAGAGGCAAAGTGGTCTAATAGGCTGCTTTGCCTCTTTGCATTTCTGGACTATGGTTAAGGAAAACCAACCAGATGGGAGAATGAGAATTATGCGAATGGTTGTCTTTTCCGATACACACGGTCATTGCTTTGCGCTGGATGCCATACTCGAAGATTTACGCGGCGAGACTTACGACAGTATGGTCTGTTTAGGGGATGCCGTCCAAGGTGGCCCTCAGCCTGCCGAAACCGTCGCACGGCTGCGTGAATTAAATTGTCTAATTGTGATGGGTAACGCTGACGATTGGCTGTTAACAGGTCAAGACAGCGGCGCAGAACCAACCTCCGAAGAACGCCAGCGCAAATTGGACGCGGTACGCAAATGGCAGCTTTCAAAATTGTCGGCTCATGATCTAGCCTTCATTCAAAGTTTTCAACCGACTTTTGAACTGCCGCTAGAAGCCAGTTGGAAACTTCGCTGCTATCATGGCTCCCCTAAATCCTTTGACGGTGTCATTCTGCCACTGACACCCAACGACGAAGTACGCGCTTTTCTTGATCCGCAGCCGCAAACCATCTACTGCGGCGGGCATACCCATGTTCAATTTGTACGCCAATTTGCCGATGGATTTCATTTCAACCCCGGCAGTGTCGGTCTCGCCTTCCGCGAAGATCAGCCAGAAAATGTCCGTTCCATTAACCCTTGGGCGGAGTACGCCATTTTAACCGTGACCAAATCCCGACTAAACCTCGAATTCCGGCGTGTCTTTTATCCTGTCAGTTTGGCGCGTGAAACCTATCTCAACAGCGGTCGCCCCTTTGCCGATGAGTCCGCCCGCCAATACCACGAATAGTGCCTTACGCCTGTTCACGGTAAAATACGCTCTACTAAAATTTTTGCGATCGATAAAAAGGATTTCATTATGAACGATCAGCAGCAAAAACAATTTTTGACCCAAGCACTTGAACAAGGCAAAGGAGTTCTCCGCCTCGCTCCCACATGGGTTCCACGCTCCTTCTGTGTACCGGGACGGCGGTTGCGCTTACATCCCAACGATCTCTATGCATTAGGCGCACATCGCGGCGGCATTGATGAACGCTGGTTCTCCTCCACAACAGCGGCTGACAACGGCCCCGGCACACCGGCTGATGAAGGGTTAAGTTACATCGTCAACGCAGGCGAAAAAGCCACTCTGCGTGATGCCATGAGCGATATGGGCGAAGCCTTAATTGGCAAAGAAGCCATGTCCAAATACGGTGGATGGGTCATGTATAGCAAATTCTTCGACAACATGTATCCACTGCCACATCACCTCCACCAAAGTGACGAAATGGCAGCCAACGTCGGCAAACTTGGCAAACCAGAAGCTTATTTCTTTCCAGCACAATATAACTTTGCGCTCGACACTTATCCTTACACCTTCTTCGGCTTTGAACCGGGAACCACCAAAGATCAAGTGATGGACTGTCTTAAAAATTGGGGCGCGGGTGATAACCACATTCTGGCGCTCTCCAAAGCTTATCGACTAACCCCCGGCACAGGTTGGGACGTGCCACCCGGTATCCTGCACGCGCCGGGAACATTCTGCACCTATGAGCCGCAGCGTGCCAGCGATGTGTCCTCAATGTGGCAGTCAATAGTCGCGGATTATCAAGTCGTGTCGTGGGATTTGGTTGTCAAAGATGTGCCTGCTGATAAGCACCATGATTTAGACTATATCATGGCGATGCTTGATTGGGATGCCAACCTCGACCCCGAATTTGGTAAGAATCACTTTACAGTACCCAAATCCGCAGGCGATCCCGAACATATGCAAGCTGCTGGTTATCAAGAAAAATGGATCACTTACGGCAGCGAGTGGTACAGTGCCAAAGAACTGACTGTGCTACCGGGACGAACAGTAACCATCACCGATCCTGCCGCTTATGGCCTCATCTGTGTTCAAGGTTATGGACATTTCGGAGCGCACACCATATCATCCCCCTCACTCATCCGTTACGGCGAACTGACTGAGGACGAAATGTTTGTGACTTATGATGCCGCCATCGCAGGTATCGACATCACCAATGGCAGCACAACGGAACCGCTGGTCATCCTCAAACACTTTAACCCCGGCAATCCCCAGATGCCGCAGCGAGATTAACCGAACATCGCATTGGTTTCCTCCCTCGTTTACGGGGGAGGATTAAGGTGGAGGTTTGAACCCGATCTTTGATGTCTTATCTAACTACGGGGTCTCAACACCACACTAACAATTGCCCCTAATGCCACAAAAATCGTCGCGGTAATGGCGATTGGCGCAATTCGAAGTGGTGGCGCAGACTCAATAGATTTTGGCGCATCGTCAGATTGCTCCGCAAGGGCCTTAATCTGTGCAATCATGCCATCGAAAATGATCTTGTGAAAGACAAACAACATCGTCCAATAAACCCAACCTGCAAACCCGCGCGGTGCGAAATAGGCTGTTTGTTTAAGCTGAGTTTTACCAGTTTCGAGAGGTTCAAGATCAAAACGCAGCCAACCTTTCCCCGGTAGTTTCATTTCTGCTCGTAAAAGAATCATCTTTGCTGGTTGGATATTTTCAACGCGCCAAAAATCCAATGTGTCGCCGACTCGCAGGTGCAGCGGATCGCGGCGTGTGCGTCGGTTACCCACCCCGCCCATCAAACGGTCAGCGATACCGCGCAAATTCCACAACTGATTCAAAACAAACCAACCATTTTTTCCACCAATTGTGTTCAGCTTATCGAAAATCACTTCCGGTTTAGCGTCAACTTCTACCGTCCGCTGCTCGATATTCATACCTCTCTTTTCGACAAAGGTATACGGCTCGTCCGATTCCCAAATGTCGGCTGTCGAGTCCAGCCATGTGGTTTCTACACGTTTGGCATCCGTTTCCTTGAGTGCACGCTGCACACTCTCGTCATAACCTATCGGATGAATCTCAGGGAACACGCGCCGCGCACTATCGTCAGTCACCACAACCTCATGCTCCAAACTTTGAATCAGCGGTTGAGCAATATCCCATGAAATGGGCGTGACCAGATGCACCCAATAACTGCTCAAAGTCGGCGCAAGCAGAGGAACGGGAATAGCCCACCTTTGCAAATGAACCGCATGTGAGTAACGCATCATCATGTCGATGTAAGGCATAGCGTCCTTGCCGCCTATCTCAACAATCTGATTAAGGCTTTCAGGCACATCCAGCGCATCCACCAGATAAGCCAGCACATCATCAATCGCAATCGGTTGCGTCCGTGTATACAACCACTTGGGTGTGATCATAATCGGTAGACGCTCGGTCAAATAACGCACCATCTCAAAGGACACGCTGCCCGCCCCGACGATTACCGCCGCCCGAAATTCGGTCACAGGTGTGGCATACTTGCATAGGATTTCACCTACCTCATGCCGCGATTCGAGATGCTCAGATAGGTCTTCTGAACTAACCCCCAATCCGCCGAGATAAATGATTTGCTCCAACTGATGGGTTTGCGCGGCTTGAGCAAAATTATGGGCTGCCTTTGCATCACGTTCTGCAAAGTCTGACCGCGCCGAGATGCTGTGAACCAGATAATAAGCCACATGCACACCTTCCAGCGCAGCGTTTAAGGTTTGCGCTTGCAGCACATCGCCTTCAACCACCTCAACTTGTTCCAACCAAGAACGCCCGCTAACGTGCCGCGCATCCCGCGTAATCACCCTTATTTTATGCCCTGCCTCCAGCAAACGAGGGATTAAACGCCCTCCAACATAACCTGTTGCACCCGTCACCAGAATGAGTTTTTGTTCGTCCATTTTTCGCTTCCAATAAATAGTGATCCCACTAAATAACGTATCAGATTTTGCTCATTATGGTATCGACATAGTGGTGGATTGCACTCTAGGACAGTCAGACACGAACTAATCTTGACCAATTTTCGTTAACCACTTGACTCTCAACCTGCTTGAGAGTTGTAAAGTGTGTGAAATAAGGCACAGGCAAACGCTTTTGGTGCATAATGTAAAGACTGATTTCCAGTCATGCAGGAGGGATCAATGTTCAGAATTGGATTGTTCGCCAAACTCTGTCAGGTATCGGTCTCCGCCCTGCGTTACTACGATGAAATCGGCCTGCTGAGTCCGTCGGCAGTCGATCCCTATACCGGGTATCGCTACTATCAAGCGGAACAAGCACCCCGACTCAACCGCATCAACAGTCTCAAGGAACTTGGGTTGTCCTTAGAGGATATTACCCGATTGCTTGAAGCTGACCTGCCAACCGCACAATTGCAAACCATGCTGCACGCCAAAGAGCAGGAACTTGAAGCATCCATTAACACACAGGAAGAACAACTGCAACGAGTCCGCACCCGCCTGCGCCAACTTGAATGGGAAAACAAGTCAGATCAACTGACTGAGATTATTGTCAAGTTGCAATCAGGAGGCAACCAGAACATGAACGGACTTCAGGGCAAAATTACCCAAATCATGGGTGCGGTCATTGATGTCGAATTTCCGACCGGACATTTACCGGGCATCTTCGATGCGCTGCGATTGCAGCGTGAAGACGGAAGTGACTTGATACTTGAAGTGCAAATTCACCTCGGCAATCGTGAAGTGCGAACAGTCGCAATGGGTGGCAGTGATGGACTCAAACGCGGCATGACTGTTTATGCCACCGGTGCGCCGATTCATGTTCCAGTAGGCGAAGCCGCATTAGGGCGTTTATTCAATGTTCTAGGGCAGCCAATTGATGGCAAACCTGCTCTCCCCGCAGGTACACCTACGCGCTCAATCCATACCATCGCGCCCGAATTTGACGAGCAATACAAGCGCTTGGAAGTCTTCGAAACCGGCATCAAAGTCATCGACCTGATTGCCCCTATCACACGCGGTGGTAAAACAGGCATCTTCGGCGGTGCAGGTACAGGCAAAACCACCATCATTACCGAACTCATTAACTCGATTGCTATCCAGCACAACGGCCTCTCGGTTTTTGCAGGCGTCGGTGAACGCACGCGTGAAGGCACACAGTTGTATGGCGACATGCAAGATGCAGAGGTATTGGACAAACTGGCGATGGTCTTCGGTCAGATGAACGAACCACCGGGAGTCCGATTACGTGTCGCTCTCTCCGGTGTGACGATGGCTGAATATTTCCGTGATGAAGGCCGTGATGTGCTGCTGTTTATCGACAACATTTACCGTTATTCACTAGCCGGTTCTGAAGTCTCCGCACTTTTGGGACGTATGCCTTCCGCCGTGGGTTATCAACCCACCTTAGCCGATGAGATGGGGCAGCTTCAAGAACGTTTGATTTCAACATATAAAGGCTCAATAACATCTTTACAAGCCGTGTTCGTACCAGCCGACGATTATTCTGATCCAGCGCCTGTAGCCGTCTTCACCCATCTCGACGGAACGATTGCCCTCAGCCGTCCAATTTTCGAGAAGGCTCTCTTTCCGGCAGTCGATCCGCTGGAAAGCAGCAGCCGCATCCTCCATCCCAATCTGGTAGGCGAACTTCATTATCAAACAGCGCGGGAATCTCAAAAAGTTTTACAGCGTTACCTCGAACTCAAAGACATCATCGCCATCCTCGGCATTGATGAACTCTCGGAAGATGACCGGTTGCTGGTCACACGGGCACGTAAAATTGAAAATTTTCTGACGCAGCCTATGGTTGTAGCCGAACGCTTCACGGGCCGAGCAGGCCGATACGTCAAGCTTGCGGATACAGTACAGGGCTTCCGCCGCATCCTTGATGGCGAACTCGACCACATATCTGAACAGTATTTCTACTTGACCGGCCCCATTTCCGATGTTATCGACCGCTTCGAAAGCGCCAACTAACAACTACACATCTTGTAAAGGCTTGCCGCTGGCAAGCCTTTACATCGAATTATTTTAGAAATCCATGATGTCTGACACCTTAGATATAGTGCGCCTATCCATTAAAAACCGTTATCGCAAGACATACAATAAATGCAGAAGGATGAGTAACAGCAACATTGAAGATATACCACTTCAAACAATGATGGTTACCCGAATGCAATATGATTCACGTTGAGAAAGTTGAAAAACGGGTACCATTTGGTCAATCGCTATTTGTGTATTTTGGCATTCATGACGTACGTTTTACCGATTTGCCAACCAAAAATCGTGTCGAACGAAGCTACCTCGCTTGGGAAACAGTCCGCAAAAAGACCAATCCCTATTTTACCGAAGGCACTGGCTTTGAGGGTTATTTAGTCGGGACCTGCCTAACGCCCAACGCGGCTCTGGACACTATTTTGAAGTCCAATCAGCATATCCTTGATGCCATCGCTCGACTTTATCACTTTGAAAGTTCCTTCAGTTCGCGCCTCATGCGAACCTTAAGCGGCGAAATTGATGATCCTGAGTCAATTCATATTTGGTCAGCCTATTTGGGCGCAGAACTCGGTCAACTCCGTGTCCATATACCCCGTAATCGGGCCGCTATTCTCTTTCAGAATCAAACCTATCAGATTGTCACCTATTTACCACCTATGTCATACCGTAATGTTGAATATGATGTCATGCAAACTTACAGTGTTGGACACATTGACAACGCTGTGGCTGTTCTAAAACCGGATCAAGCAAAAATATTCGTTAAAGAAACAATGTTGAATCCAAGTCAGCAAACCGCTTGGCGGGTAGCAACAAATATCGGTCGCTTTGGTCATCCACTGGTACGGCGATTTTTGGATAATGTCTTTTAATTCTTACACAATCACCTACCGCAGCGACAAGACCTTTAAAAATAACGTCAAGAAGTGCTTGGCGTCCCGCACACACTTTTACCCTTTCCGTGCAATCTCCCATGCTAGATGGTTAATTTCGGGGATAATCAACTTTTCTAGCGCCACTTGCACTGCATTCGGGCTTCCCGGCATCGAAAAGACCAAAGTCCCATGATACATACCGGCTGTCGCTCGGCTGAACATCGCGGCCGCACCTACTTCTTGGAAGCTCAACATGCGAAACAGTTCTCCAAAACCCGGCAGCGTCTTTTCAAGATATTTGCTCACCACATCATAAGTCGTGTCACGTGGGCTAATGCCTGTCCCGCCATTGAATAAAACGATCTGAACTTCCGGCATAGTCGTGAGTTCTTCAATCACTGCTGCCACCTGATCCGGCTCATCTTTAATCAGCCGATACGCCGCGACACGATGATTAAGTTCACTCATCCGCTTTTCGATGTATTGTCGGTTTTGGTCAGTTTCGGGAGTGCGCGTATCGCTCACAGTTACAATCGCCACTGTTACAGAACCTTTACCAGCCTTTTCACGATGATCTTCTGCACCCATTTTTCCTCACTTTCGTCGGTTCTTGTGTTAAGCCTTAATCAATTGAATTGACAAGACCCTTGATGTGGCTTAAACTCTAGATAATATTGGCAAATAGAAAAGGTTACGGCCTATGAGCGTTACAAAGCCAATAATCGAATGTTTAATCCCATTGGAACCATAGCGCGCGGTTTCGTTTCGATACGAACCGCGCGCTTTTTATTTATCCTCATGTTAGTTTAGCTTAATCAAGAGGAGACAGCTATGGATTACGGAATGATCGGTAAAATCGAAAAAGCCCGTCGCTACGCTGAAGAACCTGAACGCATCACATTTAAACTCTTCCATGCTCAATTTCGTGGAAGCAACAGTGACTATGTCATTACCTTAGGCGAAAATGGTTGGTTATGTACCTGCGCCGGTTTCCATTCTCAACACATTTGCCCGCATGTTATGGCAATGGAAAAACTGTTCCGCCCCATGCTCAAACGCGACCCACTTCCCTATGCTCCCGGCCAAAACGTGGTCAGTGATGTTGAAAAAGCCAACCGCTATGTCCACGAACAGGATCGTATCCTGTTTCAATCTTTTGAGGCAGTCTTTCATGGTGAAAACAGCGAACACCATTTCGGCTTTAACGATCAAAAATGGCACTGTGATTGCGACTTCTTCAAGAGTCGCGGAGTTTGCAGCCACACAATGGCTATGGAGCGGTTATTAACGGGCATGTTAAATGCTGATCCCCAAGTAGTGGTGCAATAACGACTTCACGGTTATAATCTCGGTTCTCAAATCAAATTCTCACAGGGCGGAGTTAATTCCGCCCTTTTGATTCTGAACCTATGTCTTTAGTTAAAAGTAACAAATGCGCGTGCAAACCATTGGCGGTTAGAAATTTTGCATTTTCGTAAGACATGCGGAAGAATAATAAGCCATTCGTTTCTTTGTAAAAAAACCGTTAACGGTTGTAATTGTAGGAGGGCTAGACTTTGGCACAACCCGTCATGATGGAGGTGAAAAACCTCGTCACACGATTTCATACACAGGAGGGTACGGTTTACGCAGTCAATGGCGTATCGTATAAGCTCCATGAAGGCGAAACATTGGGGGTAGTAGGTGAATCCGGCAGCGGCAAGAGCGTACACGTTCTGTCAATTATGGGGTTAATTCCCAGCCCGCCCGGTCGGATTGAAAGTGGTGAAGTTATTTTCCGGGGACGCGACTTACTCAAGTTGACCTCTGAAGAGATGCGGGCAGTGCGTGGCGCCGAAATCGCAATGGTCTTCCAGGACCCTATGACCTCGCTTAACCCTGTGCTCACCATCGGTACGCAAATTACCGAAGCGCTCAAACTGCATCTGGGTATGAGCGACAAGGAAGCTAACGAACGCGCTGCCAGCTTACTGACCATGGTTGGTATCCCGGACGCATCTAAGCGTTTGAATAGCTACCCACATCAATTCTCGGGTGGTATGCGCCAACGTGCCATGATCGCAATGGCCCTTTCCTGCAATCCCAAGTTACTGATTGCTGACGAACCGACCACCGCACTCGACGTGACCATTCAAGCACAAATTCTTGATCTGGTTCGCCGCCTGCGTGACGAAATCGGCATGGCAATGATTTGGATTACCCACGATTTGGGTATCGTCGCCGGTTTGGCGGACACTGTTCAGGTTATGTATGGTGGACTCGTCGTTGAACGCGGCTCAGCAGAAGAAGTCTTCAAAGATACTCGCCACCCTTATACGCTCGGTCTGCTCAAATCATTACCACGGCACGACAAGCGATCAGGTGGTGAGAGACTGACACAAATTGAAGGTTCACCGCCTGATATGCGTAAAGAACCTAAGGGGTGTCCTTTTGCGCCACGCTGCACTTACCGCATTGATGTTTGCACAGAACAAATGCCGCCATTGATACCCGGCCCCGAAAGCACACCGGAACATTTGAAAGCCTGTTGGGTTGATGTTCGCACCGGTGAACCATTAACTGAAGGAGTTACAGCCCATGGTTAGTACATTCGCGCAAGCACAAACAACGACTACAAGTAACGACCGTGAGGTATTGCTTAGTGTCAAAGATCTTAAGAAACATTTTCCCATCAGTTCAGGAATCATTTTCCAACGGCAAGTTGGCGCAGTCAAGGCAGTCGATGGTGTCAGCTTTGATGTCTATCGCGGTGAAACGCTTGGTGTCGTAGGTGAGTCAGGCTGCGGGAAAAGTACCACAGGTCGTACCATCCTTCAGCTTTATAAGCCGACTTCCGGCTCAGTGGTATTTGAGGGTAAAGAACTCAGCACAATGCCTGCGGAAGAACTGCGGAAAATGCGTCGTCGCATGCAGATGATTTTTCAGGATCCGTTTGCATCACTTAATCCCCGTATGTCGGTTGGACGCATCGTTTCCGAGCCGCTGCGTATCCACAACATCATCCCTAATAAAAAAGAAGAACAAGAATATGTTGAAGCGTTATTGGAGCGTGTAGGCCTAAACCCCTATTATGTCAACCGCTATCCACATGAGTTCTCTGGCGGTCAGCGTCAGCGTATTGGTATTGCACGTGCATTGGCACTGAAACCCAGTTTCATTGTTGCCGATGAACCAATTTCGGCACTGGACGTATCCATTCAGGCGCAGGTCGTCAATCTGCTTGAAGATTTACAAGAAGAACTCAACTTGACCTATCTTTTCATCGCGCATGATTTGAGTATGGTACGTCACATTTGTGACCGTGTAGCCGTTATGTATTTGGGCAAGATTGTGGAATTGGCTACAACCGATGAGTTGTACGACAACCCACTTCACCCTTATACACAAGCGCTGCTTTCGGCTGTACCTGTGCCAGACCCGATGGTCGAAGCCAAGCGTCAGCGTTTCATTCTGGGTGGTGATGTTCCAAGTCCAGCCAACCCACCGCGCGGTTGCAACTTTAACACACGCTGCCCGGTCGAATTTGGACTATGCCACGAAGAACCCGATCCGGTGTTGGAAGAAATCACACCGGGACATTGGGCAGCCTGCCACCGCGTATAAGCACGACCTGAATTAACATTAAGAGGGCAATCCATTGTGATTGCTCTCTTTCATTTGAAATCAAACCATTGCCAACAAAATCAGATGCAATGCCGCGAGAGGAACCGCTCCAAATATCCAAATGTTGGAAAACCAATTGTTAAACTCGTAGTGCGAATGCTTACGAAAGAACACATGTAACCCGGCATGAATGATGAGAAAACCATCAAATGCCCATTGAAATTGACCCACCTGTAATTGGCTAAGTATCAAGACAAGTAATGGGATATGGAGCGCAGTAAAAAGCCGATATGCCGCATCATCATTAAGTGGTTTTAGAAAAAAGAATAGACGCCACTCGTGCTGATGTATAGCATCCATCTCATGCCCCAAAAGCCACGCGACGTTAATCAAGAACAAGAAATACATTGGGTTTCAGCCTCATTAGAAGGGGCAAAACGTCAGCTCTGCCCCTAGCATTTCTATTGCTAGCGATTTAACCGACGGAGGCCTGTGTACTTCCAAATTCCGAACATGGCGACAACGTCCGCCAGAATAAGCACTGTCCAACGACCTTCAGTATTGAGTGCAGCCGGCGCAGCGACCAGTAGGACTACACTAGCAACTATCCAAACGACATCTAATCTGATAGCTACCTGCAAAAGACGCGTGTTTACCTTCCCCTTAAAAACATCGTAAAGCAGCCCAATACCATATAAAAGCGTTCCCAACCCAATGATGCCAATCACCGCTGAGGATTGTGCGCCCATGAATTGACTCACTCCGTTTGCACCCAATAGGAATACTAACCCTGCAAGGACACAGAATGCGCCATCTGCTTCTACAGCCCATTGAGCTGTACCGTTATTATTCGATTTGGTAACGATTGTTTGGGTAGCCATTTCGACAATCTCCTCATGTTTATGGACAAAACAGACGTGCATTGGCGCGTCCTAGCAATAAACATAAGTCGATACTCGCTGCCATTTGAAGGAAAAAGACTGCCAACTACTGCCAAATTAGCGCATTTGATCGCGCAAGTCCTGTGCGACTAAGCGAGCAGCGAGGTTTTGCCAGTTATGGAGGGTGCGTTCGGGGACGTTTGCACGAAACCATTCCACAACTTTGCGAGCATCATCTGAAAGATCATCGGAATGGTTATAGGATAGGAGCTTGATTCCCAATACATAGGGGAAATACAACACGCTATAAAAGCGCCATTCATCGGTAGTTCCAAAATCACCTTTGGCAGGTGGCTTGAGTCGATTAACACTTTCGGTCAACAGCAGTTTGAGTTCACTGGTACGTTCTAAAGTATGCCCGCTCTTCACACGTGCATCGAGCATCGGTAAACGCATCAACGGTGAAACGGCTAACTTACCGGGATCAGTCATATGGCTAAGGGCACGACGAGTTAAACGGATAAATTCATCTTCAGGTAGAAGTTTTAAGTCCAATCGATCATCCGCACGCGGTAAGAGACTGGCAGCAGTTCGGAGTTCTGCTCGCGCGCGGCGTAATGCGGGTAAGCGAGCAAAAACCAACCGATCCAGCCCATTTTGGATAGATTCAGCAAATACCTGCGAGGCAATAGCTACCACGCCGAAGAGCAAGGCCAGCATTGTGAAATTATATTGTCCACCGGAGGCCAAAGCCACCTGTCCACCAAAGATGAGTGCTATAAGCATGGCACGAATGAACGAATAGATTGCATCGGGCAGCAGCGTTTCACCTTCATCAAAGGCATCTAAGCCAGCGATGCAGAAGTCCAAAAACAGTAAATCAACACCCATTATCAACAAAGCAATATCAAAAGGAATGAGGCGAGACTGTAATAAAATCATCCCTGCGCCGAGTGTAAAAAACAATGTCAATACAAACAATAATGCCAACAAACGCTGTGTACGTTCACGCCACAAACGATATGCAACGAAGCCCACTGCCAATAAAAGCAGTACCATGACAACAAATCCTAGGACACCAAAAACGGCAGCATGCAAGATGGCCGATGAATCATCTGTGGGAGGAAAAACCATTCGAAGTACCAGAAAAATCAACCCAATCAACGCTAGAACAATATAAGGCAGCAGCCTGAACACACCGTTTGGAAGGCTGCCTTCTGGTAGTAAGTGGAAAGTCGCCCCAAACCAACACAAGGCTGGTATGAAAAGAAGAGTCTCGCCAAGAGGACGCAAAGCAATAGTCAGGATGTGTTCAGTGTCCAGCGGAAGCAGGGAATTGAAAGCCGGACTTAGCGCGTAGGCGACCAATCCCAAACCCGTATAAACTAGCACCGGTTTGGTTCGATCACGCGCGATGAGATACAAGCCTAGCCAAGTGGTAAAGGCAAAAATAAGCAGAGTGAGTAACGGAAGTGACATGATTGCGCTGGGACTCATTATTTAAGTCCCAGCAGTTTAACATGAGTTAGCTTGAAGCGGGGAGGAAGGCATCGTGTGCCAGTTGAGTATCAATCAGCTTGCCAGCATCGCCGGTAGTCGCGTATTGATAGAGTGAAGCTTGGAAGATACCGTTGAGCGCCCCACTGATGAGGCTGAGGAATATGAAGGCCAAGACAACCACCGCTACCGCGATAACGATCAAAGCAGTGGATTGGGTCATAGCAGCGAGTGATATAAGAATAACACCACCGACCAGTAATCCAATCGTTGCGAGGCAAGACACGGCACTAATAGCCATACTTCCTGTAAACTGCTCACCCCAAGTTTGCTTAAAAAGAGCGACACTGCGCTTAAGCGAGTCCATTACACTGACATCTTCAACCACTAATACTGGAATAGCGAAGAAAACCACTAAGTTCCAAGCCCCTTGAATGATGCCCGCGATGATGGCTGCGATAATCATACCCACGGGATTACGGGAGTTGCTGCCTGACTGGCGAATAGCACGAGCCAGCATACCAATCGTGGCTGAGATCAGGGCATAGACGAAGATTTTACCCATATGTGATAACGCGATATTAATGCCATCTTGAACGGTAGCTGTTTCACCACGTGCCAACTTCATAGCCGCACCAACCAAGGCGGTATTCGAGAAAATGATTACCGTATAGGTCACAAAGTAATACAAAAACATGACGATGGTGAAAAGTACATTATTGACGTTGCCTGAGCTGCGGCTGTTCTGCTCGCTGAGCGCGCTAAAGATGCCGGTCGCGGAGACAGGTACCAAAAACAAGATGGTGACGATCACCATACCAACAAGAGAAATGACCGGAAAAACGAGTAACTGCGGGTTGGCGCGTAAAGCAGCCCAACTCTGACGCGTTAACTCCACACCATTTTGAATACGATTACCACGACGAAACATAGCTTTTGGCCTTTCTAAAAAAACAGTTTTCGAGAAGCAACACCTGTGACTCAGTATAGACCTGTTTTAGATTACTAATGATAGAGGTGAACACCCTCAAAATTTAGCATGATTTAGGGTATAATTCATGCGACTTAAGACTGATTCCTGCCTTCATCCCTCTCCTCTATTTTGCAGCATTGATCTTGTATGAGGCAGCCGACAAAACCGTTTACCTATTAACTCAGTAATGTTCGATCAATCCTATTTTTAGACAGACACAATAACCGTGTCGCTAGATTACGGCAGCTTATGCACGTTGAACATCTTTCACTTACGAACTTTCGTAACTATGCGCGGCTGGAACTAAGCCTACCCGTTAACCGCCCGATAGTGTTACATGGGGCGAATGCGCAGGGAAAAACCAGTTTGCTTGAGGCCATTTATTACTTAGCGGCTTCACAATCCCCTCATGCCACTAGCGACAGACAGCTCATTAACTGGCGAACCGAGGATGAACCGATGCCTTTTGCGAGGCTGGCAGCCGAGGTTGAAGGACGTGGAGGTCGTTTTAATCGCATCGAAATGGCGCTTGTACTCGACCGTGCGCCGGACGGAAGCCAGCGGTTTAAGAAAAGCATCCGCATCAACGGCGTGGATAAGCGAGTGATGGATTTGGTTGGGCTGTTAGCGGTTGTGTTATTTCTCCCACAAGACCTGTCGTTGATTGAAGGGAGTCCATCCGAGCGCCGGGGGTTTATGGACAGCACACTCTCTCAAGTTGACCGTGATTATGTGCAGGCGCTAACGGTTTATGAGAAGGCGCTACCCCAACGAAATGCCCTGCTCAAGCGCATTGGTGATGGCTACGCTAGTCCAGATGAACTGCCTTACTGGAACGACCAATTGGTGAACGCAGGCAGTGTGATTATCGCGAACCGTCAACGCTTCCTACGCGAATTAGAAGTCAGCGCTCAACAGGCTCATCTTGATTTGACAGGTAAACGCGAGATGTTGACTTTGCGTTACCAGCCCAATTTCCTTCCAACTGCGGAGGGTGATGGGCAGATGTCGTTTGATATGTTCGGACTCGATTTGCATCGTGATTTAAGCGCAGAACAAATTGCGCCCCAATTTTCGGAGCAGTTGGTGAAAGAGCAAGCCGAGTCGATTGACCGCGGTATGACTTTGTGCGGGCCACACCGCGATGAACTGCGCTTGAACATCAACGGGCGGGACGCGGGTTTGTATGGGAGCCGGGGACAAGCACGTACAGCCGTGATGGCGCTCAAGTTGGCAGAACTCACATGGATGAAAGATCGCATTGGCGAATGGCCTATTCTCCTGTTGGATGAGGTGGTAGCCGAGTTGGATACGCACCGACGAGCGTACTTGCTTGAGCGGATTAACGGAGCCACCCAAACGTTGTTGACCACGACGGATATGGATGTTTTCCCGACTGCGTTCGTTGAGCGGTCAACAATTTGGGAAGTGACAGACGGGCAAATCCAGACGGAAGGAACACTCAATCGTAAAGAATCCGACTGAATTTCAGACTTTTTTACAATCTTAAGGCATATCTCCATATAGTTGTTTTACAATTAATTAAATTTTTAATTATGGAGAAAAGACAATGTCCAGCCAGGTAAGTTGGTTTCTCGAAAAGCGCGTGATATTGACTTATAACGAGGGTGTCGTTACTGATGAAGACATGTTTGCCAATGACCAACCGATTATCGATTATTTGAACCAATGTACAGTCCCCTTGGTGCATATGATTGTCGATCATCGAAAGGGACTGGGTTCACCCTCGAGCAAGGCATTAGCCCAACTGAGTTGGCCGAAACACCCCAAAGTCGGTTGGATGATCCTCGTCGGCATGGCAAATCCGTTCCAAAAATTCGTAGTGACAGTGACCTCCAACTTCTTCAAAACGCGGATGCGGATGATCAACACCATGGATGAAGCACTGGACTTCTTGAATCAAGTTGATAGTACATTACCCGCGCTGCGTGACCAAACGATTGGCAGAGCCAGTTAGTTTTTTGGCGATTCCATGTCAATTATTGGCAAAGTTGGCGACATTTCGGCGGATGGGTCGGCTAAAGCTGCGGCAAACCTACAAGCTATGTCCGCCGCCAAGATTGCCATTCTTCAAGTTCCGAGTACCGAGAAAAGTCGATAGTCTGTAGTCCTTCGTCTATAGAAAAGACGAGTGGGCTAGAGGCTATTTTGATTCGGAAAATTCTGCAGATTCTTCAGATTCAGAACGTTTCCCTCATGTTATTTCGGCAGTGGCGGTATAGCAAATGTTGCTGTTGATACTGTTGTTGCTGTTGAGAAATCGACCGTTTTTGTCACCTTTACAACATTTGTGGTTGTTAAGGTGCGTGGGAGAAACCCCTAACCCAAGCCCACATCAGCAACGTTCGCAGGCTCACTCTGCCGATAGCCCGTAGCAACAGGGCAAGGGAGTCAATGCAGACGTTCCAATAACCAGTTTACGACAGATGATGTGACAAAGGGTTACATTTTGGAAGAACATTTTGTAACTGATTCAAGGAGTTGGCGCTAACCATTTTGAGGGAGCGGGATGAGGTGTGAAGTTGGCGGGTGGTTGGAGAAGGGTTTGTGGCACAAACGGAAAATAAATGTAAGTAATAGTTTCATGCCAACCCCCTCCCTAACCCTCCCCCGCAAGCGATGGAGGGAACCGAACAAAATACAGCAGTAGTTTAGCTGGCAAGTTTCGAAAAGCCACTCGTTACGTAGGATACGTTAGATATTTAGAAAGCAAGTCATTTTATAGATTTCAAATTCCAAAAATCGATGCGCCTGCGGCGCAGGACGAAAGCAAGAGGGGCTGGTGCTACGCACCTGCTGCTGACGCAGCACCGCCCCAACAGGGTTCAGCAATTCAAAGAGAAGGGGGACGCACAACCCGAAACCCGAAAAAGTAGCCGTAGTTACGGCTGTACGGATGAGAACTGTTGCGGTACGCCGAACGCGCGAGGTCCTGACCGTCGAAGAACGACCCGCCCCGCAGAACATGCGTTCCATCCTTATTTTGGTCTTCTCGACCATCATCAGACTGATATGGATAGGGTATGTACAAGCTACTCTGCCACTCCCAGACGTTTCCACTCATGTCTAATGCACCAACCCAAGATGCGCCGGTTACACGAATGCCTGAACCAACGATGGCTGATTTTCCAAGTGAATTGTCGCGGTAGATTAAGCGGCTAGCATCGAAAGTATCGCCCCAAGGATAGCTACGGTTTTCCGGCCCACGGGCAGCCCATTCCCATTCGGCTTCGGTGGGCAAGCGACCGCCACGCCAACGGGCATAGGCGCAGACTTCATACCACGAGACACCAATACGGGGTTGGCGAGGGTCGGTGAAATTATCGTAGTCAGACGGTGCGGTTATCTTCTTGGTTTGAAGCCAATCCCAACTGGCTTGTGTCCAATAGTCTGGTTTTTTGTAGCCACCCGCATTGACGAAATGGGCATAGGCGGCATTGGTGACGGGTGTCAAGTCGAGCCAAAAAGGTTGAGTAATTTGGACTTCGTGAATAGGCTTCTCGCGAGGATTTTTATTTGATCCCATGAGGAATTTACCGGCAGGGACGTAAACCATTTCGATGCCTTTGTCGTCGGTCATGCGGGTTCCGGGTTCGGGTTCGGGCGACGGGATTTCGATACGCGGTGATGCGGTCGCGTTAGAGGTGGCAGGTGCAGAGGGCGAAAAGCCTTGCGCCCCTACGGTGTCGGTGGTTGGAAACTGAATCGAAATACCTTGCCGGTTCAATTCGTGAGTGAGGCGATCAAAGGCGATGTGATAAGAAATGGCATAGAAGTCGATGTGCTGCAACCGACTAATCTGAAAGTGCTTCTCGGCTGGGAGATACCAAACCGGGATAATGGGCTTCTTTTTATCGAGATAATACTGCCATTCGTCCTCAACATTGTTGGAGGCCATTGAGTCAGGCGAGATGATGACGAGCATGACCTGACAGACGTTTAAGCCCTGTTGAATGGCGGTGCTCCATTTCATGCCAGCGGGAATGTCGTTGACATCAATCCAAATATCCGCGCCCATTTCCGAGAGGGAACGGGCGAGCTTGCGGGCGAAGTCCACATCAGCGCGAGCGTAAGAGATGAAGATACGGGACATAGGAATCCATTATCCGGTGAAAAGTTCAATTTTATCTATTATTACAGGGGATACAAATGGGCGCAAATGAACCCCTCATATCAACCCTCACCCGCAAGCGTTCAGGAGACGACAGTTTTGTTAGATTCTCCCTCAAATCCTCACCCCTACCCCCTCTCCATTGCATGGCAGAGGGGAGCAAATACGGGAATAAGGCTCCTAAGCGTTCAAAAGTGTCGTCTGGTGAACCCGCAAGAGATGGAGGGAGCAATACAATGTGTGGTTGGTTATTTTTAGAGGAGAAGGGAGTCATACCCTACGAAGGGAAAAACAAAAATAAGAGATTGACAGGTCGCAATACAAAGGCTACAACAAATTCTTTTGATGTTCAAACATAGTTGACGACCAAGATTTGATTACCCAACATTTAATACGTCCAGTGATTTATATTTGGCTGGTGACTGCCGCGCTGATCGGGATGGCAATTGGTGGCGGTTATCTGCTGCCGGGTGGCAATGAGATGACGTATGCCAACATTTTTGACAGCAAGCGTTCAAGTTCGGTCAATGTGTTTTTGAGGGATATGAGTCGTGGTCTTGAACAGCGATTAACCAACGATCATGGGACGAATGCGCTGGCAAAATGGTCACCGGATGGGCAGCAAATTGCTTACCTGTCGCTCAATGGCAGCAAGTTTCTGGTCTATCTGATGGATGCAACGGGCCGCAACAAACATCAACTGGGAGTCGAATTTACAACGTTTGATTCAAGCTACATTTGGTCACCGGACAGCCAGTGGATTTTATTTTCGATCACGGATCAAGGTGTCCCGCAAAGTCTGATTGTGAACGTCCGTACAGGCGAAAAATATCAACTTCCTCAAACCATAGGCACGGGCATGTGGTCGCCCGACAGCCAGAATATTCTTTATCAAGCCTCGACTGAAAATGGTATTTCGCACCTCTACGGCATGAATATCGGCTGTTTCGCACAAGCCGCTCCATGCCAATTTAGCGTACTCGACTTTTTGGGTGATTCAACCGGTGAAATCAAGTTGGTATGGTCGCCGGACGGCAAGCATCTCGCCTACACCCAATATGATCCCGACCAGTCGAAGTTGATTGTCGCTACGCTGCGGTGCATGGATTTGAAAGAAGGGTGCATCGAAAGCAAAAAAGTCGTCGCTGACATCTCCTATTTGGTCACGCCTCTTTGGTCAGCCGATAGTCGGCAATTGACCTTTGCATCCAGCAAAACGGAGATTCGTATTGTTGATTTAGCAAGCGACACGACACGCACTTATACTCTAGTCAATAGTGTACCCGCGCTACAGAACTGGTCACCAGACGGACACTATATTACATACTTTGCCACTCTCGGTGGAAACGCTTCACTGTTTATCCTCGACACTTTGAGTGGCGAAACATATCCTCTATTTAAATATCAAGTTATGGCTATATCACCGTCGTGGCGGCCTGTGCCACATTGACAAAGCGGCTCGGCAAATGGTACTGTTACGGCAGTATTCACTGCGATAAGGTGCGCCCACCGCCCGGATGCGACGCGCATAATGGGGGAAGCTGGTTCAAGTCCAGCGCTGTCCCGCAACGGTATGGCAGTTGTTAGTTGATAGTCATTAGTTTTTAGAACCCCCTCCCCAACCCTCCCCCGCAAGCGATGGAGGGAGCCAAAAACAGGGTTACGTTCTATAAATATTTGATCAGTCATTAACCGAAGCCAAGCCCGATTACCCGCCTTCATCGCTCTCTCGAGTACCACCTTCGAGGCAAAGGGGGGTCGGGCATGGATGTTTTCTACACATGCTCTCCGCTGACCGGCGGATTTTTTGTTCCTAAGGGACAAATGCGGTCAGGGGAAGATGCAATCTCCAACCCTATTCCCCTCAAAACGAAGCGCGGTACTTGAGCATTTATCTTAATGTTTTGCTTTATCCCCTCCCCCCAACCCCTCCCCACTTCGTAGGGAGGGGAGCAAAGCAAGGGGCGGAAGCAAAGCAATATGCTTCGAGGAGGAGCGCCCATGAAGTCCCGTTTATTGTTGATATTGATCGCTTTATTGACGGTTGTTGGTGTGGTTCTGCCGGTGGCGGCACAAGCACCAACGGGTAATATGACGACCGAATGCGTCAAGACTTTTGACGACAAGACTGATTATTTCCCCGAAAAAGTGACTGTGGATACTGCGTCGGGTTTCACAGTGGAATACCACAGCAATTATAAAGTTGTGACGGTGACGACTCCGTGGCAGGGGGCTAAAGAGCCATTGATTTATGTGCTGGTGCAATGCGGTACACCTGCGCCTGAACTGAAGGCAGGCGAAACCGAAATTGATGTGCCTGTGCAAAGTGTGGTTTCACTCTCAACATCGTTCCTGCCACATCTGACCACACAGAAGTTACTGGATAAGGTGGTAGCAGTTGATACAGCGATGTTCACTGTTAATGAGGCGATTGTGAACGGTATGAAGGATGGCAAAATCGCCGAAGTTGGTGGTGGCGGCGGTGGTACGGAGATCAACGTCGAGAAATTGATTGAGCTTCAACCGGGATTGATTCTATCACAGCGTTTTAGTGATGAAGACAAAGCTTATCCGGCGATGTTGCAAGCGGGATTGCCCGTGGTGATTGATGCAGATTTCCTCGACCAAACGCCGTTGGGTTTGGCGGAATGGGGCAAGTTCATCAGCGTGTTCTTTAACACCGAGGCCATCGCTCAGAATGCGTTTACGGATGTGAATGATCGCTATGAAAAGGTGGCGACATTGGCGAAAGGTGCGACAACGCAGCCGACGGTGTTCGTCAATACGCCTTACAGTGGAACGTGGTATATGCCGGGTGGTGAGAGCAATGTGGCAACCCTTTTGCGGGATGCAGGTTCGCAATATTTGTGGGCGGATGACAAGACGACGGGCAGTATCGCGCTGAGCTTTGAAGATGTTTTGGATAAGGCCACTGACGCGGATTATTGGGTGAATATTTTCCCGACAAGCAAAGCTGATGTGCTGGCAGGTGATGAACGATTGGGACAGTTTGCAGCTTTCAAGAATGGGCAGATTTACACGAATAATGCCCGCAGTAATGCCAACGGTGGCAGCGATTACTACGAAGGTGGCTATGCGAATCCTGATGTGATTTTGAGCGATCTGGTCAAGATTTTCCATCCTGATTTGCTGCCGGATTACACGTTGTATTTTTATGCACCGTTGGGGGAGTAAGAAGTCAGTAGCTTCAGATATACCCCCACCCTAACCCTCCCCCGTAGCAACAGGGGAGGGAATCAAAAGAGAAGAGGGCGCACAGCCGCGCGCCCCTACAGAAATGTTTGGGAGACGATATGCGGATTGTATCTTTGTTACCGAGCAGCACCGAGATTGTGTGTGCATTAGGGTTGGAAGCGAATTTAGTTGGGCGATCACACGAGTGTGATTATCCAGCGGGGATTGAAGCGCTGCCAGCTTTGACCGCACCGCGATTCGATCCAACCGGCAGTGGCCTTGAAGTGGATCAACGGGTCAAGGCCGCGCTCAAAGAAGCCACATCCGTTTATACGATTGATGCGGAACTCTTAAAACGCCTTGCGCCGGATGTGGTGATCACGCAAACACAATGCGAAGTGTGCGCGGTGAGTTTCGCGGAAGTTGAGCGTGTTGTCTGCGATCAACTGCATTCCTCAGCGACGATTGTGGCGCTCGAACCGAATTTTATGGCGGATGTGTACGGTGACATCCGACGGGTGGCGAATGCCGTTGGCATCCCTGAACGGGGTGCGAGTCTGGTGGCAGAGATGCAAACAAGGATGTGTGCAATCATTGACCAAACGATAGACCTATCCCGTCCGAGAGTGGCGACACTGGAATGGATTGAGCCGTTGATGTCGGCGGGAAATTGGATACCTGAATTGGTAGAGATGGCGGGTGGCGAGAATTTATTCGGGCAAGCGGGTGTCCATTCACCTTGGTTGCAATGGCATGAATTGCAAGCGGCTGATCCCGATATGCTGGTGCTTTTGCCATGTGGATATGACATTGCAAAGGCACGAGAAGAATTGATGGTGTTGGAGCAACGACCGGAATGGTCAGCACTGCGGGCGGTGCAAAACAATCGTGTGTATGTGACCGATGGTAACCAATATTTCAACCGACCCGGGCCGAGACTGGCCGAGTCGTTAGAAATTCTAGCAGAGATTATGCATCCGGAATGTTTCCATTTTGGGCACGAGGGCAGCGGATGGGAACAGTTGTAGGCAGTCAAGTTCGGCATTGGAGAAAATGTTCTGTGCTACCCTAAAAAGGGATATAGGCACAGGAGTTAAAGATATGAAATCAAGTTATGGTGTTTTGGGTTTGCTCATCACATTATTATTGCTGCCAACGATGGCATTTGCAGGGGAGGCAGGTGTGAATGCATCACGTATGGCGCGGTTGGCAAAAGGTGTGAATGTCACACGCTGGTTCTGGCTGAATGATGACAAGTCAGATAACCACTATGACACCTATATCAGCGAGGAACAAGCGCAGGCGATTCGTGATGCAGGTTTCACACATGTTCGACTGCCAATTGAACCTAAGCTGTTTCTCGATGAGCAAAATCCAACGCAGTTAGACCCAAAATTATTGAAATATCTGGATTATGCGATTGGGCGATTCACCGCGCATGATTTAGCGGTGATCGTCGATATTCACGCGTGGGAAGCTGATTTTAAGAAGCGGCTGATGACTGAGCCGGCTATGCAACAAGCCTTCGCGACGATGTGGAAAGCACTGGCAGAACATCTGAATTATACCGACCCCGAAATGGTGTACTTCGAGGTGATGAACGAGCCATCGCCGGACAAACCAGAAGATTGGCTACCCCTGCAAGAAATGTTGGTTAAGGCAATTAGAGCAGGTGCAGCGCAGCACACCATTATTGTAGGTGGGCCGAACTGGAACGGGATTGATGGGCTGCTCAACATGAAACCCTTGGATGATGCCAATATCGTCTACAACTTCCACTTCTACGAGCCGTTCATTTTCACGCATCAAGGGGCAACATGGGTCGATGATGTGATGGGTAGTTTGCGGGGTATCCGTTATCCATCGAGTGAGGGGCGGTGCGGCAATTTACCCGACTTCAAGAATCAAAATGCCAATGATTGGGCGAATGATTACTGCGACAATGCAACATGGGACAATCAAGTGCTAACGGCACGGATCAAACAGGCGGCGGATTGGGCAGCGAAGTACGATGTGCCACTGACGATGAATGAGTTTGGGGTGTATCCAGAAGTTGCGCCTTATGGTGACCGTTTACAGTGGTTTCGGGATGTCCGTAATGCGGCTGAGCAATTTGGCATTGGCTGGACAGTGTGGGGTTATGACGACGCATTCGGACTGGGTTACAACGCAGAAAATGGTATGGATGTGGGTGTGCTATCGGCCTTAGGCATGAAGGTTTCGTAAATTAGGTGCTATGGACACGACAAACACTAAAGTAGTAACAAATTTCCCCAACACAACAAACGCGACTCAGATGAGAATTACATCAAACACACGTCACGGATGGCTGTTGGTACTGACTGGCTTGCTGTTGGTTGTTTTGATTTTGAGTTTGGTGGTAGGGTCAGTCAATATTCCATTGGGCGATGTTCTCAAGATTTTAATGGGTGGGGAACCTGCACGGAAAACTTGGACGACGATTATGTTGGACTTACGGCTGCCGAAAGCACTGACTGCCCTACTGGCGGGAGCGGCCTTAGGTGTCAGTGGTTTGCAGATGCAGACGCTGTTCCGCAATCCGTTGGCTGATCCATTTGTGTTGGGTGTGAGTTCAGGTGCGAGTTTGGGCGTGGCATTGGTGGTATTAGGCGCAGGCACGACCGGATCGCTGTTACTAGCGGGGTTAGGTTTAACCGGCGACTTCGGATTAACAGTCGCGGCGTTTCTGGGAGCAGCAATCACGCTGTTTCTAGTGGTGAGTGTGGCTTCGCGGGTACAGAGCGTGATGACACTCTTAATTCTTGGTTTGATGTTCGGCTATGCGACAAGCGCAGTGGTGACATTGCTGCTGTATTTTAGCCTGACTGAACGGATCAAAGCTTATATGAGTTGGACATTCGGGAGTTTTGGTGGTGTGACATGGGGGCAGATGCCGATTTTTATTCCGGTAATTCTCGTAGGCATTGTGAGTGCCTTCTTATTGAGTAAGCCGTTAAATGCGCTGCTGCTGGGCGAAGGTTACGCCCGCAGCATGGGCATGAACGTCCGGCGTGGACGGTTGGCAATCATTGCCAGTACAGCACTGCTCGCGGGAACAGTGACGGCTTTTTGTGGGCCGATTGGTTTCTTGGGATTAGCAGTACCGCATTTGTGCCGTGCGGTTTTGGGTACTTCCGATCACAAGTTATTGATTCCGGCGACAGCAATTTTGGGTGGGACGATGGCATTGGCAGCCGATTTGATTTCCCAATTACCGGGGAGTCAAATCGTGCTGCCGTTGAATGCTGTTACTGCGTTGATTGGTGCGCCAGTAGTAATCTGGATTATCTTACGGCGGCGCAACCTGCGGCAGACTTTCGCGGGGTAATGCTTCGGTTTACTTAATCACCAAGTGCAGAACACTCATCAAGAGTGAACGTACCCATTGTACCGGACGGCGTGCGGATCCATTGTTATTACCGTTGTCTGACACTACTGGTAGTGATTTGACCATTAGATTGTGTTCTGCTCTAGCTAACATGTGTTGGCTGTAGTCCATGTTTCAATTTCCTCTTTAACGCTTACTTCTACGGGCTGGTAGTAGCTTGATGAAAATATCAATCAAAGCAGAGGGCGCAAAAAATTGCGCCCCTACAATTTGAATAGTGGGTTTGATGCTTGGGTACAATGCTTTTCCAGCCACTACTATATTTACTTTAGACTATCAACAGTTTGAGTGTCACCCGACATGATGACTAGAAAATGTTTGATGATGTTTGAAAAGTCGGTGATCTCCCTTGACAGAGTTGGTAAAATCATAACCAAAGAGATGCAGAGGGAGCAAGATGAGTGAGTTGGCATCAGTGGGCAGTTTCTGCCCCAACCCAAGCTGTCCCGATTATGGCAAAGTGGGAGTGGGTAATCTAATCCGG
>JBBSBM010000045.1:0-55220 GCA_038251275.1 Aggregatilineales bacterium
TGCGATATGGCACAATTTGAGTCTGAAATTAAGCATTATTGAATACAGAGTGTCCACTTTGAACCATTTTGACCTTAATAATGATCTCAAATCGATTCCTACAATCGACTACAAATCTTTAATGTGACATTGTCGAAAATGCTAATCAGTTCGAGTTTTCTAACCGGAGCGTAAACAGTTTTTTGAGGGATTTAATATTTTGAAATGGTATTTGGTCAACGGCTGAGGCACGCCTCAGCCCTACTGATTGAAGCCTGAACAGTCATTTCTGATTACTATTCTATTTAGTAAATGACCATCAGGCACTTCAAAGACCAGTATTTTTTCTATGATTAACGCGGGCGGGATAAATCCACGCCCCTACAAGATTTCGGTGGCAAATATGAATCTTGTAAGCCATTGGAGTAAAAAAGGAACCGGACAGGCCTTAAATCGGAATCGGTGGTCTGCTTGTAAGGCGTGTGTAACGACTATACACTTTAGAATATTGAAAACTTCACTATTCATCTAAAGTTGAAAAATACCATGACACTGACTGATCTTTATGCCACGATTACACATCCAACGCTGCTACTGGATGAGGCGAAGTGCCGCGCCAATATTAAGCGGATGGCAGATCATGCCAAAGCCAGTGGCGTACGGTTTCGTCCACACTTCAAGACGCATCAATCGGCGAAAGTGGGGGAGTGGATTCGTGCGGAAGGGGTGACGAGCATCGCTACGTCATCGCTGCGCATGGCTGAATATTTCGCGAATGCTGGTTGGAACGATATTCTGGTTGCGTTTCCGGTTAATTGGCGCGAGATTGATTTGATTAATCGCCTAGCTGGGAAAATCCAATTGGGACTGATTGTCGAGTCGCGGGAGACAGCGCGTTTCCTTGGTGCAAAGCTGCAAAATCCGGTGGATATTTGGTTGGATGTGGACACGGGTTATCACCGCACGGGAATTGATTGGCAGGCTAACAGTGAAGCAATCGGATTAGCGACGTTGATTTCGGCTGCGCCAAGGCTGCGGCTGCGCGGGATGCTGACGCATTCGGGGCATTCGTATAAAGGGCGTACATTGGCAGAAGTTCAAGCGGTTTACGACGAGACAGTTAACCATTTCAACAGCTTGCGGACGCATTTAACTGCGGCAGGATTTGCAGGACTGGAACTCTCGTTGGGGGATACGCCAAGCTGCGCGATGGTCGAGGATTTGAGCGCGGTTGAGGAAATTCGCCCCGGTAATTTTGTGTATTTCGATTGGATGCAGGTGGTTATCGGTTCGTGTAAGGTGGAGGATGTGGCGGTGGCGCTGGCGTGTCCGGTGGTGACCAAGAATGCGGCGCGTAACCAAATTGTGGTGTACGGCGGCGGGGTGCATCTGTCGAAAGATTTCACGGTGGATCTCAAAGGGCGGACGAGTTTTGGAGCGGTATGCCTGCCAACGGAAACGGGTTGGTCAGCACCGTTTGAGGATACCTATGTGAGTTCGTTGTCACAGGAACATGGTGTGCTGCAAGTTGCGCCGAGCGATTTTGACCGAATCCAAATCGGGGATTTGGTGTGCATCCTGCCTGCTCATTCGTGCATGACGGCGGATCTGATGAAGACGGTGGTGACACTCAACGGCGAAGAACTGCCGATGCTGCATCTGGAAGCACTTTAAGTCTATAATGATCGGTAGTAAGCAATAATTGGAGTCACTGCCATGACGGTACGCGAACGTTTTTATAGCGCCGAAGATTTGTGGGTGATCTCTCATGATCCAGAGAATGATTTACGACGTTTTGAACTCAGCGAAGGGATGCTGATTGAGATGACACCCGCAGGTGCAGAACATGGCAAATATGCGCTGAAATTTGGTCGCCGTATTGGTAATTTCGTTGACGATAACAAACTCGGTGAAACCACTGCTGCCGAAACGGGCTATATCCTTTTTAAGAATCCACTTGGAAAAGATACGGTTCGTGCGCCGGACGTAGGTTTTATCTCTGCGGCACGAATTCCTAAAGGCGGTTTGCCAAATGGTTATTTCCCCGGTGCGCCTGATCTTGCCGTTGAGGTGATTTCGCCGAATGATGAAGCGGATGATGTTCAATTACGCGTAACCCAATTCTTGAAGTATGGGACGCGAACGGTGGTGTTAGTGTATCCAAAATCGCAGACAGTCGTTGTACATACGCCAACGGGTTCATTTACCCTCGATATTGATGATGAATTTGATGGTGGCGATGTGCTGCCGGGGTTTAAGGTTTCGGTGCGCGATATATTTGCGTGAAAAAAGCCATCCTCATCCCTAAGTCCCTTCTCCATTTCATAGAGAAGGGACTTGAAGAAATCACGCTTGCACAGGGGCATCTGTCCCTGTTTTATTTTGGATTAGCCGCGAGTCTGCTTGTAGTAATTGATGAGGCCGTTGGTAGATGAATCATGCGAGGAAACCGACTCGCTGCCTTTCAATTCAGGCTCGATGGCTTTCGCCAACTGCTTGCCAAGTTCCACGCCCCATTGATCAAATGAGTTGATGTCCCAGATGATGCCCTGCGTGAAAATTTTGTGTTCGTACAAGGCGATCAGTGAGCCGAGGGTTTCGGGATCAAGCGATTTGTAGAGGAACGAATTAGACGGTTTGTTGCCTGCGAAGGTTTTGGCAGCGACCAACAAATCAGACGGGTTTTTATCACCGGACGCGACCAATTCGGCGCGGGCTTCATCGGCGGTTTTGCCCTTCATCTGCGCTTCGGTTTGGGCAAGGAAGTTGGCGATCAAAATTTGGTGATGATTGCCGAGCGGGTTATGTGTTTCCACCGAGGCAAGGAAATCACAGGGGATGAGTTTCGTGCCCTGATGAATCAGTTGGTAGAAGGCGTGTTGACCATTGGTGCCGGGTTCTCCCCACAGGATAGGGCCGGTGCTGTAGTCAATTTTCTCACCGCTGCTGGTGACGCTTTTGCCATTGCTTTCCATATCGCCTTGCTGGAAGTAAGCCGGAAAGCGTGAGAGATATTGATCGTAAGGCAGGATGGCCTGCGTCTGTGCGCCGAAGAAGTTGTTATACCAAATGCCGAGCAGTGCCATGATGACCGGAATGTTCTGGTCAAAAGGGGTAGTGCGGAAGTAGTTATCGATTTTGTGAGCGCCTGTGAGTAAGGCTTCGAAATTATCCATGCCGACAGCAATGGCAATTGAAAGGCCGATGGCTGACCAGAGCGAATAACGCCCACCAACCCAGTCCCAAAACTCGAACATGTTAGTGATGTCGATGCCAAATGCCTTGACCTTCTCAGTGTTGGTAGAGAGGGCAACGAAATGCTTGGCAACAGCCGAGTCATCTTTGGCCGTGGCAAGTAACCAAGCGCGCGCCGAATGAGCGTTGGTCATGGTTTCTTGGGTAGTGAAGGTTTTGGAGGCGATAAGGAAAAGGGTCGTCTCCGGATTGAGTGTTTTAAGCGTTTCGGCGATGTCCGTGCCATCGACGTTGGACACGAAATGCGAGTGCAGATTGGGGTTGGTGTAATGGGCAAGGGCAAGCGTCACCATTTTTGGCCCCAAGTCCGAGCCGCCGATGCCGATGTTCACCACGTCGGTAATCGCTTTGCCAGTGTAACCTTTCCATGCGCCGGAACGAACCCGTTCGCTGAAGTCGCGCATTTTCGCCAGCACGCGGTTGACTTCGGGCATGACATCTACGCCATCCACCAAAATGGGTGTGTTGGAGCGATTACGAAGGGCGATATGCAGCACGGCACGGTCTTCGGTACGGTTGATTTTTTGGCCGGTGAACATGGCCTCAATCTTGTCGCGAAGTTTGACTTGCTCGGTCAGTTTGAGCAGCAATTTGATGGTGTCGGTTGTGACGCGATTTTTAGAGTAATCGAACAAGATATCATCGAGGTGCAGCGAGAAATGTGTAAAGCGGTCAGAATCCTGAGCGAATAAGTCACGCATATGGACATTACGCATGGCCTGATAATGCTGTTCCAGTTGAGTCCAAATAGGGGTGCTTGTTATGGTTGTCATAGGTTTTGCCTCCTGAGTAAAGGAGCATAACCCGCGCACACTTATTTTGCTACATGATTAACTTCATGTTCATTTTGTGCGATCACAAGCGATCTGGTGAGATGGCACGTTCTAACATGTGTCCAAAAACGGAGATGTTGATGGCGCGGGTGAATATATATTTACGGACAAACATCACCAGCCAATTGATACGACCGGGGATGATCGAGGATTTTTTGCCAAGTGCTTTGAGGCCGATTAAGGCAGTGGTGTCGGCATCCATATAAGGTGCGCCAATTTGATCCCAATCAATGGTGCTATTGCTGGCAAAGGGTGTATCGGTCAAGCCCGGGGACAGCACCAGCACATCCACACCATACTTTTTAGATTCGTAATATAGCGACTCGCCGAGGCTGATGATATAAGCTTTGGATGCGCCGTAGTTGGCGAGGTAAGGCGTTGGGCCGTAGCCTGCAATGCTTGACACAAAGAGAATGCCACCGTGCCTACGTTCGCGCATCAGTCGCCCGTAATGGTGGGCGAGTTGAGCAGGTGCGCTGATGTTGAGTTGGATAAGATGCCATTCATCCTGAAAGTTGTTTTTGAGGAAAGCCCCGTTGGTTTCCATCGCGGCATTGGGGATGACCAGCCCGATTTCTAAATTAGTGGTGAACTTTATGAGCGATTCGACTGTTCCCGGTAGGCTCAAATCGGCGGCGTAAGTGCGGATTTGGATAGTCGGGTTTTGAGTCTGAATCTCGGCGGCTTTTGCCTCAAGCCGTTCGCGGTTGCGGGCGACAAGAATCAAGTTGATTCCACGCTCAGCGAGTATCCATGCGAAGGCTTCACCGATGCCGGCGCTGCCACCGGTGATGAGTACCCAAGGACCATATTTTTCTCTGAAGGCCGCGTGTTTATTTAAGTCTATCAAGAACTCCCCTTCATTTTTAATTGACAAGAGCAAGTAAATGTATTTGACAAAAGCAATTAAAATATTTATGATTTGTGCAGATATTGAGCTACAGGAATCATAAACATGAGTTCGAATGAGATGCCTGCACAAATCGAAGCGATTCGTCACTTCAACCGCTTTTATACTCGCCAAATCGGTGTTTTGGAAGAAGGGTTATTAAATAGCCCGTATTCGCTGACCGAGGCGCGGATTATTTATGAACTGGCACACCACGAACAAACAACAGCTACCGAACTCGCAAATGAGTTGAAGTTGGATGCGGGTTATCTGAGTCGGATTTTGCGTGATCTGACGCAAAGAGGGTTGATTGATAAGCAGCAATCGGAAACGGATGGTCGGCAAACAGTGCTGCGTTTGACTGAGGAAGGGCAGGGCGCGTTCGCAGTATTGAACAGCCGTTCACGCAACCAGATTGAAGACATGTTGAGCGCACTTTCCCAAGCGGATCAGAGCCGTTTAATCGAGTCGATGAACACGATTCAGTCGCTATTGAGCAGCGAACCGGAGCATTCTGTGCTGTATTTGCTGCGTCCACATCAACCGGGGGATATGGGTTGGGTGGTGCAAAAGCATGGCGTTTTATACAACTCAGAATACGGGTGGGACGAAACATTCGAGGGCATGGTGGCGGGTATTGTCTCGGAGTTCATCCAAAACTATGACCCGAAACATGAACGCTGCTGGATGGCAGAGATGAACGGTGAGGTTGTGGGGTCAGCTTTTGTGGTGAAAAAGACGGCTGAAATCGCCAAACTGCGTATGCTGATTGTCGATCCGAAAGCACGCGGACTAGGCATCGGCAAGCGATTGGTAGACGAATGTATCCGATTTGCGCGTCGAACCGGATACACCAAGATCACCCTGTGGACGAATAACGTGCTTCTGGGTGCACGACATATCTACAAGTCCGTTGGTTTCCAACTGGTTGATGAGGAACCACATCATAGTTATGGGCATGATTTGGTAGGCGAGACATGGGAGTTGGAGTTGTAACGATCTCCTATCGTTATAGATAGAAATACGATGGACGCATCAGCCTGCATCCCTACAGAAATTTATCGGGTTACTGCGACTTCGGCGACTAGATATTCACGCAGTCCGGGTTCGAGCAGCGCCAGCACTTGGGTGATGAGCTGATCTGATGAGATTTTACGGCTGTTGAAGGCCACTTCGATAAGCGTGCCGAATATCGCCCAACTGATGACTGTTGCTGTTATTTCGATGCTGGTGGCGGTTGGATAGGCGGCAGGTGTGCGGCGCAGCCAGTCGAGGATGATGGCATGCATTTCGCGATGCACCTGCTGCACCATCAAGCCTTCATCGGTTTTAAAAGCAGCGCTGGCACAATGCCCTGAAAAATTGGCGAGATATTGATGCGCAGTTAGGGCAAGAATACGCAAATTCCCCAAAGTGAAGGTCGGCTCCGCTGGTAGTTTTTCATTCACCAATGATTTGAATGTTTCACGTATACCCGCATTCAGCAGCTCATACTTATCGTCAAAATGGGCGTAGAAAGTTGCGCGGTTGATTTCAGCCTTGGCGGTAATATCCTGTACTGAGATTTCACTGAATTTTTTCTCGGTCATCAATTCAGATAAGGCTTGTTGCAGTAGACGACGAGTGCGCTTGCTGCGCGGGTCATCTTTAGTTTCTTTTTCCAACACTTTTCCTCTTTTGTTGCCTAAGCAACACTCTTGCATTTTTGTTGGTTGCGTCTTGTTTGTCCTATACTTATCATAAGCAACATGTGTGGTTTAGTCAACATATGTTCGTTATATTGTGAGTAAGGAATAGGCATCATGAACGTGGCGGTTTGGATTGTACAGATTTTACTGGCGCTGGCTTTTGGCATGGCAGGCATCATGAAGACGACGCAGCCGAAAGAGAAACTTGCAGCCAATATGAAGTGGGTTGAAGATTTTGCCCCGAACACTGTTAAGGGGATTGGTGCCTTGGAAGCGCTGGCGGCTATTGGCTTGATTTTGCCGTGGCTCACAGGCATCTTACCCATTCTTACGCCTTTAGCAGCAGTTGGTCTTATTCTGACGATGATCGGTGCGATTATCATCCATATTCGTCGTGGCGAATCGCCCATGACGATTATTAATCTGGTGTTGTTGGTTTTAGCAGCATTTGTTGCTTATGGTCGTTTCGTCGCTGTCCCTTATGGCGCAGCTTAAGTTTTATCTCATCTCATCATCCGGATACATGTAAATAAAGAAAAGGAATAAAGCATCAGCTCTGCCAAGGGGTAGGGTAAGTGCTGACAAAACATCATGAGCAACGGAACATTAACTCTCTCATACACTGACTTGGCTAACTCGTCCCAAGTGCAACAAACTGCCGAGGCGGTTCAAGCACGTGGCATTAAGGTTCATATCGTCGATACACCAGCTGAGGCATTGGCGAAGATTCATGACCTTATCCCGGCGGGTTCTGACATCATGACGGGTGGTTCGCAGACGCTGCGTGAGATCGGCCTTGAGGAATTGCTGATGGCAAAGACGCACCCTTGGGTCAATCTGAAAGACGCGATATTGGCTGAAAATAATCCGGTTACACAAGGTCATCTGCGCGCCCAAAGTACACTGGCTCAGTATTTTCTCGGCAGTGTCCACGCGATTGCTGAAACCGGTGAGATTGTGATTGCCAGCGGTTCAGGCAGCCAGATACCATCCTATGCGTTTTCCAGCCGTAATGTTATATGGGTAGCCGGTACACAGAAAATAGTGCCTAATTTGGATGCGGCTTTGAAGCGCGTCCGCGAATATGCACTGCCTCAAGAAGACAAACGGATGAAGGCATTAGGGTATGCGGGAAGCGCGATTACCAAATTGTTGATCGTTGAAGCAGAACCAGCCATGTTGCAACGGAACGTCAATCTGATTTTGGTCAATCACTTGGTTGGTGTGTAGAAAAAGACCTTCGAATCGGAAAAGGGCGTCCGCCGTGCGGATGCCCTTTTTTATTTAAGTGAGCTAATGTGTGAATCGGATTGTGTTCAACCAATGATGGGTGTATAACACGAAAAGTATGCCAGTGGATACTACCCCTTTGTAGGATAAAAATAGATTATCCCGAAAAGCTGCTCTATTTTTCGGTAGGATAAAGGTACTGCTCTCCTTCAATAAGACTAGATGTAGCCAACTTTCCTATTAAAAAAGTCAATGTTTCCCATGTACAACTATGTATTTCTAATTAAAATAACGGCATAGTATGAAGGATTATATATAGTAATACTCTATATAAAATAGCGATCTCTTCATCTATTTTATGTCTAATAAGGTAATGAAGGAGTGCAAAAATGGCTGATTTACGTTTTGGGGGTTCTGTTTGGTGCAATCTTGATATTGCGCTGCGTAATGTAGACGAAATCTACAAACACGAGACGAAAGAACTCAATTTGGCAGTCATTGAATGGTACATCCTACGTGTGCTATATGAACAAGACGGACAGATGGCGAGCCACTTAGCCAAAGCCGTTGGTCGTGCCGCAACTTCTTTCACACCCATTCTGGATCAGCTTGAAAATAAAGGGCTGATTGAGCGCAAAATGCATCCTTCTGACCGTCGTGGTGTACAAATTTACCTTACGGCTAAGGGTAAGGGGATGAAAGATAAGGTAGAAGCTATCGGGGAACGTGTTGAGAAGAAATTGTCGCAAAAGATTGCGGACAAAGATTGGCAAAGTTACCAGAATGTCGTGGCTAACTTTCAGAGTATGAATTCATAAAATAGGCTATATGTTAGTCTAAGATTAGGACGAATTTCATGTTCACAAGACAGGCCATCTGAAAAGATGGCCTTTTTGTTGGATATTGTTTTTCGTGTAAGAAGATTTGTCATGATCTTCTCTAAAAGACACTTTAATCAGTTTGATCACATTAGAGGATTTTATGACTGCACCCATCATCGAATTTCGCGTCGCCTTGACCGCACAGGATTATGATAAATTAGTAGCATTTTGTGAGGATATACTGGGCTTAGAGGCCAAGGAAATCTGGACGCAGAGCGACAACAAAGGTGTCATTTACGACATGGGACGAGCGACGTTGGAAATCCTCGACGAACAGAGCGCCGCAACGGTTGATCAAATTGAAGCTGGAAAACGTGTAAGCGGACAAATCCGATTTGCCTTAGAAGTACCAGACGTGGATGCTGCTCTTAAAAGGGCACTAGCAAAAGGTGCAACTTTAGTCCACGAACTGATTATTACCCCTTGGCGACATCGTAATGTGCGGTTGCAATCGCCAGATAGTTTGCAGATTACGTTATTTCAAGTGTTGGATAAGTAGTATTGATCCACTTACCGTTGTGAATATACCGGAAAACATCTCCATTTTTAATCTTGTTGGATAGGGGTTTCATAGGTTTGAAATGCCTTTGGCGGGCGCAATTTGATTTGCGTGAATCGAGCGCGGTAACGTGCCAATAAGAGCAGCACAGCAGTCAGCAGCATACTATCCAAAACGACTGAAAATTGATTGAAGTAAAAAGACAGGGTGTTGCTGACTGTCAACGAGAGAATGAGTGCGGTCGAGCTGATTTGAATAGCGGTTTGGTCACGGTTGCCTAGGAATCCAAGCACGGCGATGACATATAATACGCCGATGATGCTTTCAATCGTCAGCAGCACTACATACCAGTTGAAGCTATAGATGCTTCGAACCAGCGAATTATCCTCTACTAAATTGGCGACAATCAGACTGTTTAAGTTATGTTGATCTACTACGATGCTAAACAACACCACAATTTTGAAGAGTGAAATCGCGCTCAATACGGTAAAAGCAGTAATCAATAAGCGGTGTGTTACCTTTTTTGGCAACCAGCGTTCTTCAATTTGTGAGGACCGATCAAGCAGCATACTCCAAAAGGTTGATTTAGGTGGTTTGATATTGACTTGTTCCGAGTTGAGAAATTGGAGTAGGGTGGTAGCCAAGGTGGTCAAATCAGGACGGTCACTCTCCTGTTTGATTGTGTCCAACCGATGAAGTAAGCTGCGGTGCGTCTTCAAATCCAAATTGTCGTCGAGCAGCATCTCTAAATCTTCTAGCACACCATAAAGGGTCGCCCGCGAGTCCTCAGTGCGATGCCGCCGAATGTAGAGATAGGCGAAGACACAGAGGATGAATGCGATATAGATAATGGGCGCAGCCAGCGGGAAAAAGTAATCATTAGTTTGGGTGATGAACTTACCGATTTCATCAATAAATAGGCCAATTCCGACACCTGCAAGAACAGCCGACAGCGAGAATACCCATTCATTCAAGTAGATGAGCATGAGTACGGTTGCGATAACTTGTAGCAATCCGCCCCATAAGGCATGAGCAAAATGAAAAGTTGAATTACCAAGCTGGGGATAGCCAGTAATCTCCAAATACAAACGTGTTCCAACCACGGTGATAGCAAAGGCAATTACCATCGTCAGCATATACCATGCAGCGTTGCGTCCGATTACCGAATGCCTAAAAGCACGATGCGAAGTCAACATATCACCCCATTCCTATAATTTGGTTTTATTATAGCAATGTGTGGGATAGGTTGAAGTTACGCTTAAGGTTGGTGATTTAAAAGTGTAGTGGGGTACGTGATTGCCCACGCATACCCCACAAGAAGATTATCGCAAATGATTACCGGTGCGAGAGGGTAGTTGCCGTCAAGAGTTCCGTCTGGATAAAATGTTCGCGCGCCACACGTTCGCCTGCCAGTATCCTCAACGCTAAGTCGATCAACTGTTGTCCATATTGTTCAGGATGGTAGGCTACCGATGCGACCATTCTTGGATTGGGCTTTGATAATTCATCGGCAATCAAGTTACCGCCTTGTCCCACCGCGATAATGTCCTCTTCGCGTCCCATTTGGCGTGCCGCGTCCAGAGCACCGGCTGCGGTTTCATCATTGAAGCCGATGACTGCGATACGGTGAACATCTTCCCAACGATGTAAAATATTGGCGACTGCCTGAGCGCTCGGCTCACGCGTATTGCCGGCTTCTACATACATGATGTCGGATGGGGTATAGCCGAGGCCATCAATTAAACTGTGGAGTGCGGAAGTGGATCGCGCACGGACAAAATCCAATACACGCGATTCGGTTAGTACCAGTACCTTGTCAATTTGCCCGTTCCAATGGTCCATAATCCACTTGGCGAGTTCTTCACCGACGATTGCGCCTGAAGCTTTATTATCGACACCAAAGTAAACGGCCCACGGCGGAATCGGGATGTCGACCGCAATCATCTTAATCTTTTTCTTGAGCAGTGTGCTGCTGAGACTCGGGCCTACACGCTCACCAAGATGATATATCATGGCTAAATCAACCGGAATGGAGGCAAATTCTTCGATATTTGCTAAAGCGGTTGCGTCATCCATATTATTATTGCGGACGATGAGATTAATATTTGGATAATTGGCTGCGGCCTGTTCCAGACTTTTGCGAACAATAATTGGAAAATCGGCTTCTTCGCTTAAGTTCGCAAAGCCAATTGTATAAGTTATAGGCGACATCGAATTTCTACCTCCGACAACAATGTTCAATTTTATGCTGTAATCAATATTGTCATTATCTGGCGTGAAGCTTACAAAATGCATAAAGATTGAGGATAACATATGCTCTTCAGTGAAGAATTTACGGTTGTTAGGTTTTTGCGACTGCCATGCGCGTCCGCAAATGACGATATAAAAAGAATATTTGCAATGGCAGACCATCGAACATCAAGTGGGTGAAGATGCCTGCTAATCCCGGTTTATGTTCGATGGTGACATGATCGGTGAGTTCAACACCCTCTGGCACGGCGCGGAATATGTGTTGATGTTCCCAATAAGCCATCGGCCCGACAATCTGGCGATCCATAAATGAGGTGGGGGTTGGTCCCGGTTCGTGCTGCGCCATCCAGTGTAATGGTATTGGCCCAATCCACATGGTGAAGTCAAATGTGCCTTCGGTCAGCGACTTGAGTTTGTTTTCGCGCATTTGAATAAAGATTGGGGGTGGGGTGAGCTTGGCGAAAGCGTTGGGTTGGCCGTGGAAATCCCACAACTGTTGAACCGTCCCCTTCATCACCGATTTTTTCTCAAATACTTTGCGTGCCATATTGATTCCTTTAACAGTAAGTCTGTGTCTATATCTATCATGCTATATAACACTGAGCCTGAGATGAAAATAAGCCAGCAAAATAACCCGAACTATTGAGGTTGTAAAAACAAAAAGGGGAGAGTGCAAGACTCTCCCCAATGAAAAGGGCATTTGGCTCTACTGAGTTAGCCGGAGCAGCTTACAGTGGCTTGCGGCTGACTCTGACCGGGGTGACCGGTTTGTTGATCAGCTTCAAGTGTGACCGTACCTGTACCACTATATGTGATTTGGATGGATGAGCCACCGGTCAACTGAACAGAACCAGTTTCTACAACTACACCATCCACAATGATGCGGTATTGGGTCGAACTGATCATATCACCTTCGCCCGCTTTACCGGTGTTGCGAACGGTAAACACTGCGACACCATCTTTACATGTAGCTGTAACCTGTAGGCTGGAGCAGTCCTTACGGTCAGGGTTGTTCTTCTGGCAACCCAGTGTTCCGGTTTGCGTCGGAGTGGGGGTTGGTGTATAGGTCTGTGTTGGCTCAACCGTAGGTGTAACCTCGTCGGTCGGTACTGCTGTCGGTGTGACTTCTTGTGTTGGTTCGGTCGTTGGTGTGACTTCCGGCGTTGGCGGGATGCATTCTGCATCTTGCGTAATGACCAAGCTGCCCATACTGAAGGTTAAAGTTGGGTAGCTCCAATATTGTAGGCTGGTGGATTCACCTGCCATAAGAAGCAGCCATCCATCGGCAACCAAGGCACCGTTGGTGTCGGTGATGTTGTAGTAGGCCGATTCGATCATATCACCACCGTTGTTGCTGATGGCAAATAGGATTGAGCCGTCATCCAGACAAGAGACACTGCCCACCAAGATCGAGGTATCGACTGGAGGTGTAACTTCGATTGTTGGTTCGGGGGTAATGTCCGGCCCGCATTGCGGGCTGTTGATCACCAGACTGCCCATAGTGAAGGTCAAAGACGGGTAGCCCGCAAAGTACAACGGGAACGGTTCGCCGACCATGACTTGGGCATAACCCTCACTAACTTGCACACCATTGCTATTCGTAACCGTGTAATATTCTGGATCAAGCATATCCGAGCCGTAGTTATTGAGTACAAACAAGATTGTACCGTCTATCTGGCAGTAGGATTCTCCTACCAAATCGGGGCCAAGAGTTGGCTCGACGGTCGGAGTTACATCCGGCGTTGGAGTGGCAGTCACCTCGGGGGTAGAAGCTACGCAGCTTGGATCTGAGATCACGACCAAGTCACCGACTGTGAAAATCAAACCGGTATTGCCCCAATATTGGAATAAATTCTGCATTCCGGCATCAATTTGCAACGTGCCGCTATCAATCATGTTGCTATTGAAATCTGTCACCGTGTAATCGGCTGCATATTCCATATCGCCGCCATTGTTGGTGATGATGAAGAGGATAGAACCATCTTCTTTACAAATGGCTTCACCTGACAAATCAGGTGCTGTAATGGTTGGGGTTAAGGTTTCTGTCGGTGTTGGTGTCGGAGTGAATTCTTCGGTCGGTTCTGCCGTTTCGGTTGAGGCCAGGCCACAATCCAAGGTGACACGCGGATGGCTGTTACCGGGATGTCCAACTTGTTGATCAACTTCGAGTGTGACTGATCCGCCACCACTATAGGTTACAAGGCCGCTAGCCCCACCTGCTAATTGCACAGAACCGGTTTCCACAATTACACCGTCCACAATGAGACGATATTGGGTCGGCGCGCGCATATCACCAGCACCCGGTTCTCCGCTGTTGTGGATGATGAATTGGGCGGTTGAGCCATCGCACACCCCTTTGACATCCAAACTGGAACAATCAAGGCGGCTGGGATTGTTTTTCTGGCAGCCGAGCAATCCGTCTGTTTGCTGCGGGACGGCGGTAGTGTCGTTACTCTGGTTGGCATCGCTCTGGTTGCCGGAGTTTTGACCACCTCCGTTGCCGACACCGTCTCCATTGTTGCCACCGCCACGATGGTTGCCGTTATCACTGGATTGGGCAGCGGTATTGCCGTTGCCATTCCCATTGTTGCCATTTCCATTACCATGACCGTTATTATCTTGGGCAAGGATTGTGCTCATCGCCAATAATGTGATAAGACCAATCAAAAATAAGAGAGAAAATCGTTTCCAATTATTCATTGCAGACCTCCAATAATGATGCTTACAATAAATAAAACGTTTAGGGATCATGAATGTTACAAACTAAATCAATGAAGAACGTAAATAATTTTATCCATTGAGATTGGATATGTTGACTCAGATGCTTCTTTGCGTTCGGTGAGGTCTTGTGGTAATTTTGTGTGACCGGTCACACATTGACTTTTTAGGAAAAGTTTTATGATCAAAGGAATATTTTCATATGTATACCATTGGTGTTGATTTTGGTACCGAATCGGGTCGCGCCCTACTGGTTGACGTGCGCGATGGGCGCGAAGTTGCATCTGCCGTCCATGCTTACGGTGATGGTGTCATTGACCAGCATCTTCCCGGTAGTAACAAACCTTTGCCGCCGGATTGGGCGCTACAAAATCCATTTGATTACATCGAAGTGTTCAAGCAAACCATTCCGGCAGTACTCAAGCAAGCTGGAGTCAAGCCAGAAGAAGTCGTTGGGGTAGCGATTGATTTTACAGCCTGTACTATGCTGCCGACTCTAAAAGATGGTACACCACTGTGTGGTGTTGACCAATGGCGTAGCAATCCGCATAGCTGGGTGAAGTTGTGGAAGCACCACGCCGCGCAACCCGAAGCCGACCTGATCAATGAGACGGCGCGGAAGATGGGGCAGGGTTGGTTGCAGCGTTACGGTGGCAAGATTTCGTCAGAATGGTTCTTCAGCAAGGCGTTACAAATCCTGAATGAAGCGCCAGAGGTTTATGCTGCGGCTGATCGGCTGATTGAAGCCTGCGACTGGGTGATCTGGCAGTTGACAGGTGTTGAAATTCGTAATGCTTGTACAGCGGGTTACAAAGCGATGGTGCAGGAAGAAGGTTATCCTGACCGCGCTTATTTCGGCGCATTGAATCCAGCGTTTGCTGATGTGGTTGACACGAAAATGCAGCGCACCTTTGGCGAGTTGGGATCAAAGGCTGGTGGACTCACAGCACAAGCCGCTGCATGGACAGGTTTGAAAGAAGGCACGGCAGTCGCGGTTGCCAACGTCGATGCACATGTGACTTATCCAGCGGTCAAGGCCAAGAGTGGCACGATGGTCATGATTATGGGAACATCGACCTGCCACATCCTGAACGGTGATAAGCTGCAAACTGTCGAAGGCATGTGCGGTGTGGTACGCGGTGGCATCACCCCCGGTTATTATGGTTATGAAGCCGGACAAAGTGGTGTTGGTGATATTTTCGCGTGGTTCGTCAATAACGCTGTGCCACCGGAATATCACGAGGCAGCCAAAGCAGCCGGTATGGATGTGCACCAATATCTTGAACAGGAAGCCGCCAAGCAAAAAGTGGGCGAACATGGTTTGATCGCTTTGGATTGGTGGAATGGCAACCGTTCGACGCTGGTCGACGCTGATCTGACGGGTTTGCTGGTCGGCGGCACATTGGGTACACGTGCCCCCGATATTTATCGTGCGTTGATTGAGGCGACGGCTTATGGCACGCGTGTGATTATCGAGGCGTTTGAACAGCAAGGCGTGCCTGTGACTCAGTTGATATGTGCGGGTGGCTTGCCGGATAAAAATGCGATGCTGCGTCAAATTTATGCAGATGTCACCGGACGCTCACTGCGGTTGGCGGGTTCGTCACAAGCACCCGCACTCGGCTCAGCGATGCACGCGGCGGTAGCAGCAGGCGTTTATCCGAACATTGATGCAGCAGCTGAGGTCATGGGCAAGCTCAAAGACATGGTTGTTCATCCGATTGCCGAGAATAAAGCGGTTTACGATCAATTGTATGCCGACTACAAGACACTCTACAATTATTTCGGGCGCGGCACCAACGATGTCATGAAACGGTTGAAGAAAATCCGCCGCGAAGTGCGTGGGGAATAATCAAAGCCATTGAACCGCCAAGAACGCCAAGTTCGATACAAAGTGTTTGGCGTAGGGAAAAGATACTATCTTTCCCCACTCCTTTCTATAAAAATTGATTCGCGTTACAAGTAACGTGACAAGTAAAATCTTGTAACGCTTTAAAATAAGCAGTGATTAAAAACTTTTACAAGGAGATTAAAATGGTTCTTGCACATTCGCAATTAACTCCCGCATCGGCGTTGAATGCGCGTCCAGTGACGTTAGCTGTCATTGTGGGTAATCGTGGATTCTTCCCGGCGCATCTGGCTGGAGAAGGTCGTAATACCATCCTACAAGTGCTGCAACAGGCAGGCATCAACGTCATCATTACTCCGGCAGGTGATACCAATAACGGTGCAATTGAGTCGCTCAAAGAAGCGCAAATGTGTGCCGAGTTATTCCGCCAGCACCGCGACGAAATTGACGGTGTGCTGGTGACTTTGCCTAACTTTGGTGATGAACGTGCTATCGCTAACAGCATTCGCATGTCGGGACTCAATGTTCCTGTGCTGATTCATGCTTTCCCGGATGATGCTAAGAAGATGGATATCAATTTTCGCCGCGATAGCTTCTGCGGCAAGATGAGTGCTTGCAACAATCTGCGCCAGTACAATATTAAGTACTCGATTACCAGCAATCACACGATGGATCCGACGTCGCCGGAATTCATGCGCGATTTGCAAACCTTCGCTGGTATTTGCCGCATCGTGCGCGGGATGCGAACCGCCCGTCTTGGTATGATGGGCGCACGTCCTGAGGCATTCAAGACTGTGCGCTTTAGTGAAAAACTGCTGGAGAATTCGGGTATCAGTGTGGAAACGCTCGACCTCTCGGAAGTGTTTGGTCGAATCGAGCGCTTGCAAGATGCTGACCCAACAGTGCAGACTAAGTTGGCTGCTATTCGTGGTTATGCCCGTACCAGTAATATTCCCGAAGTGTCGTTGTACCGTATGGCGAAGTTCGGCGTGGTTCTCGATGGTTGGATGGACGATAACGCGTTAGATGCGACGGCCATTCAGTGCTGGACTTCGATGGAAGAATACTTCGGTGTTGTGCCATGTACGCTGATGAGCATGAGCAGCAATAAACTCAACCCAGCCGCCTGCGAAACCGATATTGTCGGCGCGTTAGCGATGTTGGCGCTGCAACTCGGCTCAGGTCGTCCGTCAGCTTTGGTCGATTGGAACAACAATTACGGCGAAGACCCGGATAAAGGTGTGGTGTTCCACTGCTCTAATCTGCCCAAGGATATTTTCGTGGAAGATATTCCGATTATGGACTATCAGGAAATCATCTCCAAAACTGTTGGCAAAGAAAATACCTACGGTACGATTTACGGTCGCGTCAAGAAGAATCCGTTTAGCTACCTGCGTCTGTCAACTGATGACTTTAGTGGCAAAATCGTGGCATATACAGGGCAGGGCGATTTCACTGACGACCCGATTGATACTTTCGGCGGTTATGGTGTAGTCCAAATACCGCGTTTCCAAGAACTGCTGGCCTATATTTGCGAGAATGGCTTCGAGCATCATGTGTCGATTAATCAATCGCATGTTGCCAACATGGTTGATGAAGCATTCAATAAGTATTTGGGTTGGTCAACTTACCACCACAAGTAGTCTGGAAAGTTTTTCGAAACAAGCTGGTAAATTCGTAGGGAAAAGGCGCGCCTTTTTCCCTACACATCAACCTTTTCTCGCATGGTCCGCAATCTGATATAGATGGTCAACGACAGTCCGCTATTTGAGCGTTAGAATAGCCGACATGAGACTATCTAGGAAAGGCGAACATCAATGAATGCTGCCAGCAACCCGCGCTTAGCAACTTCCTCATGGAGTTTACATCGTGCCCTCGGAATGACTTATCCGGACGCTCCCGGCAAGCCCAATTCAGGCTCGGCGGCAACTTATGGCTCCGGCAGCATTATTCTTTTGGACGTTCCGGCGCGGCTGGCATCGATGGGCATTTACGGCTTTGAAATCTGCCACTTTCACATTCCATCGCGCGATCAAAAGGTTATTGATGAACTGCGCCAAGCATTGAAGTCCGCAGGTGTTGAGCTGTTGACGTTGCTCATTGATGACGGCGACATCACACATCCTGAACATGGTCAGCGCGACTTGGAATGGATCTCGGGTTGGATCGAAACCGCAGGCCAATTGGGTGCCAAGCGGGCGCGTGTCGTTGCGGGGAAGTCACAGCCTTCAGTGGAAACACTCGAACGCAGCAAAGCAGGTCTGGTCAAATTGGTGGAAGTCGGCAAGGCCAATAACGTGCGAATTATCACTGAAAATTGGTTTGACTTGCTCTCGACACCGGATGCTGTCCAACAGGTAATGGATGCCGTAGACATCGGTTTATTGGCCGACTTCGGCAATTGGAAAGGTCCTTCAAAATACGACGATCTCGCCGCCATTCTGCCGCGCGCCGAATCCTGCCACGCGAAATGTTCCTTTATCGCGGAGGGACAGCCGGATAGTGAGGATTATCTTCGCTGCCTCGATCTGGCACGTGAGGCAAACTATAGTGGGCCTTATTCTCTGATTTACGATGGTGTTGGCACGGATGAATGGGCAGGCATAACGATTGAAAAAGAGTTGGTGCAGCCCTATATCTAATAGTGTCGGACAATTAGAAACAACGGACAGTGTCCCTACAAAAATCCATTTTTTCGGCTGTTCTATTGGTAAGCCTTGGTGTTTTTGTACAGACAAGCCTTATATCGTGTTCGGTTCTATTTCAATTTTCAGATCGCCTCTTACTTTTAGTCACTTTCTGCGGCCAACCTAACGCCCAATTGGCAGTGTGATCGTGAATATGCTGCCAACACCTACCGTACTTTCTGCTTCGATGCTGCCACCATGCATTTCCACAATTCGACGTGCAATTGAAAGACCTAATCCTGTGCCACTTTGTCCGCTGGGACGGGCTTCATTTGCCTTATAGAAGCGTTCGAAAATATGCGGCAGTGTATTGGCATCAATGCCAATCCCCGAATCTTTGATGATGATTTTGACAGCCGATTCAGGTGTTTGCAGAGTGTCGATATAAATGTGACCCGCTTCTCCCGTATATTGAATGGCATTTTTGACCACATTCGTAATCACTTTACCCAACATGAATTGATCAGCCATGATAAAAGGGTTGCCGTCGGTAGGGGTAAACAAGATTTGCTGGTTTTTAGCGTTCGCGCTGTTTTGTAGTGTGACCAGTAAATCACGAACGAGTCCGTTGATGTCGATTCGTATGGGTGTTAGTTCAGCCACATCGTCATCCAATTTGGACATGTCGAGCATATCTTCGACAACGCGCTGCATATGGGCGGTTTGTTTTTCCAGCGCATTAATATAACGATTATCGGCTTCTTCTTCGCCTAGTTTGTGACGGAGCAGATACAGTGATGTGTTCATGATCGAAAGTGGCGTTCGTAAATCGTGTGAAACACCGGTTAGAAAGCCTTTTAGCATTTCCACGGTTCGCATTTTGAGCATCAAGTCTAATGCTTGCTGTTCAGCCTGTACCCGTTCACTAATATCGGTCAGTGTTCCACCGATGCCCATGGCTTCACCCGTAACACTATAAACCTGTTGAATGTGTATTTCGATAGGAATCCGTGTCTGGTCGTGTCGAGCAATTATGATCTGACCATGAACACCATTTTGCGTAGGATGGAGAAAGAGATCGGCTAGTTGCTTAGCGCTTTCACGTCCTTCAAGGGGTATAAACTTCGAAAAATGCTTGCCAATACTGTTCTGTAAGGTATGACCTGTTAGTTGACCCCACGAGTTGTTTAAAAAGGTGATGATGCCGTTCAAATCAAGCTGGAAGATGACTTCATGAACGTTGTTCACGACCATCTCATATTTCTGATTACTTTCGACCACAGCTGTATAAAGCTGTGCCCGTTCGACTGCAATACTGACATGTTCGCTGAGGGCAATCATCAAGTTGAGGTCGGACTCGGTCAGCATCTTGCTTTTAGATTCGACATTCATGATACCGATGACTTTGCCATCATGAAGCAGCGGTACACAGACTTCAGAGGTAATGGCATTCATTGCGTTTACAAAATCGGGATCGTTGAGAGTATCTTGAACCAGCGTCGGAATACCTGTTCGTGCTACACGTCCAGAAACGCCTACTGATACATCAACCGGGTCGAACATGATTTCATACCCGACTTGATGTTGTAAGTAAAGTATTTCTCCTCGCAGCAAGTAAACACTCACAAGATCATAGCCGAAAGCTTCGGCTGTGGCTTCCACAATAGTACGAATGGTGTCTTTTAAATCGAGTTTTCCGGATATTGCCGCACGTACTTGTACCAGCAATCCCAGTTCTTGCTCCTGTTTTTTTGCTTGTACCTGCTCTGATATGTCAGCTAGTGTTCCACCCACACCGATCAAACGGCCTTCAACGTCATAAACGCGTTGGAGTTGTACTTCGACCGGTGTTTGAGAATTGTCAGCCTTTAAAGCCGTGGTCTTAAATAGCACATAGGGTTGTAGTGTGTTGACAATTTCTTGTCCCTTTTGTCTGACATAATCAAGTTGGTCGGGAAGTGTAAAGCTAACAAAGGGCTTGCCCATACTTTTTTCGATGGAATGACCTGTTATTCGTTCCCACGCTTTACTCAGGAAAACAATCTTACCTGTCATATCGGTTTGGAAGATAACCTCGCGGACATTATCGACCACCATCTGATATTTCTGGTTACTTTCTTCAAGGGCCGTATACAACTGAGCTCGTTCAACTGCAATGCTGACTTGCTCACCCAATGTAACCAGCATATTTAAATCAGCTTGATTCAACTGGTTGCCCAAGCGGGATTCGACAATCAAGGTTCCAATGGCTTCGCCCTTATTAATCAGCGGGATGCAGATTTCCGAAGTCATCTCTGTTTCTGCAAATAAGAAATCAGGATCACTTAAAGCATCTTCAACCAAGATCGGTTTCTTTGTATGCATGACGCGACCCGCTACCCCTGTTGTAACGGGAAATTGATGGATGACATTTGTGTACCCAACCTGATGTTGTAAGACCAGCATGTCACCTTGCAGCAGATAAATACTGACCAATTGATAGCCAAAGGTTTCTGCTGTTGTCTCAACAACACCTTGAATCATGTCCTTTAATTTGAGCTTGGTTGATATAGCTTCTTGTACCTGCACCAGCAAGCGCATCTCTCTCGCTTTCTTTTCCGCCTGCATCTGGTCACTGATGTCCATAATCGTGCCACCCCAGCCCAACAGCGTGCCATCTGTGCTATACATACGCTGAAGGTGGGTTTCGATAGGTACTAAACTGCCATCGGGTCTTTTCAAATTCGTTTGGAGGCGCACATCCTTTCTGGGATTGTCACCGGTTTGCGCTTGTTGCGCTTCGTATAAGAGCTTGATTTCTGGCTCATAGATAAAATATGAGAAGTGTTTACCGAGGCTTTCTTCGACTGTATATCCGCACAGGTTGAACCACGCCTTATTGAGGAAGTTCATTTTCCCTTCCATATCCACTTGGAAAATCGCCTCACGGATATTATCGACCACCATCTGGTACTTTAGATTGCTTTCTTGAACTGCTGTATAAAGCTCAGACCGTTCCATCGCAATGCCGATATGCTCACTTAGCGTAGTCATCATCTCCAAATCGTTTGATGTAAGCTGCTGGGGTATTTTTGTTTCTACATTTAGAACGCCAACTACTTTCCCGTTTTTGAAAACGGGGACGCAAACTTCGGAGAATAAGCCGTCAATGGCTGGAATAAAATCAGGATCGTTTTGACAGTCTTGAACCAGCGCAGATTGTCCCGTTCGGGCTACTCGTCCCATCACGCCTTTATCAATAGGCATTTGCCGGATCATCTGGTCATAGCCAACATGATGTTGCAAATGAAGTACATTGTCCTGTAGTAGATAAATACTGACTAAGGTGTAACCAAAGGATTCGGCTGTTGCCTCGACTACTGTACGCAAAATTGATTTAAGATCTAGTTTGTTGGCTAAAGCTTCGCGCACTCGCACAAGCAAACTGAGTTCTTGAGCTTGTCGCCATGTTGAGTTATATAACTCTTCATATAGCACTTCGCTTTGGCGCAAATCAATCTCAGTTGTTTGGTAATCTGTGTAAATGCCACTGATTTTTTTGAGCAGCGTATTCCATTGTGCTAGGGTAGGGGGAGTTGAGCGATCAATGCCGAGGTCTGTTAACTGATGCTCAAGTAACGGGTTTAACATTACCAATTTTCCCAACATGATACTACGAAAATGATTCCGGCTATTTTTGTGGTTTTATAAGTTATTTTAGACATAATTGGTTCGTTGGATACTTGTATCTTAACATTAAAAGGAAGACTGTAATCTTAAGTTTCTGTTTAAATAGGCTTCTGCACTGTCTTTTCCTCCTATCTTTCTGATAGAATATCTTAGTTGAACCCATTTCTGCATCTCCTGTTCTCATTCATCGACTATCTTTAACGTTCTGCTTAGTATAAGCAGAACGCAAAAGGCAGGATATGTAGAAAAATCCCGCTGAATACTAGGCCGTTGATAGGAATGTATCGTGACGCAAGTAAGAAATGACATCCGTAATATCGCAATTATCGCCCACGTTGACCACGGTAAAACAACTTTGGTTGACGGCATGCTCAAGCAATCCCACGTTTTTCGTGAAGGCGCTGCATCAGTTGAGCGCATCATGGACTCCAATGATTTAGAGCGTGAACGGGGCATCACCATTCTCGCCAAGAATACCGCTGTCCACTGGCACGATACCAAAATTAACATTGTCGACACCCCCGGCCACGCTGACTTTGGTGGTGAGGTCGAGCGCGTTTTGAACATGGTGGATGGTGCGCTGCTGCTGGTTGATGCAGTTGAAGGGCCAATGCCGCAAACCCGTTTCGTGCTGCGTAAGGCGTTAGGCTTGGGTCTGCGCGTGATTGTGGTTATCAACAAGGTTGACCGTCCGTTCGCCAACCCTGACCAAGCGCTTAACGATACCTTTGATTTGTTCATTGAACTGGGCGCAAATGACATGCAAGCCGAGTTTCCAGTCGTTTACGCAGTTGGTTTGGTCGGTAAAGCAGGCTATGCTCCGGCTGGCTTGCACAGTGACCTGACTCCGTTGTTTGAAACCATTATCAAAGAAGTTCCCGCACCCGATGTTGACCTCGAAGCGCCTGCTAAACTCTTAGTTACGACGCTCGAATATGACACCTACAAGGGGCAAATCGGCATCGGGCGTTTGCTGGAAGGCACCATGCGTAAGGGTATGCCTGCCGTCCGTCTGACAATTGCTGGCGAACGTATCATGGGTCGTATTGAATACTTGTTCACCTTCCGCAACCTCGCTAAAGATGAAGTTGATGAAGTGAAAGCCGGTGATATTCTGGCTTTTGGCGGCTTTGAACCATTGGGCATCAGCGATACCATTGCCGACCCAAGTGTTACCGAAGGACTCCCCCCGATTAGCGTGGAAGAACCCACAGTGCGAATGACCTTTGGTGTGAATACCTCACCATTGACCGGTCGTGAAGGTAAACAGGGCTGGGGTACATCACGCCGTTTGCGCCAGCGCCTCTACGAAGAAATTCGTCACAATGTGGCTTTGCGTGTAATTGATGGTGATTCACCTGATAAGTTTATCGTCAGCGGACGCGGTGAATTGCACTTGGGTATCTTAATTGAAACCATGCGCCGTGAAGGGTTTGAGTTTGAGGTCAGCAAGCCAGAAGTTATCTTCCGTACTGATCCTGAAACCGAAGAAGTCCTCGAACCGATTGAAGAAGTGCATATCGAAATCACCGAAAATTTGGTGGGTACGGTCGTCGAAATGCTCGGCGGTCGTCGTGGTCAGATGACCGATATGCGTGCCGAAAGTGGTACAACCTACATCAAGTATTTGGTTCCCACACGCGGTATGCTCGGCTTCCGTGCCAACTTTATGCGCGCCACCAGCGGCATGGGGCAAATTCACAGCCTTCAACATGGCTACGAACCCCTCAGTGGTGAAGTTCCCGGTCGTCAATTTGGCAGCTTAGTCGCCAGTGATAGTGGCGTTGCTACACCTTATTCGATGGTCAACGTTCAGTCGCGTGGTACTTACTTCATCAGCCCCGGTACCGACGTTTACGAAGGTATGGTCATCGGCGAACATATTCGTCCCGGCGATATGGATTTGAATGTGGTCAAGGAAAAGCAGCTCAATAACTTCCGTGCCAAGCCCAGTGAAACCACTTCTGGTTTGAATACGCCTCGTGACATGAGCTTGGATGACTGGATCGAATTTATGGCTCAGGATGAACTGTTGGAAGTCACACCGCAGAATCTCCGCTTGCGTAAGCGCATTCTGAATCAAGAGGATCGCCTCAAGGATCGTAAGCGTCGCGAGAAGCAAATCGAAAACGCTTAATCGCTAATCGACTTTGAATCAGAGTAGGGATGTATCCATAACCGGATGCATCTCTATTTTTTTAACCGCCGGACGCAGAAGGTCAATTTTGCTATAATAGCAGAGACGCAACCTTGTTTGTGAGGTGTATCATGGTCGCTCAACCGCATTTTCAAACGATGTCTTCTTCCGATTTTGATCGTTTTGCGCTCCTACCTGAAAACCATGACCGGTTATTCGAATTTATTGCCGGGGAGATTGTAGAAGTGGTATCGAACCCGCTGTCGTCGAATGTCGCAATGATGATGGGTGTTTTTATTGGCGGGTTTGTAATGCAACGTAATTTGGGGCATGTCACCGGTGCGGATGGTGGTTACATGGTCGGTGGCGAGCGTTATATACCTGATGTGGGTTTTATCAGTTATCAGCGCCAGCGCGTCTTAGCCCATGTTGATGGCTATAATCCTCTTCCACCTGATTTAGCCATTGAAGTACTTTCCCCGGGCAATTTAGATGTCGATATGGATGTCAAAATTGCCAATTATCTCGCAGCCGGAACGGTTGTATGGCGAGTAAAACCCCTTGAGAAACAAATTGCTGTGTTTGTTCCAGATACCCCTGTTCAGATACTTGGCATCAACGATGTTTTGGATGGTGGCGACGTTCTCCCCAGTTTTAAGTTGGCAGTCAAAGATATTTTCCGAATACCACCCTCAAGCTAAATAGAGTAGGGCGTATTCATAACGAACACGCCTTTATTGTTTACCCCCCACATGCTCCTTTTGCAGTGACAAACTCTGCGCTGACCCAACCGTTTACCGCTCCGTAAGTGATGTGATACCAACCGGTAACTTGCTCAATCGCTTGAAAGGTCGAGTTATGCGGCACAACTGCCAAAACTGAACCTGCCGTATTCGGTTCTTGTCGCAGCCGGACATCGCGAGTGGTGGTCACTTGGCAAATTCCAACTGTGGTTGCTGCCGTTGTCAATTCCACAAATTCGTAAGCACCGATATCACAGGCTTTGCCTTGAGGACGCGCCATTCCCCGTTGGTCGACGGCTGATGTTGGACATTCGCTAGCTGCATCAATCGCGTTGCTATCGGAAGCGATTGCGATAGTTTGCGTCAATCCATTGTTGTTGGATAAGGTTGCTACGCCTGTCGCAGCTTTTTCACCACATCCGGCATTCGAAAGGTTATTGGATGCGCTGATTGATCCAAGGGATTCTCTTGCGGCACAATCACTTTCCTTTTTGTTCGCGGCATTTTGACTAAATAAGCTGTTACTAACCTCAAGCGTTCCACCTTCGAGATACAGTGCACCACCCCAGACATCAGTGCTATTTTCAACAAAAGTGCTAAATTGAATAGTCGTCTGACCCTTTCCATCATTCCTCAATGCCGCACCGCTGTGTCCTGCCGTATTTTGGGAGAACGTGCTGTTGCTAATATTGATTACGCCGCTGCCAGTGTTTAAGACAGCACCACCCCAACCAAAACGTCCTTGCGCCTCATTTAGCTTAAAGGTACTGCCGCTGATACTCATTTTGCCGAGATTATAAATTGCCCCACCATTACTATCGCTCCAACTTTTGTTTTTCGTGAAGCTGCTGTCTTTAATCATCATTTCCGCTTTGGCATCGTTGTAAATCGCACCACCAGCGCCAAAACTTTGATTGTCAGAAAAAGAACTACCTTCAATTGTGATGTTACCGCCTTCAAAGTTATGGATCGCCGCACCGAAACTGCTGTCATTGTTGCTAAAAATTCCATTGGAAATGAGAAGTTTCCCTCCGTTATTGTCGATGCCGCCACCACGTTCATTGGGGTTTCCCTTGAGTGTCATATCCGAAAGGGTGAGTGTGATGTCCGTATTGACGACAAAAGCCCGGCCTTTGAGTGCTTCGAAGCTCACGACACGTCCTTCGGCTGGTTTAATCGTTGTATCGACCGTAATTGTTAATGGCTTATTCGCCCATATTTGAATGTTGCGGTCACAATCGAGAACGATGCTTCCGCCTGTTTCAACTGCTTTACTCACATGCCGATAATCACATTGCGTGATGACCGTATCGGTTTGTGCTTTGACAGCTTGTAAGCTGACGAGTGCCAGCAGCAAAGTAATAACACTGACGCAATATCGCTTCATAACACCCCCAGAATTAAAAATAGTATCTATATCTCTATCCTACTCGGTTTTTGCCTCTCCATCGTTGCGACCGATGTACTAGTGTCGGTGGCTCACATAGGTGAACTGGCTAGTAAAAACCCCACCTGTGGCACTGTGAGACACCAATCACACAGATTTAAGATGCATGATTGCCCGTGTTGTTACAGGGGTTGAGCAGGATCATGTTTTACCTGCTATAAAGGATACCAGTATGACATCCTCACCTAAGAATAGCCGTGATGAGGCTCCAGTGATTCCGCATAGCGAGCCCGCAGGTGGTACAGGTTCTCTTGAAACCGCTATCGAAAATGAACCAAATCGTCTGAAACGCTTTTTGAAAATTCTTGGCCCCGGTCTAGTCACAGGCGCATCAGATGATGACCCCTCCGGCATTGGTACATATGTGAGTGCCGGTGCTTCACTTGGGTTCATAACTTTGTGGATGGCACTTTTCACCTTTCCATTGATGGCTGCTGTGCAATTCATCTGTGCCAAAATCGGAATGGTCACGGGTAAAGGCGTTGCAGGGGTTATCCGCGAGAATTATTCCCGCAAACTACTCTTTCCGGTTATCTTTTTTCTGGTCGTTGCAAATGTCGTCAATGCCGGTGTTGATATTGGGGCAATTGCCGCCGCCATCAACTTAATTGTGCCTGTTCCGATTACGGTGCTGATTATTCCGATTACACTGGTTATTCTGGCGCTTCAAATTTGGGGATCGTATAAGCTGATTGCCAACACCTTCAAATGGTTGACGTTGGCGCTATTTGCCTATATTGGTGCGGCCTTCTTCGCCAAACCTGATTGGAGTGAGGTACTCCGAAATACCTTTATCCCGACCATTCGGTTTGATAACGCTTTCTTGGCAACTTTCGTCGCCATCTTGGGAACCAGTATTTCGCCTTATCTCTTCTTCTGGCAGGCCAGCCAAGAGGTCGAAGAAGAAGTCAGCATGGGGCGCAAAAATTTGTGGCAGCGCAAAGGTGCGACGGATAACGAACTCAAATATGCTTTTTGGGATGTCAACATCGGTATGCTGCTATCAAATTTGGTGATGTACTTCATTATCCTGACGACTGCCGCAACCTTGTTTACAAGTGGCAAAACCGATGTGCAATCGGCAACCGATGCCGCCCAGGCACTTAAACCACTTGCCGGAGATGCGGCACGTTACCTGCTGGCAATCGGTTTGATTGGGGCAGGGGTACTCGCTGTTCCGGTACTAACGGGTTCCGCCGCCTATGCAGTATCCGAAGCCTTTGGTTGGAAGTACGGTCTTGATGAAAAACCCTATCGCGCCAAGCAATTTTACGCGGTCATCGTCGCTGCGACCATCATTGGAATGCTTATCAACTTTCTTGGCATCAATCCAATCACAGCGCTTTTTTGGACAGCCGTATTGAATGGTGTCCTCGCCCCGCCTTTGTTGATCGTCATCATGCTCATTGCCAACAATAAAAAGATTATGGGCGAGCGTGTAAATAAACGGTGGTCAAACGTTCTGGGCTGGCTCACCGCCTTAATCATGACCCTCGCCGCTATCGCGCTGGCATTTACTTTTATCAAAGGCGGCTAAACGCGCAACTACTTAGTAAGAAACATATCAAAAGTCTTTTGTTGGCGCAAAGTGTTTTAGATTTATACTAATATCAGGTTGGCACATGTAGAGAGTATATTTACTCTCACTTTCATTGGTTAACACAGTTGATCTTTGGAATTACTCCGCTCAAGACAAAGTATTTAATACCTTCATACCCATAAGGAATGAGGATATATCCGCAAGTACATCATATATTGTGGGTCTGTCTTGAGAATGTGAGGTGACATCCCTACCCTCACAGATATTAGGAATAGTTAACGTGTCTATAGGCTATAGGTCGGTAGCCCAGCAGGTGAACCATAAAATTGCACGTTAGCACCCTTCCAAAACTTATGTGTATTTCCAATTGTGGAAGGATGATTCATGAAAACCCTCGCTCTTTTAATTGATGGGGATAATGCTCAACTCAATTACACAAAACAGATTATTGAGTTCTGTGAAGTCTTTGGCACGCTAAAAATAAAAAACGCGTATGGCGATTGGGAACAACGCAATTTATCAGTTCAGCGCCAAAAAATAACTGAACTTCATATTAGTTTTATACAACAGAACCGAGTCGCGAAAAATGCCACGGATTTCAGGCTAGCAATGGATGTTGCTGTGATGCTTGAAAAGCGGGAGGTGGACATTTACTTTATTGTCTCAAGTGATGGTCATTTTACAGCTATGTGTGACCAGATACATCAAAAAGGTGCGAAGGTTATTGGAATTGAAGGTAATGGCAACGCTTCTAGTGAACTGCGAAAAGGTTGTGACATATTTTTTGACCTTGAAGAAATTGTCAAAAATCAAACTAAACTGTCTACAAAATCTTCTACGGTTTCCAAGCCAAAGATCGTAACCAAAGCTAAGCCTAAACCACCGATAATTCTTAAAACTTCCGACAAACCCTCTACCGAAGCGGCAAATGTTCCCATACTCAAGACACCTGCAATGTTCAAGTTACTCAGTAAACCCGCTGCAAAAGTCGCTGCTCCCAAAACCAAGCTGGAAACGAAGCCCAAGGTCGAAGTGAAACCTAAAGCCGAACCAAAGGTTGTAGCTAAGCTTAAACCTGAGGCCACTTCCAAGCCTAAAGCTACACCGAAGGTCAAAGTTGCAATCAAGCCTAATCCGCAGCCCAATCAGGCTGCAATGCTTGAAATACTGATCAATACCTACAAAAAAGCACCGCAAAAAGAGGGCTGGGTATATTTCGCCCAGCTTGGGGATGTGCGATCCCAACTCAAACAAAAATTTGGCACGGGATTTGCTACAAAGCCATTATCAACATGGTTCAAAACCTTCCCACATAAATTTGAGGTCATGAGTGATCGTGTTCGAATGAAGTAATGGTCAGTGGCGCGGGACTTAACACCGCGCGATTTGATGATTTTTCAAATGGTTTGGTTGAATCTTCGAACGAAAATCGCTCGACAATGAAGAATTTTTGTGCTAAAATGATCTTATGATTCAATCTCAATTTGATCCCTGTATTCTTTTCTTTCTTTGTGACTTTGTGGTAAAAATGAATTGTATTTTCAGCGGCTTGTTCTCTCAAAATCGCTAAACCGAAACTGCGAAATTCACGCGGTGGCATTGACCGAGCAATCCGCTGCACTCAGCGGAAATAGCCGAACATCCCGCCTTACAAAAGTGTCGATTCAGCGGCTCACTCCCTCAAATCCGCCTGCTATTTCGGCGGAAGTATTGCAAAATCTGCACAAGTTTTGCATTTTGTGCATTTAAAAAATTGGGTTCTTCTACCTTCTATACTCATCACCACAGTCGCCAATGATTTTCATCAGATCATGACCTTGTTTGCTCACAGCTTCAATCACTTTTATGTCTTCAGCATCGAGTTCAAAGTCAAATACCCGCGCGTTATCGGCTCGATGTTCGGCTACTCCCAACCGTGTCCCTGCGATCACACCTGCTACGGTAGGCTGATCGAGTATCGACTTCACTGCTACGTTTGCTAAACTCACGCGATGTTCTTCAGCTATCTGTTTCAAGACCGTCAAGAGTTCTTGGAACAATCCCCAACCGCCCCACGCATCAATCATGCCCATGTATTTGCGTAGGCTAGCAGTGTTCAGTTGCCCATAGCTCGGCTCTGTTGCACCCAAATACTTCTCGCTCAACAGCCCTCCACAGTATGTCCCGTAAGTCAACAAAGTAATTCCGTGCTGCTGGCAAAATGGGATCATCTTTTGTTTAGGCCGTTGGTCAACCAACGAAAACTGTGCCTGATTGGAAACAATCTTGATGCCACCTTCGACGATAATTTTCAGCCGTTCGGTATCAAAATTGGTCAGTGCTAAATGTCTAATTTTTCCTTCGCGTTGTAAGTCACTCAGATGGTGAAGTGCATCCATGTAAGCCGAATCGCTGTAATCCCACCAGTGGAATTGTAGGAGGTCAAGTGTATCCACCTGCATCCGCTTCAATGACACATCAATCGCAGATGTTACTACTTGGCGCGTCATACGTCCCGGTCGTGGAACCCATTTGGTGAAAGCTGCCATTTGCTTAAAGGTTTCCACACCGCGTTCTTTCAGGAGCAGCTTTCGAAATTGTCCGATGAAATCTTCAGCAGGACCATAATGATCAGCTAAATCCCATGTCGTGAAACCTGCGTCATGGTAAGCAAGCATTTCAAGGATCGCCTTTTGGGGATTAATAGCACCATGTCCACCCGCTACCTGCCACAGTCCATTCAATACCCGGCAAAGGATCATATTCTCAGCAAACGGCATATAAGCAGAAGTGGGTAAAGACATAGTATTCCTCAAATTAATGACCCTCATCAGAGATGATTGTAAGGCAATCTCATCAAGATTACTCATATATGATGAGCCTTAACATTTTGATAATTATGATTTCATTTGTAATTTGTTAGCAGGTAGTAGCAAAGGCTAACAGGGAAAATCTCCCCTAATCTTTAGGGGGAATTTCTACGCTTTCCCCTCGACTAGTCTTCTACTCCACTTCCCTCTCATTATTCTGTGAAAATGCACCTGTATAATGATTTTATATCCCATCTATGTCGTCCCGAGTCGTTGTCTGGAGACTTGAATGAGCCACATTTTTATTAGTTATGCTCATAAGGAACGTGCCTTTATCGAGAAGTTATATAAACCTTTAGCGCGTGTGTATCAAAACGTATGGTTTGACCGTGAATTGACCGGTGGCGACGTGTGGTGGGAACGTATTGTCAAGCAAATCCAAGACTGCGATATTTTCCTTATAGTGCTGTCTGAACTCTGGATCAGGTCGGATTGGAGCAAGCGCGAATATGAGGAAGCAGTGGCACTCGGCAAAAAATTACTACCCATTCGGATCGAAGATATTAAACTGCCCCAGTTCCTTGAAAAATTGCAATATGTTGACATCCTCAACGGCGAACTCAATACTAATAATCTGCCTGAACTTTATGCGGCAATCAACCGCATCTCGGATGAGATTTCAGAGGGGCATTTACGGGAGGAGCAGCGGTTACGCGATTTGCAAATACAACAGGAAATTGAAGAGACTGCCCTTCGTCGACGTTCCAACCGGCTTCGGGCAGTAGCTATTATCGCTGTGTTAGCCTTGGTCGCTGTTGGTGGTGCATTGGGTTTAACGCAGTCACCACAGTTTCAAGGCAGTATTGCTTATATTTCTCGTCCGCGTGATGGTGTCAATCAGGAAGTACGTTTATTGGAAGGGGGTTTCAGCGGTCTTGTTCGTAACATCATGAATCAAGGGCCGATTCGCTTTTCAAATGTCAAAGCATCGCCTAATTCCAAAATCGCCATGTCACCGGATGGCAAACGTATAGCATTCGCTTCCCAAATTCAGGACAATCAGAATCAGGGCATTAACTTAAATATTTATCTGTTCACCATTGCTGACAACAGTATCAAACAATTGACGTTGAATGCAGGCGATAATGTGAACCCTACTTGGTCAGCAGATGGCAGAGAGCTTGCATTCGCCAGTAATCGGGATGGCAATTGGGAAATCTATCGCCTAAATATTGATGGCAGCGGGCTGATTAATCTGACGAATACGCCTGATAGTGATGACAATTTTCCGGCGTGGTCACCGGGCGATGGCTCGTATATTGCTTTCGTGACCAATCGGGATGGCAATTGGGAAATCTACAGGATGAACATACAGGGCGGCGGACTCAAAAATCTGACGCATGATCCCGGTGATGATGAGATGCCTGCGTGGTCGCCAGATGGCAAGCAAATTGCCTTTGAGTCGAATCGTCTGACGCAGACATCAACACCATTAAGCGATTTGGGGGCAGGCGCGCTTAATCCTTGCACGACCGCGAGTCGCGATATTGGCATCACCGATTTTGATGGCATAACGGTCAATTGGCCTGTGCATCGACGTGATTCAGATGACCGTTCGCCATCATGGTCACCAGATGGGCAACATATTGTTTTTAGTTCGAACCGACGCAACGGCAATGACCTTTATATCACGCCCACGAATACGGGATTTGATCAAGATGAGGCAGTTTTATTGACTGAAGATCAATTAGAAGATGATTCATTCCCTGTATGGCAGGCTTGATGGTAGAGCAGGGCAGAGGGCTTTTTAGAAATGGTGATAAGGGGCTCGAGAGGAATTATGGTTATCAAGGTGTTTAGTTTCAAACAGTGGTTTATGATCAAGACAATGATCATCAGTTTAATAATGGGTTGTGTTATGGCTCCGCCATTATTGGCGCGTCAGAGAAACCAGTTACCATCCAACCGCATCGTATTTTCGTGGAATCGTGATGGCGATTTTGATTTATTCGTCATGGATGCCGACACGCAGCAGGTTGTGAGCCCTTTAACGGACAACACCGCTTCTGATATTACGCCCGTTTGGTCGCCAGATGGTACACGGATTGCATTCGCCTCCAATGTGAACAATAACTTTGAGATTTATGTCTTAAACCCCAGCACCGGCGAAAGCGATGTTCTCACCACTAATAGCTGGGATGATCTTTATCCTGCGTGGTCGCCCGATGGTAAAAAGATTGCTTTTACCACCAACCGCGACTCGAACTGGGATATTTATGTCATGGATGCCAATGGTAAGAACCTCAAGCGGTTGACGAATGATCCAGTGTATGAAGGTAATCCTGTTTGGTCGCCGGATGGTACACGCATTGCCTATGTTGAGGGGCTGGATGCGAAACGCGATATTAAAGTGATGGACGCAGATGGCAGTAACTCTCAAGTTCTGACCACACTCGCGACCAGTGCGGATTTTAGTCCGGTGTGGTCACCTTCTGGCGATCAGATTGCGTTTGTTTCTAACCGCAGCGGCAACCCTGATATTTTTGTGGTGGATGCTACCTGTATTGGAGCAACGGGCGATGTTTGCGATCAACAGGCTGTTAACCTCACCGCTTCTAATCAAGGTGTTGATCAAGACCCAGCATGGTCACCTGACGGTCAACAATTGGTCTTTGTCTCGGATAGCGCGTCGGTATCTGATATATATACAATCGATGCTAATGGCAGCAACATTACGCGCATCACATCCTCTGATGGTGAAAAGCGTTTCCCAAGCTGGTGGTCACAACCATGACGTTTGTCGATATGGCTGTCACACAGAAACTATTCTGGGCTGACCCCTATCAGACCCAACTTGATACGCATATCACTTCTGTGGATCGCAACGATGTAACTGTCGACCAAACGATTTTCTATGCATTCTCCGGTGGGCAAGAAAGTGATGCGGGGATTTTCAATAATCATGCTGTGTTACAAGCTCGTAAAGAAGGTCAAAACATTCTTTACTCGCTCTCTGAAGGACACGGTTTTAAAGTCGGTGATCCGGTAACGATGCAGCTTGATTGGGATCGTCGCTATAAGCTGATGCGCTTGCATTTCGCTGCCGAGATTATCCTCGAATTGACTTATCAGCTCTTAAATCCCATTACCAAAATTGGTGCGCATATCGCGCAAGATAAATCACGTATCGACTTTGAATGGAATGAAAATATTTCACAACTTTTCCTTACGCTGACTGAAAAAGCCAACGCGCTGGTTGGCGCAAATCTGGGAATCATCAGCGCTTATAGTGATGAGCAAACCCAGAAACGCTATTGGGAAATTGTAGGGTTTGCGCGGGTAGCGTGCGGTGGTACACATATACGCAAAACAGGTGAAGTTGGACATATTCAACTCAAACGTAAAAATGTTGGCAAAGGCAAGGAACGTATAGAAATTGTTGTCACCTGAAGAATTACGCCGCCTCTATGATCACGATCAACGAATTCATTTCCAAGAACCCGGTGTTCGCCGGGAAGTTACCCCTTACACAGTTCGCCAGATTAATGAGCGCGAACCGCAGAGTTTTTTACTCTACTCCAACCTTACAGCCGAAAATGCTGATCAAGTTATTAGTGATGAAGTTGCCTATTTCGAGAGTATCGGGCATAGTTTTGAGTGGAAACTTTACAGCCATGACTCGCCGCCTGACATAATTGAGCGGCTGAGACAACGCGGCTTTGAAATTGATCACCCTGAAACGATTTTGGTGCTAGATATGCAGGGATTGCCTAGTATCTTAACCGAGCCTGTCACGCACGATATTCGGCGTATCACTGATCTCGCTCTGGTCAAACCGCTGGTCGATGTGCAAGCTGCTATTTATAACGAGAATTTTGACGATATGACCGAGCGCTTGACGTGGAAACTCACCCATTACCCCGAATACATTAGTTTTTATGGGGCATATGTCGATGAAGTGCCAGTGGCTTCGGCGCGGATGTATTACCCGTCCAATAGTCAATTTTCGAGCATGTGGGGTGGGGGAACTTTACCTGCGTATCGAGGTAAAGGGGTTTATACCGCCTTAGTCGCAGCACGGGTACAGGAAGCCATTCAACGCGGACGACGCTTCTTGACGATTGATGCCAGTCCAATGAGCCGTCCGATTGTTGAGAAGCTTGGCTTCGTCGAGATAAGCACGTCCACGCCTTGCAACTGGCAATTACCGAGTTAGTTATTTAGGAAAGTTTACTAAGTAGTTGTTTCTGGGTTTGGTACCATGCCCATGTTCGCGCCAACCCCTCATTGATTTTGACCTGTGGATTGAAACCCAACAATTCAACCGCACGTGAATTATCACAGTAGGTGATGTGTGGCTCACTGGCTGGCGCAGGTGCATATTCAATAATGGCCTTTTTGCCGATCAGTTCCTCATAAATTTTGATGAACTCACTTAGCGAAATGGGTGAGCCATAGCCCAAATTGATAATCTCGTAACCCATCGGCTTATTCAACGCTGAAATGATTCCTGCTACCGTATCATCAACATAAGTCCAGTCCCGTTGAAGTTTACCTTCGTCATACACAGTGATCACTTTGTCATTCAGAATTGCGTCGATGGTTCTCATGGGCATCATGTCAATGCGACCATTTGGCCCGTATACATTGAACAGCCGTAATATCGTCACATTGAGTTGGTGGAGTTGATAGTAGGTGTAGGCAAACAGTTCTGCTGCCCGTTTACTAGCTGGATAAGGTGAAAGGGGTTTGTCGGGAGTCTCTTCTTCGGAAAACGGTATCCGTTTAGCATTTCCATAAACGGATGAGGTTGAGATTTGTACAAATACGGATACGGGAAACTTACGCGCAATATTCATCATATTGACGGTTCCCGTGGTGTTGACATCCGAGTACAGATCACCTGCCTCGATTGACCGACGCACATTGGCTAATCCTGCCAGATGTGCCACCCGTGTGATTTTGTGTTCATCAAACAGCTTTGTAACTAAAGCACTGTCCCGAATATCACCTTCGACAATGGGAACATCTTTTCCAAGTCCGGCTACATTGGCATGTTTAATAGCAGGATCATAAAAGTCATTAAAGTTATCGAGAATAACAATCGGTTGCCCCATGCTGACCAATTGTATAGCTAAGCGACTGCCAACAAAACCTGCACCGCCCGTGATAAGTGTTGTCATAACTTTTACCTGACCACCGCCGAATACTCGGTGAGGTGTTATAACCGTCAATAAAAATGGTTGATCAATAACCTGCTAACAGGCTCAAAATAAAAAATTACATTTTGCCTGTCAATTGCTGGTAATAAGCATAAATTGTGCCAACTTCATCGTCAATAGTCGGTATGTCAGGAATGCCTTGCCGCAGTTGAGCGAGTAAATCAGGCTCATCAATCAGTCGTTTGATTTGTGCACGCAAGTCATCAACGTCATTCAATTCAAAGAGCAAACCGCTCTTTTCATTGTGGACAAGTTCCTGCATTCCGCCCAATCGAGTAGTAATAACAGGGAGACCAAATGTTTGCGCCTCTAGGATGACAGTTGGACTGTTCTCATACCAGCGCGAAGGTATAATTAACACATCCATCGTTGAAAGAACATCCCAAAGTTGGCTGCTGTTATAGCTGCCTTCCCAGCGAATGGCAGGATAATCCTGTGTTTGCCTTTCGATATTTTCACCGTAGCTAGGATCGCCTGCTCTCGAACCCCATATACCAAGAGATAAATTTGCACCTTCGTCGATTAGTGGCAGTATCGCATCAATGATGAGATCGACACCTTTATGTGCCTTAATCTGCCCCATAAACCCCAATCGTAATTCGTGATCGGCGACGGATGGGCTGTATTTGCGCTGAGGTTGTTTGAGACCATGCCGCAAATGGACAAAACGTTGAGTATTGAAATGATACTCTTTGAATTTGCTCATAATGAACCGGGAAGGGCAGATGACCAAATCGACCGCATCCAATGCTGCCATTAGCGTTTCACGTCGGCGTGTAATGGCTGATGTTTGTTCGCGTGCAAAAGGCGCGAATTTGGCTACACCCCAAAATGCATCCATAACTCCCGGTGCTGTCTGAGCCGGTAACCGGAAGCGTCGTTGGTCTTCCATCACGCAGCGCATGCATTTTTCATCGGTATCCGGCCCGACACACATCTCATTATTGGCGTTGAGTAAATTCAGCCGGAAGCACATGAACCAGAATTCAGTCAGTGTGAGTACGACTGGAATACCCGCTTCTTTAGTGGTATGGATCACCTGCCCGCCCAACAAATAACCGCTGACAATGTGAACTACATCGAAGTTGTTTTGCCCCAAAACATTGCTAAAGGCCAGCCCGATACGGGGGTCATCGTACAAATTTTGGAAGTAGTCACCGGCTTTCAGATCGTAGTTAAAACGATGGATTGTGATGCCGTTTTCGGTCGCGGTTTCAATATAGGTATTGGGTGCATCAAGCTTTTCGCAGGTGAAAACCTCAACATGATGCCCATGCTCTATCAGCCATTGGGCGATGCGTTCTGCCGCTCTTTCGGAACCCGCGTAATAGGTTGGCGGGAAGCCATGTATCGCAATCAGAATTTTCAAGATGATTCCATCTATCTACAAGATATGGTGCGGTTGCTACACATGCAACCGTCTTCGCATAAATCCTACCAATTGCCCCCGTTCATTGGATGAAAAAGCTCCTGAAAACCACACGATAAGCAGATATGAAATACCACCTGCTGCAATGACGAGAACGAGATTCCAATCACGTATCAAGTATATCAGGGCGGACATGATGACCGCTGCGCCAATTATGCGAATAATGCTGGTAAAACGTAAGCCTGAACCAAGGGTATGGCGTAATAGAAAGTAATATTGTATTGCACCAAATGCGTCTGTCAATACGGTGGAAAATGATGAGCCGATAATGCCGAGTGGTGGAATGAGAATCAGGTTAAAAAGGACATTAGCGACTCCCAGACTGCCATAGACTCTGGCAGCTTTGCCTTCGAGTTTCATGGATTGGGTCAAGTTTCCACAAAACGAATGGTACATAACGAATGGCAAATCCCAGATCAAAATCATGAGTGGAATAGCAGCGGGCCCGATTTGTGGTTGATATAAGAAGTGGATGATTTTGTCAGATAGCATCGTCACAGCAAATGCGGCTGGTAGCCCTACAAACAATAAAATACGGGTGGAATGATAATACCACGGACGTACTGATTCGGGGTTATTGGCATGTTCCTTAGCTAAGGTCGGCAAGACGGCAGTACTAAAACTAAATACAACACTGTTGATCATAAAGATCAAATTATAGGCCACATTGTACCATCCAATTTGGATGTCCGAGACGTGCTTACTCAAAATGACAGTATCGACACGGAAACTAAATGAAAGAGACAATTGAATCAGTGCAAAGGGGATTCCTGTACGCAAAATGGTTGGCCATATTCTGGGGTTGATATGAAAGCGTGGAGGGCCAAGGTTATTACGGCGGACGAACCACCATGTCAGCACCACCATGATTGGTGAACTGATGGTTGCTGCCACTGCCAGCCATACGAAGTCGAGATTGAGAAACAAGAATAGACCTGCAAATATGTAAAACAAGACTTGGGTTATGACTCCTAGAATGGACGTAATATCAATCCGTTCATTTCCGCTTAATACGCCATTCAAGGGTGCGAGTATGGACTGAAAAATGTAGCTTATTGTGAATATGGTGGTGGCGATAACAATCTTGCTGGAATATCCCCAAATAACTGCGCCCACTGAAGTGATGATAATGGTGATAATACCCAGCAGAAATCGGAAACAGACCGTATCCCAAAATAATTCCTCGGTCTTGTTGCGGTCACGGGCAATTTCGCGGGCGAGATATTGGGTAACTCCCATATCACCCAGAACTGAAAAGAGTCCTGCCCACGCTAGAACACTTGAATATTCACCAAATTCTGCGCCACCGAGTTGGCGAACAACCAGCACTTGAAAAACTGCGCTTGCTAGTTTTAATCCTAATTGGGCGCCGATCCCAATGAACGTATTCCGTGCAATGCGCTGAGCAGCACTACGTTCTGGTTTCGCAACCGCGTTATCAACTTCACTCATTTGTTTGTCCGTTTCAAGTTGTTGGTCTTAAATCAAGCATAAAGGAGGCGAAACACAATTGAATAGCCAAAATAGAGAATACTTGTGCATTGTGGCACAATAAGCTAACAAAGTCCTTGCAATGCTGCTTGGAGTATTCTCCTGATGTGCGGGGGCTATTCGTCTTCAATTTCCAACAAATCGCTTCCTCTTTTGACCACGCTTTCACCAAAACGGTCACGTAGTGTATCCAATACTGACTCTAAACGAGTGTCTTGTTTGGGACGCGGTCTATCCCACAATCCGGTTTGGAAGGCGCCACCTTCAAATCCGCTGACACCAACACCAATGAGGCGCACGGCTCGTCCTGACCATGCACGGCTGAATAATTCTAGCGCTGCCTCATAAATTTCATTGTCATGTTGAGTCGGATGGGGCAGTGTTACTTGTCGGGTGAGTGTGGTAAAGTCCGACCAACGCAGCTTGATTCTAACTGTTGTTCCACTTAGTCCACTTTTTCTCAACTGCCGCCCCACACCGTCTGATAAACCGCGCAGTGTGCGCTTGAGCATTTCGGCATCGCGCAAATCTTGATTGAAGGTAGTTTCTTTGCTAACTGATTTGGTTTCGCCCTCGGTTTCGACAGGACGGGTATCAATGCCTTTAGAGCGCTGTGCTAATTCCTCGCCATGTTTACCAAACTGCCGGATGAGACGATTTTCGGGATAACCGGCGATGTCGCCAATAGTTTTGATACCCAATTTCGCTAGTTGTTCGGCGGTCTTTGGGCCAACGCCCCATAACTCGCGCGCAGCCAATGGTGCGAGAAATTCTGCTTCTGTTCCCGCCGGGATGATCATAATAGCGTTGGGGGGAGCGTCTTTGCCTGCACGATCTTTACCGATGTTGTTGGCGATTTTGGCAACTAACTTGTTACTGGCGACTCCTAATGAGCAGGGCAGTCCTAATTCACTGTTGATCTGAGCTTGCAACCGCCGAGCAATGACTTCGGCATTTTCCGGCAGCATGGTCACATCGAGAAATGCCTCATCAATCGAGATTTGTTCGACGAAAGGCGTGAGATTATGTAGACGTGTCATGACCTGTTCGGAGGCCGCCCGATAGGCTTTGAATTGGGGTGGGCGGATGAGCAAATTTGGACACATTCGTACTGCTTGTGCCATAGGCAGGGCTGAGCGAACTCCGAAACGTCGTGCGGCATAAGAACAGGACGAAACGACACCGCGCTGATCCGGTTTTCCGCCGACAGCAAAGGCTAATCCCCGCAGACCGGGGTCTTGCAACTCCTCTACCGCGCAGAAAAAGGCATCTAAATCGAGATGTAGGATTTTGCGGTTCGCCACAATGTTATCCATCATTTGTTGATCGAACTAAATTATAGCATTGCGCTCGCTGATCATTTGTAAAAACAGTGTAAAGTTATAACGAGTTAGGCGTGGATGGCTACGAATCAAACTGTCATTAACCATATTCATACGCTAAAAAGCTCGTTTTGCAATTCTTTTTGATCGTTACTACAATCATTGTGACCGTTCACAGAAAATCTTTGTGGCTAGGTAATAACGTTCAGAAACTTGACTACATCATGACGCACTCTCACCGACTCACCCTGCGTGATATTGCTAAGCAAGCAGGTGTTTCTTACCAGACTGTATCGCGTGTCCTGAATAATCATCCTTACGTAGCTGATGATACTCGCAAGCGCGTGCGTGACCTGATTACAGAGCTGGATTACCATCCGAATAAGGCCGCACGCAGCCTTGCAGGGCATCCTGCCAATACGATTGCTCTGGTTGCCAGCGATATTCAAGATTATGGCCCGTCACAGGTGGTGATTAACATCGAGCGGGCTGCTAAAACGGCTGGTTATGATCTGGTGTTGTCGATTGCTGCGGATACTTCAAGTGAAAGTATGCGCGATGCAATCAACAGCATTTTACATTGGCAGGTTGACGGCATTCTAATCCTCAAGCCGATTCGCGGAGTGTCCTATGAAGAAATGGTGCAGCTTAGCGGTGGGCTGCCAATGGTGCAAATTAACAGCCAACCTGACCAGATTGTGCCTTCACTGATGATCGACCAAGAATACGGTACACGCTTGCTGTTTGATCATCTTTATAATTTTGGACACCGTGATTTTTGTGTGATTTATGGCCCGTCCCATTACTACGATGCGATTGTGCGGCAAGCGGCCTGCGAAGCGATCCTTAACGAAAAAGGCTTACATGCGGTAGCGGCTAAGGAAGGCGATTGGAGTGCCGTTAGTGGTTACTATGCCATGAATGCTATGCTGGGGCAGGGGGCACGTTTTACTGCCGTATTTGCCGCTAATGACCAGATGGCGCTGGGTGCGATGCGGGCGCTGCGCGAACATGGTTTATGTATCCCGGAAGATGTGTCAATTGTGGGGTTTGATGATGTGCCGGAAGCGGCTTTTTTTGAACCTCCACTGACCACTATTCAACAAAACTTTGCGCTGCTGGGTGAGAACAGTATCACTTATCTGGTGGAGTGTATCGAAAATCCAGACACGCCTGCTGAACGCCGCTTGATTTTGCCTCGCTTCATCCAACGCCTGAGTACCGCACCACCGCGCAAATGATTCAAAAAACTGCAAAAACTGCAAAAACCGCAGTTGCGAAGAACGGTTTTTACGGCGGATTTGAGGGAGCTAAATGCTGAAACTTCGCAAAATTCTTCAGATTCTTCAGATTCACAGTGCATTTTAGTCTTTAGCCACAGCTACCAGTCGCCAGTCTGATACAAACGCAGAAACCATTTTGTGGCGGCAGTGGCGGCGGCATTGACATTGGCAGTGGGGCAAATGATGCTGTTGTTGCAGTTGAGAATCGACGGTTTTGTCACGGTCGCAACGATTTTTGGTTGTTAAGGTGCGCGGGCAGGGCTTGCCAGCGGCAAGCCCGTACACATATCGCCCTAGTGATATTTTATTCGATATGAGTGAGGAATGGGTTACCATTTGGAAGAACATTTGGTAGCTTTTTCGAGGTGTTGGGGCTAACCATTTTGAGGGAGCAGAATTGTTAAATGGGTTGGAAATCGGTTGATGATGGGTTTGTGAGGTTTGAAAATTTAAACGTTGTTCATAAGAAACCCCCTCCCTGACCCCTAGCAAGGGTAGGTTTTTAAGGAATAGGCATCTCAGATTGCGCCGCCACAGGCTAAAGCCATGCGGCTAACCACCGGACAAGCGCACTAAAGGCGCTAAAAAGCCAAGAGAGATCAAAATATGAGAAACTTCTTCAATTTTGTATAAGATTTGAACAATAATTAAAGACCTACCCCTGTAAGCTCCCTAACCCTCCCCCGCAAGCGATGGAGGGAACTATATGGGAACACACACAGGTGCTACCCGACAGAAGCCAAATTTTTAGAGCCATTTATTAGGCAAAGATTACGTCAATTGGGACGGGTTAGGATTTCGAGTTCGTTGAGGTAAATGAGGGCTTCTTCGGCTGAAGTGCCGCACATTTCCTCGCTGGGGCGCAGACGGTTACAGACTTCGGGACGTTCAGGCATCCCAAAGACTTTGCAGAGGTTATCGTCTGTTAGCTGCACACAGCGCACACCCGCCGGTTTACCATCAGGCATCCCGGGAATGGGTGATGAAATTGAGAGGGCAATGCAACACGCCCCACAACCTACCCGACAATCCATTTATAAGTATCCATTCTTGCTTTTATGAAAATGAGATTCCCTCAACGGGTTGGAGGAAATCTCATCAACTGATATTTATTGCTGCTTTGCACGTAGTTTAGTTACAAGTATTTGCACACCTTCAAACAGCGCTTGGACATCTTCCGATGCGTCACTCATCAGTTTTACTGTGTGAGTCTTTTTTCCATCTTCAATCGTCAAAGTTTGCTGCTGCATATCGGCTGCCGTGAGCGCTATTTGTCCAACTGAGGTCGGCAGTTCGAAAAAATGAGCCTTTTCGATCAGACTTTGCAGGGTTTTGGCATCTTTTTTGCTTAATTGATCGCTTTCGAACGTGAAAGGTTGCGCTAATCCCGGAAAAAAAGCGATGCCACCATCGGTCTTGAACGTAATACGCATCATGACCTCCCAAACTATTTGACTGCAATACCAACCTCCGCCCAAGCCGCAACCACAGCCGCCCGTTCTTTGCTCTTAGCGCCGCCATACAACCGCGATGCATTATCGACGGTGAGTTTGGCAAACCGCAGAAAAGTTGCGTTGGGGCGCAGCTTCGGGTCGCGCAGCGTATCATACCAGATGTGACCGGCTTTCTCCCACGCATAGCCGCCAATTTTGGTGGCTGCGAGATAAAAGGCGTGGTTGGGGATGCCTGAATTGATGTGAACACCACCATTGTCATCAAAGGTTTTGACGTAATGTTTCATGTTGGCGGGTTGGGGGTCTTTGCCTAAGACGGGATCGTTGAAGGCGGTTCCCGGTGCTTTCATCGAACGCAGTGCCACACCTTTCACCTTTTTAGCCAGAAGCCCTTCACCAATTAGCCAATCGGCCTCATCGGATTTTTGCTTTAAGCTGTATTGTTTGACGAGTGATCCGAATACATCAGAAATTGACTCGTTCAATGCGCCGGATTGGTTGAAGTATTGGAGTTGCGCCTCGTCTTGTGTGACGCCATGGGTGAGTTCGTGACCGATGACATCGACCGAGACGGTAAAGCGGTTGAAGAGAACACCGTCACCATCTCCGAAAACCATTTGTTGACCGTTCCAAAAGGCGTTGTCGTACTTATTACCAAAATGCACCGTAGCATCCAACGCTAATCCTGAGTCATCAATGGAATGTCGCGAAAAAATATCCCAGTAGAAATCATAGGTCGCACCTAATCCATCATAGGCTTCATCGACCTCTGCATCGCCACTGGGCTTATCGCCTTCACTCCGCACCTTGGTGCCGGGTAGATTTTGGGAGTGGTTGGCAGTATAAATGGTGCGTTCCTTGCCGGTTGTGAGCGGTGTCATGGCTGCCTGAGCGACGACTCCTTCGCCCGGATTCTGGCTGCGTAAGGCACGAAAAGTGGTATCGGTAACGAGGGTTTGCATTGCCGCAGTCGCTTGTTCTTTAGTGCCGTTTTCAGCGATTGCCCGAAGAATATAGGGAGGGAGGACACAAAATATGGAATGCCGATGGCCTGTCGTTTGACACACAATCATTTCTCCCAACTGCTAATGGCAAGATATTGATCTTGACCTATGAGCCACTCTCAGGCTCTTAAACGAGAACTATCAATCTTATTAAAGGTCGCAAACAGTCCATTTGTTGCATGTTTCTCATTTAATATACGGAAAACACTTAGCTGGTATTTATTTTGTACCTGTCGCTAGGTGAGAAGCCTCAAGTGTTGATGTGAGTTCGATTCTCTTATTGTAGCCCGGTAGGAAGTCGTTTCCTTTTTGACCATCATTAGCCAATCTGATACCCGCGCTCTATAATTATCACGTCAAAAGTAAACTTATTGCTCTAAGGAGAACTTTCATGGCAGACGAGTCTTTTGTTCCCGCGAGTGGGGAGTGGTACTACCCCGCCGATGAAATTGTAAAAAGTACTCATATTTCTGATTACGACGCCGTTTATAAAGAGGCAATGTCTGATAGCGAAGCGTTTTGGACTAAACGCGCTGAAACACTTGAGTGGTACCAAAGATGGGAAAAAGTGCTGGATGCGAGTAATGCCCCTTTTTATAAATGGTTCGTCGGTGGCAAAACCAACATAACCCTTAATGCGCTGGATCGTCATGTTAAAACATGGCGCAAGAACAAACTCGCTATCATCTTTGAGGGCGAGAACGGTGATAAACAGAGCCTCTCTTATTGGCGGCTATGGCAAGAGGTTAATAAGTTCGCCAACGTCCTGCGCAGCATGGGGGTGAAGAAGGGCGACCGCGTCACCATTTATATGGGACGTATTCCTGAACTCGTAATTGCCATGCTGGCGACTGCCAAAATCGGCGCGGTACACAGTGTTGTTTACGGCGGCTTCAGTGAAAACGCGCTGGCCGACCGTATTGAAGATGCGCAGAGCAAAGTGCTGATTACCTGCGATGGTTCGTGGCTGCGTGGCAATATTGTCGAACTGAAAAAGATTGCAGACGCAGCGGTGCATCGTTCGCCTGTGGTTGAGCATGTCATCGTGGTTAAGCGTACCGGGCATGAAATAAAGATGGAGCCCGGACGTGATTTCTGGTATCACGACCTGATGGCACTGCCGATTGCCAGCACGATTTGTGAAACTGAAGTGATGGATGCGGAAGACCCGCTGTTTATTCTTTACACGAGCGGCACAACGGGTAAACCTAAAGGGATTTTGCACACACACGGCGGTTATCAGGTTTATACGTCGACCACTTTGGAATATGTCTTTGACATCAAGGACGAAGACCGATTCTGGTGTGCGGCTGATCCCGGTTGGATTACCGGACACAGTTATATTGTGTATGCGCCGCTTATTCTGGGCGCAACCGAGATTATCTACGAAGGCGCGCCGAATTTCCCATTCCCTAACCGTTGGTGGAAGATGGTCGAAGATTACGGTGTGACCATCCTCTACACCGCGCCGACTGCCATTCGCGGCTTGATGCGCTTTGGAGATGCGTGGCCTAAGCGTCATAACCTGAGCAGCCTACGCATACTCGGATCGGTTGGTGAACCGATTAACCCCGAAGCATGGAAGTGGTATTACAACGTCATTGGTGGTGGTCGCTGCCCGATTATGGATACATGGTGGCAGACCGAGGGTGGTGGATTCATGATTACGCCGATGCCATCAGTGGCGCTTAAACCCGGGAGCTGTACCAAACCATTCCCCGGTCTTGATGTGGATGTGGTGGATGACGAGGGTAATTCTTGCCCGCCCGGTGTCGAAGGCAAATTGGTTATCAAGACTCCTTGGCCGGGAATGCTCCGGACGATTTACGGCGATCCCGACCGGATGGTCAAAACGTATTTTAGCACCTATCCCGGCAAGAATTGGTACATGGCTGGCGACTCTGCTCGAAAAGATGAAGATGGTTATTTCTGGGTGATCGGTCGTATTGATGATGTGATTAAGGTGTCTGGGTATCGTCTGGGTACCGCCGAAATCGAATCCGGATTGGTGAGTCATCCGGCTGTTGCTGAAGCGGCAGCCATCGGAATACCTGACGAAATACGCGGCAATGTCATTTATGCCTACTGCATATTGCGACAGGGTTTTTCAGCCAGTGATGATATGGTTGATAAGTTGAAAGACCATATTAAACACGAAGTTGGCCCGATTGCTGTGCCGAGTAAGATCGAATTTGTGAGTGCATTACCCAAGACGCGGTCGGGAAAGATTATGCGTCGTGTTCTCAAAGCGCGGGCGCAGGGTTTGCCGGAAGGCGACACGAGCACATTAGAGGAATAAGCAACAAACTGATTATTATGTAGGGATTTGCCATCGACAAATCCCTACGTTTAGATGTTATTTCACGGGGAACTCTTCGCATTTATCCCTAACTCAGCATTTCGTCTTTCCATAATCCTGTGCCGTGCATCATCGACTGTTGCGGCTGTTTGCACATTCTTGAGTTGGGAGGCTTTCAAAATGACGTGCAGTAATGTTTTTGCCAATTGAGACGGTGTAACCATGGCTGATAAAACGATATTGGTTGGCAAACTTCGAATGCCACGCGCACCGTACACAATGGCATTTGGTGGTACGCTTCGGATGAGTCCGAGTTCTGCGATAAGCCCGATTGGATAATTAACTTCATGTCCTAATTGGCGAATTTTCTCAAATGCTTCGAGATATTCATCCCAAGTCCAAGTCATATCATATACCTGACGGATAATGATCTTTTGATCATCTTCCCAATAAATATGAAGCCCCATAACTGAACTGCCTTTATCGGTGTAAATTGCAAATGATTGAAGTTATGTCATATGACTAAATTAATTTTAAACCCATATCCTGAATGGATTAATGATAAATTTTTTGAGTGTAAACAAGTATTAAATTTATACAAATAAAAAAGGCGACTTCATGAGCCGCCCTCGAAAAATAGATCTTCTTATCCTTAAAGGAATAATGCTAACAGCTTTTCGCCTCGTCGTGTTAGATGATAATAGACACGCTTGCCACTGCGGTGCGGTTCAGTCAATCCGGCCTGTTGTAAACGGCTCAAGTGTTGGGAAGCCGCCCCGGATGTGATTTCTAAACTTCGGGCAATTTCACCGGTGCTGGCAGGGGTGGCTAACATTTGCAGTACCCGTGCACGCCCTGCACCCAAAGCAATTTCGAGCGAGGGATTGGGGACATCGGTGTTTTTCATCCACCATAAACCCGTTCCGCGTGATTGATATGAGAGCATGGGATGCCATTCGGGTTCGATCTGCCATGTTAAGTTACAAACGAATATTGCTGGCACAAGCTGCACACCAGTTCCTTCCAGATGATAATTGCGCTTATACCATTCTGGTTTCTCTGATCCTGTATATATCAACTGGTTTTTGATTAATTGCAGTTCAGGATGTAAGCCTTCAAGGACTGCTTTTGTGCCGTCCAGTGCGAGACTCCTCGCTCGATAGAGTACATCACCATCCAACACAGATTGCATATGCGACCAGTGATGTGCCAGTGTTCGCTGCCAATAAATCTGTATTTCTTCAATCAGGCACTCCATCGCATCATGGGGGTAGGCCATAAAGTGGCAGAGAATTTCCGACTCGCCAGCTAATTCAATGGCATAGGTAATATTTTTGCGGATGACCTCGATTGGTGTTTGACGCAACCGTGCAAATTCTTCCTCAATGTTGGTAATGGTGGTGATAGGTGTGGCTGTCAGAAAATCCGGAATATAGTAAGGGATGGTTGCCATGGTGTGTAAATAGGGCAGGTTCATATTATTTAGTGCCTGCTTCGCTTCATCCACCCAGCGCAGATACTGCCCTTGTTTTTCCGGCTTGAATAGAACACGGTAACTACTGATGAGCTCCATCAGTGGTGAGTAGCCAAAACGAATATTGGCAAGGTCATTGGGCGTTACATCTATCGTAATGACAACCATAGTAATCACAATCGCTCTTCTCTCTCTGAATCATAACAAGATTATCTTATTACAATTCAGAGGTCGGCGTACAACCATTTAGTAAATACTAAAACGGTTCACAAAGGTTCTTACTTGGCATAGGCTGTAAATATCAACCGTTAAGTGACGAGGTCACACGACAATGGATTATCGCGAACTTGAAAACCGGATGGAATACAATCGGGCACTCATCAAACAACGTGCTTATGACCGTCTTATTGAAGAAGCCAAAAAGGCCAATCCACCAAAACGGATGTATCTTTTTGCTGGATTGCGAGGATTTTTGACATCGATTATGCAGCGGAAGGCGAAACCACAACCCAAGGTTGATTTAAAACCACATCCTAATGCGAAAATCGCTAAGCAGCATCTCTCTTAATAGGGAGAGTGATGGGCGGTAAAGTATCGTCGATGTCTTGCAAGAACTTCAGACCTTCTTCTAGTGTTGCGAACTGCCGCCCACGTTTCTTGCTCAGTTGGGTAATTACACTAGCGAAAAAACGGTTAATTTTGCTTGGGCTAATGAATACCGCCCATCCCAAATTCCGAATACCCGCGAATGACATGTTCTGTAAATCACGAAGTCCCATATCGATTCTTGTGATGTCTGTTGTATCAGTAAGTGTGTGGAGGAGCAGTTCACTTACTCGAGCGTGAGTTAACATTGATTGATAATATGCAGTAAGTTCTTCCGAAGTCATATGACCATACATACGTGCATAAATGACCCGTTTTTCAACTAACCATGACATCTCGTAGGGCATTGTTGTTCTCTTTGATTCTCTATTTCGATGATGTGAGTTTGCCACACAAAGTGAAATAATGACGCATAAGATTTTGTAGCTGATTTTGTTTTCGTCATAGACTTTGTTGGCGACAAGCCGCATATCACCTACTGTATTGCTTTTCAGGCTCAGGCGTTGATCTGATTACTCAGTTTGAAGGCTATGAGTACCTATCGTGATGGGGGGCAACGTGTCATCTATATCACTCAGGAAATTCAGGGCTTCTTCAAGTGTGGCGAATTGCCGACCCCGTTTGTGACTCAGTTGGGTAATGACGCTGGCGAAAAAGCGGTTCATTTTGCTGGGGCTTACATAAATTGCCCAGCCTAAATTATCAATATCTGTGAAGTTAGCTTTCTGCAAATCACGGAGCTTCACATCCGTACCTATGCCATCTGTAGCATCGGTTATAGTATGAAGGAGTTGTACACTACTTTTCACAAATGGTGTCATATCCTTGTTCTGGTTGGCTAATTCCTCACCTGTTACAAACCCGTACATACGGGTGTAAACCACGCGTTTTTCGACCAACCATGATATTTCGTAGGGCATAACGTAACCTTTATGCAATAACTTCAATACCGTAATTTTAGGCCGATAAATGAAATAATATTCCGTAAGGCTGTGTGATTTTTATGTGAATAGAAAAGAAAGAGTGTAAAGGGAGTTGTCCGGTGCAAAAAAGTGCCTTACTTTGCCTCGCCAAGGGCTAATGCCGCACGGCTAACCATCGGACAAGTGCAACTGCGCTGCAGAAACGCGTATTTCTCGTTAGATAAGCGTGGGTGGACGAATCTTGCCGCTACAAAAACAGGAATGACGGGTTTACGAGTACAAATCTTGTAGGCGTTCGAGTAAAAGAATACCGTACAAGCCGTAAAAGGGGTAAGCTGATTTAGACTTACCCTCTTTCTGCTGTTAGGTATTATTGGACAAATTCGTACACAAAGTCGTATTCAGTACCTTTATCGTTGCGCCAGTGGAGTTTCATCGAACCGCGTGCGTCAGCATATTTGCCTGTTCCGCCGGTAATTGCCAAGACTGAATCAGCAGTGTCGTAGAAGGGGCCTTCTACCACCACGGAACCGTCTGCTAGCATGAGTGTCCAATTGCATTCCCAAGCCGAACCCACTGCTGTACGCAGGCAGTAGCCATTATCCGAACCGACTTCTTTCTCATTTTTTTCGTCATAAACTTTATTAGCAAACGTCAGCACATCACCGACGGTATCACCTTTTTCACCTGTGTCGGCAACAGCATCTGTATCCGCATGTTCAACGGCTGTAAGGCTGGTCGTCGTTTGTTTGCCGGGACTAAAGGCTACAAGTGCGAAGATAATCACTGCGATGAAAAGACCTGTAATCAAAAGACTTATGTGCTTCATCGTAACCCTCTTTGAAATATTTTAATTACCTGTTCAATATTGAACGCGAACATTATAACGCGCATCTAGGTGTAAATCTGTAACTTCTCAGTCTCCTTGAAATTGGCATGAATGAGAATGGCACATTGACAGAGTGGACGATGGAACGATAATTGCGGGACGAAACTTTATTTATTGCCGACCTCGAATGAAGCCAAGAGGCACGACAGCTTGAAGCGCATCTGTTAAAGCCTTATGAGATGTCAGCCATTCTGTTAAAACACGAATGAAGGAAATTACGATGACGACCAAGCACCTTGTTGATCCTGAGCTTGTCCCTATCCTTGCCTATATTCCTGATACCGTACTCACTGCTGAGATCCTGCCGCAGGTACGTGCCATGAGCCGTTCATCTGTAGACTTGTCCCCGTCTCCTACGCTTTCCATCAGTGAGCATTTTATCCCCGGCCCGGAAGGATCCCCCGATGTACGGGTGCTGGTTTACGTGCCAACTCCGGTACAGGGAGCCGTTCCTGCTGTGTTATGGCTTCACGGGGGCGGGTATATTATGGGTTCGGCTAATGCTGAAGACGCTATGATCAAAAGCATTGTGTCGGCTGTTGGGTGCGCTGCCGTTTCGGTGGACTACCGTTTGGCTCCTGAGACACCCTATCCGGGACCGGTCGAGGATTGTTATGCGGCCTTGAAATGGCTTTCTACTCATGCCGCCGAGTTAGGGATTGATCCGAAGCGGATCGCGGTTGGTGGCAGCAGCGCGGGTGGCGGGTTGGCGGCTGCGTTAGCACTTTTGACACGTGACCGTGGGGAATTCCATTTGATGTTCCAACTGCTAATTGCTCCCATGCTGGATGATCGCACGGCTGCGTTAGCGGAACCGCATCCCTACACAGGAGAATTCATCTGGACGCGGGAGGCTAACCGTTTTGGCTGGACATCTCTGTTAGGGCAAGAACCCGGCGGCCCCGATATTTTGTCTTATGCTGCTCCGGCACGTGCCGAGCATTTAGAGGGGTTACCCGCTACATTTATTAATGTGGGCGCTATTGATCTGTTTCTGGAAGAGGATATGGAATATGCTCGCCGCTTGTTGCGAGCCGGTGTGCCAACTGAATTGCACATCTATCCCGGCGCTTATCACGGCTTCCGAATGGTCGCTGATGCCCAAGTGACACAGGCTGCCCAACGAGATCAGCTAAATGCCTTAAAACGTGCGTTTGGGTCATCTTAGATTGAGACAAAACTTTTCAATTTAACAACCCTCATAACTGGGGTAATGTGTTCCCAATACTTCCATTATGATATATTGAATAAAACGCTGCGGAATTGATGAGAAATCCGCACAAAATCTTAATGAAATCCCGAAAATTTGATCTTGCGCGTAGGGGTTTCAGATGTATCATCAGTATATAGTAAGGGGTGGTCCACGAGCCGCCCCTTTATCTTGTAAAGTATTCGTGACTAGTCACCCAGAATGGAGACCCGTAGAAGCCGATGAACACTGTCCTCATGGACACCACTATAAACAACCCGAATCTTGTTACCCCTGCTCTCGTTCTCGATTTTGAACAAATTAGCCAGACCTATGACCGATTCGTGGATGCATTTCCCGAAGGTCAAATATTCTACGCTGTTAAGGCCAATGCCAACCCCGATGTGATGCGGTTGGTGGTCGAAAAGGGCGGTGGGCTGGAAATTGCTTCGTTGGCTGAACTGGAACGTTCGCTTTCAGTCGGCGCAACTGGCAGACAAATCATTTGCAGTAACCCCATCAAGAACCCGACTTTCATCCAACGGATGGCTGAAGAAGGTGTTTACGCGATGGTTGTCGACTCGACTTACGAGGTTGAGAAGGTCGCCCGTTATGCACCCGGTGCGCGTGTTTACGTGCGGTTGGCAGTGGATAATCAGGGTAGTGTACTGCCGCTGGCAGGCAAGTTTGGCGTGAGCGGTGATGAAGCCCTGGAACTGTTTGACATGGCTAAGGAATATGGGCTTGAACCCATTGGTCTTTCGTTTCATGTTGGTTCACAATGCCTGCGTGCTACCAATTGGGTGAACGCTATTCGTGCTTGTGGCGAGATCTGGGAACGCGCCGAAGCCTGTGGGCATCACTTCCATTTCTTGGACATTGGTGGTGGTTTCCCGGCAGGTCATTATCATGACGCAAGCATCCCGACCATTGAAGGTATTGGCGAATTGACGATGCAAGCCGTGAGCCAATATATTCCCAATGCCAATCCTATGCTCATTCTGGAGCCGGGACGTGGTTTGGTTGGTGAGTCCGGTCGTCTGGTCGTCAGCGTAGTTGGCAAGGCCAAGCGCGGTGGTGACGAGTGGCTTTATCTGGACGCGGGTGTATTCAACGGTATGATGGAAACCTTCGAAGGCTTTCCCCCTGTGACGCGCGTATTGGCGGCTGATGCCGATGATCGTCCAATGATTTCTTATACATTGGCTGGCCCAAGCTGTGATAGCTGTGACGTGGTAGCTCGCAACCTTGAACTGCCCGAAATTCATATTGGTGACCGTTTGATGTTCTTGGACACTGGCGCATACACCAACGAATATGCGGTTCCGTTCAACGGTTTCCCCATTCCGTCAGTGATCAAGTTGGAATGCCAAGTGGCCATCGAAGCTGAACTCGAAGTCGCCTAAGCGTCTCGACAGTTTCCAGCAAATAATCACGAAGCCTCTACTCGACAAGGTAGGGGCTTTTTGTTTGTGGAAAAGGCATGCCTTTTACCTACAACCCATTCTTGTTTATCTCGCCGCGTTTCGCTGATTAATTTTGTCCACTCCACCTTTTGACCGAGCAAACATCCATCATCTGCCGCTTACGGCAATTTCTTGCCTGACTTAAACTGACTCTCAAACAATCTTGCATATAAGAATACACGGGAGAAAAAGATGGCACGTTATCGTTCATGGCTCAATCGACTCGCTTTAATATGGATGCTGTGTATCAGCACCGTTTCGCTCTCAACTCCATTCACAGTTGCGGCACATGGCGCTCCTTGCGGCGATTCGCTTGCGCCGCGTTTGACCATCGGCGCATTAGGCCGTGTGACTGCTGGTAATTCCAATAATGTACGTGACGAAGCCAGCAAAACGGGCAAATTGCTGGGCCAAATCCCGGCTGGCGAGCATTTTGAAGTTCTTGACGGCCCCGTATGTGCTGCCGGCCTGAATTGGTGGCTCGTTGATTACAACGGACTTAAAGGCTGGACGGTCGAAGCGGCTGGAACCGATTATTGGTTGGAACCCTACGACCCTAACCAACCAGAAACGCTTATACCCACCGATGAAGTGAATTATCAGTACGAAGATATTCATTTTCAACTTGATCCAGCTTTGGCTGCCCATGTGACTGCGTTTCATTCCGATCCTGTTCTTGTTGATCCCAATTTTGATGGGGCACAACCTTTTGCGCCTAGCGGAGTTGTGTTCAGCTTTACTGACACAAATGGTAAATCTCTGCCATTTTCACTGCGGGTGTATTCGGTTGAAGATTTTATAAAGCAAGAACCCGATACCGAAAAATCGTTTGCCACCCTCTATAAACAATTTGAAGGGGATTCAGGTTGGCGTGCTCCTACAGATGAAATTCCGGTACTTTCCATTGTTCGTCAACCAGAATTGTTCCGTGCCCGTACAAGCAAAGTGGATTTCGCCAATGGCAGCGGTTATCGTTTCTTGACGCAGACCTCGTTTGATGTGCGTCCTATCGTTAATCCGGTTGATTATCTTTACAGCGGCCTGACCTATGACAACGCTTATTATGTAGTCATCGAGGGTAGGGTAAACAGCAGCCTGTTGCCCAATACGCCTGATTCATCCGATTCAGGAACGGATTTTGAAAATCGTTTTGAAGCCTACCGTAAGGATATTGTCGGTAAGCTAACCAACGCTAAAGGTGAAGAATTTACGTCCAACCTCAATCTGCTTGATGGCTTTATTCGATCCCTTCAAGTTCATGGCCCTGAGATTAAAGTCACAATCGATAATGGCATGACTCATGTGAAGTTCAAGAACATCAGCTTTGATGTTGATAGCAACTTTGCCAAAGCCGCACAATATAAGATGGAATTGGCCGATTGGAAAACCATGAGTCCTTTGCCGGAGCATGTTTGTTTTGCTTTACTATATGACCCTAGCTACATCGACATTTCTAGAAGCTCCTTCTGTATCATCCCAACCGAAGGGATGGATGAATATGTCAAAGAGCTTAAATATTACATAACCGAGAAACCGGCCTTAGATATGCCTGACGGCCATGTATTTATTCCCACACCCTATAACGGTGCAGCGCAGCTTATTCATGCCCAGATGAGCTATATTGACACCAATACTCTGCAAGGAGTCCGCTTCGTTACCCGTTATGCCCAGATGGATTACTACATTGGTGGCAATACGCTCCGCTATGATTTCTCTGGATTGACACGCGGCGGCAACTTTATCATTTTTCTTGAACACGGTGCCGATACGGAACTCTTATCTGATAAAGTTCCGAACACCGCCCAGCTCAGCGCATTGCTCAAAGACCCGTCTAAATACTACAAGCGGGTTATCGATACCCTAAATGCTGGCTCATCGGCTGATTTCAGCCCAAACCTAGATATACTCGATGCAATAGTGAAATCCATTCGCATAAAATAAAGTGCTACTTCACAGGACAAGATAGTCGTGGCAGTTTATTCACTGAATTGCACGGTGGGCGGCTCACAGGTTAACATTCAGGATTAGGCGAGTAAAGGGGTATACTGAGGGAATGACATTACAATACCATCACTTAAGACGCTATGCACCTGTATTTTTAAGCATGACCGGATTGCGGGTTGGGGAATTTGACAAGCTGGCAAAA